>JAZSRA010000028.1:0-3767 GCA_045538195.1 Eubacteriales bacterium | reverse complement strand
GCCATTTAAAAAGCAAAAACACTTAAACAACGTTACACCGGCGGCTTGCCGCCGCCCCTTGTAATAATCTTCAAAAAGGAGGAAGATTTATGAAAACTAAAAGATTTATAGCATTGATGATCAGTTTGATTATGGTGCTTTCGATGCTGCCGGTTACGGCATTGGCAGTCACCCCGACTGATAAGGTGAGCGAGGTTGAGTTGACACTTCCCGAGCCGCGCGCGGGCGAAACCGTAAACCTTAGTATTTCTTCTGTTGAAGCCAAGCACCATATGACCTATAAGGTAGTAGGGCTTCGTTGGTACAAACAGGGCGACGACAGACAGATGGGCGTTGAGAGTGGTGCAGACACATACTTCATCGGTGGTCAGTCCTATACCGTAGAGGTCGATCTCGAGGTAAAGAGCGGTAACAGCGGTTGGAATTTTGAATATACCGGCGTTGATACAAATTATAGCGGAATTCACGCAACCATTAACGGCAAAACCGCAACGGTAAAATATCCACCCATGAATTCCGATAAGCACAAAACTATTACCGTAGCTTATACATTCAGTTATATTGCTGACGGTATCATAAACTATCCCAACATTTCGATCCCCACGCCGATTGCAGGCAACCTTCCTCCCGAAAAGGAAGATTTAAAGGTAGGCTATCCCCGTGCGACTTGGCTCCCCTCCACAGATTACCTTTGGTACGTTTACGAAAACAATGCTTGGAGAAAGATGGAGCAAAATGAGCATTATGCTGCAGGTGCGCGCTACAAGGTAGAGCTTGCGATCCAGACGAATGAAGGCTTCCGTTTTAATATTGAAAATGCCGACGATTACAGAAACGACGGCGGTAAGCAGATTTGGGGTTATATTAATGGTGACAAGCGTACTATGGCACTCAAGGCACTTGGCGCAGGACAGTACGACGACGAGATCGTATTCGTAACTTATGAATTTACTTCCTGTGAGGCGCAGTACGTAGACAGCGTTTCCTTCAGCGGAATCATCGCCCCCTCGGCAACACAGCATCCTCAGTACAATCCTCCTGCGATGACAGGCAGTTACACATTGTTTGACGATGAAGAATTTACCGGAGGCGCACAGTTTAACTTTGTAAACGGTATTCAGTGGACGTCTGTAAACGGACTTTTGGATGCTACCTCGGTATTTGAGATGGGTGGCGTTTATTCGATGACCTTCTTCATCAAAACATTTGATACGCACCGTTTCACCGATTGGGTAGATGGAAACGCCAACATAGGCTACGTTGATGTCATGGTTTTGCCCGACGATCCCACTATCGCAATGGTCACCGTCACCTTTGCTCCCTGCGACGGCGGTGTTCTCAGCGAGGTCAATATCAGCGGTATTAAGAATCCCGTACACGGCGAAGCTCCCGATTATGAGTTTACATATGGACAGGGATACGATCTCGGCACTTCTGCCGATGCGATAGTTTGGTATGACCTTACCGCCAACAAAAAGCTTCTCTCTACCGATACCTTTGCTTACGGTCATGAATATGAGCTTCGCATCATCCTCCGCTCCGAAAAGCAGATCCTTGGCGCAAGCAACGGTAAGTTTGAGTTTGCTTCTCACGATGCTCTCACAGTAAAGGCAAACGGTATTGCTGCTACCAAGATTGAACGATATAACGGCAACTCCGAGGCGAACTGGTTGCTTGCATCCATTCCCTTTGAGTGTGAAAAGCACACCATCGAGCAACTTGTGATCACGGTGGATAATCCCGTTGAGGGGATGCATCCCGCAAAACAGGTTGAAAAGGGTGACGATACCTACAATATCGAGGAATTTATATTCGTCGATTGCGATACGGATATGGGCTTGAACGCTGAAGGCGTGTTTGCCGGTGGAAAGTCTTACCGATTCGTTCTTGCAGTTACTCCCAAAGAGGGATTCAAATTTGAAAACGGTATCACAGCAGCAAAGGTAAACGGTCAGGATGCAGGCGTTCTGTTTGCAAACGAGGACGGTGTTTTGATCGTTCTGAACCTTCTTTCCGAAGAATTGCCTTATTACACTATTAGCTTTAGTCCCGGAGAAGGCATGGGTACGATGAGCTCCTTGATGGTAAAGGGAGGACTTATCACCTTGCCGGAATGTGAATTTACTCCCCCTGACGAAAAAACGTTCGCCGGCTGGTCGACCGACGGTGGAATGACTCTTCTTGCAGGAGAATATGACGTGACCGAGAGCGTAGACTTTGAAGCTATTTACGTTGAGGCAGGAGTGCATAGACACGTTTATTCCGAGGGATACGATTACAGTGACGACACGTTCCATTATAAGAGCTGTATAGATATAGAAAATTGCGATGACCCCAACGGCTCAACGATTTGTAGTATGCATGACTACGGCAACAACACCAACTGTGACGATACTTGTACGGTTTGCGGTTACATAAGAACCCAAGGTCTTGGTGGCGAGGCTCTCCACTTCTACGAGCATGAATGCTCTGAGGTCTGCCCCAACTGCGGACTTGAAAGAGAAGCAGCGCCTCATACGCCCGGAGCCGAGGCAACCTGCACTGAAGCGCAGAAGTGTACCGTATGTCAAAAGGTGCTTGAAGAAGCAAAGGGACATACACCCGGAGCAGAAGCAAATTGCGGACATGATCAGACTTGTACGGTTTGCGGCACTGTTTTGGTAGAGGCAAACGGTGAACACACTCCCGGTGCAGAAGCAACTTGCACTGAACCTCAGAAATGTACCGTTTGCGGTTCGGAGCTTAAGGCAGCAAACGGACATTCTGCCGGCGTTGAGTGGATCACCGATGAGAACGGTCATCACAAGCTCTGTGCTTGCGGTGAAAAGGTAGAAGCAGGCGCACACGTTGATGAGAATGATGACAAGATCTGTGACATTTGCGGATACGAAGCAAAGGGCGGCTTTACCGAAGACGGACAAGCCAAGAACGGTCTCGGTGCAGGAGCGATTATTGCAATAGTAATCGGCTCTGTGCTGGTAGTCGGAATCGGCGGCTTTGCAATCTTCTGGTTCGCTATCAAGAAAAAGAGCTTCTCTGATCTCAAGACAGTTTTTAAAAAGAAATAACCATATCAAATAAAGGGCATAAGCCCTGACACATGGGTTGGGGCTTGCCCCCAACCTATGTTGTTTTTAAGGAGAATACTATGAAAAAAAGAATATTTTCAATTTTATTGACGCTTGCCCTGCTGCTCGGCACAGCGGTGTTCACGGCAATTCCTGCATCTGCGGCAGTTCACAATTACGGTATCTACGTGGGCGGCATTCAGGTAAACGAGGATAACGCCGCCGATGTGCTGGGGGACGGCACCGTTTCTTACGATGCCGCCACCAATACCCTGACGCTAAGCGGCGCCAATATCACCGAAGTCCACACTGCGGATATATTCACTTCCGGTATTTATGCCGAGATCGCGGATCTGACCATCAAGCTGGTGGGCGAGAATCGGATCACGGTTCCCATTCATGATGGTGGTATGCCGGATGGCAGTGAAGTGGCTATCGCTTCTAGCAAAAGCATAGAAATATCCGGTACGGGCAAGCTTTGGTCAAACACTTACGTTGTAACAGGCATGCAGGACGTTGTGATCAAGAATTGTGAGATCTCCTCTGACTGGATCTGTCTCAGTATGATGGGCGACGTGACCGTGGAGGACGCGACGATCAGTGGCAAGGCGGGTCTGGTCAGCACCGGGACCGGTGACATCACGCTGAAGAACACTAACGTCCCCGATGGCGGAAACTATATCGGAAGTCGGAGGCCAA
>JAZSRA010000099.1:0-2400 GCA_045538195.1 Eubacteriales bacterium | reverse complement strand
AGCCATAGCGACACCGGATGCAATTCCAAGACCGAGCAAAAATGCAGGGTCGGCAGAAGAACCCTTCATCTGTTGCATCAAAAGAAAGCCGTAAATGGTCTGTGTAAGAGGCGCACCTGCGAAAACAGTAAGAATAAACGGCGCCGCCTTGTTGCTCATATAGCACTTTTTCCAAGCACCAATTGAAGCCTGACCCGCAATACCGATACCGATTGCCGAGCCGATTGCGGCAATACCCATTGACAATGCTGTTGCTAATAATCCTAAATTCATAATGATTCTCCTTTAATCAATTTGTTCTTTAAATGGTTTAAATTTATGCCCACTCCACGACATATCTAAATGCGAGGAGAATTCCAATGTGTTAAGTCTGATTCCGTGAACTATAACTGAAAGGATGTTTAAAATCATATTCAGTCCGTGTCCAAACACCAGAAGAACGACGGCAAGTATCATAAACATAAAATTGCCAAGCAAGGGACCTGCCAACTCATTAACGGTAGCAGAGATTGCGGCACCCGCAAGTCCGACAGCCCAAAGTCGTATATACGAAACAATATCCGAAAAAACGTTTACCACGCCAAGCAAAACCGATACAATGTTTTTTAAGCTTGAAAGTATGGATTTAATAATGCTTCCTTCATAGTTCGAAAATACGAAACTCAGGACAAAGCCTATTCCTATCAGTGCGATAGCAAACGTTCCTACGGGAATTCCGCCTATAACCAGTCCAAAGCTGAACACCTCGGCATTTACAACAAGACTCAGCACCAAATAGTAGATACCTAAAAGCTGTAATATCGAACCGATATCACCCAGCATTTTAATAGATCCTTTATTTCTCAAAACACCTTTTATATGAGCAACTGTAAGCTGTATCAGTGCCAGTGAGAAACAGAATATCTGCAGATTTTGAGCTGTAGTAAGTCCTACGGTGCCATTGGTCCAAAACGGATACCATATCTTATCGGCATACACGTTTGAAATTACCGGTATGGATAAGCTCTTTAACCAACCGGGCAACTGCTCCGGAGAAAGTCCAAACCAAGTACAGGTAAGCGTTCCCCACAGAACGGTTGACAGACCGAACAGTCCCACAAGCAAAAACATGGGCGAAATCTGCTTTTTGGTGATAAGCGATTTTATAATCGGTATAGACGCAACAGCACAAATCAGCAATCCGTATCCGCCATCACCGAAAATAATGCCGAAGAATATGAGTATAAACGCCAAAAACCAACCCGAAATGTCATACTCAAAATATCCGGGAACGGTACCCAAAAAGTCGGTCAGAGGATAAATAAGACTTACAAACTTGTTGTTTTTAAGTTTGGTGGGAACGTTATCCTCAACCGAAGGCTCTTCCACGAGAAGTCCCCACGAATTACTTTGGGCAGTTTGCTTGAGCCTATCAAGGTTTACAGCTTCAATATAGCCCGTGAAATATGAAATGGAAAGAGGTGCCTCGCTTTCGGGTGATAAATTTTCGTCTGCCATACCCGTAGCGTAGGTTTCAAATTCAATTTCCTTTTCGGTAGCCTCAACGGGTCTCTTGATGCTCTCAACATAACAAGCATTGGAGGCAATCGTTTCGTCGATTTCGTCTATACGAGAGCTAAGCTCCGAAAGCCGTTGCTTCATCTCGCTTGTAGAAAGCTGTGGTAATGCCAAACGGTATGCGTTCAGTGATGTAACAGCTTCATCAAGTTCTTCCTTATTGGATTTGAGCAGCATAAATCTAACAGTTGATTTTGTTGCATCAATTCGAACGGTTTTAATGCTCTCGGCAAGCAGCTCATATTCGGCCTTTGGCATCTCGTAAAAGGATATCTCATAACCTTTTGATTCCAAATTGCTTACGCTGCTCGGATCAATATCGCCCCAGCTTTTTAAGCGGTCAAGTTCGGAACTGAGTGCAATTCGCTCTGCTCCGCATTGCTTTTTCTCCGCACCAAGCGCTTGAACTTTCATTGCAACGGACAAAGCTTCTGCAGTACTCACATCTTTTGGCTCTACTTTTTTTCTTTTGCCAATCGTAAAGATTGCACTTTCAAGTAAAGCAATTTGTTCTCGGAGCGAGGCGAGTCTCTCGCCTGAACCTTCCGCTATCTCAATGTGGACAATTCCCGATTTGCGAAGCTTTTTCAGAGCTTCATCCTTTTTATTTTCTCTAATAATAAGAGACACTTTTTTCATAGGCACTATCATAATGAATAAACCTCCTTTTCGGAAGCCACAGCATTACGAAGGGCTATCTTACGTTTTGATATTTTTGAACGCACTACGGCACTAACCTGTTGGTCTGCCATATAAATCGATATTTTTTTGATATTTTCCTCGGTTTCGGGGATTTTAACCTTTTCAAACAGGTTGACTCTTTGAGAAGTTGCGAGCAATTCA
>JAZSRA010000092.1:0-22276 GCA_045538195.1 Eubacteriales bacterium | reverse complement strand
ATGAATCTCAAAAAATTCGCTAAAAGAAAGTGGAGAGATAACCATCCCTCCGATTTCTTTGCTTTTATATCGCTTTTTTACTTCAAATACACCAAAACGCCCACCTTCGCTCTCGCGTAATGGGCGTTTTTCGACAGACTGAGACTTGGAGTATTCCCAAGTCTTTTTTGTGTTTGAATAATGACAAAAAATTGAAGCGGAAGGAAAAAAAAAGGTAAATTTGAGTAAACAATAAAAAAACCGAAAAAATTTCATATTTAATTAATCAATATGTGTTATTATTAATATGAGAAAATGTTGTGTAATAGCGGATCTTGCGTCCGCGGAAGAAAGGCAGTAAAAATGAAGGACATTCAATTGTGCTTGGGAAATGAGCCGTGCATCGGTATCGATATAGGCTCGACCACCGCCAAGATCGTGGTGGTAAAGGACAATAGAATAATCTACGATAGCTACGAGAGACATTTCTCTATGGTTCGTCCAAAGACTCTCGAGATAATAAGACGCATCAAGCCTCTTTTCTGGGGAGAGGAGATAAAGGTAGCTATTTCGGGTTCTGCGGGACTTGGAATGGCTCGCTCTGCGTCGATCCCATTCGTTCAGGAGGTCTTTGCCACGGGCGAGACCGTAAAGAGATTTGAACCCGACACCTCTGCCGTCATCGAGCTTGGAGGAGAGGACGCTAAGGTCATTTTCTTCAAGGGCGGCGTTGACGAGCGTATGAATGGAACTTGTGCGGGCGGTACGGGAGCTTTTATCGATCAGATGGCTACTCTGCTTGACCTTACGGTGGAGGAGATGGACAAGCTCTCGGCAAAGGCTACGAGAATATATCCTATCGCGTCCCGTTGCGGTGTCTTTGCCAAGACCGACATTCAGCCCATACTTAACCAAGGCGCGGCAAAGGAAAATATTGCCGCAAGTATATTCGCGGCGGTGGCAAATCAGACCATCGCGGGACTTGCCCAGGGCAGAAAGATCGAGGGCAAGGTCATGTTTTTGGGCGGCCCTCTCTACTTTTGCGAGGGGCTTCGCAAAGCCTTCGTTGATGCCTTGAAGCTTCAAGAGGACGAGGCGATCTTCCCCGAATACGCAAAACTGTCGGTAGCGATCGGTGCGGCGATATACGCGTCGAAGCAAAAGGAGAGCTTTACTATCGAGGAGCTTGAGAGCAGAATTGAAGCAACAACCCACGAGACGGTGGAGACCGCTCACGGCGATCCTCTTTTTGAAAATGAGGACGAGTATTTTGAATTCTGTAAGCGTCATTCGGGGGCGACGGTAAAATGCGTATGCCCTGCGGATTACTACGGCGGCAACACATATCTCGGCATCGACTGCGGCTCTACCACCACCAAGCTGACCCTTGTGGGCGAGAATGGTGAGATACTTTATTCTTTCTACGATTCCAACCGCGGAAATCCTGTGGAAATAGTTAAAAATCAACTATCCGAGATATATTCGCTCTTTGGCGATAAGCTTATTATCAAAAGCTCGGCGGTGACGGGCTACGGCGAGGAGCTTATCAAGCACGCATTCCATATAGATTTCGGTATTGTTGAGACCATCGCACATTTTACTGCCGCTCACCATTTTGATCCCCATGTCGATTTCATTCTTGACATCGGCGGTCAGGATATTAAATGCTTTAAGATCAAGAACGGCGCAATTGATAGCATAATGCTCAACGAGGCATGCTCCTCGGGATGCGGCTCGTTTATCGAGACCTTTGCAAAGTCAATGGGATACGGTGTTGAGGAGTTTTCGCGTCTTGGCCTTTTCGCAAAAGCTCCCGTTGAGCTTGGCTCGCGCTGTACCGTCTTTATGAATTCGTCGGTCAAGCAGGCACAGAAGGACGGAGCAGGCGTTGGTGACATATCGGCAGGTCTTTCGATGAGCGTTGTGAAAAACGCTATCTATAAGGTCATCAGAGCGGCTACCGCCGACGAGCTTGGACAGAACATCGTGGTTCAGGGCGGTACCTTTTACAACGACGCGGTTCTGCGTGCCTTTGAAAAGGAGATCGGCAGAAACGTCACTCGCCCGTCGATAGCGGGACTTATGGGCGCCTACGGCGCGGCTCTCTACTCAAAGTCAATGAACAAGGAAAGCTCGACGATCCTTGACAGAGATCAGCTTGCCGCGTTTACTCATTCCTCCAAGGCGGCGACCTGCCGTGGATGCACAAACAACTGCCGTCTTACCGTCAACACCTTTTCAGGCGGCGAAAGATATATTTCGGGCAACAAGTGTGAGCGAGGCGCGGGTCTTTCCGACCTTGCCGAAAAGCTTGACGTAGTTCCCAATCTGCACAGATACAAGAGAGAAAAATTTGAATCTCTTATGGCGACAGAAAATGCCGATGACAAGAAAATTTACCGCGGCAGAGTAGGTCTGCCCTTGGCGCTTGGAATGTATGAGCTGGGTATTTTCTGGCATACGCTTTTTGAAAGCCTCGGATATAAAGTGGAGCTTTCGGGCTTCGGAAGCCGTCCGCTTTACACAAAGGGACAGTATTCTATCCCGTCAGACACCGCCTGCTATCCCGCCAAGATCATGCACGGTCATATCGAGACCTTGATAGAAAAGGGAGTTGACATCATTTTTTATCCCTGCCTCACATATAATGTGGACGAGCGGATAAGCGACAATCACTACAACTGTCCCGTGGTAGCCTATTATTCCGAGCTGCTGTCGGGAAACATGGAATCGCTTCGAAAGGTTGATTTCCTTTATCCTTACCTTAATATTAACGAACCCCGTGAGCTTATAAAGGAGCTTTGGGGAATATTAAAGGGCAGAGACGGTATCAAGAAAAAGGAGATCTCTATTGCAGTCGATAAGGCTTATCGCGCTTACGACGCTTGGATGAAGGACATTCGTCTTGAAGGAGAGCGTGCCATAAAGTGGGCAAGGGAAAACGGCAAGAGAATAATGATCCTTGCGGGCAGACCCTACCACATAGACCCCGAGATAGGTCACGGCATTGACCGCCTCGCGGCAAATCTCGGCTTTGTGGTCATTACCGAGGATTCGGTAGATCTGACGGGAATACACCCCAAGGTCGCGGTGCTTAATCAGTGGACCTACCACGCAAGGCTTTACGCCTCCGCGGTCTTTGCCGCCGAGAACCCTGACGTTGAGCTTGTTCAGCTCGTCTCTTTCGGATGCGGTATCGACGCTATAACCGGCGACGAGGTAAGAACTATTCTAGAAAGAAACGGAAAGCTATATACCCAAATAAAAATCGACGAAATCACCAATTTGGGAGCCGTGAATATCAGATTGCGAAGCCTTATGGGCGCTCTGGAATTCGCGGAAAAATAAAGGATTTATGAAAAAAGAAAGTATTATTCAATTTGAGGACGAGAGAGTATTATTCACCGAGGAGATGCGTCGGGAATATACCATTCTCTTTCCCAATATGCTGCCAAGGCATTTTAAGCTCATATCCAAGGTGTTCGGACAATTCGGATATAACGCCAAACAGCTTGAAAACGGCTTGCAGGGAAACAGCAGAGAGATAATCGACACGGGTCTGCGTAACGTCCACAACGACGTTTGCTATCCCGCGCTGCTTATGATCGGTCAGTGTATCCACGCTCTTGAAAGCGGAAAATATGACCCCCACAAGGTCGCCTTTCTCATGACACAGACCGGAGGCGGATGCAGAGCTTCAAATTACATCTCGCTTATCAGAAAAGCACTGAAAAAGGCGGGTTACGGATACGTTCCGGTTATTTCGCTCAATATTTCGGGACTTGAAAAAAATCCCGGATTTAAGCTGACACCCTCTATGATATATCCCGCTCTTTACAGTATTCTTTTCGGCGACCTGCTTATGTGCCTTACCAATCAGGTGAGAGCTAAAGAAAAGGTCAAGGGAAGTGCTATCGCTCTTGCCGACAAGTGGACAGACTCACTTGCCGATCAGATGACGGGCAAAAGGATGTCCTATTCTGCCGTCAAACAGAATTACCGAGATATAATTGCCGACTTCGCGCGCATTGAGGTCAACGACGTAAAGCCTGTAAAGGTCGGAATAGTTGGCGAGATATTTGTTAAATTCTCGCCGCTTGGCAATAATTCACTTGAGGATTTTCTTGTTAGCGAGGGTGCGGAGCCTGTTATGGCAGGACTTATGGATTTTATACTCTATTGCGTTTACAATCCCATCATCGACGCAAAGCTTTACGGTCGTGGTAAAGCGTCAGCCCCCGTATATAAAACGATTTGTGACTATGTTGCAAAAAAACAGCAGGATATGATTGATATTATCGCCGAGGATGGTAGGTTTACTCCTCCCGCCCCCTTTTACAAGACCTGTCACGCTAACGAGGGATATATCAGTAGCGGAATGAAAATGGGCGAGGGGTGGCTGCTTACCGCCGAGATGCTTGAACTTATCGATAGCGGAGTGACTAATATCGTCTGCGCCCAGCCCTTCGGCTGCCTGCCCAATCATATTGCGGGAAAGGGAATGATGAAGCCGATCAAGGAAAGAAATCCCGGTGTGAACATCGTTGCTATCGACTACGATTCGGGTGCTACCAAGATCAATCAGGAAAACAGAATTAAATTAATGCTCGCCAACGCCTGTCGTGAGGATTGACGGGAGAATACAGGAGAAACTATGAAAAAGGGAAACTTTCAGCAAAAATTATACAGCTTTATGTACGGCAGATACGGCACCGACGAGCTTTATCTGTTCTGCACTATTCTTTCGCTTGTTCTTGTAGTAGCGGACTTTATCGTTCAGTTGGCGATGCACGATTCGGTTGCAAAGACCGTTGTGAGCATTTGTTTGATCGCGGCGATAGTAGGTCTTTGCGTATGGATGACCTTCCGCTCTATGTCCAAGCAGATCTATAAGCGCCGCCGCGAAAACGGGATATATTTAAATATTGTTGGTGCTTTTAAAAGGTTCTTCACTCTCAATACTTCAAGAAAAACCAAGAGTCAGAACAAGGACGACGCTCTCTACATTTTCCGCGACTGCACCAAATGCTCCGCGACCCTCCGTCTGCCCAGAAAGAAGGGCAGAAATAAGGTCAAGTGTCCTAAATGCTCTCACAAATTTTACGTAATTTCAAAAAATAAATAACAGACGGCAAAAAACAGAAAAGACAATAAAAACGAGGCAAATAAAATGAACAATTCCAGAAAAACCAAAATCGTATGCACCATGGGTCCTGCCAGCTTAAAGGAGAACGTCCTTGAAAAAATGTTCCGCGCGGGTATGAACGTGGCGAGATTTAACTTCTCCCATGGCACTCACGAGTATCACAAAGACGGCATCGAGCTTGTCAGAAGCGTGCGCGACAGACTAAAGCTCCCCGCGGCTATTCTTCTTGACACCAAGGGTCCCGAAATTCGTATAGGCACCTTTGATTGCGGCAAGATCACCCTTGAAAAGGGCAAAAAATTCACCTTTACCACTGCTGACGGTGTGGGAGACAGCGAAAGTGTGTCGATAACCTACAAAAAGCTTCCAAAGGAGCTGAGCGTAGGTGACAAGATACTGCTTGACGACGGCAGACTTGATCTTCGCGTCGAGGAGCTGACCGACACCGATATTATATGCAAGGTAGTGACGGGCGGCGAGCTTTCAAGCCGAAAGGGAATCAACATCCCCAACGCTCACCTCAGTATGCCTTATATCAGCGAGCAGGACGAGCTTGACCTCCGCTTTGGAATTGAAATGGACGTTGATTTCGTCGCTGCTTCATTCGTTAGAAGCAAAAACGACGTTATCGAGCTTCGTAAGCTTCTGAACTACTACGGCGGGCATAAGATCAAGATAATCGCAAAGATCGAGAACGCCGAGGGCGTAGATAATTTCGACGAGATACTTGCAAATTGCGACGGAATAATGGTGGCAAGAGGCGATATGGGCGTCGAGATCGAGTTTGAAAAGCTTCCCGGTATTCAGAAAAAGTTTATCCGCAAGTGCTATCAGGCAGGCAAGATGGTCATTACCGCTACCCAGATGCTTGAGACCATGATCCACTCAAAAACTCCCACCAGAGCCGAGATCACCGACGTTGCAAACGCGGTCTTTGACGGCACCAGCGCGGTAATGCTTTCGGGTGAGACCGCTATGGGCGATCATCCCGCTCACGTTGTTGAGGTAATGGCGAAGATCGTCACCCAAGCAGAATCCGACGCTATCGAGATGGGCGTTTATGAGGGTGTTCGATACGACAGTGACATTTTCGATATGACAAACGCTATCTGCGATGCCGCCTGCACCACGGCGAGAGACGTAAAGGCAAAGGCTATAATCGCGGTTACAAGCTCGGGAACTACCGCGCGCCGTGTCTCCAAATTCCGACCCAGCGAGGCAATAGTTGCGGCTACCCCCGAAAAAAAGACCTATCATCAGCTTGCTCTCTCCTGGGGAGTATATCCCGTGCTTGCTCTCGTTCAGGACGACACGGACAAGCTCTTCCTCCACGCTATCGATTGTGCGAGAAGGCTTGACATCGTTTCCAAGGGCGACAAGGTCGTTATTACCGCAGGCGTTCCCCTGCGTCAGTCGGGAACTACCAATCTTTTGAAGGTTCAAGTCGTTTAATTTTCAGTCCTTAAAGGAGGCATCTTATGGCAGAAAAAAAGACCGCACAGAATTACGTTAGAAACGCGACCAAGAGAGCGGTAAGAAGAAAGAAGAAAAAGCTCATAAAAAAGTATCCGATAGTAGCGCTTGTCATATTCATCCTTGCGCTGACGGTATATCTGTCGCTTTGTGCCGTCGATCATTACGGTGTTGACATTGGGTTTGACGTGGAGATGGGAGATGCGAACGTCTTTGATCTGTTCGCCCCCAAGAAAACTATTGATCCGTTGCCTGTTCCCGAGGACGGTGAGGTGCTGTTCCACTTTATCGACGTCGGTCAGGGCGACGCAATACTTGTGACTACTCCCGACGGAAATATGCTTGTGGATACAAGCGAACCGAACGCAAATGAGGAGCTTGATGAGTATTTGAAGTCTGCTAACGTTACCACCTTGAAATATCTGGTGCTTACTCACCCAGATGCAGACCACATCGGAAACGCCGCACACGTGATTGAAAATTTCGAGGTCGAAAACGTGGTTCTCAATGAGGATAATATAGCGACTACCAAATTGTTTGAAAATTTGCTCGACGTGATCGAGGCAAATGATATAAACGTCATCAGTCTGAAAGTGGGAGAGAGCTTCTCGCTCGGTGCGCTTAACAATACGGTCATAGCGCCTAATGACGACTACAACGACCCTAATGAGATGAGCTACGTCATAAAGGCGGTATACGGAGAGACCTCGGTGATGCTTACGGGCGATGCCGAGAGGAAATCCGAGGCAGATATCGTTGGAAAATGGAGTGCCGACGCGCTCAAATGCGACATATTGAAGGTGGGACATCACGGCTCTGATTCATCTACCACAGAAGAATTTTTGAATGTGGTAGATCCCAAGATCGCCGTTATCTCTTGCGGGGAGGGCAACAAATACGGTCATCCTCATGATGAAGTGGTAGAGAGACTTGAAGCAAAGGGAATAACGGTTTACCGTACCGACACCCAAGGATCGATAATATTCAAGACCGACGGAAACAACTTTACTCTCGTCGAAACGAGAAAATAATCGCCTTCGGCGAGCGGTATTGTTTCGCAGTGGTATTGTGTTACGCACAGTTATCTTTTTCAAGCGAGCGTGAAAAAGATTAAGGAGAAAGAAAATTATGTCAATTATACTTATTGGAATGCCGTCATGCGGCAAAAGCACACTCGGAGTCCTGCTTGCAAAAAAGCTTGGATACAGATTCGTTGACTGCGACCTTTTAATTCAAGAAAGAGAAGGTAAACTGCTCCACGAGATAATCGAGGAAAAGGGAAATGAGGGCTTTATAGCCATTGAAAATGAGGTCAACTCGGCAATAACCGAGAAAAATGCGATCATCGCTACGGGCGGTAGTGTCGTATACGGTGAGGAGGCTATGGCTAATCTCAAAACGCTTGGAAAGCTTGTATATCTTAGGATACCTTATGACGAAATGTGTCGCCGTCTTGGTGACTTCTCGCACAGAGGGGTAGTTATGAGGAAGGGAACTACCCTCGCAGATATGTACGAAGAGCGCGCACCGCTTTACGAAAAATATGCTGATATAACAGTTGACGTCTGCTCGGATCAGCTTTCCGATTCCTTGGAAAAAATATGCGAGAATATTATATAGCATGACATATTGAAGCAAATTGCTATTAACATAAAAAAGAAATAATGTTATAATTTAGAAAATCATTATACAGATCGGAGAAACAATATGGAAAATTCGTTAAAGGCGAAAAAGAGAGATAAGCTCAGAATATTCTCGATATTGGCGGGAATTGTATTTATTCTGATTGCCCTCGCTAAAGTGGTCGTTAACGGCGGCTACGTGCTGGCAACCGTGGGTTATAATTATTATTTTGGCTACTCTATGTGGGATTTTACTACTGTTACAAGCATTATATCAGAACTGGCGAGTCCCTTGCTTTTCGCATTTCTCGCACTTTTGGCGGCGTTGATACTGTTTATAAAAAAGGATAGCGCGGCGGTATTTATTCCCGTAGGTCTCCTTACATATACCATTTTCAGTACATTTATCTCACCCTTTATAGCTCTTTTCTTTAATAGGTTAGCAGAAGGAGGCGCATTTCAAACAGTCGCCCAGCTTGTGGGATTGGTAATATTTGTAGTCTTGGCTATGATCGTTACCGTATTGTTTTTCGTAGCTGCGGTTACATTTTGTAAAAAACACAGATACATACTTATGTTCCTTCTGTTCGGTGCTTTTGTTGTCGGAGCTTTTGCAAATTTGATCTGGATTGCACTCAGCTGGATGAGTAATTACGAATATTATCTTATGATGTTTGAATATTTCGTTGGATTGCAAACTGTATTTATCGCTGTCAAGCTGTTTGTTATGCCCGTAGCGGGACTGATCATTAACTTTGTCCTTTGTTTAGCAGTCCTTCTTGCGGCGATGGGTATGATCTCTCGTGGAAATAAAAAGAAAGATGATTTTTCGGAGCTTGACGAAATAGTAGAGTCCGCTGAGGCTTAAAACCTAGAAAATACAAAACAAAAAATATCAGCAGCTCGTCGTGAGCTGCGGATATTTTTATGCCTCTTTTCCTTCGGGCAAACAGTTGTCGGGTTTTGTGGGAGCGGCAAGAGCGGGAGCCTTTAATATCAACTGCGGCTCTGCCTTGTCTGTAACACATTCGCGCGTGATAATGACCTCCTCAACGTCGTCGCGGGATGGGGTGTCATACATTATTTTAGTCATAACTCCCTCGATGATAGAGCGAAGTCCGCGTGCGCCTGTCTTTCTTTCTATCGCTAGCTCCGCAATGCTTTGAAGCGCATCCTCGGTAAAGGAAAGCCTTACGCCGTCGATCTCAAAAAGCTTTTTATACTGCTTGATGATAGCGTTTTTAGGCTCGGAAAGAATACGGATGAGCGCGTCGTTGTCAAGCTCGGAGAGCGAGACAATAACGGGGAGACGGCCTACAAGCTCGGGGATAAGACCGAACTTTACTATGTCGTGCGCCGTAACGTCACCAAAAATTCCGTTGTTTGACGTAGCCGATGCCTTTTCATTCTCGCCCGAAAATCCTATGAGACGCTTACCCTTTCTCTGATCGATCACCTTGTCAAGTCCGTCAAAAGCGCCGCCGCAGATGAAAAGAATGTTTTCAGTATTGATCTTGATAAATTCCTGATTGGGGTGCTTACGTCCGCCCTGAGGAGGAACGTTTGCCACCGTACCTTCAAGAATTTTTAAGAGTGCCTGCTGAACGCCCTCGCCCGAAACATCTCTTGTAATAGAGCGATTTTCACTCTTGCGTGAGATCTTATCGACCTCGTCGATGTAGATGATGCCGCGCTCGGCAAGCTCAACGTCGAAGTCAGCCGCTTGAATAAGGCGGAGCAGGATGTTCTCAACGTCCTCGCCCACGTATCCCGCCTCGGTAAGAGTGGTCGCGTCGGCAATAGCGAAGGGAACCTGCAAGGTCTTCGCCAGAGTTTGCGCAAGATACGTCTTACCGACACCCGTAGGGCCGAGCAGAAGCACGTTGCTCTTTTGTATCTCAACGCCGTCGTTTTCGGCCTCGGACTTTTTGGAATAGCGTCCGCGTCTCGTCTGCTCCTTGGAAAGTATGCGCTTGTAGTGGTTGTAGACCGCAACAGAGAGCGCTACCTTTGCCTCGTCCTGACCGATGACGTGTTCGTCGAGAGCCTCCTTGATCTGACGGGGCTTGGGGAGGGTCGAGAGAGACAGCTCCTCCATATCGCTGACCGTCTGTGTGGTCTCATAGATCATGTCCGAGCAAGCCTCGACGCAAAAATCACAGATATAAACGCCCGACGGAGAGGGGATCAGAAAATTGACCTGATTTTCGTTTCTTCCGCAGAATGAGCAGTATCTTACCGTCGTTTCCTTGGGAGTATTATTGTTAGATGACATGTTAGATAGCCTTTCGATTATTCGTGCTTGGTGATGATGCGGTCGATAAGACCATATTCAAGAGCCTGCTCTGCGGTCATGAAATTGTCTCTGTCTGTGTCCTTTTCGATCTGCTCAATGGGCTTGCCCGTGTTCTCGGACAGGATCTTATTGAGCATATCGCGAGTGCGGAGGATAAGCTCTGCTCGGATCTTGATGTCGCTTGCCTGACCCTGCGCACCGCCCAAGGGCTGATGGATCATGATCTCACTGTGGGGCAGAGCGATTCTTTTGCCCTTTGTTCCCGCGGAAAGCAGGAATGCGCCCATGCTTGCCGCCATACCGATGCAGATGGTGGAGACGTCGCACTTGATGTACTGCATGGTGTCGTAGATAGCCATGCCTGCGGTAACGGAACCACCGGGGGAGTTGATGTAGAAGGAGATGTCTTTGGTGGGGTCTTGAGCTTCAAGGAAAAGCATCTGAGCTACGACGAGAGACGCGGTTGCGTCGTTTACCTCGTCGGAGAGGAATATAATTCTGTCGTTGAGCAGACGGGAAAAAATGTCGTAGGAACGCTCGCCTCTGCCTGTCTGTTCTACGACCATAGGAACGAGCGCGTTTCGAATAATAGAGTTGTCCATAAATATTACCTCGTTTCGAAATATTATGTATTTTTTACTAACTTTTCTTTCCACCAGCGGAAAGAAAAGTTACAAAAGAAACGCCGCTTAAGAGAAAGAGGGTTTCGATTTCAAAAAAGCAACAAGTCGCATTTTTGACATCTTCAACATCCTCTCCCTCTTAAGGATCTCCCACTCCTGTCGGCTATGCCGAGGAAAAGGGGTTATTGATTTTATAGAGGTTAATTTTATCTTTTAAATGACGAACTGTAGCCGTGATCTTGTTAAAGCTTTCAGCTTTGTCGCGAAGCGACCTTTCCCGAAGGGAAAGCCTCTTTGAGTCTAAAAGTTTGATATGGCTAATAATCTCTATCCCACTATTTCAACCCATTGGGGTTGGGGGACACGGGGGAGGGGCTGTCGTGACGAATAAAAACGCGGCTTGCTGCTTTTTTATTCGTAAGACCCGCCCCTATTCCCCCGTGCGGCGTTTCTTTGGTTCGTTTCTTGTCGCTGGTGACAAGAAATGAACATAAAAAGAAAATTCAGATGTTTTCAGTAACCTCAAAAAGTCAAGTTTGCGCCGTGTAACATAATATTGTCCACGGCGCAACCCTTTAAGTAAAATTATTCTTCTGTTTTAGCTTCTTCGGTTGCCTTATCAGCAGCTTCCTCAGCTACGGGCTCTGCAACCTTCTTCTTGCGGGGTCTGGAAGCCTTCTTTGCAGCCTTGACGTTGTCCTTGACTACCTGCATAGCCTTTCTGACGCTAACGTCAGCCTTTACCATAGCCTCGTCAACCATCTTTGCTACCTGCTCCTTGTCGATGCCGTAGGTGTTGGAGATAAGCTCGTACTCTGCGGTAAGCTCATCCTCGGTAACCTCGATAGCTTCTGCCTTAGCGATAGTTTCAAGTGCGAGACGAGCCTTTACCTGCTTTTCTGCCTGAGGTCTCATCTGCTCGCGGAGCTTGTCGAGATCAAGACCTGTGTACTGGAAGTAGGTCTTGAGGTCAAGTCCGCTCTGGCGAAGTCTGTTGTCGTAGTCACGAACGAAGTTCTCGGTCTCAGCCTCAAACATAGCCTCGGGAATCTCGCCCTCCAGCTTCTCGATAAGAGCGTCGATAAGCTTCTCTTCGAACTCTGCTTCAGCAGCGTTCTCGTGTCTCTTTTCGATTTTTGCCTTAACGTCAGCCTTATATTCATCAAGAGTGTCGAATTCGGAAACGTCCTTCGCGAAATCGTCGTCAAGCTCGGGAAGCTCGATCTTGGTGATAGCGTTTATCTTGCACTTGAAGCAAGCTTCCTTGCCTGCAAGCTCCTCTGCATGGTAGTCAGCGGGGAAGGGAACGTTTACGTCGAACTCGTCGCCAATCTTGTGACCTGCAACCTGCTCCTCAAATCCGGGGATGAAAGAGCCGGAGCCGAGCTTCAAGGAGTAGTTTTCGCCCTTGCCGCCCTCGAATGCAACGCCGTCGATGTAGCCGTCGAAGTCGATCTTTGCAATGTCGCCCATAGCAGCGGCGGTGTCGTCCTCAACCTCGATCTCACGGGACTGTCTCTCGCGAACAGTCTTGATCTCGTTGTCAAGCTCCTCGTCGGTAACGGGAGCTACGGTCTTAGCGATTTCAAGACCCTTGTAGCCTTCGAGCTTGCACTCGGGCTTTACGGGAACGATAGCGGAAAGAACGAGACCGTTCTCATCGATGGAAACTATATCTATTTCAGGCTGACCAACGGGATCGATACCTGCTTCCTTGCAAGCGGCGGTATAGTTCTCGGGGATAAGATCGTTGATAGCATCCTCATAGAACACGCCCGAGCCGTACATCTTTTCGATGATAGCGCGGGGAGCTTTACCTGCTCTGAATCCGGGAACGTTGATCTTCTTTACCTGCTTGCGGTAAACCTTATCAACTGCCTTGTCAAATACTTCCTTGTCAACCGAGAATTCGATCTTTACCGTGCTTTTCTCGCCGACTTCCTGCTTTAAAAGTTTCATTTGTTTTAAAACCTCCGAAGATTTTATCTAAATATATTTTTTACATATTTTGGGTCGCAAGAGCCTTGCCTTGCGGACACATCATATTATTTTACCTTTTTTTTGTCGTTTTGTCAATACTTTTTTGAATTTTTGAAAGGCAAAACTCAAAAAAATCAAGCATTTTTTGGTTTTTTTTCGCTAAAATCCGCATTTTATAAAATGATGGGGTGAAAGTTGAGAAAATCCGATGCGGTAAGGGTGAATTTTATGCCCTCAAATTCAAACCTGCCCGACTGATTGTACGCCGAGTGAATATGACCGAAAAAGCACTCGGTAATGCCGTATTCGTGGAAAACGTCGAGAAATTCGCGCATGACGAAATCGCCCCAAACGGGCGGAAAATGGAGAAAGACGGTTATTGGCAGAGTCTCGCCGGTCTCGTCTTTGCGCTCGTTTTGAAGCTTTTTTGCCGCATCAAGACTTAAACGCAGACGGGTAAGCTCTCGATTTACTATCTTCGCGTGATCGACCTCACCAACGGTTATCTGTCTGCTTTCATCGGGGAACCAGCCTCGGGTTCCGCATATTATCCTATCCTCAACAATATATGCGTTGTTGTAGAGAATAGAAATGGTGGAAAAGCCTTTTTCTTCAAAAAAAGTCTGCATTTTCTTTGCGGTAGACCACCAGAAATCGTGATTTCCCTTGCCTATAAGCTTTTTGCCGTTCAGCGAGTTGAGAAAAGCGAGATCGGATTCGGAATTTTCAAGTCTCGTTGCCCAGGAAACGTCGCCGGGGACTATCACCGTGTCATTTTCACCGACTACGGCATTCCAGTTTTTTTCAATTTTCGCGATATAATCCACCCAACGCGCGCCAAAAACCTCCATAGACTTGTTCGTCTTGGAGTCCAACGACAGATGAAGGTCGGAAAGCACGAAAATTGACATTGTTATACCTCGAAAAACAGAAATATTTTAGTCGTTTGGGGGAATAATATATTTGTCGGCGCAAGCCGAGACGAGCCCGACTGCCGCGAGAGCGACTGATCGGGAATTTGAAAAATCAAAAAAGAAGGTAGAGAATTATGATGAACGACAAGTGTAAGTGCGAAAAGCACATCAAGGGCATCAATTGCTCGGTTAAGAACTGTGTGTATCACGACGGTGAAAGCTACTGCACAGCAGAAAACATTCACGTAGGACCTACTCACGCAGAGAAGAGTGCTGATACTGTTTGCGCGACCTTTAAGTGTGAGGGCAATTGCTAAGTTGCCGTCGGCAGTGATATTGCGCTACGCACAGTGATATTCGCCTTTGGCGAGTGGTATTGCGCAAGGTGCAGTGATATGCTTTGCTTTGCAAAGCGTTAAAGTTGCTACGAGTTTCGTAGGGGAGGAGCTTGCTCCTCCCATTTTTTGTATTATTTTACGTATTCCTTTACCACATCAAGCATCTCGCCAGCGTCAATTACTCTCGTGAATCTGACCTCTCTCTCGGAAAGTCCGCGGAGGGGATAGGTGATCTCGGTCGCAGAGAAATCCGCGAGCATATCAAGTGCGTCCATATCGTCGGCGGGCTTGTCCATACCCAGCGACTTGCATACGTCGGCAGCAAACTTATAAGGGCTTGCGGTAGAGGCTACGACCATAGGCGTCGCGTCGCCGCTTTCGGCAATATACTTTTCAGCCGCGCAGAGCGCAACTGCGGTATGCGTGTCGGCAAGATAGCCGTGCTTATTGTAATACGCATTGATGGTCTCGGCGGTCTCACGCTCGTCGGCAAAATAGCCGCAGAAATTCTCTGCGATCTTCGCCTTGACCTCGGAGCTAACCTCGTAAACGCCATTTGCAGAGAGGTCGTCCATATATTTTGCGGTCTCTGCCTTGCCTGCGGTGAAGCAAAGGAGACGTTCCAGATTAGAGGAAATAAGAATATCCATAGAGGGCGACATGGTACAGTGGAAATCGCGGTTGCGGTCGTATCTGCCAGTGTTCAGAAAATCGGTGAGAATATTGTTCTGGTTCGACGCGCAGATCAGTTTGCCGAGGGGAAGTCCCATAAGCTTGGCGAGGTATGCCGCGAAGATATTGCCGAAGTTACCCGTGGGGACGCAGACGTTTATTTTGTCTCCGTACTTGATCTCGCCCTTGTTCATAAGGTCGCAGTAAGCCGAGACGTAGTATACGATCTGGGGAGCAAGTCTGCCCCAGTTGATCGAGTTTGCGCTTGAAAAGAAGTGACCGTTTTCATTAAGGAAAGCCACGGCGTCCTTGTCGGAGAAGATCTTTTTAACTCCGCTCTGGGCGTCGTCAAAGTTGCCGCGGATAGCTACAACGTCAACGTTGCTGCCCGTCTGAGTCGCCATCTGCATTTTCTGCACACGGCTGACACCGTCTACGGGGTAGAAGACCATCATTTTAATGCCGTCGATGTCCTTGTATCCTTCAAGAGCTGCCTTGCCCGTATCACCCGAGGTGGCGACGAGAATGAGAGCCGTGCGCTCCTCGCCTGTCTTTACGAGTGCGCGGGAAAGGAGACGGGGCATGATTTGCAGCGCCATATCCTTGAACGCGGCGGTAGGGCCGTGCCAAAGCTCAAGGGAGTAGATGCCGTCTCGAGCCTTAACCACGGGAGCAGCTCCGCCCGGAAAACTGTTTTCGCAGTAAGCCTTTTCGCAGTCGGCTAAAAGCTCGTCGTATGTGTAATCGGACAGATATTTTGAGAGGATAGCTGCCGCTCTTTCGGGATATGACTTTTGGCAAAGTGATTTTACGTCGTCTTCGGTAAGTGTAGGGATCTCCTCTGGGACGAAAAGACCGCCGTCGAGCGCCAAGCCCTGCTTGATGATTTCTGCCGCTGGGCGAACCTCGCCCGAAATGCCTCTTGTACTTGTGTAATTCATAATTTAGGTTCCTTTGGTTTTTATGTGAATTTTTTGTTGATTTAAAATTCTGATTTGTCGGTGGGATGTAAAAATGATATTGTCGCAAGCGACAGTGATATTTCCCTATCGGGAAGTGATATTGTTAGGCGTCGCCAAACAGTGATATTCTATTCGCCATCTAAACTTGCGCAGCAAATACCACTCGTCGTAGACGAATACCACTGCGAAGCAATAGAACTCGCCACAGGCGAATAGAACTGCGCGCCTTCGGCGCGCTTTACCCGTGCAATTTGCGCCCACGAGCGTCAAATGCGTTGCGGATGTGGTTTATTTTCAAGACGGTCGGTGTCTTGAATTCGCTGTTTTGTTCAAGCAGATAGACCTCAATAACGTCAATGCGAGGCTGCTTGTTCAGGTAATTTTGAAGCATATAATCCTTTGCCGCCTTGACGGTGTTTTTTCGCTTTCCCTCGTCAACCGCGCGACCGGGAGAACCGAAATCGCCCGATTCGGGATATAGACAGCTTCTCGTCTTGACCTCTACGAAAACCAAGTAATCATCGTCCTCTGCGATTATGTCAAGCTCGTGCCTGGAAAGACGGACGTTGCGCCGGACTATGCGGTAGCCGTTTTTTTCAAGATAATCGCAGGCAAGATCCTCACCAAGCCGACCGAGTATCTGTTTTTCGGTGTCTGCCATTTATTTTTTATCCTTTTTACCAATATTTCTTATAAACTTTGCTCTGTGGATAGGGGAGGGACCATGTTTTTCTAAAGCTTCAATGTGCGCTTTTGTTCCGTATCCCTTGTGCTTTGCGATGCCGTACTGGGGATATTCACGGTCAAGATCTATACAAATTCTGTCTCTCGCAACCTTTGCAAGAATAGATGCCGCGGCAATGCTCATGCTGGTAGCGTCACCCTTGATGACCGCCATAGCGGGGATCTGAAAGTCGCGTGCCACGTTGCCGTCGATGATAGCAAAATCGGCTTTTACCGAAAGGCCGTCAATCGCGCGTCTCATTGCCAAAAGGTCGGCTTCAAGTATGTTCATTTCGTCGATCTCCTCAACGCTTGCCGACGCGATGCAATATGCGATAGCGTTCTCGCAAATGACGTCAAAAAGCTTTTCGCGTTTCTTTTCGGTCAGCTTTTTTGAGTCGTTGAGACCTTCAATAACCAATCCGTCGGGCAGAATACACGCCGCCGCAAAGACGGGACCGCAAAGGGGTCCCCGTCCTGCCTCGTCGATTCCGCAGACCAGTTTATAGCCCTTCTCGTGAAGGCTTTGTTCTATTGAATAATCAGGCATTTTTTAACCTCACTCAAATTCTATCCAACGTTATCCTGCCCAGCTTTGCCGCCCTGAACTCATCGAGCAGCATATCAGCCGTGCGTTCGGTGTTGATCTCACCGCCCGAGATAAGAAATCCTCGTTTTTTGCCGATATAGCAGAGCAGATCGTAGTCGCCCATGTCGGCAAATGTCTCCTTCTCGCCAAGCTTGTATCGCGCGGCGAGAAGATCGGGATAAAGGCATTTCATACGGTTGCAGTAAGCCATGGCAAGCTCCTCGATTTGAAGAACGTCGTCCTTGATAGCGCCTGTAAGCGCGAGGTTTTCGCCCACGGTTCTGTCCTCAAACTTGGGCCAGAGGATACCGGGCATGTCCATAATATCAAGTCCTATACCGGTGGAGAACCACTGCTTGTCTCGGGTCACACCGGGTCGATTTTCAACCTTTGCCTTTTTATTGCCCGAAAGCTTATTGATAAGGGTCGATTTGCCTACGTTTGGGATGCCAAGCACCATAGCAAAGATGCGGCGATTCATACCCTTACTTTCGTAGCGTTCAAGCTTGTCTCGGATAAGCTCTCGTATGGCGGGGAGTATTTTATTAAGCCCCTCGCCCGTGAGACAGTCGACGAGAATACACGCCGTTTTGTCTGAGCTGTAATGCTCCTGCCAGACCTTATTTTGCTGTGGGTCTGCAAGATTAGCTTTGTTGAGAATTATAAGCGAGGGCTTGTTTTCTGTCAATTTTGTAATTTCGGGGTTTCTGGACGAGTAGGGAATACGCGCGTCAAGAATTTCAATAACCACATCAACGTTTTTGAGATTCTCGGAGATCATTCTCCGCGTTTTCGCCATGTGTCCGGGAAACCACTGTATCTGATCTGAGGGCATTGTAACCTCCGGTTAAGTGAAGAGTGAAGAGTGAAGAGTGTCGGTTGAAAACCGCTTGGCGGTTTTCTTCATAAGAGGTAAACGGGTTAATTAAAAAGGGAAAAGGGAGAGATGCGGACAAGTGCCTTGCCGAGTATGCAGTTTTCATCAACAAATCCCACGCTTACCGCGCGAGAATCGGTGGAGTGATTACGGTTGTCGCCCATGGCGAACACCTTGCCCTCGGGGACAGTAGCTATAAAGCTCACGCTTCCGTCCTCGGCGGTGACAAGATATTGCTTGTCAAACTCGTAGCGAATATCGTATTGTCCGCCGTCAACGAAAATATAGTCCTCCCTGAGAATTACTCCGTCTACGCTGACCACACCCGTTGAGAAATTAATCTCGACCCTCTGACCCTCGGTAGCGATAACTCGCTTTACGAGAGGCTGACGGAAATAATCGTTGGAGAGATGAAAAACGATGATGTCGCCCTGCTGAGGCTCGTAAAAGAGATTGGTGGTGATAAGCATCTCGCCGTGTTCAAGGGTGTGATTCATAGACTGACCGTCCACCTTGCAAAGTCTGAAGCAGAACGTAAAAATAAGCAGGACCGCGAGGACGGAAAAAGCAAATATCTCCACGTAATCAAAGAGCGATTTCAGCGCGCGGAAGAGACTGCCCTTGACATTTTTTTCGTCTTGGCTTTCGGTATTTTCTTCGGTCTCGTTCTCGCCTTGACCGCGAAGCTCCTCCGAGCCAGCTTCGGATATATCAGATTCCTCTATGACATTGCCCGTATCGTTTTCGGAGATATTATTCTCGGGTTGGTTGTTCATAAAACTACCTCTTAAAATTTATTTTTCTATGAATCTCTCCATAAGAGTGTGACCTGCCGCGATATAGCGTCCCGTTGCGGCGGCACTTTCCTCGGAGAGACACGCAACTCCTTGCTTTTCCTCGTTGGAGGAGTAGAGCATATAGGGAACTGCGTCCATAGTGTGAGTGCGGAGAGCGATAGGCGTGGGATGATCGGGGAGGATCGCTATTTTGAAGTCGTCGCCGCAATTTTTCAGATATTCGTAAATGGGAGCGAGGATCTTTTCATCGATAAGCTCGATCGAGCGCACCTTGTTCTCGATCTCGGCTCTGTGACCGCACTCGTCGGGGCCTTCGACGTGAACGTAAACGTAGTCGATGCCGTTTTTAAATGCGCCGATAGCCGCCTGTGCCTTGCCGTCGTAATTTGTATGTACGTTGCCCGTCGCGCCCTCCACGTCAATAGATTTCATCTTGGCGCAAAGACCGATACCCTTGATAAGGTCAACGGCGGAGATCACCGCGCCGTCAATGCCCCATTTTTCCTTGAATGAGGGGAGAGCAGGCTTTTTGCCGGGACTCCAGAGCCAGATCGAGTTTGCAGGCTTGAGACCTCTTTCGCGGCGCGCACGGTTTACGGGATGATCATTGAGAATATCCCAGCTTGCCCTCATAATTTCATAGTATTTTTTGCCAAGCTCGCCCGAGGGGAGATATTCCTTGATCTTTTTGCCTAAAATATCGTGAGGTGGAGTGAAAGCGTAATTGTCCTCAACGCCCTCCCACAAAATACAGTGGCGGTAGCTGACACCAGTGTAAAAGCGGCGAAGCTCGTTGCCGAGAGCCGCGTCAACGGCACGGATAAGCTGGTCTGCCTCGGCGGTGCTGATCTCGTCGGCACTGTGGTCGAGAATGGTCTTTTCGTCGTATTCGCCCTCGTCCGACAGAGTGACGACGTTGCAACGGAAAGCTACCTGACGGTCGTTCATTTGAAGTCCCATGCTCACTGCCTCAAGAGGGGAACGACCCTTAGAATAGAGCTTGGGGTCAAAGGAGAGAATAGCCATATTTGCCGCGTCGCTTCCGGGGGCGATCCCCTCGGGGACGTTGGAGACAAGTCCGACCTCGCTTCGTGCGGCGAGATAGTCGGTCACGGGCTTTTTAGCCGCCTCCATGGGTGTTTTGTTAGCGAGTGCTTCTATTTTTACATCCGCCATACCGTCGGGGATGAGTACCAGATATTTCATAAGCGCGGGAAATCCTTTCGTAGGAAAATAAAAATAATATTACATTATACATTATATCACATTTTTTAAAATAAAACAACATAAAATTGCTCTTTTTTTGCATTTCGGTATCTTGCCGAATTTGAAACTTATAAAATGCGGAAAATTTTACACAATGACGATTTTTCTATTGCAATTTCTGAACTTTTATGTTATAATAAAGTAAAGCGTACCGAAAGAAGGTATTTTACAAATGAACGAGCATAATTTTGAGCAGAGCAACGGGTCTGATGAAAAAACTCCGTCTGTTATCAAAAGTAAAAAAAAGCTCATAATAATTATTGGAGTGGGTATAGGTCTTTTGCTTATAATAGCGGTCATGACCGCGGTTTTAGGCTCGGGTATTTTTGACAACGACACATCAAAGCCATATCCGCCCATTGATCCCTCGTTGCTTGCAGACACTAAGGACGAGAACTTCGACATCTTTGAATATAAAGAGTATCTGAAATACAACAGAGTGGTAATGCTCACCGACAAAAATACAGGTGTTACCGAAAGCATCGACGACGAGACCTACAAAAATCACGGCGAAGCGGTTGCTCTTATCTACGAAATGCTTCAAGCGATAATACACGGCGACAGCGAGACGTATAATTCAATGGTCGCCGCCTCCGAGGGGCATTACGAGAGCTTTACCCAGCAGCAGCTTTACGATATGCGTATAACGCGTGAAAGTCAGACGACGATGCAGGGCAAAAACGGGACTTACACCGAATACGTTTTTACTCTTGAATATAAGATACATGAAAACAACGGAACCTTTAAAAATAATCTGTTACCCGATTACTCGCGTCCTCATAAAATAGTTATCAATGACAGTACGGGAGAGCTTTTGGTAATGGATATTATCGAGCCTCAGTATAAAGAAAAATGATTTGAAAGGAGATAAATTATGGAGCCTTACGTTATGACGATAGTCTGGGCGGTGTTATTTATCGCCGCGCTGGCGATAGAAGCTCAAACTGCAGAGCTTGTGGCTATCTGGTTCGTACCCGGAATATTGACGTCTCTCATCTTGTCGTTCTGCGGTGTTGATGGGTGGATACAATGGCTCGTTTTCGCCGCCATATCTGTGGTGCTTTTGACGCTTGCATTTACCGTGTTCAGAAAGAAGCTTCTTAAAAATCACGGCAGCGAGCCTACCGATACCGATCTTTTGCTTGGCAGAGAGGCAAGGGTAGAGGAGGACATCGACAACGCGCTAATGACGGGCGCGGTGAAGATCGACGGCAAGGTCTGGAGTGCCAGAATGGCAGAGGACGGCGATAGAGCGTCGGTTGGCGAATTTGTTACGGTTGAAAAAATATCGGGAGTCAAGCTGATATGTAAACGCAAATAATACCTGGAAAAAATTTTACACATGAAAGGAATTAAATTATGGAACCCTGGCAGGCAATTTTACTCGCAATAGCGGCAGTTATAGTCGTTATCATCATTTCCAACATCCACATCGTACCTCAGGCAAAGGCATACGTCGTAGAGCGCCTTGGCGCTTACCACTCAACGTGGGGAACGGGACTTCATTTCAAGATCCCCTTCATCGACAGAATTGCCCATAAGATCAACAAGATGGAGCAGGTCGCGGACTTTCCTCCCCAGCCGGTTATCACAAGCGACAACGTTCACATGATGATTGATACGGTTATCTATTTTCAGATAGCAGACCCAAAGTTATTTGCTTACGGCGTTGAAAATCCAATGCTTGCAATTGAAAATCTTACCGCAACAACTCTTCGCAATATCATAGGTGACCTTGAGCTTGACGGAACGCTTACATCCCGCGACATCATCAACACTAAAATGCGTTCCATTCTTGATGAAGCAACCGACCCCTGGGGTATCAAAATAAACAGAGTTGAGCTTAAAAACATCATGCCTCCAAAGGACATTCAGGATGCCATGGAAAAGCAGATGAGAGCTGAACGTGAAAGACGTGAAAAGATTCTTCAGGCAGAGGGTGAAAAAAAGTCAGCTATCCTTATTGCCGAAGGTAAAAAAGAGTCCCTTATTCTTGAGGCTGAGGCAGAAAAGCAGGCG
>JAZSRA010000023.1:0-3617 GCA_045538195.1 Eubacteriales bacterium | reverse complement strand
ATGAATCTCAAAAAATTCGCTAAAAGAAAGTGGAGAGATAACCATCCCTCCGATTTCTTTGCTTTTATATCGCTTTTTTACTTCAAATACACCAAAACGCCCACCTTCGCTCTCGCGTAATGGGCGTTTTTCGACAGACTGTGGGGAGGGAGAAAACTTCTTGAAAGAAGTTTTCTCCCTCCCCACACCCCTCCTTCTTTCAAGAACCTTTCCGAAAAAGGGATTTATAGAGAGCCGACGGCACTTTGCAGCCGTGGGCTTTTTTGTTTATAAGGTTTTATTTTGATTTGTCCTCTCATATATTTATTCAAGGACAACTATATGAGGGAGTGATAAAAATAGTAATCAATAGAGAAAAGAGAAAAGGGGACACCGTTCGCGGGCTTGATGCGTCCGAGATCGAGACGTCAAGAAAAAAGCACGGCGATAATCGGCTGTCAAGGGCGAAGAAAAAGAGCTTTTTCCGTCAATTCTTGTCAAATCTCGGTGACCCGATAATCAAGATACTTATTGCGGCGCTGGTGATAAATCTGATATTTACCTTCCGTAATGCCGATTGGGTGGAGACGGTGGGTATAGCCGTGTCTATTCTTTTGGCGACCTTCATCTCAACTATGTCGGAATACGGCGCAGGGACGGCGTTTGAGCGTCTTGAAGCCGAGTGTGGCAGGCAAAAATGCCGCGTTTTGCGGTCGGGTGGCGTTTGTGAGATAGATATTGAGGACGTGGTAGTAGGCGACCTTGTGTATATCGGCGCGGGGGAGCAGATACCTGCCGACGGAGAGCTTATTGAGGGAGAGATCGCCTGCGATCAATCGGCTATGACAGGCGAGAGCCGCGAGGTCTACAAAAGAGCGCGGAGAGAGGGAGACGGCGAGGATGATACCCCATCCTCGGAGTATTTTTGCCTGCGCGGATGTACGGTTCTGTCAGGCGAGGGCTTGATGCGCGTCAGATGCGTGGGAGACAAGACCTTTCTTGGCGGCATCTCACGGGAAATACAGACCGACACCCGTGAAAGTCCTTTGAAGATAAGGCTTTCAAAGCTTGCTAAGCAGATAAGCACGGTTGGTTATATTGCCGCTGTTTTGGTGGCGCTGGTCTATCTTTTTAATGTTTTTGCCGTTGACAGTGCCTTTGATCTCGACATTGTAAAATACAAACTGACCGATCTGCAATTTATGTTTTCGCATCTCCTGCACGCCCTGACGCTGGGCTTGACTGTCGTGGTAGTCGCCGTTCCGGAAGGACTTCCGATGATGATCGCGGTGGTTTTGTCCTCTAACGTCAAAAGAATGGTCAGAGATCAGGTGCTGGTACGCAAGCCGGTAGGACTTGAATCTGCGGGGAGTATGAATATACTTTTCACCGATAAAACCGGGACATTGACCGAGGGCAAAATGAGCGTCGGTCAGATATACCTTGGCGACGGTGAGAGCTTTGAAGGCATTTCCGCACTCTCAAAAACTACTGTTTTTGGTGAGTATCTGCTGTCTGCTCTCGGAAATACTACCTCAAAGCTTTCGGGCAAGAGAGCGATAGGCGGCAATTCTACCGATAAGGCGATACTTGAATCGGTGATCGGACGGGAAGTCAGCGCGCCGCCTTTCTCCGCTATCAAAATCATTCCCTTTGACAGTGAGAAAAAATTCTCGGCGGCGCTTCTGTCGATCGGAGACAAAAGGCGGCTCTTTATAAAGGGTGCGCCCGAAAAACTTCTGCCGGGGGTCAGAAATTATCTTGATCGCGACGGTGTCGTAAGATCCTTTTCACCCACTGTTACCGAAAAAATATGCGAAAGCTTGACGGGCAAAGGAAAAAGAGTGCTGCTTATCGCCGAATCGGCTGACGGATTTATCAATTCAAGATTTGCCGACGGGGATTTTGGCTCTCTTACGATGATCTGCCTTATCACACTTGAAGACAAGATAAGAAAGACTGCCTCGGACTCTGTGGGAAGGCTTCGCAGCGCAGGCATACAAGTTGTGATGATAACGGGAGACAACAAGGAGACCGCGCGTCATATCGCGTCCGCGTGCGGAATACTTGGCGGCGGTATTGATACCGTTCTGACGGGAGGAGAGCTTTCCAGACTTTCCGATTCACAATTGAAAGAGATATTGCCTCGGCTTGGAGTTGTCGCCCGCGCTCTGCCTGCCGACAAGAGCCGACTTGTCCGCATTTCGCAAGAGCTTGATTTGGTGGTGGGAATGACGGGAGACGGAGTAAACGATGCTCCTGCCTTAAAGCGCGCAGACGTAGGCTTTTCAATGGGGGGAGGCACTCAGGTAGCAAAGGAGGCAGGGGATATAATCATCCTCGACAATGATCTTTCAAGTATCGGGGCGGCGGTGCTTTACGGCAGAAATATTTTCAAGAGCATAAGAAAATTCATTTCTCTCCAGCTTATGATGAATTTTTGCGCCGTGGGCGTTTCGATGATCTGTCCGTTTCTCGGCTACGACGCCCCCGTGACCGTAGTGCAGATGCTTTGGATAAATATTATTATGGATACCCTCGGCGGTCTTGCCTTTGCCGGCGAGCCTGCTCTTGAATCCTGCATGAAAGAAAAGCCGAAGCGGCGTGACGAGCCGATTTTGAACGCCTACATGATCTATGAAATCGTATTCGGCGGCGGCTTTACCGTGGCGTTGTGTATAGCTTTTTTGAAAATACCCGAAATAACCTCGCGTTTCCGTTGGTCGGAGGACAATATTTACTTATTGACCGCATTTTTTGCACTCTTTATCTTTGCCTCGGTTTTCAACTGCTTCTGCGCCAGAACCGACAGACTGAGTTTACTTGCCAACATTACCAAAAACCGCGCGTTTATCCTCATTATGGCGGCTATACTAATAATTCAGATAGTATTTGTATACCTTGGCGGAGCGGTTTTGCGGACTGCACCCTTGACACCCGCTGAATTGGGGATCACCTCACTTTTGGCGCTGACCGTATTTCCCGTGGATCTTTTGCGAAAGCTTGTCTGGCGGTTGCTTATTGGAAAAAAGGGTTATTGATAAATTGGGATTTAATAATAACTTTTCTTGTCATCAGCGACAAGAAACGAACCAAAGAAACGCGATTAGGTGTTCATTTTCTGCCCGCGTCGGCAGAAAACGAACCAAAAGAGCGCCGCACGGGGGCAGGAGAGGGTCTTACGAATAAAAAAGCAGCAAGCCGCGTTTTTATTCGTCGTGACATCCCCTCCCCCGTGACCCCCAACCCCATTGGTTGTTATAGGGGAGTACGGCTTACAAAATTATCAAACTTTTAATCTCAACAAAGCTTTCCCTTCGGGAAAGGTCGCTTCGCGACAAAGCGGTAATCTTTAATAAGATCACGGCTACAAATCAAAATTATAAGAAGGATTTCACTTCTTGAAAATCAATAATCTTTTTTTGTCGGCTCTGCCGACAGGAGAGAGGGGTACATAGGGGAGAGAGGATGTCGCAGGGCGAGAAAAAGCGGCATGTTCGCTTTTTCTCGAACAAGACCCTCTTTACCCTATGCAGCGTTTCTTTGGTTCGTTTCTTTCCGCTGGTGGAAAGAAATGAACAAAAACCTGCGTTTCTTTGGTTCAGCAAATGCTCGCATTTGCGAGCCGATCAATCGCT
>JAZSRA010000133.1:0-46005 GCA_045538195.1 Eubacteriales bacterium | reverse complement strand
CCTATGAGCCGGCCTTCTAGTTCTCTTGGGATGACGGACAGGTGTGTACCACGGGCTTTGCTCTCGGCGAGATGGTGCTCTGCGCGCGCAGTCCTCACATCAGCATGGGCAACCTCTACCTCGCACGGAACACGCATTGCTATGACCTTCTGCGGTACTTCAATCTCACGCCCAACATCATTTGTGTGAATGCGATTGAAAGCAATATCCAACAAAGGCTCAATGGTTGTGATTACGACTCCGACTCTATGCTCGTTACCAATAACGAATGGATCGTAAACGGTGTGGTCAACGCATACGATATTCTCAAAGTCCCCGTATGCAAGGCAGAGCCTGTCGGCAAGACCGATTACGTGAATACGCCCAAGAGCCTCGCCAAGCTCGACCAGACCATCGCCAAGAATAAGATCGGAGAGATCGTCAACCTCTCGCAGTTCCTCAACTGCCTCTTGTGGAACGCCCTCTTCACGGATGACGAATGCGACCATCACCCTATGGATATCTATCACGACATCTGTATCCTCGCCGTGCTGTCGGGAATGGAGATCGATAAGGCAAAGCGATTGTACTCCGCTGATTCAACGAAGGTGCTCTCACGCCTGCGCCATTACCGTCAGAACTACAAGAGGGATCACGGCGGTAATCTGCCTGCCTTCTACAAGTATATCGTGGGAGATGAAACGCCCGACGCAGGTGAGAATAACGCTCACCTTGAAGCACCCATGGCTTTCGTTCACGATGCGGTGGATGCCTTCCCCAGCAGAGCAGCTTACACAAAGACGCTCTCTCTGTCAGATCTCTTTGAGTTGGATGCAAGCGATGCAGGCGCAAACGATACCCACAAGAAGCAGAATATTATCAAGGCGGTCAAGGAGGCTCACACCAAGATCACGGCGATGCAAACTGCCATGAAGGATGCCGACGATGACGAGAAGCTCATCCTCTGTGATGAGGCAAACGAGGTCTATAAGGCCTGCCTCAAAATCGTCTCCAAGAACGTGGTCAACGACCATATCCTCTGCATGCTTCTCTCGGAGATCGACCATCCCGATAAATCGAAATACGATATCAAGTCGGCGCGGTATCTGCTCTTCGCAAGCCTGCTCTACGAGGACAACCGCAGGCTTCTTTCCAAGATCAAAATTGTCGAGGGCTTCCAGCCTTACGACCTTGTCAGAGTCGATCCCGAAAGCGTTCCCGAAGGATACCGCACGGAAGATATCTACGGTTTTCCTCACGGACATCTGCTGATCAAATAACAAAAACAACACCTATGAGTGTCGAGAAAAATCTCGGCACTCTTTTTTATTCTCAACGAAAGGAGGTAGATTCAATGAAGCAGTCGATGTATAAGAGCCGAGATGAGCTTCCCATGTTCCTCACCGTAATGGAAGTGGCAGGCCTTCTCGGTATCTCCCGTGCCAGTGCTTACGAGCTGGTGCGTGAGGACAATTTCCCCAAGCTCAAGATCGTTCAGGGCAGAACCATCATCCCCCGTGACAGACTCCTTGAGTGGCTCGATGAGCAGACGAGATTCAACCGATGCTGACACGGTGAACGCAACAATAAGTGAACCGTACACCGACCAAGATGGGGGCTTTTCGCCCCCCTATTTTTTTAGCAGGATAAAGCCGTGTCTAATCCACGGCGCATCACATCGCACGGCAACGCCGAGCGAATGGCAAAAAAGCGAGGTGTTTCAAGGACTTTGGGAGAAATTCGCATAGGCGCGTTCACGCAGGCAAAGGTTGTCTGTTTGCGCCAATTTGCGAAAATATCGGTCTTTGACACCTCAAAACACAAGGCGTGTCAAGGGAATGTGCATTGTCTGCCCTTGGCGCGTCAACCACAATAATAATCGCAGAAAGGAAATACCACTATGAAACAAAATAACGAAAAAACATCAAAAGGCGTAGCGTTAACCGAAGCTCAATGGGAACGTTGCGACCGTCTGGCAAACGAACTTGGATGCCGTTCCCGTAACGCATTCATCCGAGATGCCATCGACTTTTATTGCTCGTGGCTCGAAAAGGAACAGAGCGAACGCTTCCTAACTCCCGCGCTTGAATCGATTATCAGCGCAAAAATCCGTGACAGCGAGGAGCGAATCAATCGAAATCTTTTCAAGATTGCCGTTGACCTTTCCGTCCTTGCCAAGATCGTTCTTGACGAGAACGGCGGCGGTTATGATGAAGATTATCTCGCCGAGATGCGTCGCGATTCTATCCGTGAGGTGTCCGAAACCAACGGTGCGATTCGTATGGAACAACGCTTCAAGTAAGGAGAACTGAATGGCAAAATTAATTCTCAAAGCTCCTTATTATAAGCCCGGACACCGAACCGAGTCAGGCAAGTCGCGCGGTGGATACGCAGAGTATATTGCAACGCGTGAGGGAGTTGAAATTCTCCGTGGCGGTATGCTCGGATATATCGGTGAGCGACAAGGCTCTAACGGACTGTTTAGTGACGAGGGTGAAAAAATAAATCTCTCCGCTATCAGCCGTGAGATCGATGAACATCAGGGAAACGTTTGGGGAATCATTATTTCTCTGAGGCGTGAGGATGCGGAACGCCTCGGATATAATTCCGCAGAGCAATGGATGAATCTCCTTCGCTCTCACAGAAACGATATCGCAAAAGAGATGCACATCCTCCCAAGTAATCTCCGTTGGTATGCTGCCTATCATAACAAGGAGAAAAATCCTCACGTTCACATTATGGTATGGTCAAAAGAACCGCGCGAACCGTTCCTCTCACGAGAAGGAATCCACAATCTCAAACAGACATTTGCTACGGATATATTCCGTCAGGAGCTGACCTCGATCTATAAAAAGCAGACCGAGGTCAGAGATGATCTCAAAGAAAAATATAAAAATATTATCGCAAAGGTGGTCGCCGAAATAAAAAACGGCGACCACGCTGTCTCTCCCGAGCTTGTGATGAAAATGCAGTTGCTCTCCGAGAAACTTCAGAAGCACAAAGGCAAAAAGGTGTACGGTTACCTGCCGAAAGAAACGAAAGCTCTTGTCAATGAGATCGTAAAAATGCTTGGAAATGATTCGCAACTCTCGGAGCTTTATGATGCGTGGTACGGATATAAATGCGAAACCGTCCGCACCTATACCGATACGATGCCCGATAAAATTCCGATAGAAGAAAACGAGGAATTCAAATCTATCCGCAACGCCGTGGTGAGTGCGGTGAGAGATATTCACATTCCACCCGAACAGCCCGACTATGATGTGGATCATGATTATTCCAAGCTGAAGGAACACGCAGACGATTTCGATTACCTCTACCGCTATGCTAACGCATACGATGATCCCATCGGTTACTATCGCCTTGGCAGATACTACCTTGAAAAGACCGACGATATGGAGAACGCAGAATGGTGGCTACGGATGGCGGCAGACAACGGAAACTCGCTCTCCGCTTATCTCATTTATAAAGCCTATCGTGACCGTAAGTTCGATGAAATGCCGAGCGATATTATGAAATATCTTCGCATGGCGGCAGATGAAAAGTTCGGCTATGCGGAATACGAATATGCCAAGTACCTTCGAGATAAATCTCCCGAGGATGCGAAGGAGTATTTCAGGCAAGCCGCGGAACACGGATGCCATCAAGCAGAATATGCCTACGGCAAAATACTGTTCGAGGAAGGTAATCGTGAAGAAGCAAGATCGTGGTTCGAGCGTTCTGCCGTGGAAGATGAGTGGACACAGACGAGAGTCGGGTTGCTGCTTTACTATCAGTACGAGGACTACGAAGCCGGCAAGGAGTATATGCACAGAGCAGCTGATGTAGGATACGAGCCTGCGAAGGAAGCGATCAGGGCGATCAATAACGATCTCAACGCGCAGATCATCATAGGCGTATGCGACCTGTTCTATTACGCAAGTAACATCATCGATGACAGAGCCGAGGACATGTATGCACAGGAGCATCAGGTAAACTACCATGGCATCGACAAGAAGCAACGCAGAGAAATCCGCGCCAAGAAGCAGGCACAAGGGCATACGATGTCATGGTAAATGCCGTTTTAACGATTTTAAGAGCCTCAATCGACCGTAGGCACGATTGGGGCTCTGCCACAGAGAAAAGTGGCATTTTCAGGCGGTACAGACCGCTACAATTTTACGAAATTTGGAGGTATATTCAATGATAACAGGAATTAAGAAAACCCACAAGACCACAGAAATATTCTTCGATGAAGCAAGCGATATTTTAATTATCAACACCTATAACACAAGCCTCAAAAACAGGCTGACAGCATACGCAAAGGAATATCCTTCTCTCTGCCGTCAGACCGATGACAACGAGGTGGGAGGTCTGTCCTTTGAGATACGGAAGGACAGGTTTGCATTCCGCATCCTTCCTCCACCGACAGACGAGAGAAAGGCAAAGGCGAGAGCCTCTGCCGAAGCTCTCAACAAAGGCAAAAAAGGTAATTGATAACAAAATGATAATTCTGCAGAAAATCGCTGGATATTCTCTCGAACCTGTGGTATCGTTGTGGTACGCAAAGAAAAACACGCAAAAATGTAAAGAAAGGAGTTCAAAACATGGCAAATAAACGCAGACCGCAAGGAGATGGCACAATCCGCAAACGCTCTGACGGACGGTGGGAAGCCCGTATCATTATCGGACACAAGAACGACGGCTCACCCATGTATAAATCGGCATTCGCAAAAACGCAAAAGAGTGCCCTCAAGCAGCTCCATCAGCTTCTCGACCTCTACCGTGACGTTGACCTCACCGAAGATTGCCGAATGACACTCGGAGAGTGGATGGACAAGTGGCTCGACGAGTATATGATATTCACCGTCAGAGAAAGTACACTTGACAGCTACCGATGCCTTGCCGAGAACCAAGTGAAGCGGTTTATAGGAGAGAAACAACTGTCCTCCCTCACAACCGCCGAACTTCAAAAATTTTATAACAAGATCAAAAAAGAAGGTCGAGTCAAGCCGAACAGAGATGGCTCCTACGAGCTTGCCGACAGCATAGTGCGGAAGATCCACATGATGCTCCACGAAGCCTTGGATACGGCGGTCAGAGAACGCCTTATCGCAAAGAATCCGACAAACGGTACAACGATACCGAAAACTAATTATATCGAGAAACAGATACTCGGTGATGAACAGCTCGAAACTTTCCTTGAAGAAATTAAGAAAGAAGAATATTGGTGCGACTTCTTCTACGTGGAGGTGATGACAGGACTGCGCCGTGGTGAGATCTGCGGACTCAAATGGAGCGACATTGACTTCGATGCCAACAAGCTCCGAGTGCAAAGGTCGGTGTCAGCAAAGAAAGGCGGTGGCTTAAATATCGGAGAAACCAAAACGAATACGGGTACTCGAATTATCACTATGCCGCCGAGTGTCAGAGAGGTACTGCAAAACCGTAAACAAACGGCAATCAGCGAATGGGTGTTTCCGGCATTCTTGAATCCCGAACAGCCGATACACCCCGAAGCAGCCTATCGAAAACTCAAGGTAATACTCAAACACGCAGAGCTACCGCTGATACGATTCCACGACCTGCGCCACACCTTCGCAACCCATGCGATGAAGAGTGGTGTCGATCCCAAAACACTCTCTGGAATCCTCGGTCATACAAATGCCTCGTTCACACTTGACACCTACACCCACGTAACAAGCGATATGCAGAAGAACGCATCCGCCGTCGTAGGCAATATGATGCAAAAAATAATGATAAAGGAGTAAGAAATGGCAAACAAAAAACGCAAAAACGGAGAAGGCACGGTACGCCTTCGAAAAGATGGACGGTGGGAAGGACGAATCGTTGTCGGTTATGCCGACAACGGCAATCCACGGACGAAAAGCGTCTTGGCTAAAACCAAGACCGAGTGCCTTGAAAAGCTCGAAGAACTCAAGGAGCAGTGCGGAAGAACAAGCGATAAATTAAAGCCCGATATGCCGTTCGGCGATTGGATAGACTTCTGGTATCAGAACTTCTCCAAGCCGAAAATAAGGCAGACCACGCAGCTCAGCTACGAAGGGCGAATCTATACGCACATCATTCCCGAAATCGGTATGATACCGCTGAACAAGCTCACGCAGAACGACCTACAGCAATTTTACGCAAGGCTGAAGAAAGGCGGTCGCAAGAGGTTCGCGGAGCAGTACGGCGAGGGCTTATCCGACAGAATGGTACGCTCCTGCCACACCACCTGCAGAACCGCACTCGAAAAGGCGGTTGTCGAGGGGTTGATCACTACCAATCCTGCAATCGGATGCAGACTGCCCCCGAAGAAAGCGAAGGAGATGCAGGTGCTGACTCAGGCAGAGATCCTACGCTTCCTTACACGAGCGAAAGAGGAAGGATACTACGAGTTCTTCCTCCTCGAGCTGACCACGGGTATGCGCCGAGGGGAGATACTCGGACTTCAGTGGAAGGACGTCAACTTCGCTACAGGCGAGCTCCACATCAGACGGCAGGTGGTCAAGAAGGGGGCACAGACCCAGATCACCAAGCCCAAGACCAAATCCTCGATACGAACGCTCATTCTGCCATCCGATATGCTGGATATCCTTGCGGAGCATAAGAAAACCGCCACTTGTGAGTGGATGTTCCCATCGCCCGTCAAGGAAGGTGAGCCGAGGAATCCTGCATCCCTGTACGGAAAATTCCAAAAGATACTGAAACGAGCACAGTGCAAGAAGGTTCGCTTTCACGATCTGCGTCACACCTTCGCTACGATGGCGCTGGAAAACGGAATGGATATCAAAACTCTTTCTGCCATGATAGGACACATCAGCGCGGAGACCACGCTCAACATCTATAGTCATATCACCGACACCATGCAGAAGCAGGCGGCGGTCAAGATCGACCGCGAAATCGGCGGTACAGACGCACAGATGCCCGAACCGCCGCCTCCCAAGGTAAGTGACGAGCCAAGCCGTGATGTCGCCACAGAAACGATTTTTGAGCCGTATAAGCCCAAGATTAGAAAGAGTGGCACGGGATGCGTGACGATGATAAACGACCACCTCTACGAAGGACGGTTTACGCCAAGAGTCAACGGCAAACGCATCTCCAAGAATGTCTACGCAAAGACACGAGAGGAATGCGAGGAAAAGCTCGCAGAGCTTATAAAAACGATGAAAGCGGAAATCGCAGCCGAGAAGAAAAAGGCGAAACAGGCATAAGGAAGGGGCGACCACGAACGGTCGCCCCTCAAAATTCAAGTCGGAAGAAGCAAAGAATAGCCAAATCGGTTGAAAAGTTCATAGAAATATGATATAATAAACTCACCGATAAATAAGAATTTGACAGGAGAAAATGACTATGGAATGGAATTCATCATTGTATGACAATAAGCACGATTTTGTGGCTGAATACGGCAAAGGCTTGCTGGAGTTTATACCCAAGAATAACGAACAAACCATCTTGGATTTGGGTTGTGGAACAGGAACACTTACAGCACAGTTAGCAGATCTGTGTAGTAAGGTTGTTGGTGTTGATAGCTCACAGAATATGATAGACAAAGCAAAAAAACAGTTTGAAAACATTGAGTTTTCGGTATACGATGCACTTGCGTTGCCTTTTGATGAAGAATTTGATGTTGTTTTTTCAAATGCCGTTTTTCATTGGATAAATGATCACAATGCTTTGCTCAAAAACATACATAAAGCCTTGAAACCACAGGGATTACTTGTATGTGAGTTTGGTGCGAACGGTAACATCGCTACAATCGAAAATGCGTTTATCAAGGTGTGTGAAAAATTGGGATATAGTTATAAACCTAAGTTTAATTTCCCTACGGTAGAGACTTTTGGGGGAATATTGGAGAAAAATGGATTTATAATTGATAAGATCTACGATTTCGATAGACCAACCGTATTCAAAGACGGCGAGCAAGGCTTAGCTAATTTTTTGAAACAGTTCTTCGCTTCCGAATTAACAGTAATGCCTGAACACATACAATCTTTGATTATTGACGAGGTCTCATCTTTAACGAGAGAACCTCTTTGGAATGGAGAAGCATGGGTTGCTGATTATCGAAGATTAAGAGCAATCGCTCACAAATAAACAAATTCCAATTTGTCGGGGAGAATAGTACCAAGAGGGCTGACAGAAAGCAACTGTCAGCCCTCAAAAATTGAGTCGCAGAAATCAAAGAAAAGGGATTTTCAAAAAAAGCACTCCGAAAGTGCCTGTGAAAACACTCAAAACCGGTGTCTTGTGCCGAAACATAGCGTTTGGACAAAAAACTGTGGTCTTTCGACAAGGGATTATATTGGAGATAATAAACAAAAAATCAGTCCTAATCTTGCGAAAAGGACTGATTTTTAGTGCATAAAGCACAAATTTTGGTCGGAGTGACAGGATTTGAACCTGCGGCATCGACGTCCCAAACGTCGCGCGCTACCAACTGCGCCACACCCCGAAGTGTAAAAAATATTGAATTTTTGCGGTTTTTCCGTAAGTGGTCAAACATGTGGTCAAACCACTTAAAATGAGATTTTTGCGAGAGAGGATAGTGCCGAAAAAGTCAGTGTTTACAAGGGTTTTCAGCGTTTTAGAAAACTCACGGCAGGAAACTGCCTGCATGCTCCCAAAGCTAGCGCGCTACCAATTGCGCCACACCTCGATCTTCTTTCAATATATTATATCAAAGCTTTTCGCGTTTGTCAAGTCTTATTATTACAAATAATTTTCTTGTTTGTGAATACAATTCAAGAAAAAATCAATCAAACAAAAAGTGGGGAGAAACGGTTTCTTGCTTGAAACCTATTCTCCCCACAAAAATTATCTATTTACGCCAGCGCGAGAAGATGGAAGCGGCGTCCGCGACGACGCGCCCGTGAAACTCTGCGCTTTACCGCTGCAAAAAAGTTTTTCATGCCGTTTACCGTCCCAACGAACCGTTTTGGGTATTACAAAAGGAAATTAAGTGAATGTCTAAATTGACCGCAAAAATCCAAGAAAAGAGATTTAGGACATATAGCCACACCGAACGTTAGCTATGTCCAATAGTATTGTACGCAAAAATAACGGATTTATTGGTCACCACCCGTTAGTAATACATGGAAATATAGGAAGAACAAGATAAAAAACACCTTCATTAACATAAATATACCATATTATGCTGTTTAGGGAAAATATTGTTCCTTGAACCACGCTTTCTCTTGTGATACAATATATACGTGGCCAAATAAAGACGAAAGGAGATTTTTATTGAAGAACAAAAAAAGAATATTTGCGGCGGCATTGGTTGCCGCCATGACGGTGTCAAGTACGCCCGTCCTGATGGCAGGAGCCGCCGAAAGTGACCTTGTTAGCTCTGTTGCGGCTACGACGCGAATCGTAGAGACAGATACTGCAACGGCGGAAGCCCGAGCGTCGGAGTGGTCAAGAGCGATCCCCTCGGGAGCGTACAATATCAATCTGAACGTAAACGGACGGAGCGTGCTTCAGGGCAGAGTGTTTAATCTCGGAGGAATAACCTACGTTCCCATGTTTGCTTTTGCGGATTGGCTGGGAAGCTTTACATATTCCTACAATTCAGGCAAGTCGACGGCAAGGGTAGAGGGCGAGAATCTTGAGATATCCGCACACGCGGGGGATCTTTACATTATCGCAAACGACCGCTATTTTTACACCGGACGGGAGGTCGTTGAGTTTGGAGGCGAGATATACGTTCCTATTTTGCCCATGACCAAGGCTCTCAATTCCAGAGTAGAGTGGAGAGATTCGATAAACGGATTTTACGTCAGTTCGGGAGATACGAGACTTCTTAAGAGCGGAGCGCAGGTATATAACGAAGATCACGTTTTCTGGCTTGCGAGAATAATTTCCGCTGAGGCACAAGGCGAGCCGATGAAGGGAAAGATAGCTGTAGGCAACGTGATACTTAATCGCGTGCGCTCGTCGGCATATCCCAATACTATTTACGGCGTTATATTTGACAGAAAATTCGGAACACAGTTTTCCCCCGTGGCGAACGGTACTATATACAACACGCCTACATCTGACAGTATAATTGCCGCGAAGATGTGCCTTGAGGGATACTCGCTGTCAAGTGAGATCTTGTATTTTGTCAATCCAAAGGTGGCACCCAACTCATGGATCGCGAAAAACAGGCCCTACGCCTTTACTGTAGGAAATCACGCGTTCTTTGAATAAAGAGAGAAATCCCCCACAAGTTTTGTGGGGGATTAATTCTTTTGTATTTTTTTCGTAGCTTACTGAATATTCATCAGCTTTTTGTAGTCTTCGATAGCTATTCGGACGATCTCGACCGCCTCTTTTTGGTCAAAAAGCTCTTTGACTGCGGTCTGCTTGTTTTCAAGCTGCTTGTAGACCGTGAAAAAGTGCTTGATTTCGTCGAAGACGTGGGGAGGAAGCTCGTGTATTGATTTAACGCTGCGATAGGTTGGATCGGAGAAGGGGAGGGCAATTATCTTGTCGTCCTGCTTGCCACCGTCTATCATTCGCATAGCGCCAATGGGATAGACCTGAACAAGAGTCATAGGAACTATTGGCTCGGAGCAGAGAACGAGAACGTCCAGCGGGTCTCCGTCATCGGCATAAGTTCGTGGGATAAATCCGTAGTTCGCAGGGTAGTGAGTTGCGGTATAGAGTACACGGTCAAGGCGTAGCATTCCGGTCTCCTTGTCAAGCTCGTATTTGCAGCTGCTGTCCTTTGATATTTCAATTACTGCGGAAAAATCTGTGGGGGTTATGCCTTTTTCGGGAAAATCATGCCAGATGTTCATAACGTTCTCCTGTTGTTTTCAAATTTTGATTTATCTATGGTTTTTTATGTTCATTTCTTTCCACCAGCGGAAAGAAACGAACCAAAGAAACGCCGCACGGGGGCAGGAGAGGGTCTTACGAATAAAAAAGCAGCAAGCCGCGTTTTTATTCGTCGCGACATCCCCTCCCCCGTGTCCCCCAACCCCATTGTGTTGATATAGGGGAGTACGGCTTACAACCATATAAAACTTTTAAGTTCAAAGAGGCTTTCCCTTCGGGAAAGGTCGGCTTCGCCGACGGGTTGAGGTGGGATTTGCATACTGTAACTTAAATAAACTGTAAGATTTAGTTAAACTTTTCGGCTGGGTTCTACACTGTTGCAACACGGAAGGAGCGAGCAGGCTGAAATTTTGTGTGCAAAATTTCAGCGTCACTTCACGGCGGTTAGAACCTCCATTCGGGAAAGTTTTTTGCCAAGCTTTTTCTCGAAAAAGCGGAAATCGCATCCCTCGCCTCCCCAATAAATTTCAATTTTTCAAATTGTTTTATTTCACGTATTCAAATTCAAAATCGTAGATAGAGACGGTATCTCCGTCGTGACAGCCCTTGGCTTCAAGCGCCTTGAATACACCGCTCTTATCAAGCACTCTCTGGAAGAAGTTGAGGGACTCGTAGTTGTCAAAGTTTATCTGACCCATAAGGTTATAGAGCCATTCCCCCTCGACGATATACTTGCCGTGGTCGAAGGTGATAGTGGTCTCCTTGCCGCCAGACGCAAACTGATCGGTCTCGTCGTATTCGCGCTCATAGACGGTAATGGGGGGGAGGTCGCGAAGCCTCCTTGCCACCATAGCAACCATTTCTTCAAGATTTTCGCCCGTGTAAGCCGAAATATACATCATCTCCCAACCGTTTTCCTTGATGAATGCCTCGAATTTGTCAATGTCAACGATTTCGCGGTCGAGGGAGTCGACCTTGTTGGCAATAATTATCTGGGGACGCTTTGCAAGCTCGGGGCTGTACCTTTCAAGCTCTCGGTTGATCGTGATTATGTCGTCAACGGGGTCTCTGCCCTCAAACGCCGAGATGTCGACAACGTGGAGAAGAAGTCTGCAACGGTCGACATGACGGAGAAATGCGTGACCGAGTCCCGCGCCGTCTGCCGCGCCCTCGATAAGACCTGGAATATCAGCCGCCACGAATCCGCTCTCACCGCCCGTAGATACCACGCCGAGATTAGGCGATAGGGTTGTGAAGTGGTAGTCGGCGATCTTGGGCTTTGCCGAGGAGATGACCGAGAGGATAGAGGATTTACCCACGCTGGGCATACCGATAAGTCCAACGTCGGCAAGCATTTTCAGTTCAAGAAGAACCTCTCTCTCCTCACCCTTGGTACCGTTCTTAGCAAACATAGGGGTCTGACGGGTAGGAGTTGCAAAATGCTTGTTGCCCCAACCGCCGCGACCACCCTTGCAGCAGAGATAATCCGCGCCGTCGTTCTCGGACATATCGTGAATGATCTTGCCGCTCTCGGGGTCTTTTATAAGCGTTCCGGGGGGAACCATAATGTAGACGTCGTCAGCGGTCGCTCCGTGGAATTTTGATCCAGAGCCGTCGCCGCCATTGCCTGCGACGAACTTTCTCTTATATCTGAAAGCGAGCAGGGTGTTAGAACCGGGATCAACGCGGAAGATTATATTTCCACCGTTACCTCCGTCGCCGCCGTCGGGACCGCCCGCAGCTACGTACTTTTCTCTGTGAAATGCGATAGCGCCGTTGCCGCCGTTGCCCGCCTTCACAAATATTTTTATGTTGTCTATAAACATTTTAATCTCCATTCTGCCGGCTCGGCGGCAAAAATATTATCGATGTATTTTGCCGATCAGGCAAAATACGTGCGTGAAACAGTTGATTTAATATTGGAGGTGAGAGGCTTTCACGCTACACGCCTTTCTAAGTTTTAGAGGTAGTATCAGCCGAATTTTTTGATGTTATCCACCGTATAATTCAACATTTTTTCTTCAAGGTACTGTTTTTTAGCCACGATGAAGCTTTTAAACTCGTCCACGTTCTTCTTGCCCTCGGAAAAATCGAGAATGTAGGTCTTTATTTTAAGTCCAAGCTCGTAGTCGCCGTTATGCGAGAGATATTTGTAGAATATTTCGGCACATTCCTGTCCAAAGGAAAGGAAGACCTCGGGATCTGCCCCGTTTTCGTCGCCCAGCTCGCAAAGCAGCTCGTAGCAAAAGAGGGTCTTGAAGTGGTCGGGGATCCGCTGGCGCTCGTCGAAAAGGTCTCCGACGTATAGCTTGCCGCGGTGCTTGAAGGACGCCATAAATGCAGTAAGCTTTTCTCTGATGAGTGTGACGGTCAGCTCACTTACCGCTATATCCTGCTTTTTCTTTTTGTTGTAGAGAAAAAAGTTGTGACGGGGACGGCTCTCGGACGCTCCCACTGCTGCGACTATCATCAAGAACACGCCGACAGCACCCACAAGGCAGGAGAAGGCGATAACGGCAACCTTGACGACCTCATGGTCTATCTTGGCGACAGCAAAGCAGACGCCGATGACTGCCGCGGCGATAAGGATCGCGCCGAAATTCGAGATCCGCCGAGACATGGTTTCAAGGAAGTCCTTTGGAATATCGTCAAAATTATTGTTTTGGTTCAATTTTTACACCTCGATTATTTGTCGTTGTCGTCGCCTCTCTCGCGGATTATCAGCTTAATGGGCGTTCCCGTAAAGCCGAAGGTCTCGCGCAGACAGTTTTCGATGTATCTCTGATAAGAGAAATGGAAAAGCTCTGCGTTGTTGCAGAAGATAACGAACGTGGGGGGCGCGACGCTGATCTGGGTCATGTAGTAGATCTTCAATCTCTTGCCCTTGTCGGTGGGAGGCTGAGTTCTCATAGTCGCCTCGCCGAGGACGTCGTTGAGCATACCCGTGGATATACGCATGGTGGACTGATTGTGAACGTAGTTTATGCGTTCAAAGATGTTGTCAACTCTCTGTCCCGTCTTTGCCGAAACAAAGATTATGGGAGCGTAGGGCATATATGCAAGATGCTCGCGGATCTTTTGGGTAAACTCGTTGACGGTAGAGTTGTCTTTTTCGATAGAATCCCACTTGTTGACCACGATGATCGAAGCCTTGCCCGATTCGTGGGCGATTCCCGCGATCTTTTCGTCCTGCTCGGTGATGCCCACCGACGCGTCGATCATGATGAGACAGACGTCAGCGCGCTCAACCGCCATGTGAGCGCGGAGAACACTGTATTTTTCGATATTGTCGTTGATCTTGGACTGACGGCGGATGCCCGCGGTGTCGATGAGGGTGTATTTGCCGTGTTCGTTTTCAAGAGGGGAGTCAACGGCGTCTCTTGTCGTTCCCGCCATATCCGAGACGATAAGTCTCTGCTGACCAAGCATTTTGTTGATTATCGAGGACTTGCCCGCGTTAGGCTTACCGATAACGGCAACCTTGATAGAGTCGTCCTCGACCTCGGTGTAATCCCACTCGCCGAGAGCGTCGACGCAGGCGTCGAGCAGGTCTCCCGTTCCCGAGCCGTGAACAGAGGAGACGGCGATAGGCTCGCAGTCAAAGCCAAGCTCGTAAAATTCGTAAAACTCGTAGGGAAGCGAGCCTACTCTGTCGCATTTGTTTATGCAAGGGACAATAGGCTTTCCGCTCTTTTTCAGCATAATGGCAATATCGCGGTCGTTTGCCGTAAGACCTGTTCTGACGTCGCACATAAACACGATAACGTCAGCGTCCTCAACGGCGACCTGCGCCTGAAATTTCATCTGCGAAAGAATTATATCGTCGCTTTTGGGTTCAATTCCTCCCGTGTCGATGACAATTAACTGCTTTCCGCACCATTCGGTCTCGCCGTATATACGGTCGCGTGTAACACCAGGCACGTCCTCGACTATTGAGCGACGCTCTCCGATGAGCTTGTTGAAAAGTGTACTCTTTCCAACGTTAGGGCGACCAACTATTGCAATAATTGGTTTAGACATATATTTTAAACCGCCTTTCTGCAGAAATTGTTGATTTTAATAATCGGTGTGATGTTCGACACCGAGAACAGAGCATATAAATCCCTCTCCCGTATCGTGCGAGGGGGCTACGGATACGCCGAGGATTTTTGAAAGCTCCTCGGGGGTCATATCGTCGAGAAACAGGTCTCCGTCAGCCCGAAGTGCGTTGCGGGGGAAGAGAAGAAGGTCTCCAAGATCCTTTTCCGCAAGCTGCTCGGAAATGTCCTTGCCCGTAAGCAGTCCCGAGACAGTAATGGTTTCGCCGAAAAAGTTGTTGATTATCTTGTAAACGTCGATCTGTAAGCCCTCGATACGAGCTTCAAGCTCGACCGCCATCGCTTTTATCGTGTCGTAGGCGGCAACGCCGGTTGCAATCGATACGTGGCGTGGAGAGCTATAGTTTTCAAGATATTCGTCGAGATAGTCAAGCTCTCCGCGAAATTCGGTCATAAGCGAGGTTATCATTCCGACACCGTTTTCAATTTGAGGGTAACCCTCGTAATAACTCTCCTCAGGCAGCTCTCTCTCGGCTTTGAGATAGAATTCGTCGGAGCAGAAGAACATTCGACTGCCGTTCTTCTCCTCAAACTCCTTTGCGAAGAGGTCGACCTGATCGATGACCGCCGCCGACTCCTCCTTGGTAAATCCTTCAAGAGGATAAAGCTTTTCTCGGAATTTAGTAAGCCCCGCGGGGACTATCGAAACGCTTTGCATGGCAGGGAAAAGCTCACTCAGATCGCGCATAGATCGGTCAAGCTCCTCACCGTCATTAAGACCCTTGCACAGTACTATCTGACCGCAAAGAGAGATACCCGCGTCGGCGAGCCGCTTCATGTAAGAGAGAACCTCGCCCGCCCGCTTGTTGTGCATCATTCTGACGCGCAGGTCGGGATTGGTGGTATGCACCGAAATGTTTACGGGAGAGATGTGCATTTCGATTATTCTGTCGATGTCCTTGTCGTGAAGATTGGTCAGGGTGATGTAGTTGCCGTGGAGGAATGACAAACGGGAATCGTCGTCCTTAAAATAAAGGGTCTTTCTCATACCCTTCGGCAGCTGATCGATAAAGCAGAATACGCACTTGTTTTCGCAGGAGTGCTTTTTGTCCATAAGGGGAGTTTCAAAGTCGAGACCTATGTCGTCGTAGGTCTGCTTTTTTATCGTGACCTCAAATTCCTCGCCTTCGCGGGAAAGCTTCAGCAAAATGCTCTTTTCCGCCAAGAAAAAGCGATAATCAAGCACGTCGCAGATCTCGCGGTCGCCTATCGATATTAAATTGTCGCCCGCTTTTATTCCCGCCACATCGGCGCGGCTGTGCTTGTCCACCGAAACTATCCTGACCATATTATTTACCTCAATGCAACTTTACATTATAATCCAAAGTACATTATACCACAAAGGCGTATCATTTGCAAGGGTTTTTTGCTACTTTGGAAAAAGTGATATAAATTAAATTAATTTTTTAAAAATCTATTGTAAAACTTGGCGATATATGTTATAATTAACCGATTATGCGAAAGTTTAAGCATCTTGACGGCGGCTCGCCAAGCGTCGGGAGCCGATAGGTCACAGCTTTCGTTCACTATACTGTTTGAATTTTGAATTATATATATCCGCTTTGCAACAAGATGTTTATGCGTGGGTCCGAGCTTTTTGAGCGTCCGATCTGCGCCGAGTCTCTGCGCGCGGAAGATTTGGAGGAAGCTTTGAACAACACCATGAAGCTCCGCTCGGGAGCGACCATCAGACAGGTCAGCCGCGAGGAGGCTGACAAGAAGAATTATCTCACGCGAGGGGTCCTGACCCAGATGCATCTTATGCCAAACGGCGACCCAGCTGCTTACGATATGGCAGAGGACGGAAGCATCATCTACTATTTCGACCCCGCAAAGGTAACCGAGGCACCGCCCGAGCAGTGGTATTATCCCAGAAGCCGCAAGGAGAACAGAACCCTTGAAAGCGGCACTGTTATTGAAAGAATGAGCATAAAGAGAGCGGCATCCTGCGGATACTATACCCGTGAGAGACTGTCGCAGATGCACTACGACGTAATCGAAGAGCCTGTTGCCTTTACCGTTAAGGGCGACGGCGACACTCTCTATTTCTACGATAAAAAGACGGCACTCCGTCTGCCCCTTAACTGTGTTAAGTGCGGAAAGGACGTGCGCTATAAAAAGAAGCTCTGCCGTGCCTGCTACGAGGAGGATCTTGCTATCCGCCGCGCAGAGGGTGATCTTCACCGAAACGCATATTACGGCATGGATCGCAAAAAGGTGCTTTTCTTCGATCTTGAACTGACAGGCGTCTACGATCACGACGAGATAATCTCGATTTCCATCTGCGACGGAGAGGGAACTGTCATAATGGATACCCTCGTCAAGCCCGCCCACAAGAAAAAGTGGAAGAATACCGAGAAGATACACGGAATAACTCCCGAAATGGTCGCCGACGCGCCCCTGCTTGACGATCTTGTTCCCGAGATCAAAGAAATATTTGAGAATTGCGATAATCTAATCGCATACGGCGTTTCTACCGATTACAGTCATATCAAATACATCTACGAGACAGAGAGAGAGAGAGAATGGCTGCATAGAAAGACCCGTTGCTGCGCTAACGAGTTCGTTCGTTACGCTCACGAGCATCAGCCCGACTTGGCGCATATGTCGCTGACCGACGCTATGGCGCTCTTTGAGGTCGAGTGGGACGGAGTTGCCCACACCTCTATTGCTGATACGATTGGATGCATGAAGGTTTGGGAGAAGCTTTTCCCCCACTATTATGAGACGGAAGGCGAGGTTGCAGACTGATGAAGGAAATTTTACTTTGTAAATACGGCGAGATAGTGCTAAAGGGCGCAAATAAGCGCTACTTTGAGGATTCTCTCTGCAAGGAGCTTCGCATAAGAGCCAAGAAGTACGGCGATTTTGACATCAGCCGCGCCCAGAGTACTATTTACATCGAGCCTAAGGACGATTTTGCCGACATGGACGGAATGTTCGAGGCGGCGATGAAAACCTTTGGCATCGTGGCCATCGGACGCGCCGCGGTCTGCGAAAAGAACCTTGAAGACATCAAGAGAATTACGAGAGAATATATTCCCCAGTTCCTTGAAGGCAAAAAGACCTTTAAGGTCGAGGGAAAGAGAAGCGATAAGACCTTCCCCCTAAATTCCATGCAGCTTTCCGAAATTCTCGGCGGCGAGATACTTGAAGAAACTCACGGAAGAATAAGAGTGGACGTCAGAAAGCCTGACGTAGTGGTAAAAATAGAGATACGCGAGAGAGCTGCTTACGTCCATGCGGGACAGTTCAAGGCGGCAGGCGGACTTCCCGTAGGCTCGGGCGGTCACGGAATGCTTTTGCTTTCGGGCGGAATTGACTCTCCCGTTGCGGGATATATGATGGCAAAAAGAGGACTTCGCGTCGAGGCGGTGCATTTTGAGTCCTTCCCCTACACCAGCGAGATGGCAAGAGATAAGGTCATCAGACTTGCCAGAACCGTTGCCGCTTATACGGGTGACATCTACGTTCACGTCGTATCGCTTACCCATATTCAGGAGGAGATCGCCAAGCACTGCGAGGAGGATTATTTCACCCTCCTGCTCCGCAGATATATGATGAATATAGCTTGCAGAATTGCGGCGGACCACGACAGCAAGTGTCTTATCACGGGCGAGAGCCTCGGTCAGGTGGCAAGCCAGACCATGGAGGCGATTGCCGTCACAGATAACGCGTCCACGCTCCCTGTTTTCCGTCCCTGCATCGGAATGGACAAAGAGGAGATCGTCGAGATCGCGAGAAAGATTGGAACCTTTGACATTTCCATCGAGCCTTACGAGGATTGCTGCACAGTCTTTACTCCCAGACACCCCAGAACCAAGCCCGTCCTTGAAAAGGTGCTTCGCGAGGAGCAGAAGCTTGATTTCGAGGCGCTTGTGGCAGAGGCGATAGAGAGCGCATACACTATAAGAGCGCAGGCTTACTGATTTGGAGGCAATTATGGAACAGAAATATTACAGAATGAACATCGCGGGGCTGGATAGAGATCTTCCCATCTGCCCTCTGAACGACAAGCTTATGATCGCGGGATTTGTCATTTTTGGTGACCCCGAGCTGACTACTGCCTGCGCGGAAGCGCTGCTTGAAAAAGCTCCCGAGTACGACTACCTTATCTCGGCAGAGGCAAAGGGAATACCTCTTGTACACGAAATGGCGAGACTTGCGGGAAATCAGAAATATTTCGTGGCAAGAAAGGCACCCAAGCTTTATATGACAGGAGTTTTCGGAGTTGAGGTCAAGTCGATCACCACTGCAGCGACCCAGCATCTTTATCTTGATAAGGCAGACGCCGAAATGATCAAGGGAAAGAAGATTCTTGTAGTTGACGACGTTATTTCAACCGGTGAGTCGCTCCGAGCGGTTGAGGCACTTGTAAAGCAGGCGGGCGGAGAGGTCTGCGGCAGAATGTCGATCCTTGCAGAGGGCGACGCGGCAGACAGAGATGATCTTATCTATCTCGAAAAGCTCCCCCTCTTTACGGCTGACGCCAAGCCTATCATTTGATTTTAAACTTGAAAGGATATAGAAAAATGGCAGAATTTTTAACTAACGAAGATAAAAGAAGCTGTTACTGTGCCGAAGTCAATGAGACTATGATCGGTCAGCAGATATGCGTTATGGGTTGGGTCCAGAGACAAAGAGACCTGGGCGCCCTTATATTCATTGACCTCCGCGACAGAACGGGTATCGTTCAGCTTGCGTTTGACGACACTACCGACAGAGAAGTATTTGACAAGGCGTTTGCCTGCCGCGCGGAGTACGTCGTTTGTGTTCACGGAACCGTTCGTCCCCGTGGCGAGGGCGCGGTTAACCTGAATATTCCCACGGGTAAGATCGAGATCTACGTCGAGAGCATGAAGGTGCTTTCCGCGGCGCAGACCCCTCCCTTTGAGGTCAGCGACTCCAAAAAGGTCAAGGACGAGACCGCGCTGAAATACCGCTACGTCGACCTTCGCCGTCCCGAGCTTCAAAAGAACATAAAGATGCGTCACGACATCGCGCGTGTTGCAAGAGAATACTATTATGAGAACGGATTCTACGAGATCGAAACTCCTATGATGATCAAGGCGACCCCCGAGGGCGCTCGTGACTATCTCGTTCCTTCGAGAATCCACAAGGGAAGCTTTTACGCGCTTCCTCAGTCTCCCCAGATATATAAGCAGCTGCTTATGCTTTCGGGATTTGACCGCTACATTCAGCTTGCCCGTTGCTTCCGCGACGAGGACCTCCGAGCTGACCGTCAGCCCGAGTTTACACAGATTGACCTTGAAATGTCCTTCGCTACTATGGAGGACATCATGGCTATGAACGAAGGATTTATCAAGAGAGTGTTCAAGGAGGTTCTTGACGTTGAGATCGAGACCCCCATGAAGCGTCTCACCTTCGCCGAGGCTATGGACAGATACGGCTCGGACAAGCCCGATACCCGTTTTGGTATGGAGATCCAGAATATCTCCGAGGCTGTTAAGTCCAGCGAGTTCGTAGTCTTCAAGTCTGCTATTGAGAACGGCGGAAGCGTCCGTTGCATTGTTGCGAAGAACGCGGCGACCGTACTCACAAGAAAAGAGATAGACAAGCTCACCGAGCATGCAAAGGGAATTGGTGCAAAGGGTCTTGCATACGTCCGCTGGGCAGACGAGGCTCCTAACTGCTCCTTCGCGAAATTCATGACGGCTGAGGAGCTTGAAGCGATCTATGCCGCAGTAGGTTTCCAAAAGGGCGACGTAATGCTTATCTGCGCTGACAAGGATAAGGTGGTGCTTCCCACTCTCGGTGCGCTCCGTAATCTTCTCGGTAAGAAGCTTGACCTCATTCCCGAGGGCAAGTTCAACTTCCTATGGATCACCGAGTTCCCCTTCTTCGAGTGGAACGAGGAGACCGAGCATTGGGACGCTATGCATCACCCCTTCACAATGCCTCTCGAGGAATGTCTCCCTCAGCTTGAAAGCGATCCCGGCTCTGTCCGTGCAAAGTGCTACGATATGGTTCTTAACGGAACCGAGCTGCTTTCGGGTTCTATCAGAATCACCGACTGGCAGCTTCAGGAGAAGATGTTCAAGGCTTTGGGACTTACTCCCGAGGAGATCGAAGCGAAGTTTGGATTCCTCGTTGAAGCCTACAAGTACGGCGCGCCTCCTCACGGCGGCTCGGGTATGGGACTTGACCGTCTTGCTATGGTCATGTCGGGCGCAGACTCTCTCCGTGACGTTCTTGCCTTCCCCAAGGTTCAGAACGCAAGCGAGCTGATGTCGGGCTGCCCCGCCCCCGCAGACGCAAAGGCTCTTGCAGATCTCAGCATAGCTGTAATTGAAGAAGAATAATTTTTATGAGCAGGTCTACTGAAAAGAGAGACCTGCTCTTTTTATAGATCACGTACTTATTTTTATTAAAATCATTGACATTTGACACGCAATGATATATAATGTAATTGGTGCTAAGGTGCCGGATATCGATTTTTATGGAGGATTTTAAGATGAATAAGATCGTATTGTCGCTTTTGCTCGTAATGAGCATGCTGCTCGCACTCGCTGCTTGCGATATGGGCGGTAAGAAGGATGATCCCGAAAAGAATATTAACTATCTTGTAGAATCTATCAATGAGGGTGCTAACCTTGGAGATATTCAGGAGAACACTCAGCCCGTTGACGTTGAGGAAGTTCTCGCAAAGCTCAAGGAAGCTGCTTGTGAGCTTAGCTTTTCCGGAACGATTGACGGCGAAAGCGGAAGTGCATACGTTGGCTTTAAGGATATGGTTCTGTATGCCGAAAACAACGAGGGAGACGAGAACTACATATTCATCGAGGACGATTGGACCTTGGTAAACGTATACGGCTGGGACGGCGAGTACTACGGAGAGGTCAACACTGCTCTTAAGGAAATGATGGCTTATATCAACGCTGGAGAGAACGCTCCCGAGACAGCTCCCGAGGATGATGCCGCAACCGCTATGGTGAACACCATTTTCGCCGCTATTACCGAGACAGACCTTCCCGACATTACCGCCGCAGACATTGAATACAAGGACGGCAAGTATGTGCTTAGCGAGAATTATATAAAGAGCGTTCTTGAGAATTACGTTGACGTTGTATTCGATGAGATTGGCGAGCTTGGAATGCCCACAGACGAGATCCTCGACGCCAAGGCAGTAATTAAGGGCTACCTTGATTACATCGAGCTTGAAATTTACTACTACATTGATCGTGAGGAGGTCAAGGGTGTCGGCGTGGCTGTTTCGCTCGACGAGACCTTTGCCGCAGAGAAGATCGGATATAATGAGATCGCACTCTCCCTTGAGATCTGCACCGATAAGGTTGATTTCGATCTCAAGATTGCGAACGCAGATGACGTTCTCGCAGACGTAAGCGCCGTTGCTGAGCTTAAGCTCGGCGAGGAGGATAAGCTTGAAAACCTCAAGCTCGACGTCGATGCGAAGATTAATGTTCCCGAACAAAGATGGGATGAAGAGAAAAAGGATTACGTTCCTACAGTTACACCCATTGTCATCACCGCTGATCTCGACCTTGACCTTGTTGATATGTCCAAGGGTAAGGGCGAGTTTATGACCTGCACGGTTACTTATTCCGACGGCGAGGATGACTTCACCGCAACTGCAAGTGCAACCTCCTCAGAAAAGGGAGACAAGATCGCGGCAACCTTCAAATTCACCGCGCACGAGGACGGAGAGGCTCAGAACGTAGCCCTTTCATTTGAGGTTAACCTTAAGGGCGCTCCCAATATGCCCGCAGTTCCTCAGGGTGCAGTCGACGCTAAGGACGAAGCTATTGCAAACTACGGTAACGGAGACATCTGGTACTGATAATTTATTAAAAAACAGCCGCGAAAGCGGCTGTTTTTTTACCTGCCTATTGAAAACGGAGAGATAAAGTGGTATAATGAAACCACATCAAAGCCTTCGGGCGTTGCACCAATGCCCGAAAAAAACGAGAGGATCATTATGTACCGCGAAATTTCTAAATTTATTTTATACCGTGACTCGCTTGACGGCACGATACTCAGTGAGCTTGGCAGAGTTTTCAAGGATTTTGACGCAAAGAGCGCGACGGACGACGACCTTCGAACGAGAATCTACGCTCAGGTACGCCGTTTGCTTGAACTTGCAACCAAATACGGCTTTGACAATAATCTCTGGCACAATTACCTCACCTTTTTGATAATTACCGACGAAAACCCATTCAGTCTCACCTACGAAAAGGCGGGCGTGCAGGAGGGAACGGTCAACGGCTTCGCCATTAACGATTTTTCAACCTTCAAGGCTCTTTTTGACTTCGATTTTACTACCATTGAGCAAGCACTTGATATAAATTGCTTTTCTGTTCTCTCAAATTATCAGGCTATAGCAAAGCGAGAGCAGATATTTAACAAGAACGTCAGCGAAAAGGTCAGAACGCTGAGCCGTCTTATAGAAGAAGCGGCAGACGGCGAGGAGGTCTTTCACGTCGTCGCTGAGTTTTACAAGAATTTCGGAGTTGGTATGTTCGGACTTAACAAAGCGTTCAGAATTGAGACCGACGAGAGCTGCTCCACCCTCAAATTCCGTGCGATCACCAATATGCAGTCGGTGCATCTCGACGATCTTATCGGCTACGAGCCGCAGAAAAAGGCACTTATAGAAAACACCGAAGCGTTCGTAGAGGGCAGGGGTGCAAACAATCTTCTGCTTTACGGTGATAGCGGAACAGGCAAGTCTACCTCTATCAAGGCGATAGTCAATCAGTATTACGATCGCGGACTTCGAATGATAGAGATTTACAAGCATCAGTTCGGCTGCCTCTCAAAGATCATCAGCGAGATCAAAAACCGCAACTATCGCTTCATTATATATATGGACGACCTTTCCTTCGAGGAGAGCGAGATCGAGTACAAGTATCTCAAGGCGATCATCGAGGGCGGTGTTGAGACCAAGCCCGACAACGTTCTTATTTACGCAACCTCAAACCGCCGTCACCTTATCAAGGAGACCTGGAACGACAGAAGCGATATGTCCACCAAGAACGACATCCACCGTTCCGAAACTATCGAGGAAAAGCTATCTCTTGTCAACCGCTTCGGTCTTTCAATCGGATTTTTCAAGCCCACTCGCCCCGAGTTCGACGCTATGGTGCTTGAACTTGCCGCCCGTCATCCCGAAATTACTATGGATAAAGAACAGCTTATCGCCGAAGCCCACAAGTGGGAAATGCTCGGCGGCGGCATCTCGGGCAGAACCGCACAACAGTTTATAAACCACCTCTGTGGTCTCGCAAAATAAGAATGCGAGGATGCGTGCCTCCGGCGGCTTACTTTCTTTGAAAAGAAAGTAAGCAAAGAAACTTCCCGAAAAAAGGGGTCCTTTTAGGGTGACGGAGGATTTTTCACTGACCTTTCCTTATTGCAAGGGTGTTGAACCCAGCCGAAAAGTTTAACTAAACTTATAGTTTTATTTAAGTTGAAGTAAGCAGCCCCTCAACCCGTCGGCGAAGCCGACCTTTCCCGAAGGGAAAGCCTCTTTGAAATTAAAAGTTTTATATGGTTGTAAGCCGTACCACACTCTATCAACCATTCGGGGTTGGGGGACACGGGGGAGGGGATGTTCAAAAAATCCGCCTTTGATTTATGTGTTCTGTCGCCTTTTGCGGATTTTTAGAACTTACCCCTACACCCGTGCGGCGTTTCTTTGGTTCGTTTCTTGCCGACGCGGGCAAGAAATGAACATAAAAACCCATAGATAAATCAAAATTTGAAACACAAAAGCGAAGAGCAAAAACGCTCTTCGCTTTATGTTTTATTCAATTACTTCAACCTTTTCGATAACAACAGGGTCGACGGGAACGTCGTCGTACCATCCGCGGCTGTAGGTTCTCGCGTCAGCGATCTTGTCTATAACGTCAAGTCCCTCGATAACCTTGCCAAAGCCTGCGTATTGTGCGTCAAGGTGGGGAGCGTTCTGATGCATGATGAAGAACTGCGAGGACGCAGAGTTAGGGTCGCTGGTTCTCGCCATGGAGAGAACACCGCGGGTGTGGCGAAGATCGTTGGACATAAAGCCATTTGCCATAAATTCGCCCTTGATAGCCGCCGCCTTCTTCTGGTTGAAGTCAACGTCGAAGCCGCCGCCCTGTATCATAAAGCCCTTGATTACGCGGTGGAAGATAAGACCCGTGAAAAAGCCTTCCTCAACCAGATCAAGGAAGTTCTTGACGGTAACAGGAGCCTTTTCGGGGTAAAGCTCGGCGACCATTTCGCCGTAATTCTTGACAGTAAATTTGATCTTGGGATGATTCATAATAAAATTCCTTTCAATGTATATGTATAATTAATTTTTACATTCCTCGGCTTGATCGTAAGCCGCGTCAAAAAGCTCGGATATGCGTTCTTGCCTTTCAAGAAGATGGAGATAGCCAAAAAGAGCCTCCATACCCGTCGCCGTGCGGTATTCCGACATAGTAGCGCTTTTGGGGACGTTGCCGCCCGACATATTTCTGCCGCGCTTGTATACGGCGGTCTCCTCCTCTGTAAGCAGGGGGATTATTTTTTGCATTGCACGGCACTGCGCCGATGCCTTGACAAATGCAAGAGATTCTCGGTTAAGATCTCCCGAACCCGATATTCCTCGGTTTACAAGCAGCTCGCGAACCTTTACCTCGATGACCGAGTCTCCGAGATATGCCAAAGCCTCTGAGGACACCTCTTTAATATTTACGCTCAAAACTTTAATCTCCAATCAAAAAGCGATCCATATAGAGATTTTAACACATTTTTGCGGTTTTGACAATAGCTTTTCGCAAATCAAAGCTTAAAATTAAAGAAAAATATACGCAAAACAAAGAAAATTTCAAATTAGACTTGATTTTTTACGGAAATAATTATATAATAGTATTTGTATTACTATTTTTGACCCAAAAAGGAAAAAAAACATGAAAAGAACTCTTATAAAAGACGTATATGCCGACAAGGAAGCCTTTGGCGGCAAAGAGATAGTGGTCGGCGGTTGGGTGAGAAACCTCCGCGACAGTAAAGCATTTGGATTTATCGATCTTAACGACGGCTCTTACTTCAAGAGCGTTCAGGTTGTTTTTGAAAGAGATATAGTCAATAATTACGATGAGATCGCTTCGCAGAACGTTGGCGCGGCGCTTGTTGTCACGGGCATTTTGACTTTGACCCCCGAGGCAAAGCAGCCCTTCGAGCTTAAGGCGACCAAGGTAGAGGTCGAGGGAACCAGCACCCCCGATTACCCCCTCCAGCCTAAGCGTCACTCGGTTGAATTTTTGCGTGAGCAGGCTTATCTCCGTCCCCGTACAAACCTCTTTTCTGCTGTGTTCAGAGTGAGAAGCGAGGTGGCTTACGCTATCCATTCCTTCTTCAACCAGAGAGGCTTCGTTTACGTTCATACTCCCATTATCACAGGCTCCGACGCTGAGGGCGCAGGCGAGATGTTCAGAGTTACCACTCTTGATATGGATAATCTTCCTAAGACCGAGGACGGTGCTATTGACTATTCGCAGGATTTCTTTGGCAAGAGCGCGAACCTCACCGTTTCGGGTCAGCTTGAAGGTGAGACCTACGCTATGGCATTTGGAAATATCTACACCTTTGGTCCTACGTTCAGAGCAGAGAACTCCAACACCGCGCGTCATGCGGCAGAGTTCTGGATGATCGAACCGGAGATCGCTTTTGCCGACCTCAACGACGACATGGAGCTTGCGTGGGATATGATCAAGTACATCATCAACCACGTTATGGACAACTGTCAGGCAGAGCTTCAATTCTTCAACAGCTTTGTTGACAAGGGACTGCTTGACCGTCTTACCGCTCTCCGCGACGCAGACTACGCAAAGGTTACCTACACCGAGGCTATCGAGATCCTTGAAAAGTCGAAGGCTGACTTCAAGTTCCCCGTATACTGGGGCGTCGACCTTCAGACCGAGCATGAGCGCTACCTCACCGAGCAGGTCTACAAAAAGCCTATCTTCCTTATCGACTATCCCAAGGAGATCAAGGCATTCTATATGAGACAGAACGACGACGGCAAGACCGTTGCGGCAATGGACCTTCTCGTTCCCGGTGTCGGCGAGATCATCGGCGGCTCCCAAAGAGAGGAGAGACTTGACCTTCTCTTGAAGCGTATGGAGGAGTGCGGTCTCAAAGAGGAGGACTACTGGTGGTACGTCAACCTCCGCAAGTACGGTGGCACCAAGCACGCGGGCTTTGGTCTCGGCTTTGAGCGTATCATTATGTATCTCACGGGCGTCTCTAACATCCGTGACGTCCTGCCCTACCCCAGAACCGTAGGCAACGCAGAGTATTAATATTGGTTTAATTGAGGGGGAGGGGAAAACCTTTTGGAAAAGGGTTTTCCCCTCCCCCTCAAACTCCCCCACCTCTTTCCAAAACTTCCCTAAAAAGAAAGATTTTAAGCGGCGCCCGATGGGGAGCCGATTTTTTATTGGGAGAGCTTGTATTTTCTATTGACAAATAGGGGATTTAGTCATATAATAGTATATTATATTAAAAGATTAAGGAACAAAAATGATATACGCAGCAAACGACAGAAAAAAAGAAATATCTATTCAAATAAAAACCTTGATAATCGACGAGGAAAGCCCTGATCTTATTGCCGAGGAGCTTGAAAGATTGCTTTTGCGTGCCATGAAGGACGAATTGAGCGAGGATGAGGTCAACGCCGTTCTGGGAGAGGATACCGCAGACGAGATAGAGCTTTGCACCGAAGGATTTATCGAAACTAACGACAGAGGTCAAATAGAAATATCATATCGCGAAAACGAGGACGATCCACAGATAGCGAACACGTCGAAAATGATATTTCACCCCTCGGAGCCGTCTTTGTTTATAATGAGCAAGGAGGGAGCTATCAGCTCGGTGCTGTCCTTTGAGGAGGGCAAGACGCACGTTTGTGCCTACGATACTCCATTTATGCCCTTTAAGGTATACGTTACCACAAACAAGCTTGACAACAGACTTTTGGAGGCAGGCAGAATGAAGCTTGATTACATTTTAAATATAAACGATACCGCTCCCCAGCATTTTATCATTACCGTCAAGCTGAAGGAAGCTCCTGACGACATTTTGGGAGACTTTTTAAATAAATAAGCCTAACCCATGCGGCACTCAACAATGTGACAAAAAATTCCAGAGAAAAATTTTGCAATTTTTCGACAAAGCTCTTGCAAAATTCGCTTTAGTGTGCTATAATAAATTTCAAAATAAGAGTTGATTTGCGGAATCGTGAAATTTAATTTTTAAAAGTTGCAAATTTCACAGATCAGCCCTCATATAGAAAGGAATCAATATTATGTCCAATTACGTACAGAACGTTCTTGCGGATCTTATCGCAAAGAACCCCGGTGAGCCTGAATTTCATCAGGCTGCAACAGAGATCCTTGAGTCTCTTGAAGTAGTTTTCGAGAAGCATCCCGAATATGAGAAGGCAGGTCTTCTTGAAAGATTCGTTGAACCCGAGAGAACCATTATGTTCCGCGTTCCCTGGGTAGACGACAACGGCAACGTTCGTGTTAACAAAGGTTACCGCGTACAGTTCAACAGCGCTATCGGTCCTTACAAGGGCGGCTTCCGTTTTCATCCTACTGTAAACCTCTCAATTCTCAAGTTCTTGGGACTTGAGCAGATACTTAAAAACAGCCTTACCAGCCTTCCCATCGGCGGCGGTAAGGGTGGCTCCGACTTCGATCCCAGCGGCAAGAGCGACGGCGAGATCATGAGATTCTGTCAGAGCTTTATGACCGAGCTTTACCGTCATATCGGCCCCAACGTCGACGTTCCCGCAGGTGACATCGGTGTTGGCGCGCGTGAGATCGGTTATCTTTTCGGTCAGTACAAGAGACTTCGCGGCGCTTATGAGAACGGCGTACTTACAGGAAAGGGACTTTCCTACGGTGGCTCTCTCATCCGTCCCGAGGCAACAGGCTTTGGCGCGGTTTACTTTGCGCAGAAGGTACTTGCTCACTACGGCGATACTATCGAGGGCAAGACCGTTGTAGTTTCGGGATTTGGTAACGTTGCCTGGGGTGCTGTAAAGAAAGCGACCGAGCTTGGTGCAAAGGTAGTTGCTATTTCGGGTCCCGACGGCTATATTTACGACGAGAACGGCGTTTCCACCGAGGAAAAGATCAACTTTATGCTCCAAATGCGCGCTTCGGGCAGAAACCGAGTTCAGGATTATGCTGAAAAGTTTAACGTTCCTTTCTTCGCAAAGGAAAAGCCTTGGGGAATCAAGGCAGACATCCTTATGCCCTGCGCGACCCAGAACGAGGTAGGTATGGCAGAGGCAGAGAAGATCGTTGCCAACGGTGTTAAGTATTACATCGAGGTATCTAACATGCCTACAAGCAACGATGCACTCAAGTACATAACCGAGAGCGGCGTTACCGTTGCTCCTTCTAAGGCGGTTAATGCGGGCGGCGTTGCGGTTTCGGCTTTGGAAATGTCCCAGAACAGCCAGAGACTTGCTTGGTCTGCAGAGGAAGTTGACGCAAAGCTTAAGACCATTATGTCCAACATTCACGATAACGCTGCAGCGGCAGCTGAGGAGTACGGCTACGGCTACGACCTTTGCAAGGGCGCGAACATCGCGGGCTTTAAGAAGGTTGCCGAGGCTATGATGGCTCAGGGTATAGTTTAATAGGTATATATGCAGGGAGGGGAGGAAAACCTTTTTGAAAAAAGGGTTTTCCTCCCCTCCCTGCACCCTCCCCACCTTTCCAAAAACTTCCAAAAAGGTCGAGAGATAAAGTTTGTTTTAAGCATAACGTCACACGATATTAGCCGCACCGCAGGTGCCTTTTGAAAAAAAAGGTTCGCCTTCCCCCTGCACCCCCTCCCACTCCAAAACTTTAAAAAAAGGGAAAAGTATAGGTGGTGAGGCGTGCTTTGTAGCCGTTGAGGATAAAAACAAAAGGAAGCGATCTTGGTGAAGTGTCGCTTCCTTTTGCGTATAGAATTAACCGAACAGCTTTTCGCTGTAAACTCCGTCTGCGATCAGCTTTTTGAAGGACTCGATAACGTAGTCCTTGTCCTCCTTGTAGGTGACGCCGAACCACTTGTCGGTGGTTTTCAGCACCTTGACGGTAGCAGTGCCGTCAGAGAGCATACCGCCGATAACGGTGGGGAGGAGATATTCAGACTTCATCTCCTTTGCGTTTCCTGCGGCAAGAAAGTCGATAAAGCCCTGTTCAAGTCGGTCGATGAAAGCGGGAGTGAATGCCCACATATTCATAGATACAAGGCTTTCGGGGTCGATAGGACGCTTGCTGCCGTCCTTTTCCTCGACGTAGGCTCCGCCATTGCCATCCTTGTAGATGCCCGAGGTCTCAACGATAGTAGCGAGGTTGCCCTTTTCGTCAACGGTGCAAACTCCGCGGGTAACCGCGCCGTTGTCCGAGAGAGTGTTGCCGAGAATAAAGCCGGGCATTGCGATGTCAAGCACGTCTGTCTTGCTTGTGTCCATCTGATTTACGATGTAGTCGTGCATCTTGACGTAAGCGTCCTTGCCGTAGTAGTCGTCAGCGTTGATGACCAGAGCTGGAGTGTCAACGATGCCCTTGCAAGCGAGAACTGCGTGACCCGTACCCCAGGGCTTTGTTCTACCCTCGGGATTCTTGAATCCGCCGGGAAGATTTTCAACCTCCTGAAAAGCGTAAGAGCAGGGGCAGATCTTCTCGATCCTGTTGCCGATTATCTCTCTGAAATCCTTTTCAAGATCCTTGCGGATGATGAAGCAGACCTTGTTAAATCCTGCTTCAAGAGCGTCGTGGATAGAGTAGTCCATAATGATCTCGCCTGAGGGGCCGACGGGAGCTAACTGCTTGATGCCGCCTCCAAAGCGTGAGCCGATGCCTGCCGCCATTATAATAAGAGTGGTTTCCATATTTTTTGCCTTTCTTTATGAGTTTTATTTAAATATTGTACCGAAAAACCGCGCCTTAGTCAGAGCGGCTTTCCGAATTGGGTTGATAATCGAGCAAAAAGGTCGGATCGTTTGAAATAATAATTGTCTCGCTGTCGCTTTTACGACATATTCTCGGACAGCTTTTTGCCGCCGAGCAGGTGGAAATGAATGTGCTTGACCGACTGGCATCCGTCCTCGCCGATGTTGGTGATAACGCGGTATCCGTTGGTCAGACCGCAAGCCTTGGCTATTTGGGGGATCGTCTCAAAGATCGCCTTTACACAGCAGGAATTGTCGCCGTTTATAGCGTCCGCGGATTCGATATGACACTTGGGGACTACAAGCACGTGAACGGGAGCTTGGGGGTTGATGTCTTTGAAAGCGTAGACTTTTTCGTCCTCGTAGACCTTGGCGGAGGGAATTTCTCCCGCGATTATTTTACAGAACAGGCAAGACATTTTTATTCTCCTTTTTTGATTAAAATTCTTTACAAAGCCGCCGAATTTTGTTATAATGTAAAAAAGAGCGGTCTTATAAGCTTATTTTAGCACAAAAACCGCCAAATGTCAATGATTTCGGGAGCCAACATGCCAAAAACAAGCGATCTTTGGACTTATCTTAAAAATACAGACAAAAAAATACTTATGTACGGCATGGGCAACGGCGCCGACAAGATACTTGCGATTTGTGAGCGCTACGGTATCGAAGTCTGCGACTTTTTCGCCAGCGACGGCTTTGTCAGAGGGCATCTTTTCCACGGAAAGCGGGTCTCGTCCTACTCCGAGGTTTGCGAAAAGTACGGGAAGGAGAATATGATAGTTCTCTTGTCCTTTGCGTCGTCTCTGCCTGACGTCCTTGCCAATATTTACAGAATTGCCGACGAGTGTGAGCTGTATGCTCCCGACGTTCCCGTTTGCGGCGAAAATCTGTTCAATTTCGAATTTTTCTCACAGAACGAGGAAAAAATTCACAGAGTTGAGTCGATTTTGGCTGACGAGGAGTCCAAGAAGGTTTTCAGAAGCGTTATTGACTATAAATTGGGCGGCGACGTAAATCTTTTGCGTGAGACCTGTTGCGATTTTCCGGAGGTGTACCGACTGCTCGGAGCGGAAAGGTTTGTAAAAATAGCCGACCTCGGCGCATACAACGGAGACACTCTGCGGGAGATCGCGCCTTTCGCACCTAAACTCAGCACGGCGGTTGCCTTTGAGCCTGACAGACGAAATCACAAAAAACTCTCTGAATATGCCGAGACCGTCGAAGCTTTCAGGATCACCCCCCTGAAGCTTGCCGCGTGGAGCAAGAAAGCGACCTTGCAGTTTGACGGCAGCGGAAATCGAAATTCGACCCTTGTGTCGGACGGAATTGCGGTAAGCAAGCCTGCAAAGATAGTGGAGGTCGAGGCTGATTCCCTTGACAATATCCTCGGCGGTGAGAGGGTCGATTATATCAAATACGACGTAGAGGGTTCGGAAAGGGAAGCGATATTGGGGTCGCTCCAAACTATTGAGACGCATCGCCCCGCGCTGATGGTCTCACTCTATCACAGAAGCGAGGATATATTTGAGTTGCCGCTGCTTATTTGTGAGCGTTTTCCCGATTACAAATTTTATATTCGTCGCAGAGAATATATTCCCGCGTGGGACACCGTGCTTGTGGCAGTAAAATCAACAGATAAATAATGAAAGGTGATCGAGATATGAAGAAAATTGCAGTAATTACGGGTGCGTCGTCGGGTATGGGACGCGATTTCGTCAGAATGATCGATATGATAGAGGATTGCCGCGAGATATGGGTCATTGCCAGACGCAGAGAAAAGCTTGAAGAGATCGCGAGCGAGAACGGTAAGATCATCCGCCCCATAGAGCTTGACCTGTCAAAGAACGAAAGCGTTATTGAATACGGAAAAATGCTTGAAAAGGAAAAGGTCGAGGTCATAGCTCTGGTCAATGCCGCAGGCTTTGGAAAGTTCGGAAAATTTGAGGACATTCCTCTTGACGAGCAGATGAATATGATCGACCTCAACTGCAAGGCGCTTATGGCGGTGACGTATCTCACTTTGCCCCATATGCCCGAGGGCAGTCACGTCTATCAGCTTGGCTCGCAGTCGTCTTTCCAGCCCGTGCCTTATATGACTACCTACGGAGCGACCAAGGCGTTCGTGGTTTCGTTTTCACGCGCGCTTAATAAGGAGCTTGAAAAGAGGAAGATCAAGATCATCGCGGTCTGTCCCGGCTGGGTCAAGACAGAGTTCTTTGACAGAGCGGTAAAGGACGACACTATAACCTATTACAGTAAGTTCTATACATCAAAGCAGGTCGTCAGTAAGGCGGTCAAGGATATGTATAGAGGTAAGGACGTGTCGGTCTGCGGCGGCCTTATAAATTGGCAGAGATTTTTAGCGAAGATCCTGCCCCATAAAACAGTAATGAAAATCTGGTGTAATCAACAGAATAAGTAAGATTAGAAAGAATGCAGGGGGAGAGGGAAACTTTTTGAAAAAAGATTCCCTCTCCCCACGTTTCAACAGCGGTGAAAGTTTTTGCGTTGCTTTTTTCAAAAAGCAACCGCCGATCCAACGCGCGGAGCGTTGGTCGCCTCCGCAGAGGCGAAATATCCTTACCCTCCCTAAGCGCCACGAAAGGGTGAATTTCGGCGAAGCCGAAAGAGGGAAAACACACAAGTGGGGGTTTTCCCTCAAAACAACAATCAGTAATCAAGCTATCCTTGATTCCAAAAGGTTTTCAATTGAAATGCCAAATTCCTTGTGAATTTTAAACAGTGTAGTTGCGTTTACGGAACGTGGCAAAATGCCTGATTCTATTGCCGTGAGACTTTTAATTCCTATTCCTATTTTTTGAGCCATTTCTTTCTTGGATAAATTGTTTTTAATTCGTAACGTTTTAATGTTTTCGCATAGAATTATAATATTGTTTTCTGCTGACATCTCTATCACCTCCAAACACTATGATAACACTTTGTTTGTAGATTGTCAAGAGAAAAGTTGTTATAATGTTATCAAAATATTATCGAGGTGTTATTATGGCGACGAATAAAATTCAAACAGGAATAAGATTTGAACCCGAATTGCTCTATAAAATGGCATATATTGCTAAACAAAACAAAAGATCACTCAATGCCCAGTTGGAATTTCTTGCGCAGAATTGTGTTAATGAATTTGAAAAGGAAAACGGTGTTATTCCGGTTGATGACGACGCGGTTTATAAATAATTTTTGCTAAATCAACGAATATTTCTGCAAGGTGTCTATCAGCTTTTGACGATTTTCCTCCCCGATCTCACACATTGGCAGGCGCATTTCGGAGGAACATAGGTCCATAATTTCGGCGGCGGTCTTGACGGGTATCGGGTTGACCTCGCAGAACATCATTTTCATCAATTTCAAATATTTTTCATGCAGACGGCGGCATCCAAGGGTGTCGCCGTCAAACCATTTTTTGCAGAGAAAAGCCATTTCTTGCGGAATGATATTCGATACCACCGAGATCACACCCGAGCCGCCGAGAGAAAGTATGGGGAGCGTTTGGTCGTCGTTGCCCGAATAGACGTCAAATTCCTCTCCGCACTCGGATAAAAGCTCGGCGATAGCGCTGATATTTCCCGATGCCTCCTTGACAGCGACGACATTTTCGTGCTTTGCAAGCCGACGGTAGACGGGCAGGGTGATATTACAGCAGGTACGCGTCGGCACGTTGTATAGAATTATCGGCGCGCTTGACGCGTCGGCTATCCTTTCAAAGCTTTCGGCAAGACCTCTTTCGGTGGCTTTGTTATAGTAGGGAGTTACCACCAAAAGTCCGTCGTAACCGAGACCCGCGGCAAATTTTGACATCTCGACCGCGTGGGCGGTGTCGTTTGAACCCGTGCCTGCTATCATCGGCACTCTGCCGCCCGATTTTGCCAGAGCGTATTCGAGAACTTGATGATGCTCGCTGTCGGACAGCGTCGCGCTCTCTCCCGTAGTGCCGCAGATGACGAGCGCGTTGATGCCGCTGCCAATTTGAAAATCGATAAGCTCTCCGAGAGCTATGTAGTCGACCTCACCGTTTTTGAACGGAGTAATAAGCGCGGTCGCCGCGCCCTTGAATATGGATTTCTTGTTTTTGCTCATAAATATCTTCCTTTCGCGCTAAAAATGTGTTTTTGCTATTGCAAATAAGGCTTCTCTGTGATATAATTACTCTGTATAACTGTTTATTAAAATATATGCCTTTCGCGGCATCACGGTCACGGAAAGGCAGAGCTTTGGAGAAAAAATGAACACTGAAAATAAGGTAATAATAAACGAAAAAAAGCCAACCGACCTGCTCACGGCGGATTTTGACTACTATCTGCCCGAAGCTTTGATCGCCCAGCACCCTGCCGAGAAGCGCGACCATAGCCGACTTATGGTGCTTGACAGAGCCGAGGGTACTATCGATCACAAGCATTTTTACGATATTCTTGACTACATAAACCCCTCTGACGTGCTTGTCATCAACGACTCAAAGGTCATCCCCGCGAGGATATACGGTCATGTTGAAGGGAGAGAAGAAGCGCTGACCGAGCTGCTCCTTCTCCGTCAGGGCGAGCTTGATACTTGGGAGTGTCTCGTCAAGCCGGGCAAACGCGCGAGGATCGGAATGAAGCAGGTCTTTGGCAACGGCGCGCTTGTTGGCGAGGTCGTAGAGATCACCGAGGAGGGTAACCGCCTTATCCGTTTTGAGTACGACAAGGAAAAATATGAGAACATATACAACGTGCTTCATGAGATCGGTCTTATGCCCCTGCCCCCCTACATCACCGAGCAGTTGAGCGATAAAAGCCGTTATCAGACCGTTTATGCAAGAGAAAACGGCTCGGCGGCAGCTCCCACGGCGGGATTGCATTTTACCGAAGAATTGCTTGGCAAGCTTAAAGAAAAAGGCGTTGCTATTGCTCCCGTTATGCTCCACGTAGGTCTTGGCACATTCCGTCCCGTAAAGGCGGACAGACTTGACGAACACGTGATGCACACCGAGTTTTTCTCGGTTTCAAAGGAGAGCGCAGATCTGATCAACACTCGCCGCGCGGCGGGCGGTCGCGTTATCTGCGTTGGAACGACCTCTTGCCGCACACTCGAGAGCGCGTCGGACGAAAATGGTGTAGTTCACGCTATGTCTGCCGACACTGGAATTTTTATCTACCCCGGCTACAAATTCAAGGCGGTTGACGCGCTGATCACCAATTTCCACCTGCCGCAGAGTACCCTTATAATGCTGGTCTCGGCGCTTTACGATAAGGATAAAATTATGGAAGCTTATAAAACCGCAGTCGAAGAAAAATACCGTTTCTTCTCGTTTGGCGATGCCATGTTCATTAAGTGACTATGAGTAGTATGAAAATAAAAATCGCGGCAGTTACAGGCCCCACTGCGTCGGGAAAGACCGCCCTTGCCATCGAGCTTGCCAAGAGACTTGACGGAGAGATAGTCTCCTGCGACTCGATGCAGATCTATCGCGGCATGGATATAGGCACGGCGAAGCCGACGAAAGAAGAATTGGCACAAGTGCCTCACCATCTCATCGACATTCTGCCCGCCGACGCGCCCTATTCCTGCTCGGACTACGTAAAAGACGCCGAGAGAGTGGTAGAGGACATAGCTTCGCGTGGAAAACTGCCGATCTTTTGCGGCGGCACGGGACTTTATCTCGACCGCTTCTTGAAGGGCGGCAACGACGACTCGGCGGCTTGCGACGAGAATTTGCGCGCGGAGTTGAAAAAATTCGCTGACGAAAAGGGAATTGACGCGCTTTACGAAAGGCTTCGGGAGCTTGATCCCGCATCTGCGGAGACCATACACAAAAACAACGTCAAAAGAGTGATGAGGGCTATCGAGATATGCCTCGTCACGGGCGAAAAAAAGAGCGAGATCGACAAGAAGAACGCCGAGATCGTGGACAGATACGACCACAAGGTCATAACACTGTCCTTTCAGAACAGAGAGCTGCTTTACCGTCGGATCGAGGCTCGCGTCGATCAGATGATCACGGACGGACTCCTTGACGAGACCCGTCGGCTTATGGACGAGGGAGTTTTCGAGCGCTCGCAGACCGCGGCGCAGGCGATAGGATACAAAGAGCTGTTCCCGTATTTCAGTGGAAATGCGACCCTTGAAGATTGCGTCGAGGAGCTGAAAGCGGCGACCAGAAGATATGCCAAAAGGCAGGTCACATGGTTCTCGGGCAAGGATTATGCCCACAAGGTCTACGTTGACGGAGAATTTGGGTTAAAAACATTTGAAGATATTGTAAATTTTTCCGCACAACTCTTTTAATAAAGATAATCTTATGATATAATAATTAAGAGTTTATAAAATTGCAGGATCAAAACGAAAAGTTGGAGAGATGAGAATGAAAAAGATGCCTAAAACCTATAAGCAGTCTACGGTAAATGCCGTCATTCTCGTGCTGGTTCTCGTTTTGTTCCTCTATCTTGGAGCTCAGCTCACTAAAAACTTTTCCGCTATGGTCTCCACGCAACGCACTCAGGTAATAACCGACGTGGATTATCTGCATCTCAAGGGCTACGTTTTCAGACACGAGACTCCTGTTTCGGTGCAGGGTGAAGGCGTTTGCGATTATCTTTTGGATGACGGAGCAAAGGTGGGGGTCGATCAGACCTACGCGCTGTATTACCGGACGGGGGACGCGGCTGAAAAGCAGGATAAGCTTGACAGTATTTCGCGTCAGATACGGCGTCTTACTTCCAAGTCGGCAATAGGTGAGACAGTGTCCGACCTTTCGGCTATCAACGAGGCTCTTTCATCGGCATATTACTCTTATATAAACAGTGTGCAGAACGGCAATTTCTCGGCGGCTGACCGTCAGGGAGAGGCTCTTGTCGACGCGCTTGTAAATTACAGATCTCTTACCACGGGCTGGAACGACGTAGCGTCGGGTACGCTTGCCGCCCTTCAAGACCAGAAAAAGGCTCTGCTCTCCGAATTTGGAGCGGGGGAAAAGCTTGTGGCAAGGGAAGGCTTTTACTTTTTCAGAGATACGGACGGATACGAAAACGTATTTTCTCCCGAAAAGCTTGACGGCATTTCCTGCGAGGAGCTTGATAAGCTTGTATCCTCCGATTCGCATACTTATAGCGGCAGAGTTATCGGAAAACGGGTCGACAGCGCGGAATGGTTTTTGGTCGTTCCCACCGATGCCGAGACCGTTATGAGATTTTCTTATGAAATATTGCCCGAGGTAAGCGATACCGATACTGAAGGCGGTTCTAACGAAACTCGGAGAGCCGACCAAGATAATGAGGGCGAGACCGAGATCGGATTTTATACGGGAAGAACGTACACGGTCACCTATTCGTCGGTCGGCGAAAAGAGTGCCGAGATGAAGCTTGACGACGCTTATATCGACGATAACGGAAAGGGCTATCTGATCTTTTCCAGCTATGACCTTACGTTGTCTGCCGAGCTGTCGAGAGCGCAGGACGTCAAGGTGAAAATGAGTTCCACTACGGGATACAGGATCCCCACCGAGGCTCTTACCGAGCTTGACGGAGAGGACGGCGTTTATATCTTGATCGGAACGGTCGTCGAGTTCAGACGTGTCACCGTTATCGAGCGCGGCGACGGCTACTGCATCGTCAACACCTACGAAAAGGACAGAGCGGAACTTGAGGATGCTGAGAGCGAGGGAGATACGGCTACGCGACCTCCCTATCTGTACGTTAACGATTTGATAATTACGTCGGGAAATGACCTTTACGACGGAAAGCTGCTTGATTGATATGGAAAACAAATTAGATTATTCGTATCTTGACCGAAATGTCAAGGAAATAAAAAATAAGATCTCGCGCGCGGCTTCGGCGGCGGGCAGAGATGAAAAAGAGATCGTTCTTATGTCCGCGGTCAAAAGCGCGGACGCGGACGAGATAAATTACGTTCACCGTCAGCTTGGTATCTCCGATATTGGCGAGAACCGTGTTCAGCAGCTGCTTGAACGTTGGGATAAGCTTGACCGTGACGGTCTCAGAGTGCATTTTATCGGCTCTCTCCAAACCAACAAGGTAAAATATATCATAGATAAGGTATATCTCATACACTCGCTTGATTCGGAGAAGCTTGCCGCCGAGATCGACAAGCAGGCGAAGAAAAAGGGAATCGTCGCGAGGGTCCTCGTTGAGATAAATTCTGGAAATGAGGAGAGCAAGGGCGGTATTGACGCGGATGCTGCGGCAGATTTCTGTCTCGGACTTGCAAAATACGAAAGTATAGAGCTTTGCGGCTTTATGACTATGGCTCCGAGGTGCGAAAGTCGCGAGGACTATTTCCCCTATTTCGAAAAAACGAGAGATCTTGGTAAAAAGATCTGGCACGACGTGCTGTGCCGCCGTGGCGAACCGATACTTTCCATGGGAATGTCGGAAAGCTACGAGGAAGCGATAGAGTGCGGCTCGACTATGGTTCGTGTCGGAAGAGGAATGTTCGTTAAATAATTCAGTCTATAAATTTAAATATAATTCGGCGTACGCCACAATATAAAAAAGGATGGTAATTAAAATGGCAAATCTTTGGTGGAAAAAGAAGAGTGAACCCGCGGAGGAATTTGACAACGCATACTACGGAGGGGAGACCGTAAGCACCGCTGACGAGACCGCAGAGGATGAAAACTACGGCACGTACGAAAGCGGAGACGTCTCCGAGGTAAGCGTTGCATGGAGTGAGGAGGAGGCAAGAGCTATCGCTCGCGCAAACGAGCCTCTTATGAAGAAGACCTTCTATCCCAAGACCTGCCAGGATAGCACCGCTATCGTTGACGCGTACAAGGACGGCAGAGTTGTCGTTATCTGCGTTGAGGAGCTTAACCGTGAGAACTTCCTTCGCCTTTTCGACTACGTAATGGGTGCGGTACACGCTCTTGACGGCGAGCTTCGCCGCGTTGACAGAGATACCGTTATTGTTCTTCCTTACGGTGTTGAGGAGGACGTTTCGGTAGACGAGCTTGACGAAGCAGAGGACGAGATCGTCACCGATGCTGACGACAAGGATGAGGACTGATTCAGATTTGCATTTCGAAATTTGATCGGAGGAGCTTATTTTGACGCTTTATCCTTTAATTTACGTTTTGGTAAACTTCGTCATCATGTTTATCGAGATACTTATGCTCGCTATGACAATAAGAGCGATTTTGAGCTGGTTTTTCGACGCTGACGGCAAGTTTGTCAGATTTCTGTACGTTTTCACCGAACCCGCAATAATGCCTCTGAGAAGGCTTTTCTATAAAATGAATTGGTTTCAGGATGTGCCGATCGACATAGCGTATAGCGCGACCTATATCGTGCTTATGCTGGTCCAGCTTTTCCTCAGCTCTGCGGTGGTGTGATATGCAATTGAATACTAACGATGCACAGAAGCTTCTTGCGTCAAGGGTCGAGGACATTCTTCGGCTGTCGGAACGCGGGGAGCTTGTGTGCGGTAATTTTTTAAGTCCCCACGAGGCGGCATATGTCTTGACGGTGGCAAGGGAGCTTCGCTCTCACGATAGGATACTTCTTTTTGGCGGATATTCCGATGCGGAAAGAAAAAGGCTTATAGCTTTGCCGAGCTTTGTGACCGAGCTTGACGGATCGACAGAGGAGAAGGCAAGGACTTATTTCCCCGAGGAGATGTCGAGAGCGGTCAGAGCGATAAAGATTCAAGGCAGCGGATACAGAGAGCTTTCGCATAGGGACTATCTTGGGTCTATATTGGCTCTCGGTATTGATCGCCCTGCGGTGGGAGATATAGTGGTGCAGGACGAGCATAGTGCGGTGGTTTTCTGTACCGACAAGATATTCGATTATCTCATGAGCGGGATCGACAGAATAGCGTCGGACAAGGTTACGGTCTGTGAATTTATTCCCGACGAAAGCTTCGGAGCTAAAAGAGAATTTTTATCGATACGCGATACGGTGGCATCTAACCGTCTCGATTGCGTTGTGGGAGCTTTGACTAATCTTTCAAGAGAAAAAGCGCAGACACTTATACGTTCGGGACTATGCGAGGTAAATTATCTCACCGAGCAGAGAGTTGACGCAGAGATCAAGGTTCCAAGCGTGGTAACTTTACGCGGACACGGAAAATTCAACGTTCTTTCCTTTGACGGAGAGACGAGGCGCGGCAGACTTCGTCTTGTGGCGCAAAAATACGTTTGAAAATAATAAAAAACTATATAAACATAAAAATCTGGAGATTTAACAACTATGGCAAAGGATTACACGAGTTCACTGAACTTACCTAAAACAGAGTTTTCGATGAAGGCTAATCTTCCCCAGAGAGAGCCTGAGACAATTAAATACTGGGAAAGCATCGATCTTTATAACAAAATGATCGAGGTAAGAGCTAACGGAAAGGTATTTTCCTTCCACGACGGCCCTCCTTTCTCAAACGGAAACATTCACATGGGTCACGCCCTCAATAAGACCATCAAGGACTTTATCAACAAGTACAAGGCTATGACGGGACACAAGATCTCTTACGTTCCAGGTTGGGATAACCACGGTATGCCTATCGAGTCGGCGATCCTCAAAAAGAACAAGATCGACCGCAAGAAGATGTCGATCCCCGATTTCCGTTCCGAGTGCGAGAAGTTCGCGCAGGGCTTTATCGACACGCAGATGGAGCAGTTCAAGAGACTTGGTCTTATCGGTGACTGGGAGCATCCCTATACCACTATGTCCCCCGAGTTCGAGGCGGCAGAGGTCAAGGTGTTCGGTGAGATGTTCAAAAAGGGCTATATCTACAAGGGCTTGAAGCCTGTTTACTGGTGTCCCAAGGACGAGACCGCTCTGGCAGAAGCTGAGATCGAGTATCAGACCGACAAGTGTACCTCGATCTACGTAAAATTCAAGGTCAGCGACGACAAGGGCAAGCTTGCCTCCGTCTGCGACCTTAACAACACATATTTCGTTATCTGGACGACTACTACCTGGACTCTCCCCGGCAACCTTGCTATTGCCCTCAACCCCGTAGAGGAATATGACCTTGTAAAGGTCGAGAGCGGCGAAGTTTACGTTCTCGCAAAGGCACTGACAGAGAAAACTCTGAAAGCGGCGGGTATCGAAAGCTACGAGGTGCTTGCTACCATGGCGGGTAAGGAGTTCGAGTATATGACCGCGCAGCATCCTTTCCTTGACAGAAAGAGCGTTGTGGTCAATGCCGATTACGTTACTATGGATAGCGGTACGGGTTGCGTTCACACCGCTCCCGGCTTTGGTGCTGACGACTATCAGACCTGCCGCCGCTATAACATCGATATCATCGTTCCCGTTGACGACCGCGGTTATCAGACAGAGGACGCGGGCAAGTTTGCTGGAATGTATTATGCGGCTTCAAATGAGGCTATACTTGAAGATATGAAGGAGAGCGGCGCTCTGCTCGCTTTCGAGGAGATCGAACACGAGTATCCTCACTGTTGGAGATGTAAGTCTCCCATCATCTTCCGCGCGACCCCCCAGTGGTTCTGCTCTGTTGAGTCCTTCAAGGAAGCGGCGGTCGAGGCTTGCCAGCCCGTCAAGTGGCTTCCCGCTTGGGGCGAGGAGAGAATGATCCAGATGATAAGAGAGAGAGCCGACTGGTGTATCTCCCGTCAGCGTCATTGGGGTCTGCCTATTCCCGTATTCTACTGTGACGAGTGCAAGAAGCCTATCTGCAACGACGAGACTATCGACGTTGTGTCAAAGCTCTTTGGCGAAAAGGGTTCAAACGCATGGTTCAAGATGGAAGCTGACGAGATCCTTCCCGAGGGCTTCGTATGTCCTCACTGTGGCAAGGCTCACGGATTCTCCAAGGAGACCAATACCCTTGACGGTTGGTTTGACTCGGGTTCTTCTCACTACGCGGTGCTGAAGCAGAGACCTGAGCTTACTTGGCCCTCTGACATCTATCTTGAGGGTGGCGACCAGTACAGAGGTTGGTTCCAGTCCTCACTTCTTACCGCCGTTGGCGCAACAGGCGAAGCAAAGGCTCCCTTCAAGGCTGTTCTTACCCACGGTTGGGTAGTTGACGGCGAGGGCAAGGCTATGCACAAGTCTCTCGGCAACTCTATCAGCCCCGACGACATCGTTAAGAAGTACGGTGCGGAGCTTGTCCGTCTCTGGGCGGCGTCCAGCGACTACCACGCAGACGTCCGTTGCTCCGATAACATCTTCAAGCAGCTTTCCGAGTCTTACAGAAAGATAAGAAATACTGCCCGTATCATGATGGCGAATCTGGGTGACTTCAACCCCGACACCGATATGGTGGCTTACGACGATATGCTTGAGATCGATCAGTGGATCGTTGCCGAGACCAACGCTCTTGTTAAGCAGTGTCTCGACGCTTACGAGGAGTATGAGTTCCACATCGTATATCACGCTATCAACAAGTTCTGCACTATTGATCTTTCCAAGCTTTACATTGATATAACCAAGGATCGCCTTTACGTTGAAAAGGCGGACAGTGCGGCAAGAAGAAGCGGACAGAGCGCGCTTTATCACGTTCTGAACGTTATTACAAGACTTCTCGCTCCCGTAATTTCCTTTACGGCAGAGGAGATCTGGAAGCATATGCCTCACTCTGCTGACGACAGAGCAGAGAGCGTATTCCTCAACGATATGCCCGTTTACAGTGCGGCATTCGCTGATGAGACCTCCGCGCTTTGCGAAAAGTGGGATAAGCTTTTTGAGTACAGAGACGACGTTATGAAGGCACTTGAATTGGCAAGAGCAAACAAGATGATAGGTAAGTCTCTCGACGCAAAGGTTACCGTTTATGCTAATGACGACGAGGCTTATGCAGCACTCAACGCCTTTGCCGACAAGCTTGCCGAGACCTATATTACCTCTGCGGCATACGTTGTCAAGGGTGACGCTCCCGAGGGAGCGTTCGCCGAGACACAGACGGGCATCGCGGTTCTCGTTGAACCTGCCGACGGTTGCAAGTGTGGCAGATGCTGGTCCTACTCCACCGAGGGTGTTACCGACGACGAGGGCGGCTTCCTCTGCGAGCGTTGCAGAAAATTATTGATTTAAGATGGTTTTGTGGGGGAGGGAAAAACTTCTTGCAAGAAGTTTTCCCCTCCCCCACACCCCCACCTCTTTCAAGAACCTTTTTTGAAAAAAAGGGGGGATATTCGGGCGTTTGACCGTTTGCCGACGTGAAAAGGGTCAAGAGTCTGTTAAAAAGGAGTTTTTAATGGTAGCAATTATTATTTCGGTCGTTGTGATGCTGGTTCTCGTGGTTTTGGATCAGCTCAGCAAGTACCTGATCGTGTCTGCATTCGATATGGGACAGCATATAGGAAAATTGGATCTTGACGCGCTTGAAGCTATCGCCGAGGGACTTGATCCTATCGAGCTTATTCCGGGTGTTCTGAATTTCAGATTCGTTCTTAACGACGGCGCGGCGTTTGGCTCTATGGACAATGCAAGATGGATATTCATGATACTGTCCGCGGTTGCAATAATAGCGATACTTGTTTATATGTTCTGGAAAAAGCCGCAGAACAAGCTGCTTTTGGTGTCTTTGACCCTGATAACGGGCGGCGGCATTGGAAATATGATAGACAGAGTAGCCTTGGGCTACGTGATCGACTTTATTGATTTCTGCGCTTTCCCCAAGCTTTGGATGTGGGTGTTTAACGTTGCCGACTCATGCGTTACCGTTGGCGCGGCTCTTCTGGCGCTCTGGATGATAATCGACGTAGTCAAGGATTACAAACGCGAAAGAGCAAAAAAGCTTGCAGTAGCCGAGGTTGAGACCGATGCAGTAGCCGAGGTTGCGGTTGAGGTTGAGGCAGGAATGGATGAAACGCTTCAAAACGGTGATACAGATGACCGAGATGACGAGTAATTTCTGCATTGCCGAGGAGAGTGAAGGGGAGGTTTTGTCTCTTTCGGTATCTGACGGCGACGTAGGAGAGAGAATTGACCGATTCGTCACCGATAACGCGGGAGTTTCCCGTTCTCTTGCGGTGAAGCTGATAGAGAGCGGAGCGGTTACGGTTTCGGGAAAAAAGGTCGAAAAAAACTACAAGCTTCGCGAGGGAGACACAGTTGAGATAGAATTTCCCGAGCCAAGCTGCGACGAGGCGGTTGCCGAAAATATACCTCTTGACGTAATTTACGAGGACAAGGATATTATCGTTGTAAATAAGCCCAAGGGCATGATAGTTCATCCCGCAACTGGTATTTATACTGGAACGCTGGTCAACGCTCTGCTTTATCATTGCGGCGACTCACTTTCGGGCATTGGCGGAGTAATCCGCCCCGGAATAGTCCACAGAATAGACAAGGACACGTCGGGACTTTTGGTCGTCGCCAAAAACGACGAGGCGCATCTCTCGCTTTCCGAGCAGTTAAAGACCCACGAGGTCAGCCGTGTGTATCACGCTATCGTTATAGGAAATATTAAGGAAGACAAAGGGACGGTCGATCGTCCTATCGGCAGACACCCCGTCGACCGCAAGAAAATGGCGGTAGTGACCGACCCTATGCGACAGGCGAGGGACGCGGTCACGCATTTTGAGGTCTTGGAGCGATTTGAGACCCCTACGGGTCGCTTTACTTACGTTAAATGCAAGCTTGAAACGGGAAGAACGCATCAGATCCGCGTCCACATGGCATCTATCGGTCACCCTCTTGTGGGTGATACTGTTTACGGTGGCGGAAACACCAAGTTTGAGGCGACGAATAAAGCGATGATTTGCGGTCAGTGTCTCCACGCGAGAGAATTGGAGCTGACGCACCCGAAAACGCATAAAAAAATGACTTTTGAAAGCGATCTGCCCGAATATTTTGAGATTTTGCTTGAAAAATTAAGAAGGCAGAGCATATAAGCGAATTTTAATTTAAGGTTCTCAAATTTTGATTTAGGGGTGTGTTTTTTTACTAACTTTTCTTTCCACCAGCGGAAAGAAAAGTTACAAAAGAAACGCCGCATAGGTGAAAGAGGGTCTTGTACGAGAAAAAGCGAACATGCCGCATTTTCTCGCCCTGCGACATCCTCTCTCCCCTATGTACCCCTCTCTCCTGTCGGCAGAGCCGACGAAAAGAGATTATTAGATTTAAGAAGGTAAAAACTTCTTATAATTTAGATTTGTAGCCGTAATCTTATTAAAAATTTGAGATTTGTCGCGTAAGCGACCTTTCCCGAAGGGAAAGCCTCTTTGAGGCTAAAAGTTTGATATTTTTGTAAGCCGTACTCCCCTATATTAACCAATGGGGTTGGGGGACACGGGGG
>JAZSRA010000121.1:0-6011 GCA_045538195.1 Eubacteriales bacterium | reverse complement strand
GGAAACAAGAAAAACTTCCTTGCAAAGCAGGAAAACTGTGCTATAATACAGAGTAGTTTTCCGCATAGGATAAAATCGGCGAGGGTATCTGCATACAGCTCGCGATATGTGAGGTAGTGTTTCATGGAAATGAATGAAGTTATCGCCAGGATCAACGCCCTGGCCGCAAAAGCAAGAGAAGAAGGACTGACCCCCGAAGATCTGGAGGAACGGGATCAGCTGCGCCGGATATATATTGACTCGATGAAGGCCAGCCTGACCGGACATTTAGAAAACACCTATATCGTCTATCCGGACGGTACCAAGAAAAAGGTGGAGCGCAAGTAACGCGCTATTTTCCCCTGGCTTTTCTGGATTTTCCCTTGACAAAACCAAATCGGCATGCTAAAATGATGCGGTAGCAAAGGGATGCTGTCTTTGGAGCCGGTGTGAAGAGGTTCCCGGTTAGGGGACGAGGGTTCGGTTGACGCATACCTACAAGTGAATACGTTGCAAGACGGCACAAACGGAGATGTACTCAAGTTGGTGACGAGGCGCCCCTGCTAAGGGCGTAGGTCGGGTAACCGGCGCGAGAGTTCGAGTCTCTCCATCTCCGCCATCTAAAGACACCATTGAAATCTGAACCCCCAAGTTCAGACTCAATGGTGTTTTTATTATAAAACCCAGTATTTATGCGGCTTTTCGAGGTCGCATTTTCTTTTTGCCAGCTGGACAAAAACAGAAAAACTCAAATTCGGCAATTAGAAGATTAAAAAGCAAACCTTTTCGAACCCCTTAGTCCGACCGCACGTGTCTTATTAACCCGCGTCCTTCAAGGCATATTCCTCTTCTTTCTGTTCGGGAGTCTTGTATTGCAGTTTCTTGTGCGGACGTTTCGTATTGTAGAAAATTATGTACTTGTCTACCGCACTTCGGAAGTCTGCCTCCGAACGGTATTTCGTGCGATACAGTTCCTCACGTTTCAAAGAAGTAAAGAACGATTCCATTACAGAATTGTCATACGGCACGTGCGCACGTGAAAAAGAGTGCGTGATGTGTAGCGACCGCATATAGTCGTTCATCGTCTTGGAACGATAGTTGCCGCCTCGGTCGGTATGGAAAACTAAACTTGAATCTGGCTGACGTGCTTTATAGGCGATTTGAAAAGTCGATTTTACAAGCTGCATGCTGTTGGTCTTTCCAATTTTATTACCCACGACCATACGGGAGAACAGGTCAATAATCACGCAAATGTAATAAGAGTTTTCGCCGTACTTGAAATAGGTAACATCACTAACCCACACTTCGTTCGGCTTGCTCGTGTCAAACTCTTGGTTAAGGTGATTTTTGTATTTGCGACCTTCGTCCTCGTAAAGTTTCTTTGATGACTGACGAATGCTGACCAATCCCATATCAAGCATAAGCGTGCGTACCATTTCGTTACTGACTTTGAAGCCTTCACTTTTCATGACTGCCGCAATTTTAGCGGCACCGAAGATCTGCTTGCTTTCGTCGTAGATCTCCTGTATGCGAAGTCGTAGTTCCTCCCGACGTTTCGCATACCACGTGTTGTCTTTCTTGTTGCGGAGAACGTGGTTATAAAACGTTCCTCGCGGAATGTCAAACGCATCGCAGATTACGTGCACGTTGTATTTTCCGTAAAATTGCTCGGCGGCATATAATCGCTGCTTTAATGGTGACTTCGGCGTGCAGGTTGCGGATTTCAGAATTTCAACGATGCTTTCCAAGCGTGCGACCTTGTTTTCGAGCAGATGAAAATTACGGATATCTACCGTTCTCCTATTGGAAGCGTTTTGCTCCTCTCGATAAATGCGTAACCAACTGTAAAAGGTGCTCTTGGGCATGCCGGTATCGGCAAGGATACGCGCAGACGGTTCGCCGGATATAACACGGTCAATAACCACTTGCTTTTCTTCTTGGGTGTAAGTTCTCATATTTTCAACTCCTATATTGAATGCATTGAAACAATTTTACGACATTTTTCATAGGAATTGAAAGAAAAGAGAAAATGTGATATAATATTAAAAATTGAAAAAGTGGATTTATAAAACGCTAAAACTCGTATTTTTTATTTGCTTTGGGGCAACTCCCCAAGCCCTTTTTTGTTTTATTGCTGCAGCTAAAGGATGCATTATTTTTCGGGATCTGCATCATCTGGTGCAGATTTTGTGAAGAGTGGCAGCAAGGCAGAGCGAAGTTGATCGGTGGTTTCATTGGATGGGGCAAAAGGACTGGTGGTGGAAACGATGGCATCCACAATTTGTTCCGGTGTGATGGTGTGCAGGGAAGCAGAAGGATTTTCGTTGTTTGTCAGTGCATCCATGAATTGTTCCATCACCTGTGATGTGATCTTTTCGCTGGAGGTGACGGCGGTTTTCGTTTCGCCTTTCAATTCCTGAAGCAGCTTTTTGAAAGTGGCTTCAATCGCAGCAGTGTCCGCTTCATAAAGGGGTTGACGCAACGTGCGGATGTCCTGCAATGCTTCTTTTGCAGCAGATTTGTCTTCCGGGTGCTGGTGAGTGTGTTCAATCAATAAATTGCCAAGAGATTGAAAAAGCGTGTTCATGCCGGCGATGCCTGCAGACAGCGTTGCATTTTGCAGTTGCATCAGCTGGGACAAGAGCGTGATGAATGTGGGCATTTCCAATAATGTGCTCAGCATGCCGGCATTCGCTTTGTTGGTCAGTAGATTTTTCGCAGCCTGTGCAGACAAGCCCAGCTTTTCCAGATCGTAATTCGTCCGATAGGGAATGTCGGTCAGCCCCAGCAGAAAATCCGTGGACACATGAAAGATACCGGCGATGGCAATAACGTTGTCGCTGGACAACTTGTCCGTCTGCCCGGACAGAAATCGGTTCAGTGTACTTTCCGATATGCTGATTCTTTCCGCCAATTGTGCCTGGGTCATGTTGTGTTCGTGCAGTAAATCCTGAATGCGTTCCCGGATGCTTCCGGGGAGATATTTGTGCAGCAATGTTTTTCCTCCTGTATATGTTCTTTCGTTTGATGGATAATGATTAAACGAAAATGTTGCAGGAAAGAATGCAGTGATTCCAAATATTATATGGGGAGAGATCAAAAAAATATGCTGTGACCGGCGGCGTCACAGCATGAATATTAAGTTATATAAATTATTGGGAGCAAAAAATTAAGTATGTAATCAAGAACCAGTCAAGAAGAAAAACGTAGATAAATCAAGTGTTTCTCGATGAAAAAGATGCTGTAGTCAACAAACAGTCAACTAAAATTATGCCCAATACGGAAGGTATTTGCGATTTTTATCTGATGTAGAATCAGGTGATATTTTTATTAATCCCAAAGCACATGTATCATTGAGCAATCTGGAAATCATCGAGCTATTTTTTGTTTCAATCTTGAACCGTTCTCTCAATGATGCGTTTGTCATTACATCCCGGTTTACGCGCTTAAGACAAGCGTGTAGATAACATGCACGACTACGGTCATCTTTGCTCATTTGGGCAAATTCCTTATGTGCATAAAGAATGACCTTTGTATGATCGTTGTATATTTCTATTTCTGGTGCAGGAAGCTGATATACTTCTGTAGAGAAAACCACTTTATCATAGCCGCTGCCGCGTTCTTCACAAATACCGATGCGACGCATGAAGGACGCTAATTTTTCATTACGTGAAACAGGAGGATGATCAACAAAACGAGCAATCTCAATAAGTGGAATGCCAGGATTTGTTATTTCTAACCGATCAGTAAAGATTTCAATGAGAGGACTTGTTCCTTGCATGAAGAAATTCTGATGGATAATTGCATTAGCTATTAATTCTCTTATTGCAATCTCAGGATACATTGGAACTACTTTTCGGAGTGCTTTTCCAAGAATCTCATTATTTGGAAGAAGATTGTTAATATAGCTAATTAATCCTTCAAAACCATTGGCATATCCCTTACTGCCCACCTGTTCTTTACTGGCTGCACTGATACGGTCTTTTCCTTCATATTTGATGACGCGCACTGCCTTACGTTCAAGGGAGGGAAAATCAGATAACCTTTTTGCTAATAATATTGCACCCAGGTTTGTTATATTATAGTTGCCCGTTTCATGCGAGGATATCATACCATCCTCTTTCAAAGCTTCAATAATTCTTGTCTTGTCACTGGGGAGATCCATAGAAAGAAGATCAAAATATGAAGCAAAGTCCAGTTCTCTTAAAACAAAATCTCCTGCCACGTTTTCCATAGCAACCATATTTTCAAAAGGGGTTCGAGAAAAAACAGACCATAATTCGCGTTCGGTGTCTGGAAAGTCTTTAAGCTTCTTTTTGTGAGTATCGATGCGAATGTAGTCTTCAGATCTGAATTTTATCGGCGAAGAATAGGCTCTGCCTATTTCGAGCAGAACCAGATTTTTTCCGTCAATATTCGTTGTATGGAAGTAAAACTGAACTTGAGGCTCCAACTGAGTAGCAAGCCATAAATCTAATCCTTGATTGTTTACCTTTTCGGATTGAGGTTGAAATGTTGTCCCCAACAAATCGTGAGTTTTATCATCAACACCCCAAATCATATATGCATGTTCTTGGTTGAACAAAGCTGCTGTATTTGACAAAGCACTGATATATTCTCCGATCTCATGAGGAGTATAGTTATTGTGTTTGAATTCAATCCAAGGCAACTCATAAGGTTGTTTTCTTGCTTCTTCTATAATTGCATTGATCATTTGTGGATTAATAGGCATATTTTCACCCCCTTAACATTGATAGTATATCATATTTCCATTCGAGCAATCAACTATAATTTGTAATTCAGTCAAGTAAAAATGTTTGAAAATCAAACATAAAATCAAATTTTAATACAATAAAACAAAAATTACGACAATTATAATCAAGTAAATTAAATAATGAATGTAAATGTTTTGCAAAAATGCATGTATGAACGCTGCTTTCTCCATCCTCTTGCATTTCCGCCCATTTTGCAAGAAAATCCCTTCTCCTTCGTTATACTCCTTTCGCATCGATGTAATCTGTGAAAAGGAGAAACGGTCATTTATATTGTAACAAAACGGCAAGCAAGATTGCGTAAAAATTCGGACTATGGTATGCTGAAAGCGGCGGAGGCCATGGACCTTGAAAAGGGAATAAGCGCATTACCAACTGTGCAGGCAACCCGTGTGTTGGAGCATTCAAACGGCTGTCGGGTCAGCATGTATTTTGCCGAGAAACCGGAGGAAAACATCCGGGCAGAAGTGGCGAACATGCTGGTGGCGGCCTTCATCAGAAGGAGCGAACACACATGAAAAAAGTATTGTGCCTGTACAGAGTATCCACCAAAGGACAGGTGGATAAACAAGACGATATCCCCATGCAGCGACGTGAATGTATGGCCTTCATCGACCGGATGGAGGATTGGATTTATTATGACGAGCGGATGGAAAAAGGCGTATCCGGCTACAAGGTTTCGGCCAACAAGCGGGATGTGATTCTGGAGATCCGTACCATGGCGGAGAAGAAAATGTTCGATGTGCTGCTGGTTTTCATGTTCGACCGGCTGGGCCGCAGGGAAGATGAAACCCCTTTCCTGGTGCAATGGTTCATCGAACAGGGCATCGAAGTCTGGAGCACCCGGGAGGGGCAGCAGCGGCTGGATAACCGGGTGGACAAACTGCTGAATTTCATGCGGTACTGGCAGGCCGGCGGCGAAAGCGAAAAGACTTCCCTGCGTGTAAAAGCCGCTCACACCCAGATGACGGCCGATGGTATCTGGCGGGGCGGTCAGAAGCCTTTCGGATACAAACTGGTGCACAATGGCCGGCTGGGGAAAAAGAACCGTCCTCTCTATGATCTGATGATCGATGAAACGGACGGCCCTGTGGTGCAGGAAGTGTTCCGGCTGATCGGGGAACAGGGCTATGGCACCCTCCGTGCCGCCAATTTTCTGAATCGGAAATACCCCAATCCCAATAAGATCTGGACAGCGCAGACCATCCGCACCATGATCCGCAATCCCATTTACACCGGGCGGATGCACATGAATGATAT
>JAZSRA010000054.1:0-33054 GCA_045538195.1 Eubacteriales bacterium | reverse complement strand
TTAATGGGGTTGGGGGTCACGGGGGAGGGGCTGTCGAGACGAATAAAAACGCGGCTTGCTGCTTTTTTATTCGTTAGACCCTCTCCTGCCCCCGTGCGGCGTTTCTTTTGTAACTTTTCTTGTCGCTGGTGACAAGAAAAGTTATTAAAAGCGTTTCTTTTGCTACTTTTCTTTCCGCTGGTGACAAGAAAAGTTATTAAAAGCGTTTCTTTTGTTACCTTTCTTTCCGCTGGCGGAAAGAAAAGTTAATACTATATCAAACAAACTCCTTATAAAGCGAATCGGGAGAAATAACGAAGCTCTCGATCCCCACAACGTCCTCAAGAAGTCCAAGGATCTCAAGGCTCTGCTTATGATGCTTGCTTCCCCACGCTATATCGGGCAAAATTCTGCGGATATATGGGGCAAGCACGTTAAGCTCATAAGACAAAGTAGTGTCTATTCTAACGTCACATCTATCCATGTACGGAAAGATATTAGACTCCTCGTTCCGTCTCACGCTATCCCAGAGCGAAAGTGTAAAATCGGGCGACGCTCCACGAAAATTGGAGTCGCGCACAAGACGTCGGCAAAGACGGATAAAGTCAGGCTCAAATCTCTTGCCGCCTATCTCGATCCCACTTTCGGGACGAACGCAAAGCACCTTTCCTCCGTGACTTTCGATAACCGAAAGCACCGAGGGATAAAGCACTTGTATCCCCTCAAAAAGCAGTACGTCATCCTCGTCGCAGACCACATCCTCCCACTTCGCTCTCGTTCCCGTAATGAAATCAAAGATCGGCTTTTTTGACACACCCTTTGAAAATATTTCGTCAACGAAGCTGCCGAGAAGCTCTGCGTCAAGAGTTTCGGGAGAATCAAAATCAAGCTCCTCCACCTTTGCGTCCGCAAGCTGCTTTCGTGAAAAACAATCCTTGAAAAAATCATCAAGGGAGACCGTAATAACACGTTTATGCTCGTCGCCAAGATGGTGCAACAGCTTTTTCGCCGCCGTGGTCTTGCCCGAGCAGGTAGGCCCCGTCAGCCCCAGCACCCTGCTCTCCGCTCCGTCGCAAAGTCTTGTGACCGAGCTTTCCAGCAAAGCGTCGAACTCCTCGTCGCATTTTTTAATATAATCACTGTTTATTTTTGCAAATCCTTGCTTATAAAAGCGCGCATGGCAGTTTAGGTTATTATTCATAGGCGTACCTCCTTCACATATTTCTGAAAAACGTCCCAAGAATAACCCCAAAGCCCTGCAAGATCACACAAGACCGTGCTTTATATAAAATTCGCGAGCCGCGTTGATCTTTTCGTCGGTCTTGTCCTCGGAAAGATACTCGTAGGGATATTTTTGATTGAAAAATCTTTCAATAGTGCGTTTTTCACCGTTTTTGGGAGCAAAATCAACGAACTTCGACACCGCTCCCGCTCCCGCCGCGAATATCGAATGTATCTCCTCCATCATGTATATGTTGTAAAGACCTTTTTTGCCGTCAAGACAGAAACCCACGTTCTCATAGTTACCCACCGTGTTCTTCTGACGGTACATATAATATGGCTGATAGCCCTCGTGCTGGGCCTTTATCTGGGAATAGTCAACGCACTTTCCGACGTCTCCCCCTCGTACCGAGTAAATATGACTGAAATTTTTCAGCGCGTCACTCGCCTTCTTTACGCTGAACGTATGAACGGTGACGTTCTCAGGCCTGAGGGCGATTATGCGGTCGTAGGAGCTTGAAAAGCTTGCGAAATTATCACCGGGAAGTCCCGCAATAACGTCTGTATTTATGATCGGTATTCCCGAATTTCTCGCTATATCAAAGGCTCTGAGAAAATCCTCTGCATTATGGGAGCGTCCGATAATGCGAAGCACGTCGTCGTTAAGCGTTTGTGGATTTACGCTTATGCGATTCACTCCGTGGGCAACCGCAACTCGCATCTTGCCCTCGGTTATAGTATCGGGTCTGCCCGCTTCAAGAGTATATTCTTCCACTGTGGAGACGTCAATATTCTCCTCAACGGTCGAAAGAAGCCATTCAAGCTGACCCTCGTCAAGAATAGTGGGTGTTCCGCCGCCTATGTATATCGTTCTGACACGAAGTCCAAGCTCCTTGATAAGATCAAAATTCTTTTTGACCTCCGCTCCAAGCGCGACAAGATAGTCGGGAATGGTAGAGAGCAGCTTTTTAGAAGTATATGACACAAAGGAGCAATATGCGCATCTCGTAGGACAGAATGGGATCGAAATATACACACTGCAATCCTTTGGGTCTGCCCTCGTCACAAATTCCGCCTCGTTGAGCGCCACCTCGGTGGCAAGCGCCGCCTTTTTGGGTATGACAAAATAGTCGCTCGCCAAGGTCTTTTTCACTTTTGTCTTTGACATACCCGTGGAAAACAGCTCCGTCGCTACCTTAGAAGGACGAACACCTACCAGCATTCCCCAAGAGGGTCTGTATCCGATGATCTCTCCGCATACCGACAGGACCGCATCGCCAACGGCGATCTTTTTTAGTCTGTCGTAGGTAACGTCATCACGGGCAGGATAGATTTTTTCGCAGGTAGCGTATTTTTCCTCAAGACTAAGCTCTGCCCTTACAACCACGCCGCTCTCGTTTTCCTCAAGAGCCAACGACAGCTCGGGAGTGGCTACATCGGGATCGGTCTCGGCAGTGTCCGAGAACTTTTCGCCGGGGAAAAATATCATACAAAGGGTCTGAACATAATAGGAATTTATATTGCCGCTTATGTTTAATTTCATTTTTTCGTCCTTCTCTTAATTATACTTTTTTCTTTTTCAAGACTTCGCTATCCATAACTATTGTAACAGGCCCGTTATTAACGAGCGAGACCTCCATATGCGCGCCGAAAACTCCGCATCCTACGTGACGAAGCTCATCCGCCATAAGTTCCTTGTAGTATTCGTAAAGTCTGTTTGCCTCAGCGGGTGGAGCAGACTCCAAATAGTCGGGGCGGTTGCCCTTTTTATAATTCGCCATAAGAGTAAACTGTGAAATAACCAGTGCCTCGCCGTCAATATCCTTGACCGACATATTCATCTTGTCATTTTCGTCGGTAAATATTCGGAGATTGCATATTTTCGCAGCAAGAAGTTTTGCGTCCTCCTCGCTATCTCCCTGTGCCACGCCGAGAAGTATCATCAAACCCTCGCCGCACTCGCCGACGACCTCGCCGTCAACCTTAACGTTCGCATTTTTTACTCTCTGTAATACTGCTTTCATTTTTTGTTCCTTATTTTTTTGAGAGAAGCAAGCTCCTCCTATACGGTTTTGAACAGACTTGCATCACGATAGCCATAAAGCTTCGTTTTAAATACACGCCGTTTTCAAACCCGAAACGTCTGTAAATCAAATTTTTCTTTTGGGAAGTTTTTGGAGGTGTGGAACCTTTTTTCAAAAAGGTTCCACAAAACGCCTCCTCGCATCCTCACGAAAATCCGCGGGCGACGCTCTCTACTCCGTCAAGAGTTTTCAGACGAGCAACGATAGAGTTGTAGTGTTCGATATTTTTGCAGCTTATCTTCAAGCTGATAATACCTCTGCCGTTAGCTCGCTTCTGGGAATTTACGTGAAGGATAGACACCTTCATATCGGCAAGAGCCACCGCAACGTCAGCAAGCATACCCACTCTGTCCTCGGTAAAGAGCTGAAGGAGTGCCTCATAAACGTTTTTGGGACTTCCCTGCTCGCTCTCTTCCCAATGGGCTTCCTTCCAACGATGCTTGTTTTCTTCGTTCTTCATGCCCTCCAGCACATTGGGGCAATCCTTTTTGTGAATAGATATACCGTATCCCTTGGTAACGAATCCGATGACCTCGTCGCCGGGCAGAGGGTTGCAGCACTTTGCAAACTTGACCATACAGCCATGCTCGCCGTCCACAACGATACCTCCGTTGCTTTTAAGGTGCTTAGGTCTTTGAGCCTTCTGAATAAGCGACTCGTCGGTAACGGGAGCAGGCTCGGTCTCCTGAACAGTTATCTTGCCAATCTCGTCACGGAGCTTGTTCGCCAACTTATTAAGAGGCAAACCGCCATAGCCGATAGCGTTGTAAAGGTCGTCTGCGCTGGCAAAGCCTATTCTCTGCGCCACCGCCGAGACCATCTCAAGTCTCTGCTGCTCCGCGATCTTAATATTGTACTTCTTGAATTCTCCGTCAACGATAGAACGACCGAGAGAAATATTTTCTCCTCTCGACTCCTTCTTAAACCATTGTCTGATCTTCGATCTCGCCTCGCTGGTCTTGACGATACTGAGCCAGTCGCGGCTGGGACCCTTGGTGCTTGACGAGGTAATGACCTCGACTATCTCGCCGTTCTGTACGGTGCGGTCAATAGGTACTATCATACCGTTGATCTTCGCGCCGATCATCTTATTACCCACCGCAGAGTGAATAGCGTAAGCAAAGTCTATGACCGTAGCTCCCTGAGGCAGAGGAATGATGTCTCCCTTGGGCGTGAAAGCAAACACCTCGTCGTGGAAGATGTCGGTCTTGAGAGCCTGCATAAACTCCTCAGGGTCGCGCGTGCCGTCCTCGGTCTCAATAAGGCGGGAGATCCACTCCAGCTTCTTATCCATATCCTCCTTGGAGGTGGCGCCCGACTTGTATTTCCAATGCGCCGCGATACCGTATTCCGCGATATGGTGCATCTCTCTCGTTCTTATCTGTACCTCAAAGGGTATTCCCTCGCGTCCGATGACCGTGGTGTGAAGCGAGCGGTACATATTGGGCTTGGGCGTGGAGATGTAGTCCTTGAAGCGTCCCGGGATAGAGTTGAACATCTCGTGAATGATACCCAGCACGCTGTAACACTCAAGCTCAGTCTCAACGATAACTCTGAGAGCGTAGAAATCGTATATTTCGTCAAAGCTCTTGTTCTGGTTATACATCTTTTTGTAAACGCTGTAAACCGTCTTTATTCGACCTTCAAGATAGAATTTTATATCGTTCTCGGTCAGCTTTTCCGAGATGACCGATCTTATCTGCTCAATAAGATTAAGACTCTTGCCGTACTTGCTCTCGATGTCACCTCTGACCTCGTTGTAGCCAATGGGGTCAAGGTGCTGGAGACCAAGATTTTCAAGCTCCTGCTTGATCCTCTGCATACCGAGACGGTGGGCGAGAGGCGCGTAAACGTGCATCGTTTCAAGTGCCGTAAGGCGTCTCTTATGCTCTGCCTTTGCGTCAAGAGTACGCATATTATGAAGTCTGTCGCAGAGCTTGATGAAAATAACGCGAACGTCCTTCGCCATAGCAAGCAGCATCTTACGAAGATTCTCTATATGCTGCTCCTCCTTGTCCTCTATCTCCAGAGAGACAAGCTTGGTAAGACCGTCAACAAGCAACGCTACGTCAGAGCCGAAAAGCTTTTGTATCTCCTTGAGGTCGGTCTTGTCCGAGCAATCCTCTACCGTGTCGTGCAGAAGTGCCGCGCAGATAGAATCGGTGTCAAGCTCAAGTCCCGCAACTATCTCGGCAACTGCCAAAGGGTGCGAGATGTACGGCTCGCCGCTTGCGCGGAATTGACCCGAATGAAGTTCCGCCGCATAGTCGTACGCCCGTTGTATTTTTTCAAGATCGTATTTCTTACCAGTGATCTTTAAAAGCTCAATAAGTCTTTTTGAGGTAAAATCTCCGTGATTTACCCCAATATTGGTGTTGTTGTCCATAAAATAAAAACCCGTGTCTCCCTCACTGTTGCAAAGGAGTCCCATAAAAAATCAGATGTCTGTCAATTTTCGCACTGTGCGCAAAGGCGGCGATAGGTTTCTGACAGCTCTATGTTAGTCTTTGCCGCGTTTCTGTTGACCTCGACCGAGAAGTAATCGTCTCTGTCCTCGTCAATGCGGCATACGCGTATATCGTTAAGTATGTTAAGCGCAAAGCGTATCTTTGCAAAGCTCATATCTCTGCGGCTGGCCTCCGCGACGCTTGAACGGAACGCCCTGTAGCTGAAGTCGGTATGACCCTTCATGTTCTCCCTGCGAAGTATCTTGTATATTTCCGCAATATCGGCTCTGGTGGGAAGAATGTCCTCGTCAGAAGAAAAGCTCGCTCCGCCCAGCACCTGAGCGTATCTTTTGACCTCGTTGCCGTAAGCTGACGCTATATCCTCCGAGAGTCTGATATCCTGAACCACAAGCTGAACGCTTCTCTGTCCCCTGAACTCGTTAATGCTGATCTGACACATAAGGTCAATAAGCTCTCCGGGAAATATTTCAAGAGACGCGGCGCTCATTCCGAAGCAGACCGCTTGGAAATTAAGCTCGCCTGAAGTGAGAAGAAGCTTGGTATGCTTGCCTGCTCCCATAGAAATTATCTTGCTCACGCGAAGTCCGCGAACCAAGAATACGGGTGCGGGATTCGCAACCCCGAAAGGTTCCATTATGCAAAGCTCGTTGGCGAGAGACATATCGATCTCATCGGCCTCAAGCTCACAGTCTGCCACGTATCTGACGCAAGACAGATCCTCGGTAAGGTTTTCTCTCGCGTAATCGTTGATCCTCTTACGAAATTCATCAATATTGCAACGCATAACCGTAAGCCCCGCAGCCAGCTCGTGACCGCCGAAGCGAACCAGAAGATCCTTGCAATAGTCAAGGGCATCAACAAGATTCATTCCCTTGATGCTTCGTCCCGAACCCTTTCCAAGATCGTCAAAGCTTGGATATCCGTGGGTCGCGCCCTCAAAGGAGATCAGAATAGAGGGCAGACCATATTTTTCGGTAATTCTCGATGAAACTATACCAATAATTCCCTGCTGCCAGCCGTCGTCGTCAAGAACGATAACACGATCGTTTTCAAAATCGTGAGTCTCCTCGATAATTTTATATGCAGCCTCGGCGATAGCGTTCTCCTCTTTTTGTCTGCGAGTATTTATTTCGCACAGTTCTCTTGCCATCTCCGCCGCGTCCTCGGGATCATCCGAAAGCAGAAGCTCCACCGCCTTCTCCGCCGTGCTTATTCTGCCTGCCGCGTTAATTCTGGGAGCTAATGCAAAGCCTATAAAGCCTGCGTTTATCTTTCTCTTTTTGGGAGGCAAATGTTCACCCGACGCCTTGATCTCGGTTTGAGGATTGCTTGTCGCCTCAATAAGCGCCGCCAGCCCCTCTCGCTCGGTCTCACTAAGCGCCGCCAGTCCCTCTCTCACAATTATTCTGTTTTCGTCGATAAGAGGCATAACGTCTGCAACGGTTCCGATAGCCGCAAGGTCCGCGTACTTTCGGAACACTCTCTCGATGCTCTCGCTCTTATTTTCCTCTCCGCATCTCATCGCCTCAAAGGCGCATACAAGCTTGAAGACCACACCAACGCCCGCAAGCTCCTTAAAGGGATAGGGGCAGTCTGGGCGGTGAGGATTGACTACCGCGCAGGCATCGGGAAGCGACTCATGGCACTCGTGGTGGTCAGTGATGACCATTTCAATACCCAGAGATTTTGCATACTCCACCTCTGCGTTGGCGGTAATTCCCGTATCGACGGTGATTATCAGCTTTGTTCCCTTTGCCTTCAAATTGTCAAGTGACATTTGGGAGAGACCGTAGCCCTCCTTACTTCTTGAGGGGATATAATAGTCGATATCCGCTCCAAGCTCCTTTAAATAAAGATATATCAACGTAACCGACGTGACACCGTCAACGTCATAGTCGCCGTAAACAGTAATTTTGTCACCTCTGTGCAGAGATTCCTTTATCCTGCTTACAGCCTTTTCCATATCCTTCATAAGATAAGGATCGTGCAATCCGCTCGCGTCGGGAGCGAGGAAAGCATCTACCGATGCCTTCGTGCAATATCCTCGGTTATAGATCAGCTTGGCTGACACCTTGGAAATACCGTTTTCATAAGCGATGGCACCAATTACGTCATCCGCCTCACGGTTTCCCGGCGTGTACCGAAGCGACCACACCTTTTTCTTCTCGTTAAAACTCATTGTTTACTCCAAATTTATATAACCAAATATTTTTCTCAAATTTAATGCTTGTTGTCTCGCTTTTTGCGGGAGGGGATCCTATGTCGGATCTCCTCCCTTTTTTTGTTAATCCATCGGACAAAACCGCTCGATTATTGCCATAGCGGTCTTGATGCCGTCAACTGCGGCGCTTGTAATGCCGCCTGCGTATCCTGCGCCCTCGCCGCAGGGATAGATGCTTTTTTTACCGAGGGCAATCATATTCTCGCCTCGCAAAATACGCAATGGCGAGGAGGTTCTCGTTTCAGCGCCCGACAAAAGAGCGCCGTCCGAGGCAAATCCTTTTATTTTTTTATCAAAAGATGCAAGTCCGTACCGCAAAGAAGAGCAGAGGAAGCTCGGAAGCACGTCGTCCATGCTTGCACTCTTGAAATTTGTGCCGTTCATATAGGTGGGCATGACCTCAAAAGGTTCGGTTCCGCTTTTACCGTTCATAAAGTCACCTACCGTCTGAACGGGAACGGCATAACCGCCGCCACCTGCCGCATAAGCGGCTCTTTCTATTTTTCTTTGAAACTCAATGGCTCCAAGGGCAAGATTGCCGTCAACAGGTGAAATATCCTCCACTCTGACCGACACCGCCACGGCGGAATTGGAATTTTCGCCGTTTCTCGCGTAGTGGCTCATACCGTTGACAACAACGCCGCCGCATTCGCTTGCCGCCGCCATGACCTCGCCGCCGGGACACATACAAAAGGTGTAAACACCTCTCTCCCCCTTGGTGTCGGACAAAGCATACTCCGCCGCTCCGAGATTGGGATGTCCCGCAAGACGACCGTACAAGGCTTCTTCAATAAAGCTTCTTTTATGCTCGATACGAACGCCGACCGAGATCGGCTTAGCAATTATATCAAACTGATTGGTAATAAGCGTTCTGTATGTGTCTCTGGCGCTGTGACCGAGAGCAAGAACAACCGCCGACACAACAAATTCGCCCTTTGACGTCAGAGCAAGCACGGTTCCGTCGGCTCTCTCACGAAGATCGTCAAGTCTGCAACGGTATATGACCTCGCCGCCAAGCCGACCGATCTCGGAAAGGAGGTTATCCACCACTTTTCTCAAAACGTCGGTGCCGATATGAGGCTTCGCCTTGATCTTTATTTCCTCAGGCGCTCCAAAACGGACAAGTGTATCAAGTACGTAAGAGCATCTGGGATCGTTTATTCTCGTCAGAAGCTTTCCGTCCGAAAATGTGCCTGCGCCCCCAGCTCCGAACTGAACGTTTGACTCGGTATCGAGAACGTGAGAGGTATAAAATCTCTCCATAGCCGCCACACGGTCGTCAACTCTGTCTCCGCGGTCAATTATGATCGGTCTGTATCCCTGCTCGGCAAGAATAAGAGCGCAAAACATTCCCGCAGGTCCCATGCCTACAACCAAAGGTCTTGCCGACATCTTTTCTCCGCCGTGCTGAAATTCAAGCGTTTCCTGTATAACCGCTCTCGCTCCAAGCCTTTGAAGCTTGGATCTTTCCTTTTCGGAAAGCGTTGCTCCCGACAAGGCGACCGAATATACCAGCTTGATATCGTCCTTTTTTCGCGCGTCTACGCTTTTTTTGCATATATCGAGCCTTGAGCCGTTTAAAGAAAGCCCTGCACCTCGCATTTTTTTTCGGGCCGCATCACACGCCTCGTTCTCCGGGGTGCTTGGAGGCAAAGAGATCGAATCAAAAATGAAAATTTCCTTTTTCATCGTTAATTATTCGGTCTCCTCCGTACTCTCCGCGCTCTCGGATGAGCTTGTTTCCTCGGTAACGATCACCGAGATCTCCTTTGTAAGAATAGTGACCGAGCCTCTGACGTCCACTTCTTCGTTGTTAACGTCGTAAAATTTCACTGCGGAAAAGCTGTTTATCTCCTGACCGTCCTTGAAATCGCCGTCGATCTTAAACTCAACGTCAACTATCCTTGACACTATCTCACGGGGTCCCTTTATATCAAGCGATGCGACCGACACTTCTCCCGTAAAGGATCTATCACCAACAGAGCCAAAGGCAATTCTTATATTCTCGATGGTTTTGATCTCTATGAAATCCGAGATCACCAGCACGTTACCGGGAGTCAGACTTTCAACGGTAATGCTGGTATTTGCGGGGGTCTTTATGGTTATAGGCAGATTGTTGACCTTTGCCTCGGTAATTCCGATAACGTCAACGGTCGCCTTGTATCCCGACTCGTCAAACTGTTTGAGATCCCTGTTTGTTCCCTTGACGGTAACGGTGACGGTTCTTTCATCAAATCCGTACACCATCATTCCCTCGCCTTCAAGAGTATCGACACCCGTCAGCTCGATTCTGAGCGTAATGGTTTCCGTTGCATCAGTATCGTTCATGTTGACCATATAGATCCATATTCCGAGAGCCACAAGAAGACAAACTATTCTCGGAAACAGGTCAAGCTTTCTTTTCGGAGTATGCTCTACCGTTATGGCGTCAGCCCCTTTATTGTCGGGGTCCTTCATAAAATCAAACTGTTTCATGATCAGTCAGCACCTCCTTGTCCGTTATTTTCTTCGATCTTATCGTTTTTTTGAGAAGATCTTGTCTTTTTTTCGGGCTTGATAAGCATTTCGGAAACGTTCTTACCCGTCAAAAGCTTAAAGAGATCGTCGCGAAGGTCGCTGGACTTGTGCTTTCCACCCTTGCCTATATCGTGATAATCTCTCTTTAAGAGCTTGTTGTTGGCAACCGAGATATTACCCGACTCCTCGGACACCACGATAACTACGGCGTCACTGACCTCACAGATCTTGAACGCCGCTCTGTGGCGGGTACCGAGGCCTTCAAGTTGAGGATTGTTCTCGGAGATCGTTTTCGATTTACTGGACGCCACCACGATCCTGCCGTCTCTGATAATTACCGCTCCATCGTGGAGAGGAGATTTGTTGACGAAAATATTGCAAAGCAACTGGCGAGAGACTACAGCGTCAATAGGGGTTCCCTCGGACATTTGATTGCGAAGTCTGCTCTTGCGCTCAAGCACGATCAAAGCTCCCTCTCCCTTGGAGGAAAGCTCAAACGCCGCCGCGCTGATCTCATCAACCATGTGGAGCGTCTTTTCATCGTCGGTGGTGTGACGGTTTCTTATTCTCTTTAAGTTCATGGACGTAGTAGCGCCGAACTCCTCAAGAACGTCGCGAAGCTCGGGCTGAAAAAGTATCACCACGGCTATAATACCGACGGTATAGAAGTTTTGAAGAATAGAATTGATAGCCACCATTCCCAAAATATCGCTGACTATGTAAAGCGCTATAAGGAGTCCGAGACCTACAATGGTTCTGCCTGCGTGTCTGTCGCGGACGAATTTGTAAACCATATAGATCAATTGGCTCAAAAGAAGTATATCAAGTATATTAACAAGCTCTATATTAACGATGGGAAATAAAATATAGTCCTTCACAAAGCTAAGTAGGCTATCCCAAAGCGATATAGATGTTAACGCCGTTATTTCAAGCATTTTTCAGTTCCTTTCTGCAATATTGTACGGAATTTGCCGCTCACCGTGCCGTCTTGTTAATCCTTCTTGTTGGAGTTTGCTCCCGCCTTGAGCATATTGTGCTTAATATTCCAAAGCTTTTCCGAGAGGTCGACGTAGTAGTTATGAGGATTGGTAAATCTCCTTACCTCCTCCCACATTCCTTCGATCTCGCGCTTGTGATGCGCTCTTATCTCCTCAATGGTAGGAAGCTTGTACACTTGTTTTCCGTTCTTGAACACCTGAACGAGAAGCTCCTCCGCGGTAAAGTTCTCCATAATCTTTCTTTTCCAGACGTGGAGGGGATCGAATATTTCAATAGGCTTGGTGTCATCGATCACCTCATCGTAAACGCAGATGAGGTCTGCCTCTGCCTTGCCGGTATCTCTGCCGCGGAGTCTGTAAAGCTTCTTGAAATGCGGGGTTGTTATCTTACCTACGTTTTCGCTTATCTTGATCTTGGGTCGGACGGTTCCGTCCTCGTCCTCAACCGCGCAAAGCTTATATACCGCTCCGAAAACGGGGTGGCTCTTGGCGGTGATCAGTCTCTCGCCGACGCCAAAGCCGTCAACCTCCGCGCCCTGACGGATAAGCTCGCGGATTATATACTCGTCAAGAGAGTTGGAAACGATTATCTTGCACTCGGTCCAGCCAGCATCGTCAAGCATCTTACGGCACTTCTTGGTGAGATAGGTAATGTCTCCCGAGTCGATACGAATACCGCACTTGGTAATTCCACGGGGTTTCAGAACCTCGTTAAACACCTTGATCGCGTTGGGAACACCCGACTCGATAACGTTGTAGGTATCGACCAGAAGTGTTGCGTTATTGGGATATATCTCACAGTAGGTCTTGAACGCCTCGTACTCGGTATCAAACATCTGCACCCATGCGTGTGCCATCGTTCCCGTAGCGGGAACGCCAAACACTTGATCGGTAATGGTACATGCCGTTGCTCCCGCACCGCCGATGTAAGCCGCTCTCGCGCCGAGTATCGCCGCATCGGCACCCTGCGCTCTGCGAGAGCCGAACTCACTGACAAGTCTGCCCTTTGCCGATCTCGTAAGTCTTGCCGCCTTTGTAGCAATAAGCGACTGGTGGTTTATCATCATCAGGATATATGTCTCAATAAACTGCGCCTCGATCGCCTTCGCTCTTACCGTCATAAGCGGCTCTCCGGGGAAGACCACCGTTCCCTCGGGAATAGCCCATATATCTCCCGTAAATTTAAAATCACGGAGATATTCAAGGAATCCCTCGTCAAAAATATTCTTTGATCGCAGATAAGCAATATCATCCTCATCGAAATGAAGATCGTTGACGTACTCGACTATTTGCTCAAGTCCCGCAACCACGGCAAAGCCGCCGCCATCGGGATTATCTCTGTAAAACACGTCAAAATAAACGGTCTTATCCTTGATTCCACACTTGAAATAGCCGTTGCTCATGGTAAGCTCATAAAAGTCGCAAAGCATCGTAAGGTTTCTGCTTATGTTTTTCATTTTTAACTTCCTTTCTCGGTTGATAGCTGTTTAAAAAATTTGCACAATAGTCCATTATAAATTATTATATATATTATACAGATATTTAATTTAAAAGTCAAGGGATTTCTTAAATAATATAAGCTTTTTTTATCATTGTGCGACAATAATTGTCAAAATATATTGTTACAGGCAAAAAACCGTTCCGTCAAGAGGTTTCTTGGCGGAACGGTCAGACGTATTAATTTTCAATTCAACGGGCGCGTTTCTTGCGACGACGCTCCTCGCCGTCTCCCTCAAAATACTCTTCCAAAAACGATATCACGAGTATTATAACAAAATAACACAGCACGGCGAATATTACGTTTGTAGAGTAATCAAGTATCATCAAGGGAACGTTTGTGATAACGACGACGGTCTGAATATCGTATATCAGCTGTCCTCCGAGTTTTGTTACGAGAACCGTTACTGCACAAACAAAGGACGAGGCCAACAGACAGTTAGAAAAGCCGATCAATCCTTCAATGGGCAAAGGATTTTTCTCTCTGCCCGCTTTTTTGAGCAGACTCGCCTCATCGTGATAATTCTTTATTATACCCTTTACTATGAAAAAGGTTATGACATAAGGAGCGATCTCGATGACTGCATATCCCACGGCAAATAGGAGATCCTTCCAGAAATCTACGGGAATACTACCCTCGGTTATCCAATTTACGGCAACGTTTGCGGTATATTTATACAGAGCCATTCCGCAGAAAATTAAGTATCCACCTACAAAATTTGACGCGCTAAAGCGGTAGACGCCGTATATCACCGCGGCGCAAAAGCATGAGATTGCAAGTATCTCTACTATTCTGCCGATGAAATTAAGCACTTCCGAAATAATGGGATCGTACGCGATGTCATTACTTGTATAAACCCAAATAGGCGATATAACAAAGCAATACAGTCCGTACAGAATTATTCCCGCTATCGCAAAGGCGGCATACAGCTTTTTTTTCAAATTTCTGTCTTTTTGAGAGAGTTTCATTAGTTACCTCAATGCAAAGCAGACAAAACAGTCTGCATATTTTTTAAATTTCAGAATAAATATTCACATTTTTGCGTTTCTATCAAATTTCCGATAAAAATTCTTCAATTCTCGAAAGAGCTTCCTTGATATGGTCTGTTGAATAGCAATAAGAGACTCTTATAAAGCCTTCTCCGCAATCACCAAAGGCACTTCCCGGAACTACTGCTACTTTCTTTGAAATCAACAGCTTTTCGCAGTACTCCTCGCTGCTCATCCCCGTCTTTTTTATCGACGGAAAGCAATAAAACGCCCCCTTGGGTTCAAAGCAGTCCATGCCAAGCTTGTTGAAGCCGTGGACTATCAGTCTGCGGCGCATATCGTACTCGGCGACCATCCGCTCAACGTCTTCGTCTCCGTTACGAAGCGCCTCAACCGCCGCGTACTGCGAAGTAGTAGGCGCGCTCATAATAGCGAACTGGTGTATCTTTGTCATCTGCGCGATAATAGGGGCGGGAGCGCAGGCGTAGCCCATCCTCCATCCGGTCATCGAATAGGACTTGGAAAATCCGTTGACAAGCACGGTTCTCTCACGCATTCCGTCGATAGACGCGATAGACACATGACGCTTACCGCCGTATGTCAGCTCGGAATATATCTCGTCGGAGAGTACGCAGACGTCGGTCTCTCGCAAGACCTCCGCGATCGCTTCAAGATCTTCCCTTTCCATGATCGCCCCCGTAGGGTTACTTGGAAAAGGAAAGACCAAAAGCTTGGTTTTTTCTGTTATAGCCTCGCGCAACTCCTTTGCGGTCAAGCGAAATTCGTTTTCGGCTTTAAGCTCGACGATAACGGGAACACCGCCCGCCAGACGGACGATAGGCTCGTAGCAGACGAAGCTCGGTTGAGGAATGATAACCTCGTCACCGGGGGCGACAAGGGCGCGGATAGCTCCGTCAATGCCTTCGCTGCCGCCGACGGTTACAAGAACCTCACTACGCGGATCATAGCTTACGTTATATCTGCGGGAGATATATTTGCAGATCTCCTTGCGAAGCTCGATAAGTCCCGAATTGGAGGTATATCTGGTCTTACTGTTCTCAAGCGATTTTATTCCCGCGCGACGGATATGCCAAGGCGTAGGAAAATCAGGCTCACCAACACCAAGAGATATGACCCCCTCCATGCTTGCGGCAATATCAAAAAACCTTCTGATCCCCGAGGGCTTTATATCGCGAGTTACCGTGGGATTCAGTATTTTTTCGTAGTCGATCATAAGGAATAAGCACCTCTGTCGTCCCGCTCCTCGCCTACAAGCTCTACGTCAAGCTCTTTATAGCGACGAAGCACGAAATGTGTTGCGGTGCTTGTCACGCCGTGCATGGTAGCAAGCTCCTTGGCAACGAACATGGCAACCTCTTGAAAGGTCTTTCCCTTGACGATAACGGTAAGGTCGTAAGAGCCGGACATAAGATAGACCGTCTCTACTTCTCTGTATTTCATCACCGTCTCGGCGATCTTTTCAAAACCGTATTCCTCCTGAGGAATGACCTTAAGCTCAATAAGGGCGCTGACATAAGCATTGTCAAGCTTTTCCCAGTCTATGACCGCCTTATATCCCTTGATTATTCCTGCGGCTTCAAGCTCCTTTATATTATTTTTTACTTCATCCTGACCAAGACCCGTCATAGTTGCTATATCCTCGATCGAGCAACGGGCATTATTGGCAAGGATCTTCAAGATCTTTATATTCATATACAAATTCTCCAATGGGACAAAAACTATTGGGGTGCAAACAAAAATCTGCTTACACCCCGAACGCTCGCACTTTATCAGAGACAGCTACACGTCACGATAAAAACGATATTATATATCAAAACCCGATCAGATATACTTCTTTACGAGATCACTTGCTTCCTCTGCAGGAATGGAGGATGTGAGAACAACGTTAACGTCGAGCTTGGATGCAAGCTCATCAACCTCCTTGAGGAATGCCTCGAAGCCTGCGATATCGTTGTTTGATATCTTGAGGGCGCCGTCTATAAAGAGATCGGTAACGTCATGGTTGCTTGCAAGAATACCTGCTACGAATCCATAGAGAGCCTCTGCGTCGAATACAAAATACTCGTTAGTATTGATAAGACGAACACTGGGCTTTATATCAAAACGGAGACCTACTCCCTTTTCGATACAAACAACGTTGCCGCTACTCTTTTCTGCCGCCTCGTTTACCATGGAAATAAGAGCCTTTGTCTTGCCGGTTCCCTTGACGCCGATGATAAGTTTAACCATAATGTGTACTCCTTCTGCCACCCTTGTGGCTCTGTATTTTTAACTTTCCCTGCGGAATTTAATTGTCTTTATACAATTATAGCATAGTTTACTAAAAATTGCAAGTAGGAAAATTAAATTTGTGCAGAATTATTTTAATTTTTCTTCCAATTCTGAACGCAATTCCTCATATCCGGGCTTTCCAAGAAGTGCAAACATATTCTTTTTGTACGCCTCAACGCCGGGCTGATTAAAGGGGTTAACACCAAGCATATATCCGGAAACAGCGCAAGCAAGCTCAAAGAAATAAAGCAGATAGCCGAGACAGTATTCGTTTCTGTCGGAAACCTCGATAAGAATGTTGGGTACTCCTCCGTCAACGTGAGCCAGGAGAGTTCCCTGCATAGCGGTCTTTTTAACCGTATTAAGATCAACTCCCGAAAGGAAGTTAAGCCCGTCGATATTATTGGGATCGTGGGGTATTTTGAACTCAACACCGTTGTTTTCAACCGAAATTACGGTCTCAAAGAGGTTTCTGTTACCCTCCTGAATATACTGACCGAGGGAGTGTAGGTCGGTAGAGAAAATGACCGACGCGGGGAAAATTCCGCGGAGATCCTTGCCCTCGCTCTCGCCGTAAAGCTGCTTCCACCACTCGTTGAGCATCTTTGCGTAGTTCTCATATCCTACGAGGATTTCGGTCACTTTTCCTTTACGGTAAAGGATATTTCTGATAGCTGCGTACTTGTACGCGTCATTCTTTTCAATATCCTCGTCCTGATAAGCAAGACGAGCGGCGTTAGCTCCCGCCATAAGAGCGTCTATATCACAGCCGGCAACCGCGATGGGGAGAAGGCCTACTGCGGTGAGTACCGAGAAACGGCCTCCAACGTCGTCGGGAACGACAAAGGTCTCATAACCCGCCTCGGTGGAGAAGCTCTTAAGAGTTCCGCGCGCCTTGTCGGTGGTGACAAAAATCCTCTCTCTTGCGCCATCCTTGCCGTACTTGTTTTCAAGCATCTCACGGAATACTCTGAAAGCAACGGCAGGCTCGGTGGTGGTACCCGACTTGGAAATTACGTTGATGCAAACGTCACGACCTTCGCAAAGCTCGACGATCTCGGCAAGAGATACTGCACTGATGTCACATCCTGCGAAATAGATGTCGGGAGTGGACTTTTTAAGATTGTTATAGTTGGACGATTTGAGAAACTCGATAACCGCTCTTGCTCCGAGATAAGAACCGCCGATACCGATGACTACAAAAACGTCGCAATTCTTCTGAATTTTAGCAGAAGCCGCCTTAATTCTGGCGAATTCCTCCTTGTCATAGTTCTCGGGAAGGTCTACCCAACCGAGAAAATCTTTACCCGCGCCGCTCTTCTCTGTTAGAAGCTTGTGAGCCGCGCTGACCGCAGGCTGAATATTCTTGTACTCATGCTCCGCAATGAAATTTGACAAATACTTGTGGCTAAGCTTAATCGACATTTTAACCTCCCAAAGACGATCGCAAGGCGTAAAGGCAGAAGGCCTCTGGTCTACTCCGATCCCCTATAAAAATATTTATTTTGCAATTTAAGTATAACATAACTTTTGACGTTTTGCAATAGCTTTTTAAGGTTTTTCAGGGATTTTTACGCGTTTTTTCTTATCTTATAAGAAACTTTCCCAGCATTCGCCACCAAACGTCGGCAAAACCAATCTTTTTCACGTCGGCAGAGGCTACGATAGGTGTTCTGCCCACCTCCTTGCCGTCAAGTGTGAAAATCACGTTGCCAATCTCGTCACCCTGCTTCAGGGGGGCGGTTACGTACTCGGGCAGCTCTATCTTATATTGAATTTTTCCTACGCTCGCCTTTTCGGTGACAAATGAAAAAGGATCGTATTCGAGCTTGACCAGATCATAGGCTCCTCCCATGACCTTTATGGGATCAAGCTCCTTGGGAGTATGCTCAAAAACTGCGTAATTCGCAAATCCCCAATCAAGAAGCGAGGTAGCCGCCTGATTTCTCACGTCTCTTGTCTCGGCGCCCATAATAACGCAGATCAAGGACACGCCGTCACGCTCGGCGGTTGCGGAGATGCAAAAGCCCGCCTTGTCAGTTGAGCCTGTCTTAAGCCCCGTGCAGCCGTTGTAATAACGAACGAGACGGTTTGTGTTAGTAAGACCGAAAAGTCCGTTTCTTACGGTGTCCATCCAGATAGAGCTGTATTCAAGAATTTTTTTGTGCTTGATAAGCTCTGCTGACATAATAGCTATATCTTTCGCGCTTGTCAGATGTATCTCCGCGGTATCGTCAAGACCGTTGGTGTTTTCAAAGACGGTATTCTTCATTCCAAGCTCTGCCGCGCGGTCATTCATAGCCTTGACGAAGGCCGCCTCACTTCCCGAAACGAACTCTGCAAGAGCGCAGGCAGCGTCGTTTGCAGAGGCTATGATCACGCTTTTCAGCATATCCTCAACGCTCATCTGCTCACCGACTTCAAGATAGATCTGCGAGCCGCCCATGCTCGCCGCTCTCTCGCTGGTGGATACCATGTCGTCAAGCTTGATTTTACCTTCCTCGATCGCCTCCATAACCAAAAGCAGGGTCATTACCTTCGTGACCGACGCAGGCGGCAGAGCCTCGTCGGCGTTCTGCTCATACAGAACTCGCCCTGTGGAGGCTTCCATCAATATCGCACTTTTGCATTTTAACTGAAAAACGTCTTTTATCGGCTCATAGGTGTCATCGGGGGTCTCGGAGATCAATACGCTATCGGCAAGCGCGGGTAGCACCAGACTTGACAGCACCAGAAGCGGCATAAGCAGAATTGCCGCCAGTTTTGTAAACATTACCTTGCTTTTCATATAAAAATCACCTCTTCACCTTAATATATATCGTCGGAAAAGAAATTTTATGAGTGTAATGCAACGATAAATTGGAGTTTATCTGTTAGTTTATATGTCCTTTTCTTTCCGCGTCGAAGAAAAGAACGAAAAGAACGCCGCTCAAGTGGAGAGGGTCTTGTTTGAAAAAAAGCGAACATGCCGCATTTTCTCGCCCTGCGACATCCTCTCCCCGGAAGTATCCCCTCTCCTGTCGGCATAGCCGACAAAATGGATTTATTGATTTTAAGAAGCTAAATCCCTCTTACAATTTAGATTTGTAGCCGTAATCTTATTGTAATTTTTGCTTTGTCGCGTAAGCGACCTTTCCCGAAGGGAAAGCCTCTTTGAAGTTAAAAGTTTTATATGGTTGTAAGCCGTACTCCACTATATTAACCTAATGGGGTTGGGGGACACGGGGGAGGGGCTGTCGAGACGAATAAAAATGCGGCTTGCTGCATTTTTACTCGTAAGACCCGCCCCTATCCCCCGTGCGGCTTTTCTTTTCGTACTTTTCTTGCAGCTGATGGCAAGAAAAGCACATATAAGAAATCGCTTTCCTTTGGTTACTTTCCTGCAGCTGGTGGCATGAAAGTGACACATTTCCGCAGAAAAGAAATGAACATAAAAACTAATAGATAAATCAAAATTTGAAATTCGAACACAAAAGGGACTGATCTATTCAGCCCCTTTTTTACCTTGTTTGTTAATCGCCCTTATATACTCAAAAGTCTCCTTCTCGCCCTTCTCGGCAAGCATGCGAAGCCATTCTTCAAGCAGATCTGCAGTCTCAGCGTGCATCTTGGAACGGGCATGTCCTCGTAAGAAGTATTCAAGAGCCGAGGAATCGGTGTAGTCCTTACCCTTATATATCTTGCACGCCGCAACTCGGTCGCAGAACATTTCGGTAAGATATCGCAGCGGCATCGGTACAGGCTCGTAGCGTTTGGTTGAAGTGTTGAGATCTACCCAATACTCAAAATGATGCTTGTTTCTGCCTTTGTGGTGCATCCACGCCAGAGAGTAGCCAAAAAGCTCCCTTTCCTTTTCATTGGGACTTTTGGTACCAAGATAGTACTTTGCGCCCGGAATGAATTCTGCGGGAGAGTATTTTGAAAGATCGTGGAAAAGACCCTGAAAGCCTATTCCCGCCTTGAAACAATGCACTATTACCTTGTGGCGGTGCTTCGTTATAGTGTTAAAATGTTTGAATGGATGTGACATAATAAAATTAAAATTCAAAATCGTTATGGTTTATAAGCTTATTATATAGGTTTAAAATCCACTTTTTCAAGCAGATTGAGCTTCGGATTGTTTGCTACCAATTTCTTCGCATACTTATACGCAAAGGGATTGAGTAGATTTTCGGGCTTGTGTGCGTCGCTTCCGAACACCACGTCGCAGCCGATCTCATTCGCCAACTGCCAGAACGGTAGCGTGGGGTAATTTCTGACCTCCTGCAATCCGTAAAAGTTGATCTCAAGGGGGACTTTGTGATCATTGGCGCACTTTATAAGTCGCGTCATCTCTCGTTCGTAGACCTCAAGACTTCGGCGATAGAAGATAAGATCGGGGTGGGCGATATATGTGATCTTCCCCGTTTCTATTCCCTTGATTGCCAGATCGACGTAATTCTTCAAGACCTCGTTTGAGTGGGTCTGCGCGCCGAAATATTCCATCGAATCTGAGTACGGGTCACCGAAATGCTGACCGAGAATGAGATAGTCTACTGGATAATTCTTGATATAGTCTATAAAGCTATCAAAGCAACATTCAATATATTCCACCTCAAAGCCTATGTGAAGCTTGATGTCGTTCTTATATTCTTCACGCAGAGACAGAAACGACTCAAAATATCCGTCGGTCTCGTGCATTTTCATGCGCATAGCAAGGAGACGGTCAAGGTTTGGCTTCGGCAGATCATCGGGAAACGGCATCGGTGCGTGTTCTGTAATACCAAGCTCCGAAAAGCCAAGCTCTATCGCCTTCTCGACGTATTCTCTATCCTCTCCCGTGGCGTGACCGCAACGGACGGTGTGGGTGTGGTAATTTGCTATCATAATTATTCCTTTTTCTGGGGATTCTTTCCGAATATCATTATCTTTTTAGCCACTTTTTGAGATACTGCCCCGTATAGGAGCCTTCGATCTCGGCGACCTCCTCGGGGGTGCCTTCCGCGACGATCGTCCCGCCGCCGTCGCCGCCCTCGGGACCGAGGTCGATAATATGGTCGGCGGATTTGATAACGTCAAGGTTATGCTCGATGACAAGCACGGTATTGCCTCCGTCGCAGAGTTTCTGAAGCACCTCAAGGAGCTTCGCCACGTCGGCAGTGTGCAGACCTGTGGTAGGCTCGTCAAGAATATAGATCGTCTTGCCCGTACTACGCTTGGAAAGCTCTGTTGCAAGCTTTACTCTCTGTGCCTCGCCGCCCGAAAGAGTGGTGGACGACTGACCGATCTTGATATAGCCCAGACCCACGTCGTAAAGGGTCTGAAGCTTTCTTTTTATCTTGGGCAGACCGTCGAAGAAGGCAAGACCCTCCTCGACCGTCATATCAAGCACGTCAAAAATGTTTTTACCTTTATATTTGACTTCAAGGGTGTCTGCGTTGTATCTTCTTCCCTTGCAGACGTCGCACTTGACGTAAACGTCAGGCAAAAAGTGCATCTCTATACACTTCACGCCGTCGCCCTCACAGGCTTCGCACCTGCCGCCCTTGGTGTTGAAGGAAAATCTACCCGGTAAATATCCCCTCGCTTTTGCGTCCTTGGTAGACGCAAAAAGGTCACGAATATCGGTAAAAAGTCCCGTGTAGGTTGCGGGATTAGACCTCGGTGTGCGTCCGATAGGACTTTGGTCTATGCAGATTACCTTATCAAGATTCTCGATACCCTCAATGCCGTCACACTTACCGGGATAAGCTATCGCGCGATTTAAGTCGTGTGCAAGCTTGGGGTAAAGTATGCCGTTGACAAGCGATGATTTTCCACTGCCCGAAACACCGCTGACGCAAACGAATTTTCCAAGCGGAATGGTAACGTCGATATGTTTCAGGTTATGCTCCGCCGCCCCCTTGACGATGATATACTTTTCGTTTCCCTCACGTCTCTCGGTGGGAACGGCAATTCTCTTTCTTCCCGAAAGGTATGCGCCCGTGATCGACTCCGCATTTTCCTTGACCTCGTCGGGCGTGCCTGCCGCCACAACGTGACCGCCGTGAATACCTGCGCCGGGACCGATATCTATGATATAGTCAGCCTCCTCCATAGTTTCCTCGTCGTGTTCAACAACTATGACGGTGTTGCCGAGGTCTCGGAGCTTTTTGAGGGTGGCTATCAGCTTGGAATTATCTCTTTGATGTAAACCGATACTCGGTTCATCGAGTATATACAACACGCCAACAAGCGACGATCCGATCTGGGTTGCAAGTCTTATTCTCTGCGCCTCACCGCCCGAAAGAGTACCCGCCTTTCTCGACATCGTAAGATAGTCAAGTCCAACGCTGACAAGGAATCCAAGTCGCGCGCGGATTTCTTTCAGTATTTCCTTCGCTATCGCCTGCTCGGTTTCTGTCAGCTCAAGGGAGTTGACGAAATCGAGAGCATTTTGAATTGAAAGCGAACAAAGCTCGTGAATATTGAGACCGCCCACGGTGACCGCCAGCGACATAGGATTAAGTCTCTGACCGTGACAATGCTGGCAGGGTGCTTCCTCCACAAACTGCTCGTAATACTCCGCGCTCATACCGTACTGCATTCTCTGCTCGATCATAGGAATAAGTCCCTCGAACTTCGCCGCCTTCCTATGAGCCTCTCCACCGAAATAGCGGACTACGTCGTAGGTTTCGTCGCCCGTACCGTGAAGCAAAATATCGTAAGCCTCTTTCGAAAATTTTTCGATAGGCATATCGAGGTCAAAGCCGTGACGCTGACCTACGGCGGCAAAAAGCGGACCGTTCCAGCTCTCCTCCTCAAGGGTCTTGAAGCCGTTTACGTTGATACCGCCCTCCGAGAGCGAAAGCTTCTTGTTGGGAATAAGCCTTTCCACCGCGATGCGTCTTGTGTCGCCAAGACCCGAGCAGTGAGGACAAGCCCCCTGCGGATTGTTGAAGGAGAACATGCGGGGTTCAAATTCGCCCACCGAAATTCCATGCTCCTCGCAGGCGTAGGACTGTGAGAAGGTAAGAACCTCTCCGTCGTTCTCCTCCTCGTCACGGGGAACGGGAACGATAATAAGATGTCCGTCGGCAAGATTCAGAGCGTTCTCCACCGAGTCTGCAAGTCTCGTACGAATACCCTCGCGCATAACAAGACGGTCAACAACTATCTCAATAGAGTGCTTTTTGTTCTTATCAAGCTTTATTTCCTCGGAAAGGTCGTAGAGGTTTCCGTCCACACGGACACGAACGTATCCGCTCTTTTTGGCACTCTCAAAGATCTTTTCATGCATACCCTTTTGCGCTCTTACTACGGGAGCGACCACTAAAAATCTCGTTCCCTCGGGCAGCTTCAAAATCCGCTCGATAATCTGGTCAACGCTCTGCTGTCTGATCTCCTTGCCACAAACGGGACAGTGCGGTATGCCTATCCTCGCGTAAAGCAGACGCAGATAGTCGTATATTTCGGTTACAGTTCCCACGGTGGAACGTGGGTTTTTCGACGTTGTTTTCTGGTCAATGGAGATCGACGGCGAAAGACCGTCGATAGAATCCACGTCGGGCTTGTCGAGCTGACCCAAGAACATTCTCGCGTAGCTCGAAAGCGATTCGACGAAACGACGGTGACCCTCGGCGTAGACCGTGTCAAACGCCAGAGACGATTTTCCGCTACCCGAAAGTCCCGAGAGGACAACAAGCTTGTCCCTCGGTATCGTTACGTCTATATTTTTAAGATTGTGGACGCGCGCGCCCTTTATTACTACATTTTTCTCCATTCTTTATTCGTGGGGATTCTCCCCACACCCCACAAGGAAAACTTTTAGGAAAAGTTTTCCTTGACCTTTCAAAACTTTAAAAATGAATTTCTGCTAAAAACTCGAAACACGATAGCCATAAGGCTTAAACTAAAATCTTCACCTTTTTCAAACCCAATACGGCTACTAAATTTCTTTTTTTGAGGAAGGTTTTTGCCAAGCTTTTTGCCTAAAAAGCTTGCTAGCTTGCGCTATGCGCAAGGTGACCGGAGGCACCGCGCCTCCTATCCCTCTCTCAGCTTCTTTATCTCATCTCTGAGATATGCCGCTTTTTCAAATTCAAGCATTCTTGCGGCGGCTTTCATCTCTGCGGTCAGCTTTTCTATCATCTTTTCGCGCTCGGATGCGGTCAGCTTTCTCTGCTTCTTCGCCTTAAAGGACGTTCCCTTGTCGTCGTTCTTACCGCTGATGTCGATAACGTCGCGAACGCCCTTGATGACCGTTTTCGGCACGATACCGTGAACCTTGTTATATTCGTCCTGGATCTTTCGGCGACGGTTTGTCTCGGAGATCGCGCGCTCCATTGATCCCGTGATAGTATCTGCGTACATTATGACCTTACCCTCGGCATTTCTCGCCGCGCGTCCGATAGTCTGAATAAGCGACCTCTCCGCGCGCAAAAATCCCTCTTTGTCGGCGTCAAGTATCGCCACCAAGGACACCTCGGGAATGTCCAGTCCCTCTCGGAGCAGATTTATGCCCACAAGCACATCAAAAACTCCCAAGCGAAGATCACGGATGATCTCCATTCGCTCCATAGTATCGACGTTAAAGTGAATATATCTGACCTTAATTCCGTTGTCGGCAAGATAGTCGGTCAAATCCTCCGCCATCTTCTTGGTAAGAGTGGTGACAAGCACCCTCTCACCCTTTTCGGCGCGGATGCGAATTTCGCCCATAAGGTCATCTATCTGACCTTCAATCGGACGTACCTCTACCTCGGGGTCAAGAAGTCCCGTAGGACGGATTATCTGCTCAACGGTCTGCTCGCTGTTTTCTCCCTCGTAATCTCCCGGGGTCGCGCTGACGAACACCGCTTGGTTTATCCTCTCCTCAAATTCGTCGAAGAAAAGCGGTCTGTTATCGTAAGCCGAGGGCAGACGGAAGCCGAAATCTATAAGATTTTTCTTTCTCGCCGTGTCGCCGCCGCTCATTCCTCGAACCTGCGGAAGCGTGACGTGAGATTCGTCCACAAAGAGCAAAAAGTCTTTTGGCATATAGTCAAGGAGCGTGAACGGAGTTGACCCTGCGGGTCTGCCCGAAAGGACGCGTGAATAGTTCTCAACACCCGAGCAGAATCCTACCTCGCGGAGCATCTCCATATCGTATTTTACGCGCTCGGTTATTCTCTGCGCCTCGATAAGCTTGCCCTGCTCCTCAAACCACTTGGCTCTCGCAATCATTTCGGAATATATCTCTCCGATCGCCCTTTCCCTCTTTTCGTCGGAGACGGCATAGTGGGTGGCGGGATAGATCGGGTAGTAAGAGAGCGTGCGTAGCATCTCGCCCGTGACTATATTTATCTCGGAAATCCGGTCGATCTCCTCGTCAAAAAACTCAACTCGGATAGCTCGCTCGTTCATGCTAGCGGGAATGATCTCCACAGTATCACCTCGCACGCGGAACGAGTCACGAACAAGGTTGAGGTCATTTCGGGTATAGCTGATAGAAATAAGTCTGCGAATAAGCTCCTCGCGCGACATAAGCATACCAGGACGGAGCGAGATCAGAAGATCCTTATACTCCTCAGGCTCACCGAGAGAGTAGATGCAGGACACACTGGCAACGATTATGACGTCTCGTCGCTCGAAAAGTGAGCTTGTGGCACTGTGCCTGAGACGGTCAATCTCGTCGTTAACGAGCGCATCCTTTTCGATATACATATCCTTACCCGGGATATAAGCCTCGGGCTGGTAATAATCGTAGTAGGAAACGAAATATTCCACTGCGTTTTCGGGAAAAAACTCACGGAACTCGGTACAGAGCTGCGCCGCGAGGGTCTTATTGTGCGCCAAAACAAGAGTAGGCTTGTTGACCTGCTCGATAATATTCGCCATGGTAAAGGTCTTACCCGAGCCGGTGACACCAAGCAGCGTTTGCATACGCTTGCCTTCTTTTATTCCCTTAACAAGTCCCGCGATTGCTTCAGGCTGATCTCCTGTGGGCTTATATTCACTTTTTAACTTGAAACAGTCCATAGTCGACCTACCTTTCTTTTGCAAAATGAAACTTTCGTTCTTTTTTAACCTAATAATTATATCACAAAAGATTTTAAATGTAAATAAGTATCTTTTGAGATTTTCGATTTGTTTACAATTCGTTCTATTTATTATATCCAAAGAAAAAGGCAACTCTTCACGAGTTACCCTTTTGATTTAATATACTCCAGCGCAACGTCGGCAACTATACCGTTGAGCGCGTCAAGCTCGCCCGACTCAATAATTCGTCTGACCTCGGTGGAGCTGACCGAAGTAAGGCTCTCGTCGGCGGGCAGAAACATAGTCTCGGCACGCTCGTTGTGGGCCTTGTTCCACTTGGCGTGGATCATTTCGTATTCAAGATCCTGCGCGTTACGAATACCCTTTACAATAGAGGTAACGTCAAGCTCGTCGCATAAGTCGATAAGCATACCTGACCGCGCGATGGCTTCGGCGTTTTCAATATGTGCGATCGAGAGGCGGACCAATTCAAGACGTTCATCCATATCGAACATATACTGCTTTGACGAAAGGTTTTTATCGTATTTTGCCGAGTCGTTTATCATAACGGCAACGTAGACCTTATCAAACATCTTCGCCGCACGTTCTATTATATTGACGTGACCCAGTGTTATGGGGTCGAAACTTCCGGGAATAAGTGCAATTCTCATATTTTTTTCTCCTTTCGGTCAGATCAGGGGCTTCACGATCGTAATATGAGCTACCCCATACTTCGCGCGCTTTATGACTTCAAAATTCTCCGACAAAGCCGCGTCGGACTCAAAAACGTCTGCTTCCTCGCTCTCGCACACGATAATTGAGGTAGGTTTCAGCATTTTGCCCTCGATAAGAGCCTTCAGAGTGGGTGCGACAGCGCGATGAGCGTAGGGTGGGTCGATAAACACCACGTCATACTTCTTTTTGCCGCGAGTTATGCGGATAAAATCCTGCACGTCACTGTTGAAAAGTCTGCAACATGCTGAAAGCTTAGTTTTTTCGATATTTTGATCGATAACCTTAGCGGCATCCTTACTTTTGTCGATAAAGGTGGCACTCGCCGCCCCTCTCGACACCGCCTCAAGACCCATCTGACCCGAGCCTGCAAAGAGGTCGAGGACCTCTCTGCCCTCGATGTCAAACTGTATCATCGAAAAGATAGCTTCCTTTGCCCTCTCGCTTGTAGGACGTGTGTTTTCCCCTTCAAGGGTATTAAGTTTTACTCCTCGGGCCTTGCCCGTGATTATTCGCATCATAGTTCTGTTCCTTGTTGAATTTTCGTGGTTATGGATTCAAATTTTGATTTATCTATGGGTTTTATACTAACTTTTCTTGTCATCAGCGACAATGAAAACTGTCAACAAGCGCAAGCGCTTGATTGACTCGCAAATGCAAGCATTTGCTGTTACAAAAGAAACGCCGCATAGGGTAAAGAGGGTCTTGTTCGAGAAAAAGCGAACATGCCGCTTTTTCTCGCCCTGCGACATCCTCTCTCCCCTATGTACCCCTCTCTCCTGTCGGCATAGCCGACGAAATGGGTTTATTGATTTTAAAAAAGTGAAATCCTTCTTAATAATTTTGATTTGTAGCCGTAATCTTATTAAAGTTTATCGCTTTGTCGCGTAAGCGACCTTTCCCGAAGGGAATGCCTCTTTGAGGCTAAAAGTTTGATGTTGATGTAAGCCGTATCCCACTATATTAACCGATGGGGCTGGGGGTCACGGGGGAGGGGATGTCGCGACGAATAAAAACGCGGCTTGCTGCTTTTTTATTCGTAAGACCCTCTCCTGCCCCCCGTGCGGCGTTCTTTTGGTTCGTTTTCTGTCGCTGTTGACAGAAAATGAACAACACCTCGCTTCTCTTGTAACTGGTGGCAAGAAAAGTACATATATGAAATCGCTAATTTGCAATTTATTTCTCAAATCCATGAACAAATCCAGAAACATCGGCAGAGCAAATATCTCCCCCAACCACCTTGTTGCGGTAGACAAGCACGTTGGCATACACCTTTCCCTCGTATCCCTCGTAATTGGTGACCTCAAAGGTGTATCTGGTCAGCTCTTTTTTCTTGTACTTTGAGAGATCAAGCCCCTGCGACTTCTGGATCTCGTTGTAAGCGGCGAACACCTTGTCAAATTCCGCGGGAATGGTCACAGTCGCACTTTCAGGCTTTCCGCCGTCAACCGTCCAACCGAACTGCGACAAAAAATTCACCGCATCAGCGGCACTCTTTACCTTGTCGTAGTTAATGCTGACCTCACCCTCTGCCGCAGCCCCCGTACTGACCGAACCAATGCCGTCGGCATACACGGGTACAAACGCGATCATCGCTATAAGCGCTACCAAAGTAATCGATATTATCCCCAAAAATTTCAGCGTTGACGCCTTGAATGAATAGATAAACATATCTGCCTCCCAAAAACCAAATGTTACTTTACTGAATTATATTTAGAGAAGCATAAAAATATGAATACAAAAAAAAGACGGCGACCCGTCTTTTTTGTGTTTATCAAAAGAATCTTCCGCTAACGTCTGCGTTGCTCTGCCTCGGCTTATGTCCTTTGACGCTATGCACGATCGACAGTAAGACGTAGGTCGCAAGCAGCGACGAGCCTCCGCACGACAAAAACGGCAGAGTGATACCGACAACGGGCAGCATCGCGAGGCACATTCCGATATTTTCTACCGTCTGCACCACGATTATAGCCGCGACACCGACACAGATAAGTCCGCCGTAGTCCTTTCCGCAGCTTCGGGCGATCATAAGTATTCTGACGACCATTACGGCAAGGAGAATTATCACAAATATTCCGCCGATTATACCGAATTTTTCGCAGATCGTTGCGAAAATGAAGTCGGTATGGGATGCGGGGAGTATCTCGTAGTCGCCCTTGCCCATAAGACCGATGCCGAACAAGCCTCCGTTGCCCACGCACTGCTTGGAAAGAAGCGGCTGCATTCCCTTGCCCAAAGGGTCAAGCTCGGGGTTAAAGCCGACGATTATTCGCTCCTGCTGATAGGGTGCCAAAAACTCCCAGATAAGAGGAAACGCCAACACTACCGCAGTAATGCCGCCAAGAAAATAAAATCCCGACAAGCCTCCCACAAATAGCATTATTGCCAGAAATGCCATATAGACGAGGGCAACTCCAAGGTCGCCCGAGACCAGAATAAGGCCTACGATAAGACCTGCGTGGAGTGCAAGTCCACCAAGCTCCTTTGGACGGTTTATCCGCTCTCTTACCAAGGATATGTGCTTAGCAAAGGTGCAGACCATAGCTATCTTTACAAACTCCGACGGCTGTATCATAATACCGATAACGGGTATCTTCAACCAAGACTGGTTTGCGGTCTCCATATTCTCTCCCGAGCTTCCGAAAATGAGAGTAACCGCAAGAAAAAGCGCAGATCCGCCAAGCATAAAGAGCCAGAGTTTGTCGGTCAGGGCGTGATAGTCAATGCTTGCGATTACGAGCGTGGCAATAATGCCTGCGGCGGTCATCGCCACCTGCATAATAAGCTTTCTCGTTCCGAAATTGTCCATCGCGCCGAATATAGTCACAATACTGATGAAGGAGAGAGCGAGCGTGCAGAAAAACAGTATCGGATCAATATTCTTTATGCAATTTTTCACGTATTTTCCGATAGATGCAAACATACGCTCTCCTTTCTTTAAAACTAAAATCATCACACGGCTATAAAACTACCCTCACCATATATATTGCCCATTTTTTAAAAGCTTTTGAAAAGGGATAGGGGTGTGGGGAAAGGGAAAAAACTTTTCTTGAAAAGTTTGTCCCTTTCCCCACAATCTATCTTTATTAGTATTGTCTTCCCCAAACCACCATGTGCTTTGCAGCCTTACCGCAGCAAACGCACTTGTCGGAGAGGTGATCCTCAACAAAAGGTATGCAACGGGACTTAACGCCGCCGGTTACGTCTTTGAGCTTATCTTCACATTCAACGTCGCCGCACCACATAGCCTTGATGAAGCCGGGATTGTTCTCCGCTACGTCGAGGAACTCCTCGTAGGTGGTGGCAGTATGAGTCTTTTCAGCGAGATTCTTTTCGGCTCTTGCCACAAGCTCGTCGTGAACGAATTTTAGCATCTTTTCGACCTCTGCTTCAAGGTTGTCCATAGAAACGAAGTTCTTTTCTCTGGAAACGCGAGAAACGAGGACGCAATTGCCGCTCTCAATATCGCGAGGTCCAACTTCGAGACGAACGGGAACACCCTTCATCTCGTACTGGCTGTACTTCCAACCGGTGGACTGATCGCTGTCGTCAAGCTTAACTCTGATTCCCTTTGCCGCGAGGCGAGCTTTCAACTCATTAGCCTTTTCAAGAACGCCTTCCTTGTGCTGAGCAACAGGGATAATAACTACCTGAATAGGAGCGATGGCGGGAGGCAGGATAAGTCCGTTATCATCGCCGTGAGCCATAATGATAGCACCGATCATACGGGTCGAAACGCCCCAAGAGGTCTGGTGAGGATAGTTTACAGTGTTATCTCTGCCCGTGAAGGTGATGTCAAACGCCTTCGCAAAGCCCTGACCGAAGTAGTGAGTTGTACCGCCTTGGAGAGCTACGCCGTTGTGCATCATAGGTTCGATGGTGTATGTCTCTACCGCGCCCGCGAACTTCTCCTTCTCGGTCTTCTGTCCCGTGATAGCGGGGATAGCGAGGCAGTTGAGATAGAACTCCTCGTAGACCTTCAACATCTGCAAGGTCTCTTCCCTTGCCTCTGCCTCGGTCTCGTGCATCGTGTGACCCTCTTGCCAGAGAAACTCACTTGTTCTGAGGAATGGTCTTGTGGTCTTTTCCCAGCGAACTACGTTTACCCACTGATTGTAGAGCTTGGGCAGGTCGCGGTAGGACTGAATAATATTCTTGAAGTGATCGCAGAACAGAGTTTCACTTGTAGGACGAACGATAAGGCGCTCGGAGAGCTTGTTGTTACCGCCGATAGTGACGATAGCGCACTCGGGAGCAAAGCCCTCGACGTGATCCTTCTCCTTTTGAAGAAGGCTCTCGGGAATGAACATAGGCATATATACGTTTTCGTGTCCCAATGCCTTGAAGCGAGCGTCAAGCTCCTTTTGTATATTTTCCCAGATAGCGTAGCCGTAGGGGCGGATGATCATGCATCCCTTAACGCCCGAATAATCGACCAGCTCTGCTTTCTTAACAACGTCGGTGTACCACTGAGCAAAATCTACGTCCATGCTCGTGATCTGTTCAACCATTTTTTCCTTTGCCATAACTTTTTAACTCCATAAGATCAATAAAATGCTTAATAGGATTATTATAAATCAAATCTTCCCTTTTGTCAAGCATTCGGACAACAATTGACGAAATTTTTCATCATCTAAAATACACTTTAAAAAAACTATCGTCAAAATGCACACAAATAATGTGAAATAATTGTCAATAAAATGCAAAATAACAATTTTTGAAAAATTATAAAAAAACTCTTGCATATTTGCAAAAAATGAGTTAAAATATATAATTGGGAAGTTAAGGAAAGCCTGCTTCCCGCTACACAGTTAAAAAATAAAACAAATAAAACGGAGGACACTAAAAATGTCAGTAAAAGTTGCTATTAACGGATTCGGCCGTATCGGTCGTCTCGCATTCCGTCAGATGTTCGGCGCAGAAGGCTACGAAGTAGTTGCTATCAATGACCTCACCAGCCCTTCTATGCTCGCTCACCTTCTCAAGTACGATACCGCTCAGGGTAACTACCTTGCTATGGGTCACACCGTATCTGCTAACGACGAGGAAGGTACCATCACCGTTGACGGTAAGACTCTCAAAATCTACGCTGAAAAGAATGCCGCAGATTGCCCTTGGGGTGAGCTTGGTGTTGACGTAGTTCTTGAGTGCACCGGTTTCTACACCTCCAAGGATAAGTCTATGGCTCACATCCAGGCAGGCGCTAAGAAGGTTGTTATCTCCGCTCCCGCAGGCAACGACCTCAAAACCATCGTATTCAACGTAAACAACAAGAACCTCACCGCTGAGGATCAGATCATCTCCGCAGCATCCTGCACCACTAACTGCCTCGCTCCCATGGCTAAGGCTCTTAACGATGCATTCCCTGTTCAGTCCGGTATCATGACCACCGTTCACGCTTACACCGGTGACCAGATGGTTCTCGACGGTCCTCACAGAAAGGGTGACCTCAGACGTGCTCGTGCAGCTGCACAGAACATCGTTCCTAACTCCACCGGTGCTGCAAAGGCTATCGGTCTTGTAATTCCCGAGCTCAACGGCAAGCTTATCGGTTCTGCTCAGAGAGTTCCTACCTGCACCGGTTCTACTACTATTCTCGTAGCAGTAGTTAAGGGTCAGAACGTAACCAAGGACGCTATCAACGCTGCTATGAAGGCTGCTGCTAACGAGTCCTTCGGCTACAACGAGGATCAGATCGTATCCAGCGACGTTATCGGTATGAGATACGGTTCTCTCTTCGATGCTACCCAGACTATGGTTGCAAAGATCGACGACGAGACCTACCAGGTACAGGTCGTTTCTTGGTACGACAACGAGAACTCCTACACCAGCCAGATGGTTCGTACTATCAAGTACTTCGCAGAACTCGCTTAATTTTAGCGACGCGGCGCATAAAAAAGCAACTCCCACGGGAGTTGCTTTTTTGTTTGGTGTGGTTCAAATTTTGATTTATCTATGAGTTTAATACTAACTTTTCTTGTCACCAGCGACAAGAAAAGTTACAAAAGAAACGCCGCACGGGGGAATTGGGGCGGGTTCTAAAAATCCGCAAAAGACGATAGTAAAATTTAAATCAA
>JAZSRA010000147.1:0-1993 GCA_045538195.1 Eubacteriales bacterium | reverse complement strand
GTTATGGTGGTGTTGCTTTTGTCATTATAAAAGACCAACAAAGTTTGCTGGATGAATAATGATATAGTTTCATTTTGAGAAAAACGCAGAATAAACGCAATGCATTTTTCGCAAAAGTCAATGACTATTACCGAAAACGATTACTTGTTAATTTGTCCGTATATTATAATTGAAAAGGAATGATTGAATTTTACACAAGGAGGGACCTGTCATATGAAAAAAATAATACGTGTTTTGGCATTGCCCCTTGCTTTTGCTGTGCTCTGCGGTTCTTTTGCCACAATAGCATATGCAAAGGAATTGGAACCGTGTCGTCTTTGCGGCGGCAAAGGGGACTACCGCTGTATTGCTTGTGGCAACACCGGCACAGTGACCTGCGACGGCTGTGGCGGCGCTGGAGGAGCAAAATGTCAGGGTGATGCTTATAAAGGCAATTCCTGTGATAATGGCTATTACACTTGCAACAGTTGTAACGGAGACGGAAAAAATCGTTCAGGCGACGGAAAAATTATTGAAGGTGTCTGCGGCAACTGCAGTGGTGCGGGAAAACTGCGCTGCGTAGTTTGCAGCAACGGTACACCGGGTTGGAATGCCTGTACGCGCTGTGGCGGTAGCGGAAAACATGAATGTCAGGTAGGTACCTGCAAGGTTTCTCGCCAATATGGTTGGCATTGTCCTGATTGCAAAGGCACGGGATTTATACTGGTTGGAAACCCCATGCCCCCAAAAGAAAATAACGACGGTGTGCGCAACGTCCCGGTCAAAGGGGATTATATCGTTACAAACGACAAAACATGGGCAGGCTATACATACGGTGGCGAAGGCGGCAGTAACGGTACCACGTCAACTCCTTCGGAAAATACAACGCAGCCTCCTGCAACAACCGATCCGGGACCGTCTCAGACCGAGCCGCCGCAGCAGAATAATCAGCCCAAAACGGACTTTCCTCCGGCTGATATGACACTTTTGCCGGAAAACCGCAATTCCGATTTTGATATTCCGATCTCTAATGATCCCGATAGAACTATCACCTCCTCCGTTCGTGTGGAAACTGGCAAAATGACCAATGAAGAACAGAAGTATTATGCAGGACTGCCGGAGGAAGAGTTGGCACAAATCCTGACCAATGTGCGCACGATCGTTGCATCTGCCGAGCCGGGAAGATCCGATTCCAAAACCGATGAATTGTTAAATTCTCTTGCAACTCAAAATGGCTATGGAGCTTTGCCAGAAGGACGACTTTTTCCATTATATTTTGAAGGACATCAGGAGATCGGTTTTCCGGTGCGAGTCACTGTTAGCATTGAAAAAGGTCTTCTTGACGGCGGCACGGATCTTTACGTCTATCATATTGCCGAAGACGGCGTCATTGAGTTATTGGGTAAGGCTGAATACGGTACGTATGAGGATGGCACGATTGAGAGCATATCGTTTTACACCTCGTCCTTTTCCACTTTCTTTACATCGGTAAAGGAGTTGGACACGGATATGTCGGTCGTCTCAGGCGACAGTGAATCAACAGATGATGTGGAAAGCACTCCAAAGAACGAAATATCATCATTCTCTTGGTTGGTGCTATTTGCCGTTTTGACGAGTGTAATTGCCGTTTTGGTCGTTGTCATTATCGTGGTGAGAAAAAAGCGTAAAAAGGTATAAGTTTGATTTTGAAGGAATTATTGAATATCTTGATGATTGTAAATGAGCGCCAAGGAGGGACGAATCGTGATTTTTAGTGAACAGTTAAATGAATATATCTCTACGTTGGGATGCACGGCGAAGGAGCTGACGGATGCGTCCGGATTCTCTCCTTCCGCGCAGACGTCGCCCTCGATATCGCCGCATTCGACGGACGCGCCTTTGACGGTGAGACATCCGCCGATTGCGCCGCAGCTGACGGAGGGGGATTCGTTGGTTCCTTCCGCCGTGACGCTGCCCTCGACGTCGCCGCAGGAAACGGACGCGCCCCGGACGGTCAGATTTCCGCTGATGGAAC
>JAZSRA010000019.1:0-5803 GCA_045538195.1 Eubacteriales bacterium | reverse complement strand
CAATGGGTCGAGACCCTTCACCACGCGAAGCGTGTGTAAGGGTTCAGATCCCGATTTTTCCAAAGGGCTCGACGCCCTTTGGAAAAATAACCTATGCCATAATACTGTATTCATGGAAGTAGGCACAAGCCTCCCTGCCTTTTTGGTGCCGGTGATCGGGGTCGAACCGATACGGTATCGCTACCACTGGATTTTGAGTCCAGCACGTCTGCCAATTCCATCACACCGGCGTATTCAGTTGAACAAACGTTATTATATCATAAATCTGTTCGTTCGTCAAGTCTTTTTTGAAAATTTCAGGGGCTTTTTTTGTGTTCCCGTATAAATCCTAATCATTCGGTCAAAAAATATGATTGCAACACAAAAATTAAACAAAGGGAGGAAAAATCCATGTCACCCAAAGAACTGCTTTACATCGAGGATGCGCTCGGTCATGAACAACAGATCAAAACTCTTTGCACCGACAGCGCAAGCTCGGTCACCGATCCTGACCTCAAAAATCTCATATCATCCGTTGCGCAGAAGCACGCCGAATGCTTCAACCGTTTTTACGGTCTTCTCAACTAACCAAGAAAGGAAAAACAGCCGTGAACGACAAGGAAATAATGGAAAATTTGCTGCTTAATCTTAAAGGAGAATGCGACCTCTTTATGCACGGAGCCGTGGAGTCCTTTTCCACCGCCGTCCATTCCGCATTTACACAGGCTCTGAACGATACTATCGCTCTGCAAAATCAGGTCTACTCCAAAATGAGCGAAAAGGGATGGTATCCCGCGCAGACCGCTCAGCCCCAGCAGATAGACGCCGTCAAGCAGAAATACAACCAAACAAATTAAGTCATAACAAAATGCCCATCTCATTTTTTTGAGGTGGGCATTAAACTTTATTATCGGTCAAGCTTCCACAAGCTTTGCCAGTATCACCTGCTCTGCCTCGGCAACGGTAGTGTTCATCGCTACAGCAAGCTCACAGAAAAGGCAGTGTCTCGCTCGGCTTTCAAAGTCGGTATCTGTTTCGGAAAGGCGACGCTTTTGAGCTATAAATTCGCTTCTGCGTTTTCTTACCGTTTTGATTATACTTACAAAATCCTCCGCTCGGCATCGGTTCATTACTTCTCGGTATATTTCGCGTCTGTTGCGCTCCTTATCGACCTCAACCTCAGCTATTTCACCAATCTTTGCTATCAGCTCGGACGCTTCCTCGGCAGTCATTACCGCGCGCATAGAAGTAGTCCCTCCCTCTGACGGTGTGACTATCATGTTGTTTCCCGAGCCAAACGCAGGACGCAATACGTAAAACACGCGTTCGTCGTTCTTATCGATAGGTGATTTGGTGTATTCCGAAACGAAAAAAACACCGTCATAGCCGTAGACTATTTTATCTCCAATACCAAACACAAGGTCACTCCCCTTCCAAGGCAAAAGCCAAATATTTTCACAATAATATTTTACCACATTTTTTCAAAAAAAGTAATAGGCAATTTAAACAAAATTTTACTGTGCCGAATTGTTACACCTTCCGACAAAAACCGACGCAAAGTAACAAAATACTATTTATTGCATAGACTTTTAATGATAGGTCCGACCCTTGTCGACCCGTCAAAAACTTTTTTCATGATCGGAGTTTTTCAAATGTACAATGACAAAAACCCACTTTATTCTTCAAATTCGCGTCGCGATCTTCCCCCAAGAACGCTTATAGGACGGTCCTGCCCCACCTTCGCGAAAGCAGAATCCGAAGCCTTGGATCTGCCCCGCGTTGACGAAAGACAAGGCAGACGTCTTTGCGACGGCACTTTGATCCAAGACTCTTATGACAATGAAGCGCAGGGCAGATCTGTTACCCGCAATGAAAACGCCAACAGCATGAACGGCTGTAACAACATGAGCAACGGCGGATGCGGAAACGGTAATTCTACCTGGGGACTTAAATCGTATCCCCTCGCCATGGTATTCTCTCCTCTCCAGGAATTCCGTGAGCTGTATGACCCCGACGTAGCACTTGAAAGAGGAACTATGTTTGCAGAGCTTGACCTTCCCTTCGAAGGCGGTAAAAGCGGCAAAGGAGGATGCAGATGATGATGAATATGAACTCCAACCGCCGCAGTGGCGGATGCGGATGCGGTTGCAACGGAAACGGAACCGCTCTTGCGCGTAAGCTTCAAGCAGTAAATTTTGCGCTCTACGATACGATCCTTTATCTTGACGCTTATCCGAATTGTCGCAAAGCGCTGAGTCATTACCACTCTCTTTTGGAAATGAAAAGAAAGCTTCAAGCAGAGTATGAGGCTGAATACGGCCCCGTCACCGCCTTCGGAAACGAAAGCCGAGACGAGTGGAAATGGACGTCAACACCCTGGCCTTGGGAAATGGCGTAAATAAGCAATCAAGCGTAAAGATTGCCCGTAAAAACATCTGGCGAAGCTATTTTCGCCCAAACTAACTATTTTTTGGAGAACATCTATGTGGATATACGAGAAAAAATTACAATTCCCCGTTAAGATCAAAAACCCCAACCCTCGGGCTGCTTCCGTGATCGTCAGCCAGCTTGGCGGCCCTGACGGAGAGCTTGCAGCTTCAATGCGTTACCTCAACCAGCGGTTTTCAATGCCTGACAGACGAATTGCCGGCATATTAACCGATGTCGGAACGGAAGAACTTGCTCATTTAGAGATGGTGGGTAGCATCCTATATCAGCTTACCCGTAACCTTTCGGCAGAGGAAATTGAAAAATCTCCCCTAGCGCCCTATTTCACCGACCACACCACGGGCGTCTATCCCGTCAGCGCCGCAGGTGTCCCCGCCGATATGAAATACATCGGCGTTAAGGGCGACGTCCTCGCTGACCTCAACGAAGACCTTGCGGCAGATGCTGCAATCACCAAAGAACAATCTTTATCAAAAAAACGCTGAAAGCCCTTGTAAAATAAGGATTTTTCGCACTTCAGCAAAACGCTGAAAATTTGCCACCCTGCTATCACATAAGAGCAACAACAAGCATTTTTAGCAAAAAATCAACTTAATTTATTAAAAATTGATAAGGACAAGCTGTTTTCTCAAACACCAAATCATTATAATCCCACAACACCATAAGCGTATAGATTTGCACTACCCAAATCAATATCGTGCATATTTACCGACTTGATTTGAAAATCATCGTAGGTCGTATAATAATATATTCCCCTCTCGATATTGCAACAACTACTGTAACGCGTATACTCAAAGCCGTCCATGGCCCGGACGCACCCCTTCGGCATGGCAACGGAATTCAGAATATGAAAAAACTGATTCACGTTTGATTCTTCATTATGCTCCGACACCGAATTTTCTTTTACAAAAAGAGCCCTTATAAACCGTGACGTGCTTGAAAAATCTCCCGGCAAGCCCAAAGCCCCCATGCCTAAGCTATAGTTTTTCACAGGTATGCTTTCCCTGAATTGAGAGGTTGCGTGACCGACGCTAAGTCCCATATAATGACTCACGTTCGTTTGGTGAAATTCAAAGGGCGGATTATTGGTCAAGACCTCAAACGGATTGTCGTATATTTTAAGCCCGTCACACAAGGGCTCTACCACGATACTGCATTTTTTATCGCTGATCATCCAATGCAACGGCGACAGCGGAAGTTGCTCGCTAAAGTCAATATTGACCAAATTGATTTTGCCAAGAAGTGCTTTTGCTTCGTCGATACACGAGCACCCTGACAAAATCCAAGGAATCAACTCAAAAGGCGTAATGTTGTCTTTTCCTTCCGCAAATTCGTAGTATACGGCGTTTTCGGGAAAGTTCAAGCCAGCCATACTCAATCCTTTCTCGTTCGTAGCCTCATAGTACAGAGGAAAATCATTGACAACGGTAGCCATACCAATCATCGCATAGTGTGATTTGATTGGCTTCTCACAACGCATTTTAATTTCATAATATCTCGGAGTAATCACGATGTTTTCTCCGTATCCGCGATCCAAATCCAGATTTCTGCCAAAATAGGAAGCGTTGCTTCTATAGGAAACAGCCGTACACATAAATACCTCTTTACCCGATTTTTTTATTTTAGAATAGCGATATATAAAATCACCGCCAAACAATTGACGGTGATTTTTTCAAATTTACTTAAACGACGGCGCGTGTGTCTCACCGGTCGCAAACGTATTCGGTCCGGGGTTCGACATGGAAAAATACATCTTTGCCGCTTTAGTCGTGCCAAAATCGCGGTTCGAGCCGGTTTCCTGCACCTTGTTAAAGGCATCACGGAACATTTGGTTGTGCGCTTCCTCGCGGTTGAGGAGAAAATCAATGGTCTCTCTGACCTTCTTATCCTCAATCTGACGATAGAGATACTCATAAACCACTTTGGCTCTCTGCTCGGACGCGATATTAGAGAGCAAATCGGCGCACAAGTCACCCGTGACGGTCACGTAATCGCCCGTCCAAGAGTAGCCCGAAGCGTTGATGAGCCCCGGATTGAGTCCGTTCTGAACGTGTGTCTGTATCTGACCCGCCTGTACCTTCGTCGCGTCTACGTCATGACCGTTGAGCAGATTGATGGTCTGCGCGATCATTTCAAGATGTCCCAGCTCCTCGGCGGCTATGTCGAGAAAAAGATCCTTGATCTCGGGATCTTTAATGCGAAAGCTCTGCGACATATACTGCATTGCCGCCTTCAATTCTCCGTTCCCGCCCCCAAGCTGCTCCTGAAGCAAAACGGCATACTGAGGATTCGGTCTCTCCACCTCTACGGGATGAAATAACTGTTTTTCGTGTTTGAACATATATACCTCCGATTTTTGTATTCACCGTTATTATTTCCCAAAACGGCGGAAAATATATGGTTGAAGGTATAAAATTACGAAAACAATATCACTCTGAATTGTCTGCCCCTTGCAAATAACTGTATCACGAGTTACTAACTTACGAGTTTGTTTTATCGCAAAGCGCCTCAAATATCAAAATTTTTTCAGATTTTTTCAAAATATTTTCAAGTGGCACGAAATTGGCACACTTTTGGCATAGTATTGGCACAGTTTCCTACTTGCGCCGTAAAAGCATATATGTTATAATATTTATAGTGGTAAAGTATACCACGAACAAAGAAAGGAGATTTATGAAACTAACAAAAGAACAAACACAAGAAATTTTGAAAATCATTGACAAGGTGGAACGGCAAACAGAAGATTTCACCTTAACACTCAGAAGAGCACGACGGGCAATCGAAATGAACGATCAATCTGCGCCGCAACTATTACTTACGGCATACGAGCAGAAAGAAAGGTCAACGTTGCTATGCCGTGCTCTTCCTATTTACTCCCCCGACCCTCTGACGCGGGAGAAAATAACGAAAGTATTAACCGATGCCGCCTCTGCCAAATGCGGCTATACAGAGGAAGGATGGTTCTGCGCGGTCATTCCTACTCTGCTACCAAAAAAGAGAAACAGCTCTACCGGCTACATAAAGGAAATTATGTATGCTTCGTTAGAGCGTTTTTTTATGGACAAGCCGATACGGAGGTTTGGAAAATGTACCGTCATATTCCGACACGTCTACGACAGAAACAATCCCAAAAGGGCTTGGCGCGATCACGACAATATTGAGATCAAGACGGTCATAGATGCGATTGCGCTGTTCGTGATGGAGGATGATTCGCCTCACGTTTGTCAGCATTTCTATTGCAGTGCCGAGGGAGATCAAGACAAAACCGAGGTGTACGTAGTTCCTCAAGAGGAGTTCCTGACGTGGTGTAAAATGCAACCCTCTATTCCCGATGATGGGCTGAAATTGTACGATTCATCACCTCAAAGTCGGAGGC
>JAZSRA010000046.1:0-6041 GCA_045538195.1 Eubacteriales bacterium | reverse complement strand
GACGTATGCAAGCGCGGGAACGTAAGAGGTTGCGATCATCAAAAGGAAACCGAGTCCGCCGAGTCCCACAAGCACGGGCATCATTCGGAAAGGGTGGATATTCGCTTTTTTGTGGAGCAAATACATCGTGAAACAGGAAAGTGCCACGACCAAATACATAATGGAAACGCCGTGCTCTGCCTTACCAACAACCGCAGGGCCGGCAACGCCCATCAGTGCGATAATGAACATAAGAAGATATGTACCCCACATCAGCTTTTTCGGTGCAGGAATGCCGTCGCTCTTCTTAACAACTCTCGGCAAACGCTCCTTACCCGCAGGGATACGGAGGAAGAAGATAAACAGAAGCACAAGCGCCGCCACCATTGCATAGCGGAAGGCAGAGAACGGAATCGACACGATCTCGTTCTGAACCAAAGCGATCAAGAACACCGCTATACCGTAGCCGAAGGTCAGATACTTAACGCTGCTTTTCTCGGAAAAGTAAGTAACCACAAGAAAGGTCTCAAAGCCGATCATCAGACAGCAGCAGAAGATCTGCAGGTAAATGTTAAGGCGCAGAATATCGTCCGGCAGAGGAAGAAAGAAAGCGACTGCCGAAACCAGTGCAACACCCGTGGCGATCCTCTGCGCCCACGTAATAATCCTCGGCAAGAAGATCATTGTAAGGATACCGAGTATGTAACAAACCGCTGTCAGCGTAGTGCCGTAATCGATGTTAATGTCGATGGGGATCTTTCCGTCGAGAGCCGAGGACGGCTCGAGGAAATAATAGATAAATCCCATCTGCCAAAAGGTAAACATAGAGAAACAGACCAGCATCCACAGCGGAATATCTCTCCTCTTTTTCTGGTTTTCTATGAGAATCGGGTGATTCATAAAGCGCACCTTCCTTTGTGTCAAATTTTTATCCGAAAAGGGGTTATCCCCCGCAATTTTTTGAAAAATCCCCCGTTTTTTCGGGGTATCCCCCCAAAAATCCCCCAAACGGGGGATACCAATTCCCGAAAAAATCCGTATAATTTTAAGTGTAAAGCACGGGAGGGGCAAGCTATAGCCTTCCCCATACCTGCGAAAAAAGCTAAAGGGATATCCCTTTATGTTGGTATGCAATACCAACATAAACTCCTCTGTCTGCTTCGTGCATTCACAGAGGCAAGTCCCTATACGTTACAAACATTATATCATATGTGGGCATATTTTTCAATGGCTTTTGAGCAAAAAACGGAAAGCTTTGAAAAAAAGTTACAAACGGTAAATCTACAGAACGGAGGTGTGATATGAAACGGTTCTACAAGAATATCCGAGTAGATGCGGAAACCTTGCGCTTTTATGCTGAGTGTCCGATCTGCGGCAAGAAGCAGTACGGAGCGAGAATACCGCTGATCTGTCGGAGTGTGCGAACTCTTGCGAGGTGTGCGAACGGCAGGGCGAACAAATTAAGCCAGTCAGCCTTTAACCACGCAAAGGCAAATGCAACCCAGCAGCTTGCCTTGCGGTTCAACCAGTGCCGACATTGTTATCAGTTGGTATGTGATGAGTGCTATGATAACTCAGACCCGCTCGGAGCTTGCCGGGATTGTTTTCAGAAAGAATGAAGGATGAAGCACCACCCCAAATGATGAAAAAAATTATATCCATAACAAAGGAGGATACTTTATGGGCTTTTTAGAAAGAGCGATCAGACGCGGTGTCAGCGACGCCGTGGGCAAGGCCATCGGTAAAGCCATCGAGCCGACCGTGACCGATCTGACCAACAAGGCGGCAAACACCATCGACCAGTACAGATGGCGAATGAGAAAATGGATCGCGCTTCTTCTGTCGGCGCTCATGCTGTTTTCATTGACAGCGTGTGATGGAGGCAGCGGAGGCGGTGGAACAAGCACAGAACCTCCGGACGGCTATGATGCGGAATTTACCATCTACGTCAACGGCTCGGAGGAATGGACACCGTTTCCTGGTAAATCCGATGTTACCTTTGCCGTGTCCGATGACAAGGTGATATCCTGTGATGAAAGCGGATCAAAGATCAGCTTCACGGGAAAACAAGTCGGAGAATCCATCATTACCGCAACACTTGATGGCACAGAAAGTAAGGCACTTGTTAAGGTTCGTGAAATGGAGGGCGAGCTTAATATCAACTACGCATATAATCCGCCGATGGATAACTATTACCTCCGTTATGAGGATAAAAGCAGCGGTGACGTAGAGGCGTGCGGAAGAATAGGAGAGGTCTATGCCGAAAGCTATTCCTGCAGCGCTTTTTCCTACAACCATTACTACAGCGACGAGACCAAAATGATGTATGAATACGATCCCTCGGCGCAAAGCTGGAAGACCTATATGGACGGTCCCCACGATGCAATGCGGGTGTACGACGAATTTTTAGAGGAGAAGGCTGAAAATGCCGCAGAACACGACAGTGGTTTGATTATCGATTCCTTTGAAAGTGTATTTATGCGATATTTCCGTCAGTACGGCTTTGACGAATCAAGACTTGCAGAGTATTACGTAGGAACTGAAACCGTGCTGGGGGTTGAGTGCTGGGTATTTGATGCCAAGGGGCTCAACGCTATGACGACGAAATATTGGGTAGACAAATCCAACGGCTGTACGCTGAAAATGGTGAACGGCGACGAGGAAATGGTGCTTACCCACTACGATTTAAACTATACAGAATGGTCTTCTGACCTGATGCCATAAGGCAACTGATAAGATTTTTGGAGGAATACAATATGAAAAAAATATTTGCACTATTACTAGTTATGATGATGATCTTTTCCCTCGCAGCTTGCGGTGAGAACAACACAACCGATTCCGACAAGGACAGCTCTACCGCCTCCCGTTCTGACGACGGCTCCGTTAATCGTGATGAAAACAACACCGACAATGGCGGCAACGAAGACGATGGCGATGTTGGTTCAAAAGAAGCTTGTGTGATGTGCTTTGATATTGAGGGCAGCGACCGAAAGTGCGACGACTGCGGCAATTGGGTGTATCCCGACGGAGAGGTATGGACACAGGACGTTCCGACAAATCTGAGAGTAGTCGTTAATGACAGTAAATTATTCTATTACGCCGTGGAAAAGATAGGCGAGGAGTTTTACGATCAGATGAGGTCGAACAAGGAGTCCTTGGATAAAGGTGAGACTCCAAACGAGGGTTTAGTAAGACTAAACAAAAGCTTCGGCAGATATAAAGATAATGCCAATAATCCCGACTGGACGGAGAATGTATATCAAACAGAATATGCAGACGTGTACGAGCTTTTTGCAGTTGAAGTGCTGACATGCCTCAGCGGTATAACCATCAGCAGTATGGTCGATGAGTGCAAGGACGTGGCTTCTTCGGGCACCGAAACGATTGCCGGCAAGGAATGCGTTGTAAAAGAATACGACGGTCTTTTCGGAACGAAATACAAGGTGTGGTTTTGGAACAATATGCCCTTGAAAAAAATGTATAAGGACCAGGGTATGGACGAATATGAAGTTTTGTTTGAAATTCACGAATGGGACGACACGATAACGGCATTTTCGACAAATGTTCCGGAATAAAAGGAGGAAAACAAAATGAAAAAAATATTGGCGATATTGCTGGCGGCAATGATGGTATTCGCCCTTGCCGCTTGCGGTACAAACGATGACCCGTCCGAAAGCAAGGAAACAGATCCGATTTCTCAGGGAGATTTGAACGATCTGGACGATGCTTTGGATAAGTTGGAGCAGCTTATTCCCGAGGGCTGGGACGAAAATAAGTACGGTGCTTATATTTACAACGAATGGGATTCCGACTTTTTGCCCGATTGCTTTCCTACTGCCCCTGAAGGAATAAAGGTTGACCAGACCACCTTCAAGGATTATAAGCACGATACCATGAGCGGCGGTTATGCGGTAGGCCCTTTGAATTACGAGAAGAAAGAAGACTACCGTGAATATGGTGTTTTCTTTTATGCTACCAAGGCACAGCTCGACGCCTTTACCGACGCAGTAGAAGCCAAAGGGTTAAAGGGTGGCATCACAGAAGATGGCGAATGGACCTACTATAACTACTTCGGAAACGGCTGGTTTATGGAGATTTTCGTGCGTGAATCTCTAAGCGAAGAGAACTATGATTACTCCGTCAGCGTAAGCGCGACCGATTCCTTGTTTGATCTTCCTCAGTCTATAGACAGCATTCCCTTGCCTCAGTGCGGCATGACAGAGAGCGACTACAACAAAAATTACACCATTCAGGATTTTAGCGACGGCTACGAGGATATTGATTTCAACCTCAAGAGCGATAAGCTTCCCACTGAATCCTATGCTGCATGGTTTAATTACCACTGCGCTACCAATCAGGATGCGAAAGATTATGCAACGCAGCTTAAGAATCTTGGTTGGGAAGTGGAATGGGAAACCGACGGCGAAGACGGTTATCGTTGCTGCCTGAAGAAGGACGACGTTTACGCAATTTCCAATTACTACGATTACGATTGTGTTTTGGAGGTAGGGTTCTCCGATATGATTGAAAATCTGACATATTAAGATGTGATGATGTTAGGAGGAAAAGCGATGAAAAGAATATTGGCGATTATATTAGCGTCTATGATGCTGTTTTCCATGACGGGATGTGGTATGGAAGATCTGCTTTCAAGGTTTGGCGAAAGTTCTCCGGCAGGTGTCACGAACACCAAGAGACCGGAATTGATTGGAACATGGGAACTGGTCGTAACAGAAGAAGATCCTTCTGCAGGGAGCGCTGACGAAACCACAGAAGCCAATGAAGATAGCGCAACCGCCGCATCCGATAATGCAGACAGTACGCTTTCGGATATTGATTTTGGAATGGGAATTGAGTTCACCGAGGACGGAAAGCTTCGTTACGGGTTTGATGCGGAGTCTTTGGAGTCCATTGCCGGCGGTGCGAATATGGATGATGTTTTAGGCGGTATGGAGATGCTTATAACCATTTATTACGAGGTAAAAAGCGATACCGAGCTGGAACTTACCGTATCCGCATTGATGGGAATGAAAAAGGAATCTCAAACCGTTGAATATTCCCTCGACGGTGACACGCTCGTGTTTGACGGCGCTACCTATACAAGAGTTAATGAAACTTAAAGGAGGGAGAACAACACCATGAAGAGACTTTTTGCGATACTCATAGCGGCTATGATGCTTCTTTCCCTTGCCGCTTGCGGAGATAACAACACCACTGATCCCGACAAGGATAACCCCGGCACTTCTCAGAGCGGCGAAAATAATGACGGCGGCGAAGAAAATAACGGTGGTGAGAACAATACTGACGAGCCGTACAGTCAAGCAGCTTTTGAGAATTATCTGTCCTCGATCAATCTGGAATTGGATGACATTGACCCCGATTTTGAATGGAAGTTGAACGGCGAAAAGCAGGTTTTCGCAGAAGATCCCACCCAGTTGTACGCCGCTGCACTTATTTGGTTTACGAAAGAGTCCGGAGAAATTACGAACGACGAGTATGATGCCTATTTAGAGAAGCTCTATGCGGCCACCAAAGCAATTTCTCAGGATGGTAAGAACATCAAGGGTCAGAATTTTGTTAGCGATGGCGAAGATCCTCTTACCGAGAGGACGCTTGAAGAGGCAAAAGGTTTGATGGAACCGGTTTGGGGTTTCCGCTATAACGACCGTTATTATTACGTACATTTTGGTCGTGGTTATTCTGACTCTGAAAAGGAAAGCGAAATTGGCAACCTGTACTATTATGACAGAATCGAAATCAGAATTGATAAACTCTAATCGATTTCAAAATCTCTCGATTGATAGGAGGACAACACAATGAAAAAACTGTTAGCCCTACTTCTTGTAGGTATGATGATTTTCGCTCTCGCAGCCTGCGGGGATAACAACAGCACCGATCCCGACAAGGAAAACCCCGGCACTTCGCAGAGTGGCGAGAACAACAATAACAGCAACATCAAAATCTCGACAGCCACGATTGACGGCTACGATCTTCCCGATGTAGCGCTTGCCTATGTTGGTACTCTTAATAAAGCTTATAACGATTATCATCGAGATGCCGAA
>JAZSRA010000082.1:0-4736 GCA_045538195.1 Eubacteriales bacterium | reverse complement strand
CCACATACATTGCCTTGATGGTCATAGCCTGAGTGGCGTTTCCGTAATTCGTATTATCCCACCCCACGAAGGTGTAGCCTTCCTTGGTGGGTGCTTCGGGAGCTGTTGCCGCCTCGCCGTGCTTGACGGTCTGGGTACTGAGAACGCTGTCATCGGAATCCACAAAGGTTACTGTATATTCCTTCTTTTCGTAAACAGCGGTTACATCAAGGTTACTGCTGACGTTGGTGAAGCTGTGGCTCCAACGGCTGAAGTTGTAGCCTTCTCTCTCGGGAGCCTCGGGAGCCGTCGCATTTGCGTTATAGGTTACAGTCTCGGTCTTTAGAACCGAACCGTCCCATCCAAGGAACCGCACGGTATATTCTGCAGGACGGTATGTTGCGCGGATAGTTACGTTGGTAGTAATATCACTGAAGGTGGTATCCCATCCGGTAAATACGTAATGTTCTCTTGTAGGATCGGCGGGAGCCGTTGCCTGAGCACCGTGCTCAACCATCTCCTTTTTCAGTTCCGTTCCGTCGTAGTCCACGAAGGTGACGGTGTAGCTCTTGATCTTGAAGAAGACCTCAATGGTGGTGTCAGCGTCGACTGCGGCGATAGAATAGGTGCCGTCAGCCTCAGTCAACGAGCCATTTACGAGAACCTTTTCCACATAGTAGCCTGCAAAGGGGGTGAAAGTCACGGTAAAGCTCTCGCCCTCCCATACGGGGGTAGTTCCCACCGGGCTGACAGCGTGAGCGGAGGTGTTGTGTCCGCTGACAACCACGTTCACGTTGTATCTTACAGGCAGTTTCTTGAAGGTTACGTGGATGGTGCGGTCTGCGGTCACATTGCTAACAATGTAATATTCCTTGGTTGCAAGGTTGGTGATCTCTACGTTATCCACAAAGACTTTGTCAACCTCATAGCCCTCATCGGGATAGAAGTAGAAATATTTGTCGCTTCCTTCTCTTACGTGTACCACACCCTCAGGAGAAACGCTTCCGTTCTCACCGCTGGTAGCAGTTACGTCGTGGGTGACAACAGGGGCATCGCTGAAATATACATCAATACTGTGACCGGCCTGAATGTTTTCGAAGGTATAAGAACCGGTAGCCTTTGCTTCCTCGTTCAGAACACCGTCGATCCAAACTTGTGTGATCTCATAATAATTACCGTTGTGGTCAGCATCGGGACCGAAGGTAAAGGTAACGTCATCACCGATACGGACGTAACCGGCATTGCCGTTATACCAGTCGTAATCACTTTCGATATAACCCTTTCGGGAATCGGCCCAGAAATTGACCGCATACGCTTCTCGTTTGAAGGTGACTTCAATACTATGGCTGTTGTCGGTGATCGCCGGGAACTGATAATATCCGTCTTCCTTTGCCTGTGCATTTTCAACACCGTCGATCAGAACCGTGTCAATGACACATCCCGTATAGGGGATGATCTCAAACCCCGGGGTAGCTCCGTGATAGACAACAAGGGAATTATCTTCCCATGAGACGTAGTTTGAATAATAATCAAGCTCGAGATATCCGCCGTTTCCCCACTCGGTGGTGATGCCGTACATCTCGGTAGGTGTACCGGCATAGGTGATTTCGATCGTTAGATCCCTGTCGGCATAATTGTCTTCATCGTGGAAATGGAACAAGTCTCTGTTATAGTTCCAATAAAGAAGCTCGTGTGTAGCTTCATCATCGTAATCGTACATCACTTGCCCATTGATCGTTACGGTATCGACGTAGCAACCTTCCAGAGGATGGCAGTAAATATAATCATATTCTTTTCCTGCCGTAATCTTTTCATTCCACTGAGCATCATAGTAAGAATCGAATCCGTAGGAGCCGTGAGAAACGGATATCGTGTAAGCGGCAATCTGAGGTCCCTGAATGCTGATCACGTTGGAATAAGGACTTTCAATTTCAGACCACTGGCCGCTGATTTCACGCTCGTTTACCCATTTTGCCCTGAGATAAACGGTCTCGCCGTTCCACACGAAGGCTTCCTGATCGCTGGTAGGAAGATCCCACCACAAATCATAGAACATCATATCCCAGTTATTTTTACGTTCGATAGCGGAGTACTGAGAGACGTCTCTGTCAATCACGACAGCTTCGGGACCAAAATTCGGGTCAAGACTTGCTTCCAAGACCAACGAAATGTCGCTTGACTCCAGTTCAGCATCATACTCTTCATACCACATAAGCGCATCGAGAATATCACTTCCCGGATACACGTCAAACTGCACCATAGGAACCATGTAATAGGTATACGTATCATAGATTTCAAGATTCGCAAGGGTCGGTGCGCTAAGGGTCATGGGAATGCTGTTTTCCTGAACACTGCCACCGCCGTAGACGGCAACCTCCGACCAATCGGAGAGAACATTCACATTTGCACTTCCTGTGTCACTTTCAAACATGAAGAAATATCTTGCGCGGAAGGAAATGCTGTGGTTCGCCTCATCAAATCGGTAATAGGTGCTGGAACCGTCGGTGGTCTCAATCAAGCATTCCTGATCGATCAACGCCTGCTCCAAGGTGCTGTTATAATAAGCAGACGGAGAAGCAACGTATGACCAGCCTACATGAGCGCCGTTGAAATATTCATATTCATCACATTCCCACGCATATTCATCCCACTCTGCTGTATACTGCCAGTCACCGTCATCGAGCTTCCAGTCGATCTGAACAACGGCATCGTACAGATAATACTCGCCGTAATCACTGGAATACTCATAGGTTTCTTCATCATAGACCCGGTTGGTAGCGCTCTTTTCATATACATCCATGATAGAAGTTGGATGCTCTACCTTGACTTCCATATCCAACGTGCGGTAGCCCGAATCATATACGATAATGCTCGGGGCCTCCAAGGTTGTGGGCAACGGTTCTGCATCAACCGCAAATGCCGTTATGCCGGTCATACTCAGCAGCATCGTCAACACAAGCAGCATTGACAAGATTTTCTTAAAGCCTGTTTTCATTTGCTTTTGCCTCCTTAATCATTTTAAGAAACTTTATGTTCGTTTTTTTGTTCTAATTTCGTTCCGCATTGCGGACAGTACTCACTGTCCTGTGCCACCACCGTATCGCAAGTTGGGCAAACGGTATGTCTTTCTTTATATATATCGTACATGGTTTTATCGGGGAGCCTGCATCCACATTCTCTGCAGAAGGCTTCTGTGCTTGGGGAAGGATTCCCGCAATCGGTGCAGATTCGGATCTCTTTCATCGCATCTACACCGAAGCCACATTCTCTCATATTCTCCCTGCGCAGATATTCCAGTTTCTCCGTCATCAGGCCCACACCTCCCCATATCTTGTGCGAGCACCGCATCCGGTGCAAAAAACGTTTCCTTTGTGAATCTCGACTCCGCACTTTTTACAGTAGTTGGGCTTGTTCTCCCAAGGTGCGCAGTCCACGCATTCACACACATCGGCGTTGTACATGGCATCGCAGACAAGGCGACCGCAGCGGGGGCACAAGCTGAAGTTTTCTTTTCCTTCCTCCCAGGCAAGAAGCAATTCCTTCTCGGGAGTCTCGGCTTTGACAGGCTTTGTCGTACACACAGCCGCGCCCGATGCTTCACAGTAGAAACGGTATCGGGTTCCGCCGGAATCGGCAATGATCTTGTACTTCGCTATCTTGTTTTCGCGATTCACCATTTAACACCTCCTGAGCTTTTTGAAAAATGTGTGATATTTGTCTTCAACCCTTGAATTTTTCAACGGTTTGTGATATACTGTAGAAAAATAAATCTTTTTGTCTTGATCTTTACAAGCACAATTATACGGATTTTTACGGTTTTGCCCCCACACCAAACGGCAAAAATGGGTGGGAACTCGAAAACTATCTATGATTTTTGTGAAATCCGCATTTTCTGCTTAAAAAGGGCAAAAAAATTCTTCATCGGAGGCTTGCTTTATGAAAAAAGTATTATCGCTTCTTTTTATCGTATTTTTACTTTGCGGACTCTTTGCAGGGTGCTCCAAATCGCCTTTGGATCCCAAAAATCCGGTCACGCTGACGATGTGGCACAACTATGGTGGGGATATGCAGGCGACGATGGATTATCTGATCGACCAGTTTAACTCCACCGTTGGAAAAGATAAAGGAATCATCATCAACGTGGAAGCTATCTCCTCCAGCTCCGAACTGAACAAGAGCCTTGCCATGATCGCGGACGATGATCCCGGCGCACCGGATATGCCCGACATCTTCACAGGATATCCCAAGGTGGCGATTCAGTTCCAGGAAAAAGGGATGCTCGCCAATCTGGACGAGTATTTCACTGAAGATGAATTAAGCAAGTATGTGGACGAGTTTGTCGCGGAGGGCCGTCTTTCCGACGGCGGGCTGTATGTGTTCCCCATTGCCAAATCCACCGAGGTTCTCTATGTCAATATGACACTGTTCAATGAGTTTGCGGCAGCGACCGGTGCAAGTGCCGACGATCTTGCCACCTTTGAAGGCATTGCCCGTCTTTCCAAATCCTATTATGACTGGTGCGGCAAGCAATTCTTTGCTTCGGATGCCTGGTTTAACTTCTTCGAGGTGGGCATGGCACAAAAGGCCAGCTCGATCTTTGACGGTGAAGCCTTGTCTCTGGATAACGATACGTTCAGCTACATATTTAACACGGTTTACACTCCTTCCGTGGAAGGCGGTATAGCCGTTTACGACGGATACTCCTCCGACCTTTCCAAGACAGGTGACATTGTTTGCTCTACCGGTTCCTCTGCAGG
>JAZSRA010000042.1:0-1532 GCA_045538195.1 Eubacteriales bacterium | reverse complement strand
TGATATTGCCGCAGAAGAGCTCGGTCATATGGAAATGGTGGCACAGACAATTAATCTACTGAATGGACACGATGTTGATGCCGAAAAGGTGCCGTCAGGCGAGATTCAGTCGCATGTGATTTTAGGTCTTAACCCCGGTCTTATTAACGCTTCGGGCTACTCTTGGACGGGTGACTATGTAACGGTTACGGGAGACCTCTGTGCAGACCTACTCAGCAATATCGCATCTGAGCAACGTGCAAAGGTGGTTTATGAATATCTTTACCGTCAGATTGATGATAAAAAGGTGCGTGAGACCATCGACTTCCTTTTAAACCGTGAGGAAGCGCACAATCAGATGTTCCGCGATGCCTTTAACAAGGTGCAGAACTCCGGTTCTAACCGAGATTTCGGCACAACCAAAGCTGCTAAAATGTATTTTTCTATGTCAGATCCCGGTCCTAACGCATTTGCGACAAACGATTCAAAACCTGTTTCTTTCGAGTAATAACGAAAAGCCGATGAGGAATCGCAAGATTTCCCATCGGCTTTTCTCATAGCCATACTTATTTACAGTCTTTACAAGAGTATTCAGGGACGGTGCGCTCGTTTATTACCGATTCATAGAGCCGCCATCCGCCTGCAAGGTTATAGCAGTCGTACCCGTTGCCTATAAGAATACGGCAAGCAAGGTAAGAACGAAGTCCCGAATGGCAATGAACATATACGGGTTTGTCTTTCGGAATTTCGTCAAGTCGTTCGCGCAGTTCATCAAGCGGAATATTGACAAAGCCATCAATTTTACCATACATTACTTCAAACGGTGTACGGGTGTCGAGTAAGAAAACACTGCCGTCACGTGCAAGATTTTCAACATCGTGCCAGAAGAACTGTTTTAGTTTTCCGCTGACGATATTTTCGGCAACGAAGCCTAACATATTTACGGGGTCTTTCGCACTGCTAAAGGGTGGCGCATAGCAAAGTTCAAGGGTGGTAAGGTCGGTGATTTTCGCGCCGAAACGGATAGCGGTGGCAAGCACGTCCATACGCTTGTCCACACCGTCAAAACCGACGATCTGCGCACCTATGATTTTAAGCGTTTTCTTATCCCAAAGCGCTTTTATTGACATCTGTGCCGCCCCCGGATAATAGGTGGCATGGGATGCCGAATAGTTGTAGGTCTTATCGTAATCAATGCCTGCCGCAGTAGCCGACTTTTCATTAAGACCTGTGGTAGCAACGGTCATATCAAAGAGTTTTAAAACTGCCGAACCTTGCGTTCCCGTATAAACGCTCTCGTATCCCGCAATATTATCCGCCGCAATTCTGCCTTGCTTGTTGGCAGGCCCTGCAAGAGGAATAAAGGCAGGTTTTTTTGTTGTAAAATCCTCAACCTCAACTGCATCACCGACAGCATAAATATTCGGTATATTGGTCTGCATTTTGTTGTTTACAATAATGCTTCCGCGCGGATTAAGTTCTATTCCTGCATCTTTTGCGATGACTGTTTCGGGACGGACGCCCACCGACATAATGATCATATCAACAATAAT
>JAZSRA010000075.1:0-13567 GCA_045538195.1 Eubacteriales bacterium | reverse complement strand
AGCGTACAATATGTCTATTGACTTTTTGTGCAATATTTTTTCGTGATTCTCCGGCTCCGGTATGCTATTATAGATTGTGAGCTAAGTCGGATCGTAGCCATGTCGTTCTGTGAGCCAAGGAGTTGGGTCTAGTCATTGTCTTCCTAAGACCGCTTGGCCTCCGACTTAGCGTACAATATGTCTATTGACTTTTTGTGCAATATTTTTTCGTGATTCTCCGGCTCCGGTATGCTATTATAGATTGTGAGCTATGCTCAATTTTATACAGGAGGCTTTAATATGAAAAGCACAAACATTAAAAAGAATCATAGCAAAAAGGAAGTAACTACGAATTATCCGAAAGACAGCCACAAAAGATTTTGCAAACGCTGTATGCTGCAACACTATTATGTATGTCCGAAAACTGGACATCTTGTTATGACATCTAAGGATTGTGATTTATGAGTACAGTAAAAATATCATGGTCCGGTGGTAAGGACAGCACGGCAAGTGTTATATTGCATAGCCAGTCCGGAGACATATGTAAAATTGTTTACTATATCCCTATGTTGACAGATTGCATACCTTTGATTCGCAAGGCCCACTATGATTTTATACAGGCTGCCGTTGATCGCTTCACCGGGTTTGGTATGCCATGTTATCAGGCTCACGGTATGACCTATTGGGACCATGTAAACCGTTTTTTGACAAAAGGCCCACGCAAAGGGCAGATTATGGGATACGGTCTTGGTTATGGTTTTTGCCTATTTCGCGATTATAGTAAAAGGCGTGCCCTTAATGGCGTAAACGTCGGCTATTTTGATTACTTGGACATCGGCATAGCTGCGGACGAGTGTAGTAGATACGGCCAGTTGACCAAGGAAAAGCGCAGTATTTTAGTCGAGCGCCATGTCACAGAGGCCCGGGCAAAGGAAATTTGCATAGAGCATGGCCTGCTGTCCCCTATTTATAAAGATGTAGGCCGTGACGGCTGTGTTATATGTCCAAATGCAGGGCCCCCGGTTATACAGCAGTGGGCGCGCGACTATCCGCAGGGCGTTGAGATACTAAAGCATATTGAGCATATAGCGGACACGTATGCCACAAAAGGCAAGATATACAGAGATGGAACGAAATGGAGTGATAGGATATGCGCGAGTATTACGACAGAATAGTTTTTTGGGCCTGTATTACTGTCCTTGCTATTATGTCTTTTGCAGGTGGTTTAATTACTACAGCGGGTATTATCTATTGTATATGGAGGTTTGTATTATGAAAATTGAGGATTTGAAAAACAGCCCCGATCATATTTATCATGTGCTACACGGGCCACAACTTGACGAATGTACAGTTTGCCGGTCCTATTCGGAATATCTCGCCTATTTTGAAGCGCTGCGGAAAGCAGGCAAAGGCACTCGGTATTTATATACTCAAATGTTTCGATCCGGCAGACGAAACATCTACCATTATTATTTGCGGGAAGTGATAGAGCGTGAAAAAACAACTGTATCTTGAATCCGGCTTTGTTAATCACTCGCTATGGCACGAGGACCCCGCGCCCTTTATCCTCGCTTTAGGCGGGCGCGGGACCGGCAAAACCTATGGTGTACTTCTCGACGTTTGCGCGGGCATATATGGCAAAGTTGTTTATGTCCGTCGAAACGATACGCAACTAAGCGCCGCAAAGTTGCCTGAGCTTAACCCGTTCAAGCGCGTGAACGCGGACACGGGAAACAACTTCTTATTCGCTCCGCTGGGTAAGAACGTAGCCGGTATTTATCGGGGAGAGATTGTCGAAGACGTTTTGAAGCCGTCCGGCGCTCCTGTTGGTATTGGTGTTAGCCTCTCCACGTTCTCCACGCTGCGCGGTATCGACGGCATGGATTACGAGACGATCATATTCGACGAGGCTATCAAAGAGGCGCACGAACGTCCAATAAAGAATGAGGATAGTGCTTTCCTCAATCTCTATGAATCCCTTAACCGTAACCGTGAATTACCACCTTTGAATCAAAAGCCGATGAAGTGTCTCATCCTCGCTAACTCTAACGATCTCCGCGCGCCGATCCTCGACGCTCTGGGCCTTGTGGACGTTATAGACCGCATGTTACAAAAGGGACAGGAATACAAAAACCTGCGTCACGGCATGATCTCAATATACATATATCAAGACTCTCCGATCTCCCGTGCAAAACAGACAAGCGCCCTGTATCAAGTGGCGAACAGCTCCGACTTTAAGACTATGGCGCTTGAAAACCGCTTTTCCGGCGCGAACTATGAATATGTAGCGTCGAAACCGCTTCGGGAATATACACCGCTTGTCAGCATTGGAAACGTGACCGTATACGAGCACACGCGCGATCCGGGTCTGTACTACGTCGTGGAGGGACGAAAAGCGGCCGAGTGTTACACAACATTTCCGGTCGACATACGCGCTTTCCGACAAGATTATTATTATCTCTTGGAGGCGTTACTTGACAAACGTCTTTATTATTCCAGCGCTTATGTAAAGGTTCAATTCGAAAAGATATGGAGGTTGTGAGTTATGGCGAAAAAACCGAGGTCAGCACGCGCAATTGAACGCGCCGCGTTGCAAGAGAAGTTTGGAAACATGTCTTTTGCTAAGATGTCCGATATACTCGAATCCGGCAAAGTGAAAATATCGGATATTCGCAAATACTATACCGATGCGCGATCTAAAGCAGTTAAGCGCGTTGCCCGCGTGATGAAATCGGACGTTCCTTTTATCGACGCTGTTCCGGATTTCAAAAAGACAAGTCAGCTTTCCGACGCGGATTTATTGAAAGAAGTCGCGGACCTTAATAAATTTCTGCGCGGCGAGACATACGGAGCCACGACAGTACCAGAGCGACGGGAAATTAAGAAGAAAGCAATAGAGACTTTGAAGAAGCGCGGCTATACCTTTATAAATAACAGCAATTTCCAAGACTGGGCGCGTTTCCAAAAATGGATGCGCTCTATCGGCATCTCCGCCGAGTACGACAGCGACAGTCCGACTTTAGTAAATGTATTCAAGCAGGCGCAAAAGGAAAAGAATCAATCCGCGCAACGTTGGTCTGAGCTGTTCAATGAATACAGGCAGACGAGACAGCGCAAACGGCGCGGAAAGCGCAAGGGCCGGTAATATGGTTTACTGTGAAGAACATGCGCCCTATGACAAACTGCGCTTTACGGCCGCGCCTCGCGGCGCGGCCGGGCGCGGTCCTGCGTTCGCTGATGCGATAGCCGCTTTTGACATTGAGACAAGCCGGTATAAAGAAATCGAACAAGCGGCCATGTACGTTTGGCAATTCTGTATCGACTTCCCGGATGGGTCCGACTTTATTGTCATGGGGCGGACGTGGCCGCGGTTCCAACATTGCTTGTTTGCAGTCAAACAGCGCTTGCAAGGTTTAAAGCTGCTTTGCTATATCCATAACGCAAGTTACGAATTTCAATTTCTATCCGGTATCTATTCATTTGACGATGAAGAAGTATTCGCGCTTGAGGGGCGCGCGATTCTCTATTTTAAAATGTATCACGCGTTTGAGTTTCGGTGCTCCTATAAGCTGTTCAACATGGGACTGAAAGAGGCGACGGCTAAATATTGCCCTGACTACCACAAGCGCGGCGGGGAGTCATTCGGCTATGACGAGCGCCGTTTTCCAGATACCCCGTTGACGCGCAAACAACTATTGTATTGCGTTTATGACGTGTGGGGCCTGTGTAAAGCCGTCCGTGCTATCATGGCGCTTTTTGGCGATAATCAATACACAATACCCTATACGGCGACGGGCTATGTCCGGCGCGAAATAAAGGTTGCTATGCAGCCCTATTATCATCAAATGCGGGATTTGTGGCCGGACTATGAATGTTTCAAGCTGCTGCGCGCTGCTTTCCGGGGCGGGAATACGCACGCAAACCGATATTATGCTAATGAGATTATCCATAACGTTACAAGTGTCGACATATCGTCAAGTTATCCAAGTCAACAGTGTATGCGGCAATATCCGATGACTCCATTTAAGCAGCGCAAAGAGGACCTAAACCGGCGTGTCTATGATTACATCCAGCGCGGCGCTGCCTGCCTAATCCGTTGCAGGCTACGGAATGTAGAGCTGAAATATCGGTATGAGCCCATACCGTATTTACCAATAGCCAAGTGCGTCTATTATCCGTCCGGCCTGAAAGCGGATAACGGGCGAATACTTGCGTGCAAAGATTGCGAGATTGTTGTTACCGATATTGATTTCAAGATCATAGAAGAACAGTACAACTTTAATCTTGACGTGCTGGACCTGTGGACGTCGTGGTATGATTATCTTCCTATTGAGATACGGGATATCAATAAAAAATACTACGTTGAAAAAACCGCCTTAAAGAACGTTCCCGGAAAAGAGCTTTACTATATGAAAGCTAAGAATCTGCTTAACGCGATCTACGGAAACAGTGTCATGTCTCCGTTACGGGCGCGGGTCCTTTACAACGGTGGAGACTTCACAACGGACGTAGAAAAGAAGATTTCCGAAGCTATCAAAGCTGGCAAGGACCCAGACGGCCTGCGCAGTATACTTGAGCGTGAGATTTTGGAAAAAGCCGGTAAGCGGCCGTATCAAGTATATCAATGGGGCGTATGGGTAACAAGCTGGGCGCGTTGGCAACTTCAAGAGGGTCTTTCTATCGTCGGAAAAGACAGAGTAGTATATTGCGATACTGACTCGGTTAAATACGTTGGAGAAGCGGATTTTACCGCATACAATGAAGAACGGAAAGCGGACGCGATAGAACACGGCTGCTTTGCCGACGATCCTAAAGGGGTTAGACATTACATGTCTGTCTATGAGGATGACGGCAGATATCCCGATTTCATCACGCTGGGCGCGAAAAAGTACGCCTATACCACGGAGAGCAACGGTCCTCATATAACCGTTGCTGGCGTTCCGAAGCGCTCCGGCGCTGTGGAGCTGCTTTACAAGGGAGGCTTGCCCGCGTTCCAGCCCGGCTTTACATGGACGGAGACGGGCAAGCTGGAAAGCGTTTATAACGATACCGGCATGGGAAATCAGATAATCGACGGACATAAAGTTGCAATCACAAAAAACATTGTTTTACGTCCGACAACTTATAAGCTGGATGTTACCACGGAATACGGCGATTTGTTGAATCTGTCGGCAGAAACCATAAATATTGTGCATGAACATTGGAGACGTTGCCAATTGTAAAATCTTTCGTTGTGTTGTATTATAACACTAAGCAATACCCTATTTTGATATGAAAGGACAAATGGACATGACAAACGCAGAAATTGTTAAAAGTCTAATTGAGGAGCATAACGACACTATTGATGCTTACATCAATATCACACTCCCGCAAAAGCTCCGACGCGAGGGATATGAGGTTGTCGACGTTGTCGACGGTAAAATATCCCTTGAAGCATGGTTTGCGGCGCAGCGTCTGGTTGCCGAAGCGCATTTTTACGATAAGGCGAACGCTCTATGCTCGGCGCTTCGGGCTTTTGGTTATGACGTCAAACACGACATGCAATCCGATAAGCTTATATGGAACGGAGGTTTTATCGTATGAACGATTCTAAGGTTTATTGGTATTCCGCCGAAATGCGTTTTAATAGTTATTATCAAGAATACCTATTCAAAAGCGATCATCTTTATGAAGTCGGCGACGTTATCAAAAAGCGCTACGGTTCCGGCGCTGTAGTATCTCTGGTGATAACTTACCCGTTCGGGACCTCCTGCCCTGCGCATATCCTGAATCGCATGAAATACCAAAGCACTTGGCCTCCGATCCTCTCCGAAATCTAAGTTAAAATTGGCTGCGCTATCGGCCTTATACGGGCAGAAAGGAATTGAATATGGAAATCATCAAAACCAACGTCGACGTCAACGACAAGAAAACTATTTACAAGCTGACGAAATCCTCTTCCATGATGGTACAGGAGGCCCCGGCCGGACTCTCCGTGCCGATTGCGAGCTGGGCGCTCTACAACGATCCTAAGACCGACAAGAACGGCGTGCCGAAAGAAAACAAGGTTCTCTCTTTCGTCGACAATTCCGGCGTGAAGTATTCGACGATCTCCGCTACGTTCATCCGCGAGTTTCTGGATATCGCGGATATCATGGGCGCGGATCCGTTCGCTATCATCCTGATTCACGGGACCACGCGCTGGGGTGAGCCGTTCGTGTCGTGCGAGTTGGATTGCGATTTCTAAACAGAGTGTAATAAAATACGGTCCGTCCGGGTTCGATCCGGACGGGCCGTATTGCGTTTTGATTACTTTAGGTTATTCGGCAGGCGAAGGGTTCCAAGTTTCCGCTTCGCGGATAGCGCCGTTCTGGTCGCTGATAAAGCAAGAAACTAAATCGCAACCGGGTTGATGCCCGTATGCATACGCGCCAAGATACGCATGGTATCCCTGTTTCGCGTCTTCCAGCGTGGCCGCAACGACTATTCCCTTGTTTACAACATTGTTTTCGCGCTTGATTTCATGGATAAAGTACAACATATAATTCCTCCTATTATGAAATATCAAGAGTAAGGCCTGTAAGAAAAACGCTACACGAGCGGTTTGCCGTCTGAGTCTCACCAAAGTGCGCTTCAAATCTTAAACCGGTGTCCCCTGAGCGACTTACGGTCACAGTTGAAACGTCAAAGGCGTTTGTAATAATACCATCTGTAGTATACACCACATTCGTCGACAGATTGAGCGTCGCGATTATAGTTGTAAGTTCTGCTGGTATACGAATCGGCAGATAGAATACCGCATAATTGCCGCTTCCTGTAATGTATCCGGGCGCGATGAATGCTGAGATGGAGTATAAACCGGCCTCTTTGTAATCGTAGCCCGGCATATTCGCGGCGTCTTTAAGTGCGCGGCCCGTTGTGCCTGCTGCGTACGTCTCGCCGCTGTTGTACGGGATGTTTCCAGCTGTGAGCGATATCGCCCCGGTCAAGCCGTTGACGCTCTCCACACCTCCCGCGGGGCCTGCGGGCCCTGCGGGGCCTGCGGGGCCTTCGGGGCCTTCGGGGCCGGTTGCGGAAACCTCGCTATCAACAAAAGTTTCTGTCGTCGTGTCGTAAACCATCCATGTATTGGTTTGCTGATTGATGTACGGCGCGATAATGCCCTTTGAAAGTTCCATGATTCGCCGTACGATCCAATCAAGATTCAAGTCTTGCAGATTCGTACTGGGAAACATGCGCGAAAAGATCGGAAACATGCTTTGTACCTCCTCATATTAATAGACTTGTACGCAAAAGCGATCCTTGAAACTGTCAACGATAAAATCTATGGTGCAGAAGTCGGAAACCTCGCGGAAGCGGACGAGCATGTCGGCGGCCTGCGTAACGCCGATATTGCCGTGCGTGTGGTTTATGACGGTTTCGACAGTACGGTTATTGGTTTCACGCTTTCCGGTTTCGGACTCCTGTACCGCGCTTTTTTCTGCCGTCGTGCCGGTCCCGGTTTCGGCGCTGCTGTTGGATTCTTTCGTCGTCCCGCTGTGCTCCTCGTCGGCGCTGCTGAGACTGGAAGAAGCGCCGCGGCTGCGCCCTGTGTCTTTAATGGTGTCGGAGTCGTACGCGGTTTGACCGGACGTTCCCTCCGTGCTGCCGATATTAGCTCCGCTGTTTTTGCTGCTACCGGAATCGTCGCGCTGCGTGCTGCCCGCTGTCGCCGTGAGTGTGTCTGTTTTCCGGTCGGCCTGACCTATCGTCGCGCTGGATCTGCTGTCCATCTCCCCGCCTGAGCTGTCGACGGCGCGGGTTATGTTTTCGTGCCTGTCATAGTTTTCAATCGGGTTAAACTCGATACGCTCCGATTCTAAAAGTTTATTCCAAATATGAAGCTCATTCCGGGACCAAACGCCGATAAGCATTTTCATAAAGTCAAAATCCGGATAGAGAAGCGCGAAATCAGAGCACTCCGACAGGATCGTCAGTATTGTATCATCTCGCTCTTGTTCTGTAAAGGCGGGCGGCAAAACGAGATTATCAAAAATGGAATTGTCGTAGCTGTAAAGACCGTATATAGATAAAGAAGCAAACATCAACTTTTACCCTCCCCGGTCTGCTCGCTTTGCATGGCGAGCGGGTATTTTTTCGACGCGCGGCAATTGAGATCGAACCTTTTATTGACGCGGGAAAAACCGTCGTTAAGTGTTCTCACGACAAGATCGATAATTGTGTCGGTTTCCACGTTGTTAGCGTTTACCTCGTCGACGATCTGGCGTTCCTTTTTGCCCGCGTTCGGATTCGACGGTATTCCGACAAAGGAATCAAATTCTGACATAATCCGCCGCATGTCCTCCGACATTTCAGGCGCAACATAGTTTCGGCCCATTTCCGACGAAAAGACGGTCCAGCGCGGTTTACCGTCCTTGTCAAAAAGGTTTTGGCCGGTTGCGACAGCGGGAACACCGGATTGAATCTTGTCAAAAAGCTTTTCAAAAGTCGCCGCCTGCGCTTTGCCGTCCACGCCGACGACATATGCAAGCTTTGAATTTTGCGTGTTCATCTGCCATGCCTCGTACGCAAGCGCGAGCCGTGCCGCGTACGTCGTCACGATATCCATGAATGACGAGAAATCCGGCTGCAATTTGACGACTTCACAGCTTTTCCCGATAATCCAGCCTTGAGGCGGATTTTGGAAAAGAGGGTTTGCTGTCATGGCGCGCGTTGGCTGATAGTATACGTTGCGCCCGTAAAGCGAGCAGGCTTGAAAAATCACGCCGTAGCGAGGGACGCGGCAAACGATACCGAATCCCCATCCGAACAGAGTATAAGCCACATAGTCTTTATCCCATTCAAGCGGAATTTCCAGCTTGACGGCAGATATTGCGCGCTTCATAAGATATCGCGCATAAAAAGCCGCTGTCACGTTGTTAACCGTCTGGACGCCTGCCGGAGACTGTGCAGCTACGGCGAGATTTTGCGCCCTAAATAAAATAGGAACGTCCACGGTTTTCATACCTCCATTTCAATTTGAATAAAAGCCATATCGGAATATGATGCGTAATAGGGCCGACTCCGCCGAGATAATCATACCAATATGCGGCGGCTGCGCGGCGTTCCGACTCCATCGGCGTTCCGCGTTCATAGCCGCGCTCAAACGCCATAGCAAGATCGCCGGGATCGCCTGTCGACTGTGTAAACTGCTGGAAAGTCATATAATTATCCGCCGCAACTGGTATCCATTGTAAACCGTTGTCAAGCTCGTATTGGATGCGGGCGAGCTGCTTTGTATAGTTGGTTTCCCAATCTGCCCCCGCCCAATTGGAAAAGTTACTCCACGGAGTCCATTGCACCAGACCAAAACCGCCCGCGCCGTATATCGGAAACTGTTCTTCCCATTGTCCCGGATTTATACCGGACTCTATTTGCATATTGCCGAGCATACCGGAAACGCTCTCAAGAGTCCATCCGCGCTGTTGGAAATATCCCCATATTTCACGCGCGTTTTGCTGCCGCTGCTCCTGAGTCAGCGATTGCATAGCGGGGCCATTTGTCCAGTTGCCTATCATTCGAGGAACACTCCCGCCTCAAGATACAGGACCACAATTTGCAGCTCCTCAATTGTCGCCGTCGGCTCCTGAGCCGTGCCGGGCAAGTCAAGCTTGACGTTGGCACACTTGCAATAACCGGTTAAGACTGACAACGGGCGGACCTTGCACAACGGTTTCCCGATATACGCGGCGCGGTTTCCGTCTACCCTCATCCACTTAGTGCGGACCACGACGGGATATAGGAAATTACAAAAGCTACCCTGTCCGCCAGTGTACTGCAAACTTGCGCTTGCCGCTATTGCGGCCGGTATTGCTTTTGTTGCGGCCTGAGACAGATACCGCAAGGGATCGGACATAAGCGTTTTAGCGCCTGCGACAATCTGCTGCGCAGGTTCCAGCGCTTGCGTTACGTTCTGGACCATCGGACTCGCGGCCCGTATAGCGTTATCAAGCGCCTTGTTGACGGCGGGAAAACTCGCCTGTACATATTCGGACGCCTGATCCGCCGCGCCTCCAAAAAAGCGTCCGATAGCGCCGCTTGACGACATGCCGGAATCAATAGTTACTTTTTCGCGCGCCATTTAACTCCCCTCCATAACCGCGTTTGCCAACTCCGCCGCGCCTGTAACAGCGCCTGCAACAACGGCGTTTTTGAAATTGCTGGGGTTAATCGCTATCTGTCCCACGGGAATTTGAACGCCAACGTTCGCTTGCAGGCTGCCGATCATCTGTGCGTGTGTGGGGTCTGTGTCGATATTGCCAGCGAAAATATATAATGTTGCATCGCCGGTATACGTCTGGATAAACATGCGGCACGACAAAACGCCGAGATTGTGCATTAAATCGGTCGTATCTAAGTCGATACACCCGAACGGCGGAAAATCCAGAGTAACTTTCGTGTACGGCGAGAGATTGACCCACGTGCCAAACTCCTGCGTGTCCGGGTGTTGAAGCAGATCACAAACAAATGTCCTCATCCATGAATCGTATTCGCTTGTCGGCCTGTGCAGCACCCGACAATTTACCTGTATATCGAAACTCCACCAGCCAAGGCGGACAGTTGTGGTAACATCCGCTCCTGTCGGAATATCTTGCGGCGTGCCGATAAAAGTAGCTGCATTTATCGGGAGCCAAACAGCGCTTACAATATACTGCGCGGGATTAATAAGCGCTTTTTGGAGATCAGTGGATATTTCAGACGGGTCTATATTCATCCAGTTAGGCGAATTGAGCAGTGCGTACATAAGCGCATTAAAACCGAGTTGCGACATTGCGTAATAGCAAACCGCCCCGATATTGTTACCGGCCGAACAGCTCACCACACCGACAACGTACGTTCCGTCTTCATAGTCTGTACCCCATATAGCGGTTTGACCTACAACGGCCTGTGCAAATTCTACCTGACCTTTAGGATTGCACGCGCCGTCGATAATATAAGGATCGTAGTCGCTCCCGGACCTCTCTACAAACTGAGACGATGCGCGAATCTGACCTTTATACGTGCCGAGAACGTCGCAAGTGCAGCTCGCTTCCCAAAAGCCGGATACAAACGCCCACGCTACGAAATAGTAGCGCTTGAAAGATGCTATATAGCAATAGACATATGTCGGGCAGCTCGTCGCCGGGATCGTCCTAAACCGGATAACCGGCGCGTAAGGCGAAAAGTCGCCTTTTATCTCTCCGTTTATCACTTGCGTCTGCGCTGCAGAGGCCGGTAAAGCCGTCGAGTTAGGCTTCTTTGAAAAGCCCGGATAGAAAGTTACTACCATTTAAAACACTCCTAAGAAACAAGCCCCGGAATGATACCGGGGCTTGTGTTGTTTCCGGTCCTTAGTCGAGCAAGAACAGGACCGCGTTTTCGGTGACGTCGCAGTAGTACCGATGCGCGTCGTGATACCAGTAATTGTAATACTTGCCCGCTGCCTCGTACGGGCTGACATCCACGGACTGGTCGTAGAAGTTTACGCCCATAGCGTCACGGTCACAAAGCAGCGCAAAGATATCGGTAACATTCTGCGCGGTCGGATTCGCCACCACAGCGCCGGTCGCGTCAATATAGGCGGGATTTACATTGATTGCGTCAGGAGTCTGGGCAGACTGGAAGAAGTCGACCGCCTCCGTCACGGCCGGGAGCTGAGAGTCGACGCGATCAGGATTGAACGTAGTAGCGAGGACCTGCGCGTCGACGTCATGCAGCGCGCCTGAGTAGATGTATAAGCGCTGATCCTCTTTGGGCGTATGCCGGAGGATAACGCCTGCGTTCGGGTTGAGGTGATACAGCGCGTTCGGATTGCGAAGCATGTCGGAAACTTTCGCGATCTGCGCGTAAGCCCAACGGAAAAACGCGCCGTAATTTGCAGGCTGCTTAACGGTCTGCGCCGTCAGAGCAAGACCGGTCGCAGCGTTATACTCCGTGAGCAAGTGTCGGACCTGCGCCGTGTTGGACAGCGCGTAGAGCGCGCCGATCATATTGGCGATCGTAGCGCGGCGGAAAGCGACGCGGGACATCTCCATCTCGTTCGACTTAGTGCCGAGAACGAGGTCGAGCAGGCGGCCCATTTCCGCGGGATTCGTGACAGCGTTTTTAAGCTGCTGCCGGGTAACGCTGACGTGATCCGTCCAAACGTCGAAACCGTAGAAATTCGTCTGCCAAAGCTTAGGCTTGCGGACGTTGAACATGTCCGGTGTGTGCAGGCCGTCAGTCAGTGTGTACACGCCGGACTGCTCCACAGGCTGCTGGATCGCGTTTACCTTGCGAGTGATTGCGCCCCACTCGTTGCTGTCACGGTCGAGACTGGACAGCATACCGGAAAACGGTCGATAGGCGAAAATCGTCTTGCTGACCATCTGAGAAATACCAATGTTGAGAGGATCATAGCCCGTCTGCAAAAGCTGCTGACCAACGGAGATATAGTCAGCAAGGGACGTGACCGTTAACGCGGTGTTGCCGGTCGCCTGCTGGACAAGGGAATTTAACACGGTTGCGGCCTGTTCAAAGGACATGCTATTAACACTCATTTGCGGTTACCTCCTGTATGAGTTTTAGTTGTTGCGGCTGCTTTAGCCGGATTTGTGCCTGTCAAATATTCGGCAAGGGCGTTTTCTGCTTCCTGCTGCACGGTCAAAGGATCACCCATATCATCATATCGGGCATTTGCGGCCTGTGTTGCTTTAGTCAAATCGTCGAGCGATTTCTGCAAAGCAACGGCCCATGCGGGCATATCGTGAGCCGGGGCCGGATCGGGAGCCGGGGCCGGATCGGGAGCCTGGGCCGGATCGGGAGCTGGGGGCGGATCGGGAGCCAGTCCAGCTTCGGCTGCTTCAAAACCGGCGATATCCTGCGCGGAATATCCCGCGCGGATAAAAAGCAATCTTTCCTCAACTGTCAAGGTGTTTCCCTCCGTTCGTGTTTTTGGGAAGATCAAGCATGTCGGACAAGTGAATAAGCGCCTTTGTATTGTTGTTAAGCGCTTCCGTGACCGTCCTCATCTCCTCTTTATGCGCGTCCTTCTCATCAACCAGCGCTTTCCAGAGCAAGAGACAGCACACAATAGGAAATCCGACTTGCGCGATAATTGCGACGATAGACTCCATAAAGGTCCCTCCTAAAAAGTGATTGTGATATGATGCGGTTTCGGGAGCAAAATTTGACTCGTCTGCTTTGTTACGGTCTGCTGCAAGAGCGCGATCGTGCCGGAATCCTGAGCCGTGACGATTAAGACGTCCGAATAATCGACATGTGTTGATGCTGTATCATAAACGGCAACTGTCATACGCTTGACCTCCTGTATAAAATTAAAGGCCCCGTGTTTGTGAGCTGTGCAAACTCTGCCCACGCGGACATACGCGCTGCACTCGGGCCACGAGGCCGTATATACTATATACAATATTGCACAAAAAGTCAATAGACATATTGTACGCTATGCCGATTTTGCGATTCTACGTTTTGCACAACAACTCATAGCCGGCCGAGGCTTGTCTTTTGTGCATGTTGCACAATTTGTGCATGTTGCACAAAAAATCGGTCTAAAATGGGAAGATTTTTGTCACATTTGTACCAGTATACTGGG
>JAZSRA010000127.1:0-4412 GCA_045538195.1 Eubacteriales bacterium | reverse complement strand
CTGTTCGGGAAGTGCCGTTCCGCATTCGGGGCAGAACTTTTTATCTGCCGTGGTCGGTTTTTCACAATTCGGGCAAACCTTCATATTCTTTGCAGCCTCGGTTGCGTAATTATTTACGCTTCTTTCCAAATTTGCAAATGCGCCCTGAAAACCGCCGCCCTGAGTTTCACCTCCGTTTTGATTGCCTGCGGCATTATCTATATGACCTGCCGCTTTGTTTGCAAGATCTGTGGCTGTCGGCTCAATTGCTTTGCCTATGGCATCGCCAACGGCTCTGCCGATTCCCTGACTCACACCTCGTCTGATTGCTCTTTCCAAATCAAAGAAACTCATAACTTATGCCTCCTTTATATATAGGTAAAAATTTTTTGACTACATTTTTTCTCCGCACTGCGGACAGTATTCGGTGTCATCCTTTACAACCGTGTCGCAGCTTTTACAAAACTTGTGTCTTTCCTTATATTCCTGAAACATATTCTTTTCAGGAAGCTTTGCACCGCACTCGGTACAGAAGCTTTCTGTTGAAGGTGATGCGCGTCCGCAGGATTTGCAAACCTTCAGTCTTTTCATAGCACGGGGACCGAAACCGTATTCGTCCATACTTTCCTGCCGTACCTGTTCCGCTAAAATCAGTCTCATTCTTCATACCTCCTCATAGCGCAGAGCCGAGCCGCAGCTTGTGCAAAATGTATCAGATATTGAAACCTTGCTTCCGCAATGTCTGCAAAACTTCGGCGGGTTCTCCCAGGGGGAGCAGTCAACACACATAAAAGTATCTGCGTTATACATTGCATCGCATACGAACCGTCCGCATTTTTTGCATCTGCTGATTTCCGGCTTTGCAATTTCCCATGCTCTTTTTAATCTTTCCTCCGGTGTGCCGCCCACGATCGGTTCGGTTAGAAAAACTCTCGCTCCCGATAAATCGCAGAAGAAGCTGTACCGATTTCCGTTTATGATTTTATAAGAAGCAATTTTCTCCGGCATACGCATCCTCCTTTCAGAAAATTTTTCCTTAGAAAAGTAACAAATTTTTCTAAAGTATTGAATTTTTCAACATTATCTGATATAATATAAATAATCAGAATTGGTAAGGTGCATCGGAAATTGATTTTTTGATGTACTTTACAAGCTCAATTATACATATTTTTTTACCTTTGTCCTCACCCCAAAATGCCAAAAGGATGGGAAAAATCAAAAAAAATTAAAAAAATTTTCTCAAAAGGGTGAGAAAAAGGGTGGGAAATTAGAAAAATTTGGTAAAGGGGACATATTTTTATGCGAAAATTAACGGCACTCATTCTCACGGGAATTTTAATCACATTTTCACTTGTCGGCTGCGGTCAAAATACAAGACTTAATCCAAGCAGCCCGACGACCTTATCCATCTGGCATGTTTACGGAAATCAATCCGAGTCGCCGTTTAACGATGCAATAGATGAATTTAATTCAACTGTCGGCAAGGAAAAGGGTGTTTTTGTTTCCGTAACCTCTATGGTTGATTCCGATTCCATTGACCAGCACCTTTTTGACGCTGCAAAGGGTACACCGGGCAGCGGTGATTTCCCCGATTTGTTTACTGCATATCCGAGAGTTGCCGAGGGTATAGGTGAAGAATTGCTTACAGACTGGAACGAAATATATTCCGAGGAGGAGCTTTCGGTCTTTGTTGATGACTTTCTTGCGGAGGGCAATATTTCGGGCAGACAGCTCACGCTTCCCATTGCCAAATCGACAGAGCTTCTTTTTGTAAACAAAACCTTATTTGACCGTTTTGCAAATGAAAGCGGTTTTTCAGTCAAGGACTTTGAAACCTTTGACGGTCTTTTTGAAATGGCATCCGCCTATTATGAATGGTCGGGCGGCAAGGATTTATTCCAGTATGATGATTTCTACAACTATTTCCTTATCAATGTTGCCGCAAAGGGTGACGAGCTTATCAAAAACGGCAAGGTAAACTGCGATACCAACGAATTTAAGGATGTTTTTTATGCGATTGCCAAGCCCGGAATTGAAGGTGGTATAAGTCTTTATGATAATTTCGGAAGCGATCTTTGGAAAACAGGCGATATTATATCCTACATCGGTTCGTCTGCCGGTATTCTTTATACCCGTGATGATGTAACCTATCCTGACAACAGCGTGGAAAAGATTGAGCTGTCGGTTCTTGCATATCCTGTTTTTGAGGGTGCTGCACCTACCGTTATGCAAAGGGGTGTAACGCTCTTTGCTCATAAAACAGACGACGCAAAGAAAAACAAGGCAATGGAAATATTTGTTGATTTCCTTGCAGAAAAGGACAATAACATTGAATTTGCCTCTGCATCGGGCTATATTCCGGGAACAGACGAAGCCTTTGAAGGACTTTTTACAAATCTTGAAGGTGTGGAAAATCCCAAATACCGTATGCTTTATGAGGCTGTAAGCGATATGTACGGCAAATATACCTTCAAGCCGCTTCCCGTATTTGAAAATTCTTCTGCCGTTCAAAAGGAATTTGACGGCAATGTTACCAATATACTTTCAAAGGCACGGGCAGAATATCAGGCGAGAGTGTCCGCAGGCGAGGATAAAAACACCGTTTTACCGGAGCTTTGTGAAAAGGCGCTCAATGAACTTAAAAGCAAGTATTAAAGGATAAGGAGGAGCAGAAATGAAGCTGCCGCAGATTAAAGCCACTTTGGCGGAAATAAAAAACAGCGGTCTTTCTATGAAAAGAAGACTCGCTGTGTATATTGCTGTGCTTTTGATGCTGTTCCTTGTTGTTATCGGGATTGCACTGAATTTTTTAGGCATTCTCAATATTACGCCGTTTCGTCTGAGAGAAACCTTTCATCGGGAGCTTAAAGAAACGAACTACCGTGCAGAAACCTCTATTGATACAAATGCTGCTCATGCAATTCTGTTTGCAGAGCATCTTTCTAAGGAAACAGAGCATTATCTTGCCGCAAAAAACATAAGCTTTGAAGCTTTGGAAAACAATGCGGCGCTGATTGACGGGCTTGAGGCAGAGGTTTACAATATTGTAGCTGCAAATATGCAGTATGCCGATTGCAGCGGTGCATTCTTTATGCTTAACACGACAGTAAACAGTAAGCTTCCCGAAAAATACCACAGCGGCATTTACCTGAAGTTTTCCTATCTTCACTCAAACAGTATGATAAACCACAAAACATCAATGCTCTACGGCTCGTCTGCCGTTGCAAAGGAATATGGTGCGGATTATTACAACGAATGGCACTTAGAGATGCCGGAGGGCATTTATCACGAGCTTGATGATGTGTTTCATGTTTCAAAGGCAGACTTTAATGACAGCTATGTGCTGACGGGTGTATATCAGATTCCCGGCACGTGGGAAAATGTGAGGTTTTTATGTGTTCCCGTGTTTGACACAAGCGACAAGCTTATCGGTGTATGCGGCTTTGAAATCTCAAGCCTTTATTTCAGCCTGACCTACGAAACACATAATGACGAGTTTGACAACATCATTCACGGTTTATTTACAGAAAGCGAGAAGGATTCATATACCGGACAGATGTCCGTCAATCATTCGGGGTATTCTCCGTCCGACACAGGCGTAATGACAATAAAGAAGGGCAAAAATCTTGACACCTTTACATACGGAAACGAAACCTTTATCGGTAAGTACGGAGAGATTACACTGGGCAACAGCAAGCATATTTTAACCGTTATGGTTCCCGAAAAGGAATATCAGTCCTTGCTTTCCGAATCGTATATCAGAATGCTTGCGGTGCTCATTATTGTTCTTATGCTGATGGTTTTGATTTGCCTTTATTTCAGCCACAAGTATATGAAGCCGATTCTTAAAAGCTTTGAGCATATAAAGACAAATTCCGTTCCCGCAGATCAGGTTAAAATTCCTGAAATCAACGACCTTTTCCGTTTCCTTGCAGATAAGGATAAAGGTCACGAGGACGAAATAACCGAGCTTACACGCCTCCGCAACGAGGCAAAGGATGAATACACAAAGATTCAGACGCAGCTTGACAAGGTGGTAGAACGACATAAATCCGGTGCCGATCCTGAATTTTACGAGATATTCAAGTCAAATGTATCCAAGCTCACTCAAAAGGAAGCACAGATATTCAGGCTCTATCTTGAGGGAAAAACTGCAAAGGAAATTCAGGAGATAACGGAAATCAATCAGAACACACTCAAGTATCATAACAAAAACTTATATTCAAAACTCGGTGTTACGAGCAGAAAAGAGCTTTTGCTTTATGCTGCTATGCTTAAAAAAGAAGGAGGAGTTTTATGACACTTGCAGACAGACTGAATAAAATCATTGATGAACAGGGACTTACCAAAAGAGCGTTTGCAAAAACCTTGGGTGTCAGCGAAAACTACATCTATCAGCTCACAGGAAGCCAAGAAAAGCTGACCACCATATC
>JAZSRA010000070.1:0-5363 GCA_045538195.1 Eubacteriales bacterium | reverse complement strand
AGTTGAAGTAACAAACCCTCAACTCTAAACCCTTCGGCGAAGCCGACCTTCCCCGAAGGGGAAGCCTCTTTGAGGCAAAAGTTTGATATTGGTATAAGCCGTACTCCCCTATATCAACCCTTTGGGGTTGGGGGACACGGGGGAGGGGATGTCGCGACGAATAAAAACGCGGCTTGCTGCTTTTTTATTCGTAAGACCCTCTCCTGCCACCGTGCGGCGTTTCTTTGGTTCAGCAAATGCTTGCATTTGCGAGCCGATCAATCGCTAAGCGATTGTCGGCAGGTTTCATTGCCGACGCGGGCAAGAAATGAACAACACTTCGCGTTTTTTTTGGTTCGTTTTCTGCCGACGAGGGCAGAAAATAAACATATAATATGTTATCAAAACAAAAACAAGCCGCGCGATTACTACCGCACGGCTCGTTCTGTTATCCAAAATTAACAGACAGCTAAATATTTGTAATTTGAGTTTAAGGTAAGATCGAGACTTGAATTACTTGATCTCAACGGTTGCGCCAGCAGCCTCGAGGTCAGCCTTAACCTTCTCAGCGTCATCCTTGGAAACGCCTTCCTTAACAGCCTTAGGACAACCTTCAACCATGTCCTTAGCTTCCTTAAGGCCGAGACCGGTGATCTCACGGATAGCCTTGATAACGTTGAGCTTCTTGTCGCCGAATCCGGTAAGGATTACGTCGAACTCGGTCTTTTCCTCAGCTGCGGGAGCTGCTGCTGCACCTGCAACTGCAACTACGCCTACGGGAGCTGCTGCGGATACGCCGAACTCTTCCTCAACTGCCTTTACGAGGTCAGCGAGTTCGAGAATTGTAAGTGTCTTGATTTCTTCAACAATATTTGTGATCTTTTCGGATGCCATTTTAAATTACCTCCTGAATATGGAAATATAAATTGTTTTTGTTTTCTTTCGGTTTCTGACCGATTATTCTGCAGCACTCTCTTGCTCTGCGGGAGCTGCTTCTGCTGCGGGTGCTTCCTCGCCCTCGTTCTTCTTGTCGACGATGGCCTGGATAGCATAAGCAAAGTTGTAGATAGGAGACTTGATAGAGCCGAGGAACTTCGCAAGGAGAATTTCCTTGGAAGGAATCTCTGCGAGGCTGTTAACACCTGCTGCGTCGATTACCTCTCCGTCACAGTAACCTGCGAGGATCTGGAAGGAATCGATCTTTTCAGCGTATTCCTTGAGGATCTTTGCAGGAGCGATGGGATCGTCAGCACTGGAGATAGCGATAGCGGTCATACCGTTGAGGTACTGCTTCATATCGCTGTAACCGCACATGTCGCAAGCTCTGCCTGTGAGGGTGTTCTTCATAACTACGTACTTGACACCTGCTTCACGAAGAGCCTTACGGAGAGCTGTGTCATTCTCAACGGTGATACCCTGATAATTAACAACTACACCTGCGGCGCTTGCCTTGATCTGCTCTGCGAGGTCTGCAACTACCTGTTTTTTCTGTTCGAGTATTGCGTTACTAGGCATTGTTTTTAACCTCCCGTGATTAAATAAAAAAACTTTCTTCCCGAAGCGTGACACGCATACCGAGAAGAAAGATCTAAAAAACCACAAGGGCATATTTATATCGTTTAAATTCTTCCTCGGCAGGGTGGCTTTCGCTTTTACGGGAACCTGCTGTCTTTGGATAAGAGCTTTTTCAGCTCACTGTGGTATTATAGCACGAACAAAACGGTTTGTCAATAGGTTTTTGAAAAGTTTTTAAAATATTTTGAAAAGTTTTTAAAATATTTTTTGAAATTTTTGGGTTTTGATTTTTCTGTGAGTTTTATTTGTTCATTTTTTGCCCGCGTCGGCAGAAAGTAACCAAAGGAAAGCGATTTCTTATATGTACTTTTCTTGCCACCAGCTGCAAGAAAAGTACGAAAAGAAAAGCCGCACGGGGGATAGGGGCGGGTCTCACGAATAAAAAAGCAGCAAGCCGCATTTTTATTCGTCTCGACAGCCCCTCCCCCGTGTCCCCCAACCCCATTGGGTTAATATAGTGGGATACGGCTTACAACAATATAAAACTTTTAGCCTCAAAGAGGCTTTCCCTTAGGGAAAGGTCGCTTACGCGACAAAGCAAAAAATTACAATAAGATTACGGCTACAAATCTAAATTATAAGAGAGTTTTACCTCTGTGACATCAATAATCTTTTTTCGTCGGCTCTGCCGACAGGAGAGAGGGGTACATAGGGGAGAGAGGATGTCGCAGGGCGAGAAAATGCGGCATGTTCGCTTTTTCTCGCACAAGACCCTCTTTCCCCTATGCGGCGTTTCTTTGGTTCAGCAAATGCTTGCATTTGCGAGCCAATCAATCGCTAAGCGATTGTCGGCAGGTTTCATTTTCGCCGAAGAAAAGAAATGAACATAAATAAAACGCGTTTCTTTTGGTTCGTTTTCTTCCGCCGCAGGAAGAAAATGAACAACAATCGCGTTCTTTTGGTTCGTTTTCTGCCGACGTGGGCAGAAAATGAACACACAATCCATTCACAAACTCTAATAAAACAGAAAAAGCCGCTTTGCGGCTTTTTCGTCAATCAAAACTTGTTATTCTTTATTATGTTGTCCGCCAACTTTACAAGCCTCTCTCTGATCCACATCGGTTCAACGATCTTGAAATCCGAGCGGAGCGTAATAAGTACGCTCAAAAACTGCTCGACGTTATGAAACTCGCAAACGTACTTGTTACGAGGCTCTTTAGAGATAATGAAGTTTTTGAGGGAGAGAACAGAAAGCTTGTCGGGAATCTCCACGGTAGCGGTGTAGGGGATCTGCATCTGCACGAAGGTGTTTTCCGCCTGCATCGACGCTCCAGACATACTGTCGGCAAGCTCGTTGAGAGAGTCGTCGTTGTCGCTTGAGAGAACTAAGGGCAGGGAATACTGCTCGGTGTAATAATATCCCTTGTGTTCAAGACTGTATTCCATAGGCGCGCCAAGCTTCTTTTTCAGATAGTCGACGTCGCGCTGGGCTTGACGGTGCGAGATGTTGAATCGCTCGGCGAGTCTCATGGCGTTGGGGTAGTAATTGTTAGCTATCTTTTTGTGAAGCCACTGTATTCTTGTGTTCGCTGAATTTCCCGACGATGTTTTCATTTTTGAGGACAGTTCCTTTCATTATTATATATAAGGGGTTACTGATCGGATTCGGGGAGTGTCTCGTTATCCTCCAATGCTTGGGCTTCGGCAGAGTCATCCGTAAGATCTTTTGCGATTGTGTTCTCAGATGCTCCTTCGGTCGGTGAGGATTTTATAGAAATTGTAAAGAGCTTGAACGCGCTTGCGGCTCCGTAGAGCAAGAAAAGAACAGAGAATACTGCGTAGTCGTATCCGTATTTCTCAATATTAGGCGCTGCCTCAAAGACAAAGCCTGTAAAGTTGAGCAGACACATCAATGCCGTCATTAATTTTGAGGATATGAGCATAGGAGCGTGCGGCTTGTCTGTAAAGACACGCAGATCACTGACCGTCCCTATCATAACTGCGGCGGCAGAGAATTGAAGCAGTAGCTTTATGGGGGAATTAAGCTCTACCGAAAAATCCAGATAAAGCTTTGTTATAATTACCGCGCAAAAGATCACCTGTCCGTAACCTGAGATAATGGTGAGGGCTTTGTTGAGGTTAAAGGCGCAAGAAAGCGAGAAGATCACCGCAAATACAGAGGTGACGGTGACCAAAATGGTGATAGCGTCGAGACCGTTATAAAAGGATTCGGCAGATCCCGATGGGGCGGTGGCGGCAGATGCGCGAGCGGTCATGTCGCTATATACATAATAAATGAAGGGAATGGCAGACGCGACAGCGGTGATCAAGGAAAAGACCTTGCCGCCTATTCCGTTATATACGCTTATTGTCTTGCCTTTAAAAATCACGAGTGCAGAAAGCGCTAATATGATGGCTACGGCTAAAAGCGCATACAGCGCAAAAAGAACGGGAGAGGAGACGAAATATCTGCCTTGCGGTTGAAAACCTATCGCAAACGCGATCGAACCCACCGCCAAAACCGAAACTATTAAGACAGCGGATGCGACCTTGTACGCAGTCGCTGATTTTTTTACGGGGCTATCCGTATTATTTATTATGTTTGAATCCATTTAAAACTCCATAGGGTTTGATTTTTTGCAAAAATGAGCTATATATACATATTATATAATGAAATTGTTAACGAAAAATAGACAACCGAAACAAAATTCTCATTTTTTGACTCCTGTTTTGATTTTTTAGTGAAGTTTTTCGCTAAAAAACCGTAAAAACACGGGAAAATGGTCGCTGATGTGACTGAGGAATAAAGTTTTTGTCAATATTGCACAAAAAGAGAACGAAAAATTCTGTAATTTTTTATAGTAAAATTTTTGAATTATTTTTTGTAAGCTATTGACAAAAAAACAAAAATAGTTTATAATTGTAGAGCTTGATATGCGATGAAACGAGAGGTTGCTCTTAGAGGGACGCCTTTAAGAGGTAATTTTCGTGGAGTATGTCCGTATGAACGGGCGACGTAGTCTTTCATACACACACTAAGCAACATGCGGCATAGTGGTGCTTTGTGTTTGGTCCTTTACCTTTAAGTTCGGAGTTTGTCTGTCAGATGCTGATGCGGGCAAAGTCCGTGTTTTAATGGAGAGAGGAAGAAACACACGGCACAGTGTACGAAGAAAGCGTCCCAACATTTAAAGGCGGTTCGCTTCATTATTATATATGCGTGTGCGAACGCCAATATCTGAAAGGAGGCACCTAACAATGGCAGTTAATGAAAAAATCAGAGTTCGTCTTAAGAGCTACGATCACACTCTCATCGATACCGCTGCAGAGAAGATCGTAACCGTTGCAAAGGCAAACGGCAGCGAGGTTTCGGGTCCTATTCCGCTTCCTACCGAGAGAGAGATAGTTACTATCCTCCGTGCGGTACACAAGTACAAGGACGCTCGTGAGCAGTTTGAAATGCGCACTCACAAGAGACTCATCGATATCATCAAGCCCAATCAGAAGACGATTGACGCGCTGATGAACGTTGAACTCCCTGCAGGCGTTGAGATCGAGGTTAAGCTTTAATCTCAAAAAACAAAATTATTTGTCTTATCAAGCGCGCGAGTAAAAACTTGCAAAACAAAGACAACAGCCGGCGGTGACGAAAACGCCGTGTCGGTAACTTTGTAAGTCATGTTGAACGGACGAGATCCGTATCAACCAATAATTTACAGGAGGAAATTGAAAATGAAAAAGGGTATTATCGGTAAGAAGATCGGTATGACTCAGATTTTCGACGAAAAGGGTAACGTGATCCCTGTAACCGTTATTCAGGCAGGCCCCTGTGCAGTAGTACAGAAGAAGACCGCTGAGAACGACGGTTA
>JAZSRA010000135.1:0-6070 GCA_045538195.1 Eubacteriales bacterium | reverse complement strand
ACGTCCGTACTCACACCAAACACATGCGCTATCGGAACAACTTGCGAAATGTCAGGCATTCCGGTATCATTTTCCCATTTTGAAACAGCTTGAAAAGTAACACCAAGCTGCTCGGCAAGCTCTTCTTGTGTAAGATTTCTTTCTTTACGTAATCGGCGTATGATCTGCCCCATTGTTTCTTTCATAATCGAACCTCCTTGTTGAGTGTTTGATTTGTGCTTATATTATCGCATACTATTTGCACAAAAAGAAGCGACTTAAAAACGAGTTCGATTCAACTTTGCGTTGAGTTTATTATATCATAAATAATAACAAAAAGCAAGAATACGGAATACCTCTTTTGAGATATACCGTATTCTTGCAAAACTGTCCTTTAGCACCCGAGGCTAAAGCCGTTAGGATTTTTGTTTTGGTGGGCCAACAGGGACTCGAACCCCGGACCGACCGGTTATGAGCCGGTAGCTCTAACCAACTGAGCTATTGGCCCGCATATTTGCGGCGCTGTTTTTTGGACAGCTTTATTATTTTATCACAATCACTTCCCTTTGTCAATAGATTTTAGAAAAAAAGTGAAAATTTTTCGTTAGCCTTTCATCGGTCAAAAAATATAGGACAAGGGTATATTTTGACACAGTCTCCGCATATATTATACTACCGTATCGCGGAACATATATAATATAAATGAAGGAGACACAAAAATGAAGAAATCTAAAATCAATTTCGCCGCACTGCTTCTCTCGGGAACGATCGTATGCGCCGCTCTTGTAGGCTGCGCAACTGGGACAAGCGATCAAAAAAACGAAAGCGACACCGACAGCTCGCTCTCACAAACAGATCCGACCAAAACAGATCTTTCAACATACCTTTTACAAATCGAGTACTACGAGGGACTTATCAAGGATCTTGAAGCGCGTCTGTTAAATGAAAAGGAAGAAAACTACATAGAGGTCAGCGAGTACAAAAGCGCGATAAAAGATCTTGAGGACAAGGTTGCCGCCTTAACTCTGAAAATCGAAACGATCACGGCAAACAAAAACGAATCCTCAGGCTCGGGATTCAAGGAGCAAACGGTCACCAATCCCAAGCCGTCAGAAAATGGCACTACCTCAAACTCACCTCAAAGCGCAGGCTTCGTGCTTGACGGCAACACTTTGGCAGAATACAAGGGTGACGATAGTGAAATATCGGTCCCGAGATCCCTGAACGGCACTTTGATAAACGCAATAGGAGAGGGCGCTTTCAAGGGATCAGACGTCCAAAAAATAACCCTGCCCGACGGCATAACACACATAGATTGGTTTGCCTTTTCCGATTGCAAGAGTCTCTCGGAAATATATATTCCGTCGTCGGTCAGCTCAATAGGCTACGGAGCGTTTGACGGTTGTTCCTCGTTTTTAGTTATCAAATGCCCCAAGGGGTCATACGCAGAGACATATGCACAAAGCTGGGGAATACTCGTAATAACCGAATAAGATCACAAAAAGGTATCCGCCCAACGGCGTGCAAAATTAGCGGAGAAATTATTGCCGGTTGGTTAATAATTGCTCCGCAGTAAACAAATAATAACCCCCGACAGATTTTTAGGTCTGTCGGGGCTCTTTTTTCTTGATAAATCGACTTTTACAATTCAATAGTTTTAGCGTATTTTTCTAACAATTCATTAAGTACTGCTTCATTTTCATAAAAAACATTGTCACACTGCTCCAAAGTTTCTTCAGCGTGTTCATCTTCTTTTTCTTTTAACACTAAATATGCTTTATACGCTTTCTGAAGATTATCTTTATGTATTGCAGGGAGAATATTTTCTAAAGTCGACATCTCATTTTGTACATCTGCAGCATTTGTGAAATACTGATCATGTCCTCCGTTATTGATCTCGCTTTGATATGTCATCAGTTGAGCATACGGAGCGTCAGCTTGTTCCTCAGCCCATAATTCCCACATTTTATTCCACTTGCGTTGATCTTCGGTCAAGTCCACTTTCTTTTTTCTAAAAAAATTAAACAATGACATTCTATCGCCCCTTTACTAAAATTATATTTACCGTTCCGTTTTATCGCCAGTTTCGCCTTTGTATTACAAAGGCACAGGGCAAAGCCCATACCCCTAAAGATGCACGAGCGCGTCCAAAGGCTCCCTTGTGTAAAGGGAGGCTTTTTGTTAGCCCCATTATAACACAAATCGGCAGAGAAAACAAGTTCTCTGCCGAAGTTTTGTGCCCGCCTATTTCTCCGCTAAGAATGCAGAGAGAAGGGCGGATACCTTTTATTTGTTGTTTATCTGAATTTGATGACGTAGGATCTGCCGTCCAGCTTGTAATTGATCATAAAGCCTGTGTCCACCTTATCAACGACTACGTTCTTCGCTCTTGCAAGATTGCACATCTTAACGAATCTGCGCTTCTTCTTCTGATCGTACGCCGCGCCGCTATCGTGGAAGATAAGAACCGAGGTAAACAGTCCCTCAATATTGGTCAGGACGTTCTGCTCGGCGCTATTAAGGTTTCCGTCGAAGAAGAACTCCTTTTCGTCAAAGGATATTCCGCAGGGAGCGGACAGAAAGGCTCTCTTGTTAAGTCCGCGTCTGAACACCACGTCAGCCGCCGCGTTTCTTACGGACGCGCTCTCGCGGTAAAATCTCTTGGAATAAGCGTTGGGCATATTGTTCGAATACGCGTCACAACTGATAGCGCAGTAATCCGCCACACCGAACGCGGGCATTAGAGGAGTATGATCGGCATACATCAGCTTGCCGCCGCAGCACTCGCGCAAGAACGCCATAGCGGAACACATTCTCTCTCCTCTGCTCTTTCCGTTTCCGCAGGAGATTCCCGCAACGTAAAGATTATCAAGCTTTACAAGATCAAATCCCCACATATAGAGAATGGTATGAATTACCTCTCTTACGTAGGCACGAACTTCACCATTTTCGGAGTCGAGAACGTAAAGGTTCTTTTTCGCCTTAACGAATCTTCCGTTAGGCATGCTGAGCATCCAATCCTTGTGCTTGATAAAGATCTCCGAGTCCTCGTCGACCGTAAAGGGAGACAGACAAAGACCCGATATCATATCCGACGCCTTGATCTTATCGGCAATAGTTCTTAGTCCGCTCGGGAACTTGTTATCAAGAGGACTGAGCCAGCTACCGTGGGTGCAGTACTCACCGTCAATAATAAACGCGTTTGCCTTTATGGGGAAACATCTCTTCACCGCAGAAAGCTTGCGGAGAACGATCTTTTCGTCGATAACGTCAAGCTTTTTTGTGGAATAACCGACAAGCTCGGGAGCGGGAGGATTCTCGCTCTTTCCGATAGCCTCGAACCACTTATCAAACACCTCGTCCTCACTACCCTCTGCAAAGAAGATGGACATAGCTTTGTAGTTATCAAAGGATTTTACACCCTCTATGTCCTTGGACACTTTAAGAGTTGCGGTATTCGCGTCGTATTTGAATACGGTATAACCCGTAGACTCGTCAAGAGAGCCGAAGAACCTGTAATTATCTCCGTTTCTGAAATAGCAATATGAGAAGCCGTGCGTAACTCCGGGCTTGTTCTTGTATTTTACGATAGAATAGTCCCCGCCGACCACCTCGGTATAGATCCTCTTTGCGTAAGAGGACACAGCGTCAACACCGCGCATCTTCTCGTTTACGGTGCGCTCGCGGCTATCGGTGGCAGACTGAAATCCGTTCATAAATATAGTTTCGCCTTCTTCAAGCTCGACGGGTATTCTGACGGAGACCGCCGCAGGAGAAAGCTTAGATGTAACGTACAGATTATAAGTATTATCACTGCTGTCAACGGTATATTGCGCGTACTTGGGGTTCGATGCCGTATCGGCAACTATTCCCGCAGGAGTAAAAAATGCGCCTACCGCCTTGATAGTAATTTTCATACAGACCTCCGTAAAAAAAATATGTGATCACGGCATCCGACCGTTTCATACACCTATATATATTCTATCACAAAAACGTTAAAATTGCAATAACTAATTATATTTTTTGAAGTGTTTTTTTATCTAAAAGCGGTATTTTTTTGTTTTTTTAATTTTTTTGAAAAAATTTGCGTTTTGCTATTGCATTTTTGGAAATTATGTGATATAATACTACGTACGCGAATTGATAGCACCAGGTTCGCGCTTAAAATTGATTATAATTTATCATATCACGATCGAAAAAGGAGGTAATAAAAAATGGATATAGCTTTCGGCGTTATTTTGTTGGTTCTTTCTGTTGCGCTTATCGCTTTGGTTCTCTTCCAGTCCGGTAAGGATAAAAAGCTTTCGGGTACAATCGCAGGCGGAGCTGAGACCTTCTTCGGCAAAAGTAAGGCAAATGATTACAACAAGACACTTTCTATCGTTACTGCAATCGTTTCCGTAGTGTTCGCAATAACCGCTTTTGCAGCATTCTTGATTCTCGGTTGATGCTGAAATAAAAAAGTCCGCGCGGCGGACTTTTTTATTGTCTGATATTCCCTGTTGACAACCAAAATTTTGTGTGATAAAATAAAATTATACAACTTACATATTGAAAGGATTTTAGTATGTCTCCATTCAATTTTGGAAAGCCTCGCATAAAAAAGCAGGCACAGTTAGACGATTTTTCCTTGACCATAATAACGGTCATCATTATTGCCATAGCGGCAATCGTGCTTATAACAGCTATATACGGCATAGTTTTCGCGTTGTCCAACCCCGAGGCTCTGATTCCCGACACAGACCTTCCCGCATCGGCTGACGGAGATTATCCCTTTAAGCAGGAGATCGAGCTAACACTGCCCGAATATAAAGGCGGAAGCGCTACGATCGAGGACGTTAATTCAGAACACGCAATTCTTTTTGACGTAACGAGCGGCGAGATAATCGCTTCCAGAAAGTCAAACACACTGATATATCCCGCTTCCCTGACAAAGGTCATGACCTTGATAGTGATATACGAAAACCTTCCCTCAGAGGACTCTCTTGATGATGTGCTTACCATAAATATCCCTCGCGGAGAACATTCGGGTTACGGATTTAAGATCGGAGAAAAGCTTACGGTAGAAGATCTTATTTACGCATCTATACTTCAATCGGACGGCGTTGCCTGCATAACTCTTGCGGAATACATAGCAGGTAGTGAAGCAAATTTTGTAAAGATGATGAACGACAAGGTTCGCGAGTTGGGACTTCTTGAGGGAGACCCCGAAACCAATCCCTCCACCAATTTCACTAATTGCTCGGGACTTCACGAGCAGTATCACTACTCAACCGCTTACGACATGGCAGTAATAACAGCGTATGCTATGGAAAATCCTCACTGTGCAAAGATACTGACCTCATTAAGCTATAAACCGAGCGACAACTTCCGTCCCGGTGACGGATGCACATTCTGGCACGGTCTGCTTCACAACAGACTTAACGACAAGGCTATCCAGCCATCCACGGCAACGATCACAGGCGGAAAGACAGGTTGGGCAGGAACTGACAGTGGCTATTGCATAGTTTCCTTTGCCCGCGGCAAAAACGGAAACAACTACGTTCTCGTTACCGCGGAGGCTGACAGTTGGGCAACAGCAGTTGACGACACTATCGGCATTTACAACAATTATATTGATTAATAGGCAAAGAAAACGGTCTGCTCGGCAGACCGTTTTTGTTATTAGGTTAAATTTAAATATTGGTTTATATATGGGTTATTTATGTTCATTTTCTTCCCGCGGCGGAAGAAAACGAACCAAAAGAACGCCGCATAGGGAAAAGAGGGTCTTGTTCGAGAAAAAGCGAACATGCCGCATTTTCTCGCCCTGCGACATCCTCTCTCCCCTATGTACCCCTCTCTCCTGTCGGCAGAGCCGACGAAAAAAGATTATTGATTTAAAAGAAGTGAAATCCCTTTTTCAATTTTGATTTGTAGCCGTGATCTTGTTTAAACTTTTTAGCTCTGTCGCGTGAGCGACCTTTCCCGAAGGGAAAGCCTCTTTGAACTTAAAAGTTTTATATGGTTGTAAGCCGTATCCCACTATATTGACCCTTTGGGGTTGGGGGACACGGGGGAGGGGATGTCGCGACGAATAAAAACGCGGCTT
>JAZSRA010000068.1:0-1587 GCA_045538195.1 Eubacteriales bacterium | reverse complement strand
ATGACTCTGTCACAGAAGGTAAGATACATAAGAGCCGAGAGGTTACTAAGTCAACAGGAATTTGCCGATGCGGTGGGCGTTTCCTATTCAACCGTCAGCCGTTGGGAGCGTGAAAATCGCAAGCCGCAGGCGAGAGCCATCGGCAAGCTCATAATTTGGTGCAAGAAAAACGGTATAGATTTATCAGACGTGGAGGAAAACTATGGTGAGGATAAAACATAAGTTTATACATATTTTTTCGTTTTTACTGCTTTTGTGCTTGATTTTTGCGACGAGTGCGGTGGTCGGTGCGGCGGCAAGCACCCGTGAGGGAGAGCTGATTACGACGAGAAACGATTTCATTAACGCTCTCAATAAAGCGGAGAACGGCGATACCATTCTCGTTGGCGATATTGATTTCAACCTTAATTCGACCGGCGCGGTGAACACGCTTGAAAGAATAATCATTGATAAAAGCGTTACGATAAAAAGCGGAAAGACGGATGGAAAAGCTGTCTTTACAGGCGCGAGCTTCATATTGAACGGAACGAAGATCGGTGGCGAAAGCTCCTCATTCGCCTTTGAGGGAATCACGTTTGACGAAGGACTTGATACGAGTACGCTGACGGACGAGGATTGGCAGCTTGCCTATGATAGCATGGGTGAGGAATTATCCCCATACCCGTTAAAGAATCAATATGCTATCCAATGCAAGGGCAATGCAACCGCATCCTTTGCAAACTGTGAATTCAAAAATTATATGCATACATACGGCCCCGCAATCCGCGCGTTTTATGCGGATTACACGTTGACTCCCTCGCTTGAAGCAGAGCATGGTGACAACGTGCCGTATAAATTAGAACTTAATCTGAAGGGATGTAGTTTTTCCTCCAACGCCTCGCTTTACGGTGGCGGTGCTGTGTACGTGGAAGCGATTGACAAAAACGTTACGCTGAACGTTACGGATTGCAGCTTTAACGATAACAAATCGGGCTTTGTTCAAAATGCAGTCGGAGGTGGTGCGGTGTTCGTAAAGAATACCGTTGCAACCTTCGAGGGATGTGTTTTCGAGGATAACGAAGCGAATTATTATTACGGCGGCGAAAGATTTTGGTCTGATCAGTTAAGTGGCGGTGCTATCGGATGCGACGACGGCTCAAAGCTTACCGTCCGTCATTGCCAAATTATCGGCAACAAGGCATCGGTTGGCGGCGGTATCGGCGTGAGCATATCAAGCGCGGATATCGAGGACTGCTATATAATCGAAAACAAGGCGATCCCCGAAACCGAGGATAAACGAAGCACGCTCGGACTTGCAAGCAATCAAGGACTTGGCGGTGCGATTTATCTCAACGGCGCAACGAGCGTCACGATAGGCAATACTGAAATTCGCCATAACTACGCCGAAAACGCAATGAGCGCGATCTACACGGACTATAATCCTTCGCTTGATTACGGCACTCGCTCGGTGGATTTATTGTTCTGCACGATAGCGGAAAACACCTGTAAAACGGCAATGTCCGATTGCACGGGCTACGGCGAGGATAGATGGCTGTGGTTTTCGTGGTATCCCGATTTCTTTGATATAAATTATCTCAACTACTACGG
>JAZSRA010000013.1:0-95166 GCA_045538195.1 Eubacteriales bacterium | reverse complement strand
TTGCTTCGCAAACCTGTTGCTGTCGCAACCCGGGTTCTGAGTCTCACGTTCGCCGTGAACGGCTCACTTATCGAGTTTTGCTAACGCAAAACGTCACCTTACGGCGAACCACACGATCTAAATGGCTTTTTTGTTTATTTTTGAAACCTTCATGGTCATCGTTCTCACTGCATCGCTTTCATTTTATATCATTTGATGACGTGATAATCAACTGTTGGTGTACATTAAGTCAAATAGCAGTTTGTTGATTTTTAAATTTAATTGCTGTATAATATAAATATGAGAACAATCTATAATGGGAGGAATTTAAATATGAAGATAGGCAGAAAAATTAAATATTTTCGTGAGAAAATGGGTGTCACACAAAGTCATTTGGCTGAAAAATTAAATGTGTCGCATCAGGCGGTTTCAAAGTGGGAAACAGAATCCTCATATCCTGATATTGCATTGATTCCTGCTTTGGCAGAGTATTTACAAGTATCATGTGATGCTCTTCTTAAAGATTCTGAAAAAACAGAAAAGGAAATATTAGGCGAGCTTTTGAAGGAGAAATACAATCAAGATGTTGTTTCAAGCAATGATTTCTTTGCTCGCGTAGCTACTCTTGAAGATGCTCTGGAGCGTTTCCCTTATTCGTACGGGTTGATGCTTAATCTTGCATATACTTATAGTTCGGGCACAATGTATCCTGAGTTTAAGACGCTTGGTTGGCAAAATAGAATAATTGATTATTGTGAGCGAATTTATGCAAATTCTGATGAGTTACACGAAAAATATGATGCTATGACGCTTTTATGTTATGCGTACAATGGGATTGATAACGATAGAATAATTGAAATTGCAAATGAGATGCCTGAAATATATCAGTCTAAATCCGCACTCATCTATCACGGCTATGAAGGTAAACAAAAATTCGAAGGAATGTATAACTATTTTATTGAGCTGTTAGAGACTTCTCATTCAATGCTTTGCTGTTTTGCTGGTGATAATATTGAAATTAATAGTATGTATAAAGAAATTAAGGATTATGCAAGCGACCGTGATTTGTGGACACCGTATATCTGAAATTTTTTTAATTTGATATTCTTCTGCTGTATTTCTCGACGGGAATATGATTACTGTTAAGCTTGCTCGCGCGATGACGTTAGGTTCATGCCGTTTCCTCACAACTGCAAATTAGTATACTATGTTATTTTAACTATTGAAAAAAACTTTAAAGTGTGCTATAATTGTTTTGTCTAATAATTGTGTGAGGAAAAATATATGTTCAAAAGAGTTCTAAAGGAATACTCTATTATAACCTTTGGCGCTGTGTTGGCGGCTGCGGCGATCTATTTCTTTATGCTTCCGTTGAATATCGCTATCGGAAGCGGCTCGGCGGTCGCTATGTTTTTGCATCATTTTATTCCGCAGATTCCAATATCGGTTTTTTCGCTGATATTTAACGTCATAATGCTAATCCTCGGATTTCTTTTGATAGGACGTGAGTTTGGCGCAAAGACGATCTATACGTCGATAATCGTACCCGTTTCGATTGGAGTGTTCGAGTTTGCGTTTCCAAATTTCAAATCGTTGACGAGCGATCCGCTTCTGGATACCGTTTGCTACATACTTGTAGTCGGTATTGCAATGGCGATACTCTTTTCGTTCAACGCGTCATCGGGCGGACTTGACATCGTCGCAAAGATAATGAGCAAATATTTTAAGATCGGACTTGGCACCGCGGTATCAATATCGGGAATTGCGGTAGCTTTGACGTCGATCTTTTACACCGACACAAAGACCGTTGTTATCAGTGTGCTTGGCACGTATTTCAGCGGAATGATCGTGGATAAGTTCATTTTCGGACTCAACATCAAGCGTCGAGTTTGCATTATATCTCAGCAGCTTGACGAGATAGTTGATTTTGTACTTCACGACCTGCACAGCGGCGCTACGCTTTATGAGAACATAGGCGCGTACGACAAGGTTGTGCGCCGCGAGGCTGTGGTGATCGTGGACAAGAACGAATACAGGCTCTTGATGGATCATATTAAAAAGACCGACCCCAAGGCATTTGTTACGGTCATCGCGGTAAACGAGCTTAACTATCAGCCTAAAAGCGTCGGAGAACAATCGAAAAAGATCAGCAAAAAATAGAATTATAATTACGTTATAAACTTAGCATCAGGACGGTAATTTTTGTAAATTTCTCAAATTATGTAATATAGCGCCGCATATCTCCCTAATATCTGCTGACATAAGCTGAATTGCCCACCTCTACCACCTATTGCATTTGAAAAGAGCCTCCAAATCTGTTATAATTAATATGCCAATGATAGAATTATCAATGGCGGCAGTTTATATAAAAGGAGGTTTGCGTGAAAGTGATTTCCCATTTACAGGTAATTAACTTTTTCACGCGCGAAGCTTGCAAAAAGCAAGCTTCATCAATGTTTTGTGCCGCCGTAGGGCGGCGAAAAGGAGGTAAACAATGAAAAAACTGTTAGCGTTTGTTTTATGCGCGATAATGATTGTAGCATTTGCCGTTGGTGCGTCGGCTGCCGAGACTTATACCGTGGTCAAGGGTGACAGTATGTGGAAGATCGCGGTAAGATACGAGGTAGGACTCAGTGAGATCAAAAGTGCAAATCCCCAGATCAAAAATCCCGATCTGATCTATCCCGGTCAGGTGTTGAAAATACCAGTCACCGATTCGTCGGTGTTGAATTTTGAGAAAAAGGTCGTAAGACTTGTCAACGAGATAAGAAAAGAGAACGGCTTGAAGGAGCTGACGTACGATTGGCAGCTCAGCCGCGTGGCGCGGATCAAGTCCGAGGATATGAGAGATAATAAATACTTCTCACACACAAGTCCCACCTACGGAAGCCCGTTTCAGATGATGAAAAGCTTTGGTATAACGTACAGAAGCGCGGGAGAAAACATAGCGAGAGGGCAGGCAACTCCACAGGCAGTGGTCAATGCGTGGATGAACTCCTCGGGACACAGAGCCAACATACTTAATTCGTCCTTTACTCATATCGGCGTCGGTTACGCGTCAAGCGGAAGATACTGGACGCAGATGTTTATAGGAAAATAAAAAACGGCGCAAGCCGTGTACTACCGACAAAGGGTTCAGGACGACACTTCTGAACCCTTTGTCAACAACAGGCGAGTAGGCGTCGGATTGCGATTTGTTGCATCTATGCTTTTGTAAAAATATTTTTTCGATATGTTTTTGTCTATCCCCTTGACTTTGCGGCACGGTTTTGTTACAATAAAAACGAGATAAGCAATAGTGATAAGATTTTAGCTTATTGGAGGTTAAAATGACAAGGTTAATAATGATCCGTCACGGATTCAGCGTGGCGAACGATCTCCACCTGTTTGCGGGACATTCGGATTTTCCCCTGACCGACATTGGCAGAAAGCAGGCGGAGATGTGCGCCGAGGCATTGCGTGACGAAAAGATCGACGCTATATATTCAAGTGACATCAGCAGAGCTTACGACACCGCAAAGCCTATCGCCGCGTCTCATTCCCTTGAAATAATTATTCATAAGGGGCTTCGCGAGATATACGCGGGCGAATGGGAGGGTCAGAGCTTTGATGCGCTTAATGAAAAATATGCCGAAGGCTTCGGTGTATGGAAGACAGATCTCGGTCACGCGCATCCCGACGGCGGCGAGAGTATTGCACAGCTTTTTGACAGAATAATTGCCACCGTCAATGAGATCGCGCGAGAAAACGACGGCAAGACGGTCTGCCTCACAACCCACGCGACACCCGTGCGCGCAGTGACGGTTGCGTCTATGGGGGGCGGCGCCGCCGATATGTCAAGGATCGGATGGACGCCTAACGCGGCTATCAGTCTCTTTGAGTATGATGACGGCAAGATCAGCGCGGTATATACCGACCGCGCCGACCACCTTGGAAACATATGCACAAAGCTTCCGACCAACGTTTAAAAAACGATCGGTGCCAAAAATCCGGCACCGACCGTTTTTATTTATGCTTTCTTTTTCTCCTTGTCAAATCCGTGGATCCAATCAGAGCAGTTGTAGTATATGAGATAAATGACCGAGCTTATAGCCCAGGTTATGGGATATGCCCAATAGATAAGTCCTATGTCGCCCCAGAAATACGTCACCAGCGCAATATATGCGATACGAACCGCGCACCAGATCGAAAGCATTACGAACATAGGCACGAATGCTTTGCCCGCACCTCGGCAGACTGCCGCAACGGCGTGAGAGAAGGCAAGCAGAAAGTAGAAAAGGGAGGCGGTACGAGCTTGCTGAACTCCGAGAGCGATGACTGTGGGGTCACTGTCAAACATAGCGATAAGCTGCGGCGCGAGAAGGTATATCACGACGCCCACAAGCTCTGCGAGAATGACCGCGCTCAGGATGCCGAAGCGCGCTCCCTTTTTGGCTCTGTCGTATTGTTTCGCGCCAAGATTTTGACTGATAAAGGTGGTGGTCGCCATATTGAAGCTCATCATAGGCAAAAAGGCGAAGCCTTCGATCTTTGCGTGAGTTCCGTATGCCGCCGTCGCGAATTTGCCAAATCCGTTTATCTGGGTCTGGACGATAACGTTTGCGAACGCTATAACCGAATTCTGAACTCCCGAGGGCATACCGTATTTTATGATCTCGCGAAGCATATCTCCGTGAAAACGGAGCTTTTTTATTTCAACCGAGAAAATATTGCCCTTTTTGCAGAGATATACCATGCAAAGGACAACACTTGCGATCTGTGAGATCACCGTGGCGACCGCCGCAGACCATACTCCAAATCCGAAAATGCCCACGAAAAGCCAGTCAAGGGCGATATTAAGCACCGACGAGAAGATCAGATAGTAGAGCGGACGCTTGCTATCTCCCACGGCGTTCATAATTCCGCGGCAGATATTATACATTACAAGTCCTATCGCGCCGAGAAAATAGTATCTGAAATACTCGATAGCTTCGGGAAGGACATCGGGGTCGGTCTGCATCCATACGAGAAGCGTGGGGGTAAAGATAACGCCCACAACCGTGAGAAAAAGACCGCTGACAAGTCCGAAAGCGATGTTCGTGTGTATCGCTCTTGAAACGTTTTCGCGGTTTCCCGCGCCAAAATATCTTGATATTACCACACCCGCGCCCATAGCGGTGCCGTTGAAAAAGCTGACAAGCAAAAATATCAGCGTTCCCGACGAGCTGACCGCCGCCAGAGCGTCAGTGCCGAGATAATGTCCGACTATAAGCGAGTCCGCGGTGTTGTAAAGCTGTTGAAACACCTGGCTGAGCATAATGGGGAGGGCAAAGTAGATGATTTGCGAATATATGCCGCCCTGTGTCATATCCTTGGTGCCTTTTGCGCCAAGAGATTGCGATGTTGCCATTTTTATTGCCTTTCAAATCTGTGTTTTTGCGAGAGACTATCTTATAATAGTTCTGTTTTCACTGCCCGAAAAATTGGTAATGATAAACCGTCCTTTGAGGGGTGTCAGCTTGCGCACAATCCCCTTGACGGGAGTACTGATCTTTGAGATAAACCTTTCAAGCTTGTCGCTCATATCGTCCTCGCCGCCCGTGATAGCGTAAATATTTGTCATAAAGGGTGCGCCCGAGCCTATGTCGTCGTCATCGGCATAACCGAGGACGAAAACTATTCTGTCGGATATAATGTCGTCGATGGCTGCCGCCGCCTGCTCGGGAGAGATGGGGTAGTCGCCCGTGACGTGGCTTATCTGTCCTACCGAGATCAGACACCCACTGTCACTGACGCTGACCGCTATTGGCATCGTGGGATTTTTCTCGTTGGGATAGATGATCTCGCAAAAATCGTTGCCCTTGTTGTCAACGTCCCGCATCACCTTGCGTCCGAAAGCGGGGTGGCGACGTCTCAAAAATTCGATCTTTTCTTCTATATTCATACTTCACCTCAATTTTCGCTCTGAACGTATCTTTCGTAATAGAAAAGATACTGCTGGGCGATGCCTGCGTATTCGCCGAGGCTTGCGGGGTCAAAATCCTTGTCAAAGTATTTCGCCATGACCTTTTTGATCCAGACGTCTATGGGAAAAGCGTCAAGCTTTGAAAATCCAAAGAGCAGAGCGCAAGAAGCCACCTTTGGGCCGATCCCTTTGACCGCGCAAAGATGCTTGACGCACTCCTCGGTGTCGGCGCTTTGTAAAAAGTCGAGGTCAATTTCACCCTTGACCATTTTTTCTGCCGCGTCAAAGATGTATTTCGCGCGAAATCCCGTTTTCAGCTCGGCAAGACCCGAAATCCCGAGAGAAAGCACTTTTTCAGGAGATGGAAAGCTGTAAAAATGCCCCTCGGCGCTCTGATGCGCGTCGGCGATGTGACCGTCCATTTCCGACATGTCGATCTCGTCGCCGCAAGCGCGACAAAGAGCCGTAACAAGCTTTTTTATTCTCGGAATGTTGTTGTTTTGTGAAATTATAAATGAGCAGATAGCCTCCCAAGGCTCTTGCTTTAAAATTCTGATGCCCGAAGCCGTCTCTACCGCGCTGGCAAGGGCGGGGCTTTCAGAGAGCGACAAAATATCGGCGTTTATCTCGCTGTAATCACGGTCAAGACCGAGATAGCTTTTCCACACGCTCTCGTATTCATCAAGGGTGGCGTTATATATGTAAATCGTGTCTCTGTCCTGCGCCACCGATATGTATTTGCCCAAGGCGCAGCCAGCAAACTCGGCTTCGTGCGTTGAATAGGAAACGGGGTCAAATCTGAAACACTGTCCGCAGTCAAAGACCTTGCTCGCGTCAAAATGCTCGACGCGCTCCACTACCACGGTGGGAAGTGTTCCCGTATAAAACTGCGACGCGTTTGCCGTAAGTAACATAAAATTTCTCCGTATTTGCAAAATGTACTTGAAAAAAATATTATTATATGATAAAATAATATATACTAATTATATCAGTAAATGCGGTCGATTTCAATAGAAATTTGTAACAATTTTTCAGCCCCTTTACTTGAAAGGAAAGAGACGATATGGAACAGATCTACACCATACCCGTGAACGAGGCTTTTGAAGCCTCCGCGGCAGATAAAAGCTGCGGTTGCCCCTTCTGCGCCCTTTATAATAAGCTTGAAAACGACGAGCTTGAACTGATCCTCGGCGCGTCGATGATGGAGCCTGACGTTCGTATCAAGACCAACAAGACGGGATTTTGCCGAACTCACTACGATATGATGTTCGTCAGAAAGAACCGCCTTGGAATGGCTCTGACCCTTGAAAGTCACCTTGATCTTCTTAAAAAGGAATTGAAGGACGGCGGACTTGGCGGCGGTACGGGATCAAAACCGATAAAGCGTATAGGCGAGCTTGAAAATACCTGCTACGTCTGTGAGCGTATATCCTTCAATTTTGAGCATATGGTTGAGACGGCGGTCCTGCTTTGGAATTCCGATCCCGATTTTCCGAAAAAGCTTGAAGGGCAGCCCTATTTCTGTCTGCCTCATTACAGAAAATTCTTGCAGTACGGACAAAACAAGCTCCCTAAAAAGAGGGTTCAGGAGTTTGCCAAGCAGGTAGAGGCAATTGAAGAGCGTTACCTTGAAGAGCTTAAAGAAGACGTCAGCTGGTTCTGCAAGAAATTCGATTACAGATACGACGAGGAGCCTTGGTATAATTCCAAGGACTCGGTAGAGCGCTCGATCAAGTTCTTGCGCTCGGATATACACAAGAACGGAAAGTAAGAAAGGGTGCCGCGCTTCGGCATATAATCATAATGATAGACCTACTTGACCTGCATAAGCAGTTTATTTTGACACATCTAAAAGAGGGTGACACCTGCGTGGACTTCACCATGGGTAACGGTCACGATACCGAGTTTTTGTCCAAGACCGTTGGCGAGAGCGGTCACGTCTATGCCTTTGACATTCAGCAGTCGGCGGTCGACTCTACCGCAAAAAACCTCAAAGCGGCAGGCTGTCCCGAAAACTACACTCTCATCTGCGACTCGCATCATAACGTGAAAAACTACGTCAAGGAGCCTATCAAGGCGGGAATGTTCAATCTAGGCTGGCTTCCCGGCGGAGACAAGACTATAACTACCATGCGCGAGACTACCATGCCCGCGATCGAAGCCGCGATCGAGCTTCTTGACCGCGACGGTATACTGAATATTGCCGTTTATCCGGGTCACCCCGAGGGGGACGCAGAGGGCAGAATGATCGAGGAATACCTGTCGGGGATCAGCCGATTCAAGGTCTGCGCCACAAAGGTCAAAATAGTCAATAGCGCAACCTCGCCCTATTTCTTTATGATCGAGACCAAGGCGTGAGGCCGTTTGGAGGGAAAATGAAGATTAAACAGATTATAAAAATATCAGTCTGCGCGTTTATTGCGTTGATGACTTTCACGGTATCGCTTGTCGGTTGTACGTCGGGCGCTACCACAAGAGATTATGATTACAAGACCGACATAGGGGAGGTTTCGGCAGTGCTGAATTCCAAGGATAAAAAGTTTCTCGTCCTTGTCAATAAGAAAAATTCGGTTGGCTCGAATTACGCTCCCGACGAGCTTGCCAGAGTTGACAGAGACTACACAACGGGCGGCAAGACCGTAGAGCTTGAAGCAAGCGTTGCTATGGCGGCAGAGGCTTTAATTGAAGAAATGAGAGCCTGCGGCATAGACAACGTTTCTATTACGAGCGGATATCGCACGTACGCTTATCAGCAGAGCCTTTTTGACCGTTATTTTGCCGAGGAGCAGCTTGCTCACCCGACTTGGAGCGACGAGGACGTTGAAGAAAAGGTCCTTTCCTATTCAGCCGCACCGGGAACGAGCGAGCATCAGACGGGACTTTGTATGGACCTTATTACCGACGAAATGGTAGGGCTTTGGAACTACGGAACTGAAACTCCCGACAATCCTTACGACAAGGGCTTTGCCGAGACTGCCGCGTTTGAGTGGTTGCAGGAGAACGCCCACAAGTTTGGCTTTATCCTCCGCTATCCCGAGGATAAGACCGACGTCACCGGATATTCTTATGAATCATGGCATTACAGATTCGTAGGAGTTGCGGCGGCAACCGAGATATACGAAAAGGGAATTACTCTTGAAGAATATCTTGGAAAATAATATTGTCAGATAAATTGCAATTTGTCGGGGACGCGGGGGATGCGAAGGACGCGTGCCTCCGGCGGCTTACTTTCTTTGAAAAGAAAGTAAGCAAAGAAACTTCCCGAAAAAAGGGGTCCTTTTAGGGTGACGGAGGATTTTTCACTTCGCCTGCGGCTCGTTAAAAAAATCCTTCACTGACCTTTCCTTATTGCAAGGGTGTTGAACCCAGCCGAAAAGTTTAACTAAATCTTATAGTTTATTTAAGTTACAGTATGCAAATCCCACCTCAATCCGTCGCCGAAGCCCACCTTTCCCGAAGGGAAATCCTCTTTGAACTTAAAAGTTTTATGTTGATGTAAGCCGTACCACACTCTACCAACCATTCGGGGTTGGGGGTCACGGGGGAGGGGATGTTCAAAAAATCCGCCTTTGATTTGTGTGTTCTGTCGCCTTTTGCGGATTTTTAGAACTCACCCCTACACCCGTGCGGCGTTTCTTTGGTTCGTTTCTTTCCGCTGGTGGAAAGAAATGAACATAAAAACTAATAGACAAATCAAAATTTGAACATAGCAAAAAGCCCATCGCATGAGCGATAGGCTTTTTGAATTGTTTGATTTATTATTCAGCTTTGTTTTCGTTACTGTCTTCGACGCTTTCGTCCACATTGGCATCATCGACGCTTTCTTGACCGTCGATCATATCGGAGTTAAGCTTTTCTTCGGAGACGTCTGCCTCCTCGGTTTCAGCTTCCTCAGCCTTTGCCTTCTCGGCGTTTTCGATCTCGCGGTTCTTGTTATCCTCGGCACTCTTCTGTTTCTTCGCCTCGGCAATAGCCTCGATCTCTTCCATGGTAGGCTCGTCGCTCTCCATTACAGCCTTGAACTGATCTCCGTCCATGACCTCGTGCTTAACGAGGAATTCAGCAATGAAATGAAGCTTTGCAATGTCGTCTTTAAGGATCGTTTTAGCCTTGTCGTATGCCTCGCTGATGATCTCGTGGATCTCACTGTCGATCTTTGCCGCGATCTCCTCGGAATAATCCTGAGAGGAGGAGAAGTCACGTCCAAGGAATACCTCGCCCTGATCGTTACCGAAGCAACGGGGGCCGAGAACGTCGGACATACCAAGTCTCGTTATCATGTTCTTTGCGGTCTTTGTCGCGCGCTCAATATCATTTGATGCGCCGCCGCTGACGTCACCGTTGACGATCTCCTCAGCCGCGCGGCCGCCGAGAAGCATAGAGATCTTCTTTTTAAGCTCGCTCTTATAAACGCTGTACTTATCCTCTGTGGGGGGATTGAGCGTATAACCGAGAGCACGTCCCGAAGGAATAATGGAGATCTGCTGAACGGGGTCGAGATCAAGATGATAAGCTATCATAGCGTGACCTGCCTCGTGGTAAGCGGTGTTTCTCTTTTCCTCGTCCTTCATAACTCTGGACTTCTTCTTGGGACCTGCGATGACGCGGATAAACGCGTCGGAGATATCGTCCATACCTACAAGGCTCTTGCCGCGTCTCGTTGCGAGAAGCGCCGCCTCATTAAGCAGGTTAGCAAGGTCAGCTCCCGTAAAGCCTACGGTCATACGGGCGATCTCTTTGAGGTCTACCGAGCCTTCAAGGGGCTTATTTCTGGAGTGAACCTTGAGTATCTCAACTCGACCGTTAATGTCGGGGTAGTTTACGGTTATCTGTCTGTCGAAACGACCGGGACGGAGAAGCGCGGGGTCAAGGATGTCGGGACGGTTGGTTGCAGCGATGACGATAATGCCGTCATGAGAGCCGAAGCCGTCCATTTCAACAAGGAGCTGGTTAAGAGTCTGTTCGCGCTCGTCGTGACCGCCGCCGAGACCTGCGCCTCTGTGACGTCCGACCGCGTCGATCTCGTCGATAAATACGATAGAAGCGGGAGATTTTCTCGCGGTGTCGAAAAGGTCTCTAACTCTCGACGCGCCTACGCCGACGTACATCTCAACGGAATCCGAACCCGAAATAGAATAGAAGGGAACACCCGCTTCACCCGCAACAGCCTTTGCAAGCTGGGTCTAACCCGTACCGGGAGGGCCCATGAGCAGTACGCCATGGGGAATTTTTGCGCCAAGCTTTGCGAACTTGGAGGGGTCTTTAAGAAATTCAACGATCTCCTCAAGCTCTTCCTTTTCCTCGTCAGCGCCCGCGACGTCTCTGAAGGTAACCTTGTCCTTATCGTCGGGAGCAGCCATTTTTGCTCGGGATTTTGCAAAATTATTCATTTTACCGGGACCGCCGTTGCTTATCTGGCGGGTCATTATGATATACATTACGATAAGCGCTACAACGACCAGGATCACGGGGATATAAGTGAGCCAAGCTGCGTATTCTGCCGGCGGAACGTACTCGCCTTCAAGAGTTCCTGCGGCTATCTGATCTACTATAAGCGCACCGAGGTCTGCGTGGAAGATGCCAATATTTGATATTTTGTAGCTTTCTACATACTGACCGTCATCGTTCTTGCTTCCGAACTCCTGACCTATCTCAGAGCCTTCCTTAAAGGTAAGCTTGAGAACGTTGTCGTTGCCAAGAACGAAGCTGTCAACCTGCTCGGTCTTGAACGCCTTGACCACGTCGGAATATTTCATATTTTCGTCGCTTTGTCTGAAAAGAAGCACGCACACGATGATGACCACCGCGATCAAAGCAACGTAAAATAGTATCTGCTTTACGTTTTTCTTCATTTAGTCCTCCGTTTATGTTAATTTGAGAATGTCTCTATTTATTATATGCCCTGAATAGGCGTTTTCAATGTAGATGTAAAATTTAATTTTCACCTATATGAGTATAGCATCGTTATGTTAATTTTATGTTACGGCATTGTGAAGGTTGACGCAATTTTAAATTTCGTAAACGCTTCTCTTGAGTACGCCCACAAAGGGGAGATTTCTGTATTTTTCGTTGTAATCGAGACCGTAGCCAACGACGAACTCGTCCTCAATTATCTGACCGCAATAATCGGGTGTAAAGTCGACCTCGCGGCGAGCGGGCTTGTCGAGCAGAGTGCAGGTCTTTACGCTGTTCGCGTTTCTGTTCCTGAGAAGCTCGGTCAGACGGAACAGTGTGCGTCCGCTATCAATAATATCCTCAACGACAAGGAGATCGTACTGCTCCAGATTTTCTCTCATAAGGTCAAGATGTATCTTGATCTCGCCCGAGTTTTTCGTTCCCGCGCCGTATGACGACACCTTCATAAATTCAAGTTCCAAGGGAAGGTCTATTTTTCTCATAAGATCGGAAGCGAAAATAAGCGAGCCTTTGAGAATGGTTATGATTATAAGCGGCTTTTTTGAGCCTGCGTAATCCTTATTTATCTGATCGGCGAGGCGAGTGGTTATTTTGTCCAGATCTTCCTCGCATACCATTATTCTTTCAATGTCCTGAAGCATAATTGTTCTCCTGTTTTTGATGGATTTAAGATTTTTTATATATTGAAATTTTCAATTCAAAGTTATTTTTTTTCGCTCGTATCCCATCGGACACGGCGCAAAGGGGGACGTAGACGATCTCGTCGTCCGCCAATATTAGGGGCAGAGAGGATCTGTCGCTCCTCGGCACTTTTTTATCGCACATAAGCTTCTTTACCCTTTTGTGGACTCCGCCGTCGAGGATAACGTCGCCTTCCTTGCGGTTGGCGGCATAAAGCGCGCCTATGTCGACGTTGACGTATGCGGATGCATAAGGGGTATAAATGCTTTCGTCGATTTGTTCCGTGGATCCGTTTTTCGTAACGCAGACCGCAAAAAACGTGCCGTCTATGGGGGTAAATCCCTCGGAAAGAGCGATCTTGTAGCTTTCCACGGCTTTTTCCTCGACGACATCAGAGCGGAAGGTCAGGATTCTGTCCTCAAACACTGCGAGCGCGCCGTGAGGAAGGGAGATCGAGCCGTTTTTGCCGGTCGACGCGAACCGAAGCACGTCCTCGACGTGAACGCGTTCAAGGCTTGCCGAAAAGGATCGCTCATAGCCTATCCTTATCGCTCTTTTTGCTACCGACGGATGAAGAGCGCAAAGCTTGCTCTGACTGATGCCGCCGCCGCACTCGCTCATAAACCGAGCCGCCTCGGAAAGAATGAAGTCCGAGTCCTCTTTAGCGGAGGTCGCCAATCTTGCGCCCGACTTTTCGGGAGTGCCGAAAATCTCTTTTAATTGTGGGATTATGTTTAGCCTTAGCTTGTTTCTTGTGCAATCGTCCTCGAAATTCGTGCTGTCGGTGACGTATTGGATGTCCCACGCGTCGCAAAGCTCAAAAATCTCTTGCTTTGTGGCAGACAAAATCGGGCGTACGGCAATACGCTCGCCCTCGCCGTCAAGAAACCGCGTCTCGGGAATACCGCATATTCCCTCGATGCCGCATCCGCGGCAGAGATTAAAGAGTTGGGTTTCAAAATTGTCGTCGGCGTTGTGCGCGGTGGCGAGAATTCTGATGCCCTTCTGCTTCATAATGCTTGCGAAAAACTCGTATCGCACGTCTCTTGCGGCGGCCTCAAGGCTCTTGCCCTCGCTCTCCGCCACTGTCGGCACGTTTGCGCTGTGTACGAAAAGCTCGACGCCCATTTTCGCGCAAAGCTCTCTGCAAAAGTCCTCGTCCCTTGCCGCCTCGTTGCCGTATAGCTCGGTGCGTATGTTGTGGTTGACGTGCGCGGCGTAAAGCGGAAAGCTCTTTTTTTTCCTGAGATTGCACAGCAGATGCAAAAGAGCAGACGAATCCGCTCCGCCCGAAAGCGCCACAAGCACGCCCTCGTTTTCGCTTGTTCCTGCCAAAACGTGGGGATCTTTAAAAAAACTCGGTAATTTTTCGATCATAAATGATCTCCGATACTTTAATTGATGGTAATAAACGTATGACTGTTAATGGGGTATATCCGACTCATTGACCAGCTCGCGGAACTTGGTATAGCGTCCCGTCCAGCCGACCTTAACGGTGTCGGTAGAGCCGTGACGGTTCTTCGCGATAATAATTTCCGCCACGTTCTGCTCGGTGTCGGGGGCAACGCTGTCGCCGCCCTCGGAGTTTTTGTAATATTCGTCACGGTAGAGGAAGATGATAACGTCTGCGTCCTGCTCGATAGATCCCGATTCACGCAGGTGAGAGATCATAGGACGCTTGTTGGTGTTTGCCTCGGTTCCACGGGAGAGCTGAGAGCAACAGATAACGGGAACGTTCAATTCCTTTGCGAGTATCTTCAGAGAACGGGAGATCTCAGAGACCTCTTGGGTTCTGTTTTCTATCTTTTTGTCAGACTGCATAAGCTGGAGGTAGTCTATGACCACAAGACCGAGGTTGTCTACACGGCGAAGCTTTGCCTTCATCTTTGTGACCGAAATTCCGGGGGTGTCGTCGATAAGAATATCGCATCCCGAAAGAGCTGACGCCGCCTGAGCGATGTGTCCCCATTCCTCGGGCTTCAATTCACCCGTACGGAGGGCGTAGCTGTCGATCAGCGCCTCGCTGGAAATAACACGGCTGACAAGCTGCTCTGCCGACATCTCCAAAGAGAAGATGGCGACCGCTTTTTTTGTCTGCTTTGCCACGTTTGTTCCTATATTAAGACAGAATGAGGTCTTACCCATACCGGGACGCGCTCCGACGATAACTAAGTCGGAGTTGCCCATGCCTGCCAGCACGCGGTCAAGAGAGCGGAAGCCGGTTGACGTTCCCGCCGATGCTTGGGGATCGGTACGCATAGCGTTAAGATGAGCATATACGTCGGTAAGGACTTCGCGGATGTGACGGAAATTTTTGGTCTCGCGGCCCTGCGTTATGGAATAGAGCTTGCTTTGCGCCGATTCCAGAATGCCCGCGACCTCGTCCTGCTCGGAATACGCCGCGTCGGATACCTCGTCGCACATGCTGATAAGCTGACGGAGGATACTCTTGTCCTTGACTATCTTGGCATAGTCCTTGACGTTGAGAGCGTTGGGAACGGTCTCTGCGATGACCTTTATATATTCCTCACCGCCCGATTTTGAATAAATGCCCTTTTTGACAAGCTCGTCGATAAGAGTTACAATATCTATCTGACTGTTAGTGACGAAAAGTCCGTGCATAGCAAGGTATATCTGCTTATGCTCTTCGAGATAGAAGTCGTCCGACGATATAGTGTCCGCAATAAGATTTATCGACTGCGGATCAATAAGGATCGACCCCAGCAGAGACTGCTCCGCGATGGCAGAGAAGGGCAGCTTTCTGATAATATCTTCAGCCATTGTTTTCTCCAATTAAAAATTTAATTTTCCTTGATAAGGTAGTCTTTGCATTATTTGTCGGTAACGACGACCTTCAAGGTCGCGCTAACCTCAGGGTATACTTTGACCTCTACGTTGTAAGTGCCGTAGGACTTAACGTTCTCCGAGAGTGCCAGCTTTCTCTTGTCAATATCTATTTTGTGCTGCGTAGCAAGCGCCTCGGAAATATCCTTGGATGTGACCGAGCCGTAGAGACGTCCGTCAGCACCCGAGGAAGCGGTGATCTTGACTGTAAGAGTTGCGATCTTCTCTGCAAGAGCCTTCGCCGCCGCCTTTTCTTCCTTAAGACGGAACTGCTTTGCCTCCTCCTTGCTCTTCGCCTCGCTCATGACCTTTGCGTCAGCGGCAACAGCCAGCTTTTTTGGGAAAAGGAAATTGCGGGCGTATCCGTCGGACACCTCAACTATCTGATCTTTTTTACCCTGACCCTTAACGTCAGCTAAAAGTAATACCTTCATAATAAATTCTCCTGTGTGATAAGTTTGTTGCTTTATGATTTTTGCTTGTGATCGTATTCAAAATAATCGTCGATGGCGTCCTTAAGCATCTCAAAGGTCTTGGTAAGGCTTGAGTTGCGTACCTGAGCGCCTGCAATATCAAAGTGACCGCCGCCCCTAAGTCTTTCAAGAATGAGCTGGACGTTGATGCCGCCCTTGCTTCGTCCCGAGATGACTACGTCGTTGTCCATGCGTACGAGAGCAAAGGATGCCTCAACTCCTTTAAGATTAAGTAGCTTGTCCGCCACCTTGGAGGCAACTATTCTGTCTTCGGGGGTGGAGGGACGGTCCAGAGCCATCCATGTGATGGCGATAGAATCGCGATAGATGCGTGCCTTGGATTCAAATTCGCCCGTGAGCATCAGCTCGTCAAGGCTTTCGTTGAAGAACTCGCGTACTACGCCCGTGTGAGCGCCGCGGGTGTAGAGATAGTGGGTTATCTCAAAGGTCTGAGCGCCAGCGTTTCTCGTATAGTTGTTGGTGTCAAGCATAATACCTGAGAGCAGCACCTCAGCCTCCTCCTTGTGAAGCTGATCGGCGTAGCTGCTTCTGAAAAGTATCTCTGCGACGATCTCGCTGGCGGAGGATTTTGTTGCTTCTATATACTGGAGGAATGGGTCGAAGGGAAGCGCGGCGGCAAGACGGTGGTGATCAAGAACGGCTATCTTGGATACCGACCTTGCCAGCTCGTCCGATTCAAAGATAAAGGGGTTGTTAACGTCGCAAATTATAAGCACCGTATCTCCCGAAACAAGGTCTCTTGCGTCCTCTCCGCTTATAAATACGTTCTCGTAAAAGCCGAGAGGCTGAAGCTGAGCGTAGCAGGTCTTGAAGGATTCTGCGTTTTTGTTGATGACTACGTTTACCTTGGGGCGGTCGGCGGGATCCTTGTCGGAGTGAGTGCGGTCTATGACCGACATGGCGAATCTTGCTATACCTACGCAAGAGCCGATAGAATCGAAGTCGGGGTTTGCGTGTCCCATGATAAGTACTCCCGACGCCTCTGCGATCTGCTTTTCAAGTATCTCGCCGCTGACTCTGGATACGATAGAGGTATTGTTCTCCATAGTCTTGTGGGTGCCGCCGAAGAAGGCGTATCCGCCTCCGTCCTCGCGTCTTATAGCTACTTGATTTCCGCCTCGCTGAATGGCGATGTTTAATGCGTCGTACGCTGCCTTTTCCTTTTCCTTGAGAGTGCCTTGTATAGACGCTATTCCCATGGAAACGGTAACGGGGAAGCTGTTGTCTCCGATTTTAAGAGACATTATCTTTCTTTGAATGTCAAAATCTCGGAGCATCTGCTTGTCAAGCTCATTTTTGGCAAATACGGCAACGTACTTGTCGTTTTCGTATTCGCGGATAAATCCGTTCATTTCCTCCACCCAGGATTTGATTATGTTTTCTGCTTCGGTGGAAGCGAGACGGTAATCGGCTCTTACGTACTGAGTAAGCTCACGCAGGTTGTCGAGAATAATGTATGCAACTACCGTTCCCTCGCTCTCCTCTCTTTCGAGAACGGACAGGTATTCCTCGGTGTCCTTGAACACCGCGAAGAAATAGTTTTCGCCTCTGACCTTGAAGACGTAGGGAACTACCTCGTATCTTCTGCCGTCGGAAAGACGGGTGACGGCGATCTGCTCTATAGCCGAGTCGCCGGGAAGATCATATATGGTTTCGTTAATATAGGAGCTTTTATTTTTTGCGTTAGCGGCTATTACCTGCATAGGAACCGAGCAGAAGGTTGAGAGAGAAATTCCGCTGACCGCTTTTTTGTATCCGAGAATGTCCTGCAGCGCGCCGTTCATTACCTTGACCTTTCCGTCGCGGTCGATGATCGCGTAGGGAAAATCTATGATATAGCGGAACATATCGTATATCTCGGTCTCGATCTGTCTGGCTTCCTCTCGCGCCTTTTTCGCCCTGAGATGTTTGACAAGATAGAATACGCACACGAATCCAGCGCTTACCAGATATATAGCGAAAAACGCGGAAAGCACCGTCAATAACGCGTTCTCGTTCTGCTCAAAATGGAAAACCTGTTCAAAAACTACCAGAAGTCCGAAAAGCAGTATTGCCTCGGCAACACAGAAGATCATGGGAAAGGTAAGATCGACGCTGAATCTCGACATGCGGCGGTTCTGAGCGGTGTTTTTATTGCGTGAAGGGGACTTGATACTCATTGACTTTCTCCTTTTCCGTAAAAGTCCTTTGCCCACAGGTCAATAGCTCCCATTATAACGTATATGGCGCCGACCAGAGGCAAAAGCAGTGGGGAAGCGGCAAACAGAAGGATAACAGCCGCCACGATCGCTATCGAGATAAGAACGCCTTTTACTCCCAAACGACGGGGCAGAGCCTTGACGGCTTTAATACCCATCATAGCAAGTCCGGGCGCGAGGGCAATGCACAGGTTGGCGCAGACTGTTGCGGCAATTGAGATCCGATTGGTAGAATCGACGGCAAAGGACATAACGTGAGCTACGGCAAAGATAACCGAGGCTGCCACGCTGACCGTGAGGGTCGTTGCCTTTGGGGAGAGGTATCCGTCGAGTCCGTAGGCTTTAAACAGATTGTGCTGAAGCTTCAGCGCCGCGTAAGCCGAGCAGGCGCAAAGTGCCATAGTGATACCCACGGCGGCGTTTACGTATGCGTCCACCGAAAGAATTATCGCCTTTCGCATAGCTTCGTCAAACTCAATATAACCAAGCTGAGCAAAGCTCTGCTCGGAATAATGTATGAAAAGTGCTGTGAAATCGTCGATCAGAGCGTTTGCCGCATCGACGGACACACTGCCGTAGTAAGCGTACAGTATCAAGGCCGCAAGTCCTGCCGATATTCCGAAAATGACGGCGGAGCATGAAAGCACCGATGAAGTCATGCTCACACCCCGTCTTGACGTAAGACCCAAGGGGATCGCGGGCAGATAAATTATCAGAGCCGCCAAAGAGACCAGAGGATCGGAGGTTACCGCCAAGGATACCGCGTAGGATATTACGGGGAGCAGTATGGGGATCAGCACTCTCCGCTTACTTGCGGAGCAGATCAGTGCCGAGACCGCGCCCACTGAGATTATACTGCCGAAAAGCAGGGCGGGGATGATCGGGTAACCGAAAATAGAAAGGGTCAGCGCCAGAGCTATCGTTTTCCAAATCGCTTGGGAAAATCTGTTTGAGGTCATAAACATTACTATGGCGCAAAGTACGCAGGCTGCCCAGGATGCGGCTGTTGCGGCGTCGGTAAGTCCCGCGACGGTAAAGGAGAATGTCAGAGAGGTCAAGAAAACGGTGAGCGCGAGAATAAGCGCGATCCGCAAGGGTAGAGTTTCGTTTGAGCTTTGTTCCTCGTAGCCAAAATCTTTCTCTTCATTCAATACAGCGTGTTCGTTTCTGTCCTTGATGTTCATAATGCTCCTCCTTTCCCGAAAAATAAAGCAACTTGGTTCGTGTGGAAACACTTTCCATAATACTACATTATAACATTATACCACACATCTCCGATTTTGTAAATACTATTTGCAAATTTTTATTTATTTATAAGGAATTTATATGCATAAAAGTTGATTGAACCGCACAATAAAAAAGGTGCGGAGCAATAAAAAACTGATCTTTTAAACAAAAAACAAAAAATAATGAAGAAAATTTCAAAAAAGTATTGCAATTGTGAAAAAAATGTGATATAATTCGATTAGTGTATAACGTAAGCTGGAGTGGGTTCAAGGATCCACTCTTAAATTTTGTCGGTTTTTGTTTGGAACGCCGCGGCAAGAGAGGAGTCCGATTTCTTATGAAAAACAACGGAAACAAGAATATTGCTTCTACCGTTAAGGAGCTGATCGCCCCTATGGCGGAGCAGATGGGTTATTGGCTTTGGGACGTGGAATTCGTCAAGGAGGGAGCCGATAAATACCTGAGAATAACTATCGACAACGAGGACGGAATCACCATTGAGGATTGCGAGAAATTCCATCGTGCCATAGATCCTGTTCTCGACGAGGCAGATCCCATAAGCGAGGCGTACATTCTTGAGGTGTCCTCTCCGGGTATTGAGCGCGAGCTTAAGACACCCGAGCATATCGACGCCTGTGAGGGCTGGGACGTTGAAGTCAAGCTTTACGCACCCAAAAACGGATCCAAGGCTTTTCGCGGAGTACTTTGCGGCTATGACGACGACGGAAATATCGTTGTTGAGATCGGCGGGGAAAAGACGGCATTCAAGCCCGAGGAGATCGCAAAGATCGCTACGTATTTTGATTTCGGAAATTCGTAATTTTTTAGTTTCTTAAATGATTGAAAGGATATATTGATCAATGAACAAAGAGTTTTTTGCAGCGCTTCGACTTCTTGAAGCGGAAAAGGGTATCCCCCAGGCTTACATGATCGAAAAGATCGAGGCGGCGCTTGTATCCGCGTTTAAAAAGGAATACGGAAACAACACAAACGTCAGAGTTAACATCGACCCTGCCAAGGAAGACGTTAAAGTCTACCAGCAGAAGGAGGTCGTTGAGGTGGTTGAGGATCCCTCCATCCAGATCTCTCTGGCAGATGCAAAGGCGATAAGCAAGAGAAACGTTCTCGGCGGCACCGTTGAGTTCGAGGTCAAGACCAAAAACTTCCGCCGTCTCAGCGCCGCTGCGGCAAAGTCTGTTATCATTCAGGGTATCAGAGAGGGCGAGCATAGAGCTATGCAGGAGGCTTACGAGTCCAAGCGCGAGGAGATCATTACCGCCACCGTTCAGAAGATCGATTATGAGACAGGAAACGTCCTTCTTGATACCGGAACAGGCTACGCTACGCTGCTTAAAAACGAGCAGATCCCCGGCGAATATTTTGAGGTCGGAGACAAGATAAAGGTATTTATTCAGGAAGTAAACAAGGAGCTTCGCGGTCCTATCGTAACCCTTTCCAGAGTACACCCCGGATTTATCAGACGTATGTTTGAGCTTGAGATCCCCGAGATCGCGGATGGCATCGTAGTAATCAAGGGCGTTGCCCGTGACGCAGGCTCTACCACCAAGGTAGCGGTATACTCGAGAGACGAGAGCGTTGACGCGGTCGGCGCTTGTATCGGTACTCACGGAATGAGAATCGAGAGTATTCTTGACGAGCTTTGCGGCGAAAAGATCCAGCTTATTAAGTACAGCGAGGATATTGAGGAGTACGTCGCAAGTGCGCTCTCTCCCGCAACTGTAATATCCGCAGAGATGGAGAGCGAGAGAATGTGCCGCGTAACCGTTGCTCCCGATCAGCTCTCTCTTGCTATCGGAGGCAAGGGACAAAACGTTCGTCTGGCAGTTAAGCTGACGGGAGTCAAGATCGACATAAATGCAGAGGGCCTTGAAAAGAACTCTCCCGTAATGTAAGAGCGGTCGTTAAATACTGAATTTATGGAAAACAATAATCAAAGACCTCGTAAGATCCCGATGCGTCAGTGTCTGGGATGCAACGAGCATAAGCCTAAAAAGGAAATGATCAGAGTCCTGAGAACACCCGAGGGAGAGATAGTTCTTGACCTGGTTGGTAAAAAATCGGGTAGGGGGGCATACGTCTGCCCCAGAAGATCATGCTTTGCAAAGGCAAGAAAATCAAAGAGAATAGAAAACATTCTCGAATGTAAGATCCCCGAGGAGATATACGACGAAATGGAGAAAAGCATTTCGGAGGCGGAGTCTTGATATGACTGACGAAAAAAAGCTTCTCGGAATGATCGGAATGTGTCGGAAGGCAGGAAAAGCCGTTATCGGCACGGATATGGTGTGTGAGCATCTGCGTCGGCAAAGTGAAAAGAAGGGCAGAGATACCGATGCGGTCGATCTGATCGTTCTTGAAGGCGCCGACACCTCGGAAAACACTCATAAAAAAATCAGTGACAAATGTATATACTATAATGTGAAGCATATAAAGCTCGCGTCTGATTGCGAAGCCTTGGGCAAGGCTGTGGGAAAGAGAGCGACGGCTGCGGTTGCGATAGCAGATCCGAATTTTTGCCGCGCGATACTCGGAAAGCTTAACGAGAGCTGATATGCACTAAACCGGAAAGGTATGGGTATAATTTATGGCAGTAAAACCTCAGATCAAAGCAAATCAACTCGCAAAGGACTTAGGTCTTAAAAGTAAGGACATCGTTGATATCATGGCAGGAAAGGGAATCGAGCTTAAAACTCAGAAATCCCTTGAGCCTCATGAGTTCGACGTCCTTTTTGACGCAATCACGGCGGGACATCAGATAGAGGGCATCGACGATTATATAGACGGAGTGACCTTCATTCCCTCAAAGCTGGAGAAGAAGCCTGCTCCTACAGCAGAGCCTGCCTCAGAGAAGGAAGTCGAGGTGAAGTCTGCTCCTGCCGATAGCGAGGCAGAAGCGTCCAGATCCGAGAAAAAAACCGAAAAGAAAGCAGATAAAAAGGCAGAAAAGCCCGCAGAGACCGAAAAGAAGCTTGCGGCATCTAAAGCTGCACCCATATCCGAGCAAGAGGAGTCTGTCGCTGCCAAGGCGGCTCCCGAAGCCAATAAGGAACAAAATAAGGTCGCAGAGGCTAAGCCCGAGCCTGCAGCGCCCCAGATAAAGACTCAACCCAAGGTGGACAGAGCCGAGGCTATCGCCAGAGCGGCTGCTATTGAGAAAGCCGCGAGAGAAAAGGCAATGCAGAGAGCGGCTCAAGAGGGCAAAAAGCCTGAAAATAATACAACAAAGAGACCCGACGAGAGACCTTCCCGTCAGGATAGACCTGCGTTCGGAGGTCAGAGCGGCGGATTTCAGAGACCTCAGGGCAGACAGAGCCAGGGCGGTCAGTCGCAGGACCGTTTCTCCCGTATGGGTACTCCTAACTTTGACAGACAGTCAAATCGCCAGAAGAAGGACGACCGCAGACCTCAGAAGCCCCAGATGGGTAACAGAGGCGGCATGGGAATGGATAAGGACGATTATATTCCGTCCGCTCCAAGAGAAAAGTTCCAGCCTCAGGCGATCGTACGCGCGCAGACTCCCAAGGGTGGAGACGGAAGTAGCAAGAAGGGCGCGGCAAAGACGGTCGATATCCGTTCTTCAAGCGTAGACCTTTCCAAGTACGACGAAAAGCTGGACACCTTTGTTTCCGAGAACGAGAGAGATCTTCGTAACGGTAACAATCAGAAGCTTAAAAAGCAGCAGAACCAGACCCGACAGGAGGGTGGCTGGAATAATAACAAGGGTAAGAACGGCAAGAAGGGCGGAAAGAACGAGCAAAAGCAGCCCGTTACCATCATCAAGGGTCCCTTGAAGGTTCAGATCCCCGAGGAGATCATGGTCAGTGACCTTGCGGCAATGCTTAAGGTCACCGTAGCCGAGGTCATCAAGAAGCTCATGCTTCTCGGCGCTATGGCGACCGCAAACCAGACTATCGACTTTGACACCGCGGCGCTTGTAGCCGTCGAGTGCGGAGCAGAACCCGAAAAGGCAGTCGTTGTTACTATTGAAGAGAAGCTCTTTGACGAGACCGAGGATACCGAGGAGCAGCTTGTCGGACGCGCTCCCGTTGTCTGCGTAATGGGTCACGTTGACCACGGTAAGACCTCACTTCTCGACGCTATCAGACATACAAACGTTACGACCGGTGAGGCGGGCGGTATCACCCAGCACATCGGTGCTTACAGAGTTAAGATCAACGGACAGGATATTACCTTCCTCGACACCCCCGGTCACGAGGCGTTTACCGCTATGAGAGCGAGAGGTGCGCAGTCTACCGATATTGCTATTCTCGTAGTTGCGGCAGACGACGGTATAATGCCTCAGACTGTTGAAGCAATAAACCACGCAAAGGCGGCAGGAATCGACATCATCGTTGCTATCAACAAGATGGATAAGCCCACCGCAAATCCCGACGCTATCAAGCAGGAGCTGACCAAATACGATCTCGTTCCCGAGGAGTGGGGCGGAGACATTATCTGCGTTCCCGTATCCGCGCTTACCAGAATGGGTATCGAGGATCTTCTTGAAAACGTTCTTCTCGTTGCGGAGGTCAAGGAGCTTAAGGCTAATCCCAACCGCCGCGCCAAGGGTCTCGTTATCGAGGCGAAGCTTGATAAGGGACGCGGTCCCGTTGCTACCGTCCTGGTACAGAACGGTACTCTCCACAATGGCGATATAGTTATTGCAGGTACGTCGGTTGGACGTGTCAGAGCTATGACCGACCACAACGGCAAGCAGATGAAGGCGGCAGGCCCCTCTGTTCCTGTTGAGATCATCGGTCTAGGTGAGGTTCCCACCGCAGGCGACGAGTTCGCGGCGGTCGAGGACGAAAGAATGGCAAGAACTCTTGCTGATCAGAGAAAAGACAGAGCTAAGGAAGAAAGCTTCAAGGCAAATGCAAGAGCTAACCTTAACGATCTGTTTGCTCAGATCAGTGAGGGCATCAAGGATCTCAACATCATAGTCAAAGCAGACGTTGTAGGCTCTGCCGAGGCGGTTAAGGCATCTCTTGTGAAGCTTACCAATGAAGAAGTAAGAGTTAACGTAATCCACAGCGCGGTCGGAGGAATTACCGAGAACGACGTTATGTTCGCGGCGGCATCCAACGCAATTATCGTCGGATTTAACGTCCGTCCCGATAAGGCGGCAATAGACAGTGCCGAGAGACAGGGCGTAGATGTTCGAACCTACCGTGTCATTTATCAGTGCCTTGAGGAGATCGAGGCCGCTATGAAGGGTATGCTTGCTCCCAAGTTCAGAGAAAATCTGCTTGGTCACGCAGAGGTTCGTCAGACCATCCACGTTCCCGGTGTCGGCACTATCGCAGGCTCTTATATCCTTGACGGTAAGATCGCTCGCCACGCGCAGATCCGCGTAGTCCGTGACGGTATCGTCATATTCGAGGATAAGATCTCGTCTCTTAAGAGATTTAAGGACGATGCCAAGGAGGTAGCTCAGGGCTACGAGTGCGGTGTAGGTCTTGAAAAGTTCAACGACATCAAGGAGGGCGATATTCTCGAAGCCTTCATTATGGAAGAGATCAAACCCGAATAATTTATTAATCCCCGCGAAAAAAACCTATTTTATAAGTGCAGGGCGCCTCAAGATCCACGATGGGATCAGAAACGCCCTGCACCTTGTATTTTAATGTCTTATCAGTTTTTGCCAAGGAGGTGAGAAGATGACTTATGAAAAATCCTGCGGAGCGGTAGTCTTTCGCAACGAACGTAATAACGGAGTTTTGCGAAGATACGTGCTTATGATAAAGCATTCCTCCCAAGGACACCACTCCTTTCCCAAGGGACACGTGGAGGTAGGCGAGACCGAGATCAAGACCGCCGAGAGAGAGGTTTTTGAGGAGACCGCGGTAAAAATACATATTAACGAAAAGTTCCGTCAGCCTGTATATTACAGACCGAAGGCGGGAGTAAAAAAAGAAGTCGTCTATTTTCTTGCCTTTACGAGACAGACCGAGATCAAGCCGCGTCCCGGCGAGATCGCGGAGGTGGACTGGATCCCCTTGGAGCAAGCGGAGGAGCTTTTGGCTCACGACAATGATAAGCGAGTGTTAAATCTTGCGGTTGAGTATATTACAGAAAGAAATAACAAATAAAAATCGGAGACGCATGGCAACTGTCTCCGATTTTTTCGCTTATAATAGCTTGCTGATGAAATTGACCGCCATACAAAGCATGATGCCGAGAAGGGTTGGGATTATAGCCGCCGCAAGAGTCCATTTGATGCTTGCGGTCTCTTTTTTTACGGTCATTAGAGTAGTGGCGCAGGGCCAGTGAAAAAGAGAAAAGAGCATGGTGCAGATAGCCGTGGTTGCCGTCCACCCGTTGGCTATGAACAGATCCTTCAGCTCGCCGAGACTTGAATAGTCGGTGAGCGCTCCCTTTGAAGCGTACGCCATTATTATTATGGGAATAACGATCTCGTTGGCGGGAAATCCCAGAATGAAGGCGATAAGAATAACGCCGTCAAGCCCCAAAAGAGAGGCGAATGGATCTAAAAAATGCGAAGCGTGGGTAAGGAGAGTGATGCCGTCAATTTTAAGATTTGCCATAAGCCACAGAATTATGCCCGCAGGAATAGCGGAGATAACTGCTCTCCCAAGCACGAAGACGGTTCGGTCAAATACCGAGCGGATGATGACTCTGCCGATCTGCGGGGGGCGGTAGGGAGGAAGCTCAAGGGTAAAAGCGGAGGGCTTTCCCCGAAGTATAGTAACAGATAGCAGACTTGACACCGCCAAGGTCGCCGCAACGCAAAGTACGATCAGAGCGGTAAGCAGCGCCGCCGACGCAAAGGACGCGCCTATGCCTCCCGCCGACCCTATGAAAAACATCGTAATGATTGCAATAAGCAGGGGAAACCTGCCGTTGCAGGGGACTAAACTGTTGGTAAGTATGGCTATCATCTGCTCGCGCGGGGAATCGATTATTCGGCAGCCTACCACACCAGCGGCGTTGCATCCAAAGCCCATACACATGGTCAGAGCTTGCTTTCCGCAGCTTCGGCATTTGCAAAAGGGCTTGTCGAGATTAAAGGCAACTCTCGGCAGGTATCCCGAGTCCTCAAGCAGAGTGAACAAAGGAAAGAAAATCGCCATCGGAGGGAGCATCACCGCGACTATCCATGCAAGAGTTCTGTATGCTCCGTCTATGAAAAGCCCTCGTAAAAAAAGCGGAAGTCCCAAATGCTCCAAACCCTCGCCAAGCTTGTCGCCTATGAAGAAAAGCGCCTTTGACAAAAGCTCCGACGGATAGTTAGCACCCACGATAGTCAGCCAGAAGACAAACAGTAAAAGGGCTATCATAATGGGGTATGCCGTCTTTTTGCCTGTGAAAACTCGGTCAAGAGTGCGGTCAAAACTGTTGGCGTCAGCTCTGTCGGAAACGCAGACTCCGATACAGATCTCCTCCGCCGTCTTTACGTAGTCCTCGGCGCTGTCAAGTCTCTGCCTAGGCTCTTTCTTTTCGTGTTTTTCGCTCAAAAGCGCCTTCGTAGCGGCAGATAGATCTTTTAGTCCGTTTTTCTTCCTTGCTATCGCTCCCGCCACGGGAACGCCAAGACGGTCGGAAAGCAGCCCCAGGTCTACGCGTATGCCCTTGCGGCGTGCCTCGTCCAGAAGATTGACGCATATCAAGGTCGGCTTTCCAAGCTCTATTATCTGAAGCGCAAGCACCAGATTTCTTTCAAGACAGGTAGCGTCGCATACTACTATCACCGCGTCGGTCTCGTCGGAGAGAATTATGCTTTTTGCTATCTCCTCCTCGGGTGAGCTTGTGATAAGTGAATATGTACCCGGTACGTCCACCGCAACGCAGGTCTTATCTCCAAAACGGCAAAAACCCTCCGCAAATCCTACGGTCTTGCCGGGCCAGTTGCCCGTGTGCTGATTCATGCCTGTGAGAGCATTGAAAAGAGTGCTTTTTCCCACGTTGGGGTTGCCGGCGATGGCGATGCGATAAGAGTCGGAGGTTCGCTTTAAAGCTTTTTTTGCCAATGCCGCCCCCGTGGAATTGTTAGTAAGTCCCATGCTCGCCGACCTCTTTTCTGATCTTGATTTCTTTACCGTCAAGATTTCTTATGGCTACCACAGCGCCTCGGATAAGATATGCCTTCATGTCATGGCAGGGGCTTTGGGCTACGCAACGGACGGGAGTTTCCTCAATAAGTCCGATGTCGCAAAGCCGTCTTTTTATATGACTTTCGGGTGAGACGCAAATGATCTTGGCACACTCGCCCACCTTTAAGTCGCAAAGCTTATATATATTATTCATGATCAGTTCTCCGGATAAAATTTGGGCTTTCCCATTATCATTATATTGAGTTCATCGACACGGGGTTACGGCTTATGTCGAATTTTGATGACCGATTGCCTGAAATTCTTGTTTTTTGTTAAGTTGTATTGACAAAGACACGGTTTTAGTATAAAATTAAAGGTAATTATGAATTTAGGAGATTAAAATGAGCAAAAAAGCGGTAGTTTTTGATCTAGACGGCACGTTGCTTGATACACTTGACGATCTTACGGGTGCCGTGAACTATATTTTGAGAAAACACGGCTATAGGGAGCGGACAAGCTCGGATATCAGAGACTTTCTCGGCAACGGTGCAAGAGTTCTTATAAAGCGCTCCTTGCCCGAAGGAGTAGACGATGACGTTTTGTCGGAATATCTCCTAGAATATATGGAGTACTACAACGAAAATTCGCATATAGAAACCAAGCCTTACGAGGGGGTTATCGCACTTTTGGGCGAGCTTAAAAAACACGGAATAGCTACCGTAGTAGTGTCAAACAAGCCCGACGTAGCGGTAAAGACGCTTTGCTGCGAATATTTCGGAGACCTTATTGACTTTGCGGTGGGAGACCGAGAAGATATCGATCGCAAGCCCTCCGCCGATCCCGTGAAATACGCCATGAATACTGTCGGATCCGACAAAGCCGTGTTTGTGGGAGATTCCGAGGTCGATATTCTCGCCGCGAAAAACGCAGGACTGCCCTGTATCAGTCTAACGTGGGGATTTCGTGACAGAGACGTGCTGGAGAAGTGTGGCGGATATTGCTTTGCGGACAATGCAGATCAGTTGAAGGCTCATATATTCGAGCTGCTTTCGGAGAACGAGGTTTAAAATGCTGCCTGTTGAATTTAAAGAAAGAATGAGAACGCTGCTTGGAGAGGAAAGCGAAGTGTTTTTCTCGGAGCTTGAGAGCGGTAATTCGGTAAGGGCGTTCAGAGTTAACGAAATAAAGATTTCAAGCGACGCTTTTGAAGCCGTCGATCCCGATATTCAAAGAGAAAAAGCAAACTTCCCCGACGGTGCGTTTTATACCGACGAGACGTATCCGGGGTCGCTTCCTTGCCATCACGCGGGAATGATATATATGCAGGACCCCTCCGCTATGGCTACGGTTCACGCTCTCAAAATATCCGAGGGAGCAAAAATACTCGACTCTTGCTCGGCGCCCGGCGGAAAGACGACGCAGCTTGCGGCGTTTGCGGGAGCGAGCGGCATAGTTGTTGCCAATGAATATGAAACGAAGCGATGCAGGATATTGCAGAGCAACGTAGAGAGAATGGGGTGCAGAAACACCGTTGTGGTAAATCTCGACACCGCCGTTCTCGCCGAGACCTACCCCGAAAAATTTGACGTCGTGCTTTGCGACGCTCCTTGCTCCGGCGAGGGAATGTTCCGCAAGAACGAGCTTGCGGTGGGGGAGTGGAGCATCGAAAACGTCAAAATGTGTGCCAAAAGGCAGAGAGAAATACTCGAAAACGTGGCAAAATGCGTCTCGGGTGGGGGAAAGCTGATTTATTCCACCTGCACCTTTTCTCTTGAAGAAAACGAGATGAACGTAGAGTGGTTTTTGGATACTCATCCCGATTTTTCTCTTATAGAAGTCGAGGACGGTTTAAAAAAAGTCACCTCGGACGGCATCTGCTTCGAGGGATGCCGCTACGATATGACCAAAACGCGCCGCTTCTATCCCCACGTCTCAAAGGGAGAGGGGCAGTTTATAGCGGTGCTTGAAAGAGGCCTCGCAGACGGCTCGGAGAGCTTTGACGCGACGAATCGCAGGGATAAAAAGAAAAGAAACACCCCCGAAAGGACATCACGCGAGGAAGCCGAGCTTTTGGCGGCGGCGAGAGATTTTTTGAAGGAAAATCTTCGCGAGGGCTTTGATGACGGAGTAAAATATGAGCTTGTTGTTCTGGGTTCTCGCGTATATCTGAAACCCGATATATCGCTCCCAAAATACGGGGTTTTTGCCGCGGGAGTTTGCGTGGGCGAGGTCAACGGAAAGAGATTTGTCCCTCATCATCAGCTCTTTTCGGCATTCGGAACCGAGTTTTTGAGAAAGGTGCGGCTTGCGTCCTGCTCAACCGAGACCGCAGATTATCTTAAAGGAATGGAAATAGCGGTAGAGGGCAAAATCGAGTTTTGCGGAAAACCCGACGGCTGGGCGGCGGTGCTTGTTGACGGTTGCGCTCTGGGCGGCGGAAAGATCAGTCAGGGTGTCTGCAAAAATCATTATCCAAAGGGATTAAGAAACTCATAGATCCGACATTTTAATAAGCATATTAATAAGTATATCGCAAAAATCGGCAGAAAGCTCTGCCGATTTTTTGTTTCGCTTTCATCTTACTGTTGAGTAGGGATAAACGTATCCCGAAACCGAGGTCAAGGGATAGACTATCGCGCCGCCGTCGATCACGGTTCCGGGATTTAAAACGCAAGCAGAGCCTACCTTTACTCCGTCGCAGATTATTGCGCCGAGGTGTCCTTTTCCCGTGAGATAAAGTCCCTCGGGCATATTTACCGTGACGTTTAGACCGTCAAGCCGCGTATCAGCGGCTATACTTCCGTTGCCGAGTAAGGCCTCGTATCCGAGTATTGACGAATAAAGAGTGTTCTGTCCGCAAAGCTTGGAGCGGTCGAACATGATGCTGTTTTTGACTGTCGAAAGCTCTCCCACCACGGCAAAGGCGCCAATCAGAGAGCCTTGAACGTGGGAATGGTGGCAGAGTCTCGCTCCGCCGCAGATGATGGCGGGCGGCTCGATCTTTGCGCTGGGAGACAAATATGCCGAGACGTGTACCCACACGTTTTCCGCAATCTCGTCGTATTCATCGTAGGGAAGCTTGTTCCCGTTACGGTTGATATAGCCTGCTATTGAGGGGATGGCATCCCAAGGCATAGTTCGGGACTTAAATAGGTCCTTTGCAAGAGTCCTCGTAAGATCGAGAACGGGTCTTGTCTTTATATCCTCCGTGTGGATTTTTTGGTGATCGCGGCGGCTCTTTTCAGTCATTTCGTTTTTCTCCTTGCTCTTTCTTTTTGCTTCTTTTGTGATTATTCCCAAGCGAAAGTCCGTTAGTCACTGACAGAAGATAAAAACAGGAATATTATACAAATGTTAATTCAATAAATAACACTTGACAAACTTTCTGACAGTATGATATAATAATTAAGTAAAAACAAATCCCCACAATTTCGGAGGAATATATGAAAAATAAGAATTGGGTATTGATAATTGCGGTCACCCTTGTTATTACAGTTGTAGTCGGTTCTTTGGCGGTCGCTCTTTTCGCGGGAATCGTTGCTATGTTTGCAGGCGACGGTAATGGCGAAGGTACAGGCACGGAGAGTCAGCAGGTACAGGGAAGCGGCGACGGAAACGAGGTTGAAGATCATGGAACCGGAGAAGGCACAGAAAGCGGCACTGGCAACGGTGGAACAGAAAACTCCGGCACGACCGAAACCACCGAACCTGCAGACGGTTTTGAAAACAACGAATCTTACACCATGGTTGAAGTCCCCGAGGAAGAATAATTTTTTGGAGATGAGTTTATGAAAAACAGAGCTTTGTTTTTTGTGTTGATCCTGGTGGCGTGTGTTTCGATTACTTTGCTATCTGCTTGCACATACGGAAACGATGGCGAAACAACCGACAGCTCAGGCGAGGTTGACAAGGAAACCGACGACAGTGCAGAAAACGGCACGGAGGATAGTTCTGTTAGTGATACCGAAGGGAAAACTACCGAGACCACTGATCGAGAAACTACGGAGAAATCCACCGAAGAAACTACGGAGAAGCCCGACGAGGTAACCACTGACAAATCCGACGAAGAAACTACGGAGAAGCCCGACGAGGTAACCACTGACAAATCCGACGAAGAAACTACGGAGAAGCCCGACGAGGTAACCACTGACAAATCCGACGAGGAAACCACTGAAAAATCCGACGAGGAGACTACGGAGAACCCTGACGAGGTAACTACGGAGAAACCCGACGAGGTAACTACGGAGAAACCCGACGAGGAAACTACGGAGAAACCCGACGAGGAGACTACCGAGGAAACTACCGAGGAAACTACCGAGGAAACTACCAAGGAAACTACCGAGGAGACTACCAAGGAGACTACCGAGGAGACTACCGAAGAAACTACCGAGGAGACTACCGAGGAAACTACCGAGGAAACTACCGAGGAAACTACCGAGGAAACTACCGAGGAAACTACCGAGGAGACTACCGAGGAAGATGACGATGGGTGGGACATGGGATTCCTGCCGTTTTGATGTTTATTTACAGAAAATAAAGAGCCGCCGATCTCGGCATGCGCTTCGTTTTGGAAATATTCCGTTCCCGCTTGCGGAACGCGGTTGTTGAGATCGTGAGGAATATTTGGAAAAGCGTAAATTGAATTTCAATTTACCGCTTACTGTGCGCGCCGTTTGTGGCGGTTCTCTGATTACTATTGAAGTCATTTTTCAAGGAGTGCGTAATGAGCGAAGTGATAGATTTTAATATTGATATTGCCTCTCTTACGGTCAGACTTGTAGGGCGGCATAAGCAGACGCTTGATTTTTGTCGGGAGTTCCTTACCGATAATGAAAGCTTTGATATCTTGGTAAAGGCAACTGCCGCAGACGTTGAGCGAGAGACCGCCAGACACGAGGGGGGCGGCTCACCCGAATATTATGAAAGAGTATATCTTTACAGACAGATATCAGAGCAACTGCCTTATTTTGACCGATTTGTTTTCCACGGCGCCGCGATAAAGGCTTTTGGCAAAGGCTACGTGTTTACCGCGCCGTCGGGTACTGGCAAGTCCACTCACGTAGCGCTTTTGATGAAATATTTCGGAGATGATGTGACAGTTATAAACGGAGACAAGCCTATTTTGGGGATCAAGGATGGCGACACCACCGTATATTCCTGTCCTTGGTCGGGTAAGGAGGGCTGGTATACCAATACGAACGCTCCGCTTGGCGGTATCATTCTTTTAAAGCGAGGAAATAAGAACAGTATAAAAAGAATAGAGCCGGCCGAATATTTGAAGGAGCTTGTGCTTCAAGCCTATATTCCCGAAAACGGCGAGGCATTCTTAAAAACGCTTGAGCTTATGGATGCCATATCCAAGCGTGTTCCTTTTTATCTGCTTGAATGTGATATTTCAAGAGAAGCCGCGGAAACGTCCTTTGAAATGATAGCGGCGCAGTCAGACGATTAATACATACCTTTTGGGCTTTTTCAAGGCTTGAAACAGAAAAGGAGAACTACCTTTGCAAGGTGTTCTCCTTTTTTTGTTTATCCGAAAATTAAAGCAGCGGAACGTTGTGTTCTTCGCATACGCGTACAGTTTCTTCGTCCCAGATGCTTGACTGAACCTCGCCGATGTGGGCGCATCCCATCATGAGCATACAAAGTCTCGATTGACCGATACCGCCGCCGATAGTCAGCGGAAGCTCGTCGCGAAGCAGCATCTGATGGAAGGGGAGAGATCTGCGGTCGTCGCAGCCCGAAAGAGCGAGCTGACGGTCAAGAGCCTCGCTGTCAACACGTATTCCCATTGAGGATATTTCAAGCGAGCGTCCAAGCACGTCGTCCCAGAAAAAGATGTCGCCGTTAAGCTGCCAGTCGTCATAGTCGGGCGCGCGTCCGTCGTGAGGCTTGCCCGACTTCAGCTTGCCGCCGATCTGCATAATAAACGCGGTCTTATGCTCGCGCAGATAGGCATGCTCGCGCTCGTTTGCCGTCAAATCGGGATACAAATCCTCAAGCTCTTGCGTGGTGATAAAGGACACCTCGGGGCAAAGCTCGGTGCGGAGCTGGGGATAGCGAACGTGGAGACGGTCACAGGTGTTACAGATAGCGCGGACAATGGCGCGCACGATCAATTTGAGGTAATCGAGATTTCTGTTTTCCTTGGTGATTATCTTTTCCCAGTCCCACTGGTCAACGTATATGGAGTGGATATTGTCAAGCTCCTCGTCGCGACGTATTGCGTTCATGTCGGTGTAAAGACCGTTACCCACAGAAAAGCCGTAGCGTTTCAGAGCAAGTCTTTTCCACTTAGCCAGCGAGTGGACTACCTGCGCGTCAGCGCCTATGGCAGGCACGTCAAAGGAAACGGGGCGCTCAACTCCGCTGAGGTTATCGTTAAGACCAGACGCCTCGGTAACGAACAGGGGCGCGGAAACTCTTTTGAGGTTCAGACTGGAGGAAAATTCCTCCTGAAAGGTGTTTTTGATGAAGGCTATGGCGCGCTGAGTGTCGTATGCGTCAAGCGCGGGCTTATATCCCTCGGGAATGTAGCTTTTTTTCATAATTTATGCTCCGATTTTGCCAAAATTTAAGATCGGCAATTTAGTTTGATAAAAATATGAGTTATTTATCACAATGACAAATGCGGCTTGCTGTTGCCGAAAGGTAGTGACAACACATTAGAGACCTTTATTATATCACAAATATTCTGTTCCGTCAAGGAGTTTGAGCAATTTTGAACTTTTTGCGGCAAAATCCTCAAAATTCGTATAACGTGGGGTGTTCTACCCGAGTTTTGGGCAGTTTTAGACAGAGAAATATCTAACTTTAACAAAACTCAAACATTTTATAATTAAAAAGTAAATATTGGCGCGATAAAATAATCTCATAATCGGAAAAACCGCCCTGCGGCGGCAAAATGATTGGAAAGGACAACGATATGAACGCTATTGAAATAAGAGATCTCTCTAAAAGCTTTCGCGGAATGTATGCGGTGGATCACCTCAATATGACGGTGCCCGTGGGAGCTATCTACGGATTTATAGGTGAAAACGGCTCGGGAAAATCCACCACCGAAAAGCTTATCTGCGGACACCTTGTACCCGACGGAGGGGAGATCAAGCTTTTTGGCAGAGATTACACAGACGCGGGGGTAAGAGTGCGCGTGGGCGCGCTTATTGAAAACGCGGGATGCTTTCCCGGATCAAGCGTCTATCAAAACCTCAAAATGCAGGCGATAAACCTTGGTCTTGAAGACCCCGACGGCGAGATCGCACGGGTACTTGAAATAGTTCGTATGACCGAATCGGCAAACATCAAGTTCAAGAGCTGCTCTCTCGGAATGAAGCAGAGAATAGGTATTGCTATGGCACTTCTCGGAGACCCCGCGCTCCTCATTCTTGATGAGCCTATAAACGGCCTTGATACCGACGGTATGAGAATTATGCGCGAGATATTGGTTGATATTACGAAGACCTACGGCTGCACAGTTCTTATTTCCTCTCACCTTCTCGGCGAGCTTGAAAAGATAGCGACCCATTACGGCATTATCCGTCAGGGCAAGATGATAATGGAGCTGTCCGCCGAGGAGATGGAGAGCCGAGCAAGGGTGTTTACGTCCTTGAAGACCAAGGATTCTGACGGAGCTGTGAAGATTCTCCGTGAAAAATACGGCGACGTCAGACAGGAGGACGGATATATCCGCGTTTACGACGAAAACGACACCGAAGCGATCGTAAAATATCTTATCGAGCGCGGTCACGTAGTAAGCGAGATAAAGAGAAATAAGATCGGTCTTGAAGAATACTATATCGAGCTTATGTCAAAGAAGGAGGAAAAGCAAGATGACGCGAGAGCTTAAATTTGAATCTCCCAGCTTTTGGAGAAGAATAAAGGGAATGCTTGGAGTCGACTTTTACAGACTTTTCCACACGCCTCTGTTCTATATCTTTCTTGCTATCGCCGCTATAATCCCCGCCATGATACTCGGCACTATGGGTATGGAGAATCCCGAAACGGGAGCGGCTGCCCAGCCTCTTTATACAAACGCGTGGCAGATAATCGCCGCGGACAAGCCGATATATATGATCTCCGATATTGCCGAATACGCCAATATGAATATGGTCTTTATCTTCGGCGGTATTATGGTGTCGATATTTATCGGCCACGACTATAAGAGCGGCTACGTCAAGCAGCTCTTTACCACCCACGCGAAAAAGCAGGACTATATGATCTCAAAGTCGATCTCCTGCGCTTTCGCTATGGCGTGTATGTGTGTCACCTATATTTTGGGCGGCGTCGGCGGAGCGCTTTTTGCGGGACTGCCCTTTGACGTCTATGCCCCCGCGCTGATATTTGCCATTCTCGGCAAGATGGTCATGAGCCTTGGTTGGGCAAGCCTTTACACCTTCCTCAACGTGATATTCAGAAAGTATTTCGGAATTTCCGTGGCGTCCTCCTTCTTCTTCGGCACAGGCATACTTATAATCGGTGCGGCGGCTCTGATCGAAGGTCTTCTTCCTTCTTGGATACTGAATATCTTCCTTTACGGCTCGTCGGTGTTTGCCTGTCTGTCGAGTACGCCTCTGACGTTGATCGTCTGCCTTATATGCTCCGTCGCGTGGGCGTATATCTACAACCTTCTCGGAACATTGATCCTCTCTAAGAGTGACGTATATTGATTTGGAGGATGAAGATATGAATGCAATAGAAATAAGAAGTCTCACTAAAAATTTCGGGCCCAAGCAGGCGCTTTCGGGTCTTGATATGACGGTCCCCGAGGGTGCGATCTACGGATTTATCGGTGAAAACGGCTCGGGAAAATCCACCACCGAAAAGATAATCTGCGGACTTATCCGTGAGGGCGGCGGTACTGTCAGGCTTTACGGCAGACCCCACACCGACAGCGACGTAAGAGCGAAGATCGGAGTGCTGATCGAATCTCCCGGATGCTTCCCGAATCTGACCGTTTGGAACAACATGAAGCTTCAAACGGCAAACCTCGGCATTAAAGATGCCGACAGGGAAATAGTCAAGATACTTAAAACCGTCAGAATGGAGGGCGCGGCAGGAAACAAATATAAGAACTGCTCCCTCGGAATGAAGCAGAGAATAGGCATCGCTATGGCGCTTATCGGCTCTCCCAGACTTTTGGTCCTTGACGAGCCTATCAATGGTCTTGACGCAGACGGCATGAGAATTATGCGCGAGGTTCTTTGTGACCTTGCCGAAAATCACGGCGTTACAATCGTTATTTCCTCCCACGTTTTGGGCGAGCTTGAAAAGATAGCTACTCACTACGGTATCGTCCGCGGAGGAAAGATGATCTGCGAGATGACGGCGGAGGAGCTTGAAAATAGCTGTCGCACCTATACCGCCGTCAAGGTCGGTGACACGAACCGCGCGAAGGCTCTGCTTTCCTGCAAGTACTCCCGAGTTGAGGAGGACGAGAGCGGATATATCAGAGTTTACGACTATGTCTCTCCCGAGGAGATAGTGACCTATCTTTACAGCGGGGGCATCGTTGTCAGCGAGCTGACCAAGGCAAAGATAGGACTTGAAGAATATTATATCGATCTTATGAAAGGGGGCAGACGATAATGGAAAAAGGCTTTGAGAAAAATACTTTTTTGAAGCGTCTTGGAACTATGATCCACGTTGACGCGAGAAGAATGTTTACGTCGCGTTTATTTTATATCGTGGTCGCGGCTTGTCTTGTAGCTCCCATTCTTATTCTTGTGATGACTACGCTGATGGACGGAACCGTTAGCGTTGATCCTCAAACCGGCAAGGAGACGGTGACCGAGGGCTTTGACAACGTCTGGCAGATAATCGGCTCTCTCAGCACCGACTCGGCTATGGGCGGAGATATGAGCGCCGAGGGCGGCATGGGAGCAGGAATGGACATGAGCCTCACCTCGATGTGTAATATCAATATGCTCTATTTCGCTATGACGGCTCTGGTCTGCATCTTTATATCCGACGATTTCAGGAGCGGATATTCGAAAAACCTCTTTACAGTCCGCGCGAAAAAGAGCGATTACGTTATTTCAAAAATATTCGTGTGCTTCCTCGGATGCGCGTGTATGCTGCTGGCGTTCTTTATAGGAGCGATGATCGGCGGCGCGATATGTAACTCGATGTTTGATCTTCCCTTTGATATGGTTGGATTCGGCGTGGGCGAGCTGATACTCTGTATGCTCTCAAAGATCGCTCTGGCACTCCTTTTCGTGCCGATATACGTTTGCATGAGCGTTATCGCAAAGCAAAAGGCATGGCTTTCGATACTTCTGTCGGCGGCGGTGGGAATGTTGCTCTTTATGATGATCCCCGTTCTTACGCCTCTCGATCAGACTGTCTTAAACCTCGGTCTCTGTGTTGCGGGAGGATCGCTCTCTGCACTCGGACTTGGAGCTGTAAGCAATCTTATATTGAAAAAAACAAGCCTTGTTTAATTTCTTATACAGTGAGCCACCGCCAAAATGCAGTGGCTCGACGTATCATCACCCAAAATCGCACTTTTCAGAGGTGAAAAACGGTCATTTTCGGACTTTTTTGGTTTTTGCACTTGAAAATCGGCGCGGATTGTGATATAATCTAATTAATTATTGGCGATAAAGCCTTGATTTTTTGGAGGATTTAAAAATGGGAAAAGAAAGAGAAGTAGTATCCGCTAATCTTAAATGGCGAGTTGAGGATATATTTGAGAGCGTTGACGAGTGGAATCGCGTCTACGACGAGGTTGCCGAAAAATTGGATTTTTCGCAGTACGAAGGAAAATTGTCCGATCCCGATCAGCTTTTCGAGTGTCTTGAAGGCGTTAACGACGTTGCCAAGGACCTGGGCTTGCTTGGTCTGTATGCTTTTATGCGTCACGACGAGGATACGAGAAAGAGTGAGTTCGCGGCTCTGCTTTCGCGTCTCGACACCCTTGAAATGAAGCTTATGGGCAATATTGCCTTCATCGATCCCGAGCTGACCGCACTCCCCACCGAAACTCTTGAAAAGTTTGCCGCTGACGAGAGATTTAAGGACTACGACTATACTCTCCGTCAGATCATCAGAAGAAAGCCTCACGTGCTTTCCAAGGAGATCGAGGCACTTCTCTCCCAGGAGAGCAGAATATTCGACGGATTCAGACAGGTGTTCACTATGATCGATAACGCCGATTTCCCCTATCCCACCATTAAGGTGAACGGCGAAAAGGTCACCCTTTCTCACGGTATGTACGGAGTGCTTCTGCACTCTCCCGACAGAAAGGTGCGCCGCGACGCGTTCAGAGCTTATTATAAGGCATACATCGGTCTTATCAACACTATAACCGCCGCTTACGTCGGTAACGTTGATAAGGACGTGTTCCTCGCTCGCGCGAGAAAGTACGATTCCTCTCTCGAAAAGGCGCTTGACAGTGAGGACGTTGACGTAAAGGTATATCAGAACCTTTTGAAAAGCGTCAAGAAGGGTCTGCCCCTGCTCCACAGATATTACAGAGACAAGAAGAAGCTTATGGGTCTTAAATCTCTGCACATGTACGACGTCTACGTTTCTCCCATCGAGGACGCCGAGATAAAGGTCGACTACGAGGAGGCGTTCAGAATAGTTAAGGAGGGACTTGCTCCCCTCGGAGACGAGTATCAAGGACTGCTTCAAGAGGCTCACGATAACGGTTGGATCGACGTTGAGGAGACCGACGGTAAGAGAAGCGGAGCTTACAGCGCAAGCGTTTACGGTTGCCCCCACCCCTACGTTCTTCTGAACTATCAGAAGACCACGGGCGACGTTTTCACTCTCGCTCACGAGCTGGGTCACGCTATGCACTCCTACTTCTCCGAGAAGAATCAGCCTCAGGAAAAGGCAAGCTATAAGATATTTGTTGCCGAGGTCGCAAGTACCGTCAATGAGGTTCTGCTCCTCAAATATCTGATGAAGACCACTACCGACGAAAAGCTGAAAAAATATCTGCTTTCCTACTATATGGATATGCTTAAAGGTACGCTTTTCCGTCAGACTCAGTTTGCCGAGTTTGAGTATATTGCTCACGATATGGCAGAGAAGGGTCAGCCCCTTACCAAGGACGCCCTCAACGAGGTCTACTATAATCTTAACAAGAAATATTACGGCAGAAGCGTGGTGAGTGACCCCGAGATCGCATACGAGTGGGCGAGAATACCTCACCTTTACAGAGGATTTTACGTTTATAAGTACGCTACGGGTATCATCTCCGCGGTCTCTATCGCCGAGAGAATTTACAACGAGGGTCAGGTTGCCGTTGAGGACTACTTCAAGTTCTTGTCCTCGGGTGGCTCTGACGGTCCCGTAGAGCTTCTTAAACTTGCGGGCGTTGACCTGACCAAGATGGATGCCTTCAATTCTTGTATGGCGTCCTTCAAGGCGGCTCTTGAAGAGTTTGAGGCTCTTGATTGATATAGGGGATGCGTCCCACCTTTTTCGAGAAAAAGGTGGAGCCAAAAAGCTTTCCCCAATTGGGGTTCTAACCGCCGTGAGGTGACGTTGAAATTCGTTACACGAATTTCAACCTGCTCGTCCCTTCCGTGTTGCAACAGTTTAGAACCCAGCCGATATAATTCAACTTATCTTAAAGTAAATTTAAGTTAAAGTTAGATAAAATGTCTTGGGTTCAACACCCTTGCAATAAGGAAACGACAGTGAGGGATTTTTTTAGCAACGAAGGAGAGCAAAATCCTCCGACACCCTAAGAGGACCTAAAAAATTAGGGGAAGTTCTTTGCCAAGCTTTCTTCCAAGAAAGCGGAAATCGCATCCCCTCGCATCCCCCCCGACAAACAGCAATTTATCAATTAATAAGGAGCTTTTGCTATGAAAATTAAAGACGGATTCGTTCTGCGGAGCGTTATGGGCAGCTACGTTGTAGTTGCGGTCGGAAGCGCAAGCAAGAGCTTTCGCGGAATGGTCAAGCTTAATTCCACCGCCGCGGATATATGGAAATGCATAGAAAGCGGTTTTTCACGAGACGAAATATGCGATATGCTTTACGCCAAATACGATGTTGATCTCGAAAAGCTTGAAGGCGACGTGGATAACGTTATCAAAGACCTTGAAGATCAAGGATTTATAGAGATCAACTGATATGAGTAATAGTATCGAAAGCGTGCTTGCCGAGGACGGTGTTTACGTCAGCGTCGTGGTAGGACACAGTATGGAGCCGATGCTCCGCGAAAGAGTGGATACGGTGGCGGTCATTCCCGTAAAGGAAAGACTTAAAAAATATGACGTGGCACTGTTTCGCGACGGCGAAAAATACGTTTTGCACCGTGTCGTGAAGGTCCTGCCCGACTCTTACGTCTTTTGCGGAGACAACTGCGTGACAGTGGAAAAGGGAATCGCGGACGAAGACGTATTAGGCAGACTTGATAAGGTCTGGAAGGGTAAGCGTGGCGAAAAGGAAATGAAGCTTGAAGGCTTCGGATATTGGCTTTACAGTCGGTACAAGGTTTTAGAGTTCCTGCCGAGAAAGATATTCAGAAAAATAAAAAGCGCGCTGTCTTGGCGCATAAAAAAGATATTCGGAAAAAAGAAATAATTCGAATGGAGGTGAGCCTATGGAGGATATCAAATCAATAATTGCCGAAAATATCGCGCTTCTTCGCAGAGGAAGCGGAATGACTCAAATAGAGCTTGCCGAAAAGCTGAATTATTCGGATAAGGCGGTCTCAAAGTGGGAAAGAGGAGAGTCGGTTCCCGACATTTCGGTTTTGAAACAGATCTCTCTCCTATTTGGCGTTACGGTAGACTATCTGATCACCCCGGGTCACGTGTCTCCCCCCTCGGATAAGGAGGCGGAGGAAAGAGAGCTTTTGATCAGAAAAAAACAAAGGGCGCACGGAACGATTACGGGAATGAGTGTGCTTTTGGTCTGGATCATCGCGCTCACCGTGTTCTTTGCCGTAGATCTGAGCACCGACGGATTGGTCGCTCATTGGCTTGCCTTTGCTTACGCGACTCCCGTGTCTGCAATAGTCTGGCTGGTGCTGAACTCGGTATGGTTCAGCCGCAGAAGAAACTATCTCATAATTTCTCTGCTTATGTGGTCGCTTGTTTTGGCTCTGCACATTACGTTAAGTATGGTATGCTCGCTTAATCTCTGGCAGCTTTACATTCTCTGCATACCCGGACAAATGATAATAATACTCTGGTCTCTGATGGGCAAAAAGCCTAACGTAGAATAAAAAAGATGCTCCGCCGTGAGGTTGGAGCATCTTTTTTGATGGGTTATCCGTTAAGAATAGAGTGAATCGCCTCTATGGGATTGATACCGAAGATTATCCCTAATGCGAAGATAGCGATTGCAGCTATTAGCAATATTGCCGCTACCGTCAGTGACGACGCGCGTAGATTTATATCCATCCAACGGGTTATTCTGTCTTTGTATTTCCCAACGATATACACCGTCATGCTTGCGAGAAGCCACACGATAGCTATAGAAGGGAGAACTATGATCGCGATCGTCAATGAGATCTGCAATGATTCGCAAAATAAATACGTGCCTATAGCAGATCCTGCCGACAAAAGCAGAGCCGCGGCAGATAATGCCGCCAAAACTGCTCCGACGCGCGGAGTTTTTTTTACATTCTGATTCATACGGTCTCCTTTCTTTGCGCGTTCTCTTTTTTCTTGCATCTGTTATACAGATTTTGCAAGGTGTGGCTTGTGTAACGAAGTATCGCTACAGGAAGAATACTGAGAATGAAATTTACTAGGAATACGGGGATCCAGATCGTGGGAGACGCGCAGAAAGGGATAAACATTATAGCAAAGCCCAGTATTGCGTTGACCAAATGGATCACTACGCCGTAATTTGCCTCAATTATAAAGCGTTCAAGATAAGCGGGATCGCTGTTGCTCTCAAGCTTGTCCTTGTGAAAGCTTGTAAAGCCACCAAGCTCGGGTATCTTGTCCTTCCAAGTCTTGATTTTTAGCGTTCTGTAAAAGTTTCTTTCTTTTTTTGTCACCTTGAAAAGTCTTTTCCCGGGGGTGTACCACATCTTGGGAGTAAGACGGCGAATGATAAGTGCCGTTATTCCGTCTACCGCGATGATTGCAACGACCGCAAAGACTACGGCAAATAAGACAGAGCCTATCTCCTGGGGAGCTATCGGTATAGTGAACAAGAGATTAGCCGCAGTGACAAGGACAACAGTTATTAAAATGATTATGAAGTAGAGCATGGAGAGACCTCACCCTCGGTAGTGTATTCCAGCTTTATCCCGTAGAAGGATTCGTAGGTCTCCTTCCAAAGTCGGTAATTTTCGCGGCACATTCTTTCGGTGTCCTCGCGTACCGTCAGGTTTTCGTCGGGGAAAATGGGGGGAAGCACGTGAACCGTGTACGCCTGAATGGGAAGTCCGTCGGCACCTGTTTTGTCCGTGTCTTCAAGAGTGATAAAGAGCGGGATCACGGGAACCTTTTCTCTCACGGCAAAGCGGAAGCTTCCGAGCTTTAAGGGACGGGGCTTGCGGTAATTGTACCACATACCCTGCTCAGGGTATATCAGTATTTTCTCGCCGCGAGCGAAAAGAGTGTGCATAGCCGCCATCAGCTCCTTGAGACAGCTGAAATTGGACGAAAGGGGAAGGGTGTTGCAGTGACGGAAAAGGTAGCCGTATATGCCGGGGAAGGAGGTGTAGTTTCCTTCTCTTATGACCTTGTAGAGAATACTTTTTTTCAGAATAGGGTCAACGGCCTTGAGCGCAGCGTAGTTATCGAACACGCTGAAATGATTGCAGGTGATAAGCGCGCCCTTGTCGCCTACCGCCGCAAGATTTTCCTGACCGCGGATCTCTTTGAGAACGACGTCGCCGCGCTTCATCATTTTCTCAAAGTGGTTTTTTCCGATTCTGTTCGCGATTTTAGTTCCGAGCCTTGTGGAGAGCTTTTTGCCTACGTAGTCGACTTCGCCGGGACGGAGAGGACGTGTAGGTGGGTCATCGTTGATATCCTTGTCAAACCAACCCTTTTTTTCGTATTCCTCGATCCTGTCAAGAAGCTTTTGTGTTTCGGGAGAAATTGACATATTACTTTACCGCAAAGAGCATGGCGTTGTCAAAGATCTCCTGCTCTTTTTCCTTTTCACCTATCTCGCTCAACGCCAAGCGGACGAGATCCTCGTACTGTTTTTTGTCACGGAGCTTGTTTTCCTCGCTGTAATTTTCCTTGTCTGACCAAAGGCACTCATAGTGACGGGTGTTCTTGGCGTACTGCCAGAAAAGGTCGCCGTAGGGAACGTTGTCGAATTTCCAAGGCTTGAAATTTATCTTGTAGTGAGCGATCTTGGGGGTCACGGTGACGTCTGCGTAGGGCATAGGGGTGCGGTTCCAGGTCTTGTCAAGAATAATTGTCTTATCCTTGCAGATAACGTTGAGATAGTCCTGATCCTGCGCCACGCGATAGGTGACCTTCTCAAGGAGAGCCGCGAACTGCTCCTTCAGGTGGAATCTTCTCATAACGTCGAGATTCATAACGAGTATTCCCGCGTTGATGTACTCCTGTCTCGGAACACCGAGAACCTTTTCGGAATAAAGACCGAAGACCTCAACGTCGGTGATGAACTCCTCGGGGATAGCGGCAATATAGTTGTCGCCAAGCTCTGTGTGGTAAAGCTCGGATACGTCTGTGGTGATAACTATGTCACAGTCGAGATAAAGTCCCTTGTCGTATTCGGGGAAAAGCTCGGGAATGAAAAAGCGGTAATAGGTGGCTTTTGTGTAGTAATCCCTCATGTGGAGCTTTTCGCAGATCGCACGAAGCTTTTCGGTGACTGACACGAATTTTATCCTTACGTTCTCTCTCTCAAGCTCGAGTATGCCGCTCTTGCTCTCCTCGGAAAGCTCCTCGATCAGCACGTTGACGTCGTAATCGTATTTCTCGCTGCTGTTCTCGATAAGGGATTGCAGGGTAACACAGAGGAAACGGGCGTAGTTGTCGTCTACCGCAAAAAATATCGGGATAGTTTCTCTTGTTTGAAGATGATTCATAGTGAGTGATGTCCTTTTCTTTTTGATTTTTGATTGTCGATTCTTTTTTGCCGCGCTTTAATTCGGCTTGAGAAAAAGCTTGCAGCTTGCCTGAGCCTTGGACGCGCGTCTTTTTATACATAATACCCCAAAGCATGGGAATAGTCAAGAAACCAACGGGAGGAGAAGGTCTCCTGTTGGAATAATTTGACTCTACCTTCGGTAAAAATTCAATTCTACTGTGAGTAGAGTTGATGTTTTCCATATTCTGAAAGGCTTTTTGAGATTGCGTGGTTTTATTGAATCGGATACAAAGCCTGCATAAAATTTATGTATCTCCCGGCAGGAGAGTGAGATATTTTGCCTGTGACTCTGAATAAGATGTTTTTGGAAATACTAATTTCCATCATAAAAAGTTTGGATGCGGAAAATTTGTATCGTTTTTTTGAAAAGTTGCGATCAGGGAGTGAAAAATAAGAATTTTTAAGAAACACACTATTGCGATTTTGAAAAATATGTGGTATTATTAATAGTGTATAGTAAACAATATATATAAAACTGCGGAGGTGCGGAATGAAAAAAACGTCATATTCAGCGGAGCAATTAAAGATGCTGGCTCTCCTTTCCCATGAGTATCCTACCATACAGGCGGTAAGCTCCGCAATAATCAACTATAACGCAACGGCAAACCTGCCTAAAGGTACGGAGCATTTTATGAGTGATCTTCATGGCGAGGCAGAGGCGTTCAATCACATAATGAACAACTGCTCGGGAGTTATCAGGGAAAAGGTGGACGGACTTTTTTACCGTTCCATGTCCGAGGGCGAGAGACGTGAATTTTGCACTCTGATATACTATCCCTCCGAAAAGATAGAGGAGCTGCGCGACACAGGCGTTGCCGATGAGGATTGGTACAGTGTGACCCTTTACCGTCTGGTAGACCTTGCGAGAGCAGTGGCATCCAAGTATACGAGAGCCAAGGTAAGAGAGGCTCTGCCCAATGATTTTCAGTATATAATCGACGAGCTTCTTCACACCAGCGGCGAGGAGCATAATAAGCAGGAGTATTACAGACATATTATTTCCACCATAATCGACATCGGTCAGGGTGCGGCGTTTGTTGAGGCGCTTTGCGGACTTATCAAGCATATGGCGGTGGACTGTCTCCACGTGGTGGGAGACATATACGACAGAGGCCCCCGAGCCGACAAAATACTTGACATGCTGATGTCTCATCATAACGTGGATATCCAATGGGGAAATCATGACATCGTATGGATGGGCGCGGCGGCGGGAAGCCCTGCCTGCGTAGCGGCGGTTTTGAATTCGGCTATACAGTATAATACTCTCTCTATTATCGAAAACACTTACGGAATAAGCCTTCGAGATCTTATCGGATACGGGCAAGAGACCTATAAGGGATGCACTTGGTTCATGCCTCGCAACGGGGACGACAAATATTACATAAAAAACAATATGGACAATCTCTCCAAGGCGCACAAGGCGATCGCGATCATACTTTTCAAACTTGAAGGTCAGCTTATTTTGAGACATCCCGAATACGGCATGAACGACAGACTTCTTCTTCACAAGATCGATCATGAGAAGCACACCGTAGAGATAGATGGCAAGGAGTACCCCCTTAACGACTATCATTTCCCGACGGTAGATCCCGCCGACCCTTACGCCCTCTCACAGGAGGAACAGAGTCTTATGGACTCATTGGTGTCAGCCTTCAAGCAGAGCCGAGTTCTCAAAAAGCATATTCGGTTTATGTATAGCGTAGGCGGAATATATAAGATACACAACAATAATCTTTTGTATCACGGATGCGTTCCGATGACAGAGGACGGCGGCTTTGCGTCGGTAGATCTTTTCGGTGCGGGCGCTATATCGGGTAAAGCTTATCTTGATGCCTGCGACAGAGTTGCGAGAACGGCATATTACAACGGCGACAAGGACGCGCTGGATTTTATGTACTATCTTTGGTGCGGCAGAAAGAGTCCTCTTTTCGGCAAGGACAGGATAACCACTTTTGAGCGTTACTTTATTTCCGACGAGACGACCTGGGTAGAGAAAAGAGACCCATATTACGGTTTCATTGAAGACTTTGACGCGGTCTGCCGTATTCTTGAGGAGTTCGGACTCAATAGAGACAGTTCGCATCTTATCAACGGTCACATACCCGTCAAGAGCGGAGAAAATCCTATCAAGGCGGGCGGCAGGTATATCCTGATCGACGGCGGATTTTGTAAGGCGTACCATAACAAAACGGGTATCGCGGGCTACACTCTGATCTATTCGTCGAGGGGCCTTCGTCTCGTTTCTCACGGCCCGTTTGACGGAAAAGAGGCAGCGCTGAAAGAAAATAAAGATATTATTTCTACCAAGGACGTCGTTTTTGAGATGATGGCGAAGCGACGTCTGGTAAGCGACACCGACGAGGGCAGAGAGATCCTCGGACACATGGAGGACTTGAAAATGCTACTTAACGCATACCTTGAGGGAACTGTTAAGCAGGCAGGTCAGCAATAACGCGAAATTAGCAAATACAATTTTATGGGAGATCGAAACTTGAAGCTGTTCAAAGCTATATTGTGTCTGTATCTGATAATGGGACTTTTGGTCTCTTTCGCGGCATGCTCGGAGAGCGTGGGCTGCGCGGGAGATCCTACACCTTGGACGACAGAATATTTTACTTTTTTCGATACTGTGACCCGAGTTTACAGCTACGCTGGAGATTCGCAGGAGAATTTTGAAAATAGATGCGACGAGGTTTCGGCGATCCTCGAAGAGTATCATAGGCTTTTTGACATATACCACGAGTATTCGGGCATCAACAACCTGCGGACCCTGAATCTTAACGCGGGCAAGGAGCCGCTGACGGTTGACCGAAAGCTTATAGATTTTTTGCTTTATGCCAAGGAGATGCACTATAAGACCAACGGAGAAATGAATATAATGATGGGTTCGGTTCTGTCACTCTGGCACGACTGCCGTGATCGGGCAGGAAAGGATCAGAACGGCGCGCGTATCCCCACGGAAGAGGAGCTTGACGACGCAAGCGCCTACACCGATATGTCTTTTCTTGAAATAGATCCCGAAAACAACACGGCGTTTATTACGAACTCCAAGGCATCCATAGACGTAGGCGCGCTTGGTAAGGGATATGCCGCAGAAAAGGCGGCGGACTATCTGAAAAGCGTCGGAGCGGAGGCTTACGTGCTGGACGTGGGAGGAAATTTGAGGATAGTCGGTCATAAGCCCGACGGCTCGGGTTGGGTGACGGGTATTAAAGACCCAAGCTCGATAGATTCCTATGCTCTCCGATTGACCCTTGCCGACGTTTCTTGCGTTACGTCTGGAAACTACGAGAGGTTTTACACGATGGACGGCAAGGATTATCACCATATAATCGACAAGGACACGCTTATGCCTGCCGAGTATTTCAGCTCGGTCACCGTAATATGTGAGGACAGCGGACTTGCGGACGCACTGTCCACCGCTCTGTTTTGCATGAGCTATGAGCAGGGTCTTGCGCTTGCCCGGAATATTGGAGACGTAGAGGTCTTTTGGATAAAGAGTGACGGCACCCAATATATGACCGATGGGCTTTCCGACCTGATAAAGGAAAGCGACTGAATTTATGGAATAAATTAAAGAATAGCGTTGCGGTATTCTTCGGATAGAGTTGTAATGAAAAAAAGAGATTTTATTCTGATCGGCGTTATAGTGGCGGCGATCGTTATCGCCTTTGCCGTTCAAGGCTTGACGGTGGAGGACGGGGCTTACGTTCTCGTCAGGGTCGACGGCGAGGAGGTCGGAAGATACTCCCTCAGCCAAGACGGCGAATACGAGCTGAACGGTGGGACTAACGTCCTGCGAATTGAGCAGGGACAAGCCTATCTCATATCGGCAAACTGCCCCGATCGTCTTTGCGTGAAGCAGGGAAGGATAAGCAAACGTGGTGAAACTATCACCTGCCTGCCTAACAGACTGACCGTTACGGTGTACGGAGCCGATGAAAATGGCGTTGAGCTTGTAGGTTGAATTTTTTAAAGGAGGAAAGGCTTATGAAACCGAAAAAGATCGCCTTTATAGGCTTGACGCTTGCGCTTGCCATGATCCTTTCCTTTGTTGAAAGCCGTATTCCTCCGCTTGTAGCAATCCCCGGAATCAAGATCGGACTGCCAAATCTCGTTATTGTTTTTTTGCTATACAGAGTTGGATGGAAGGAAGCGGCTCTGGTTAATGTGCTGCGAGTGGTGCTGGTGTCGGTGTTGTTCGGTAACGCGCAGACCTTTGTATTCGGAATCGTCGGCGCGTCGGTCAGTCTTGTGGGAATGATCCTGCTTAAAAAGACCGATTGGTTTTCCTGCGTTGCCGTTAGCATCGCAGGTGGAATACTCCACAACGTAGGGCAGATAGTTACCGCTTGCTTTTGGACCGAAACCGCGCAGATAGCCTTTTATCTTCCTGTGTTGCTCGCAAGCGGAACGGTTGCGGGTGCGGTTATCGGCCTCGTTTCGGGACTGCTTGTAAAACGTCTTGAAAAGCTCAAGCTTTGATTTTTTAATTCAATAAAATTAAATTGAAAACGCGTCATGACGGCGCGTTTTTGTTTTCGACTTTCTGAACCGATAGCTGATAAAGCCTTGAAAATTAATATAATAATGAACGTTTTTTTGCAATTATCCTCATTTTGCCATACATTTTTTAAAATCTGTGCGACATAATAATAGCAGAGATGCAAAGCAAGTTGGTTTTGCGATAAGCTCAAAAGGAATACAGAATAATGAAAATTCTGCATCGTGAGCCTGTCGGAAGCCGGTGACGGCTTGCGGTGCAGCTCGATTCAATATAGATTTATTTAAAATATCCTCCGAACAAACAAAGCTTTGGAGATATAATCAAGGAGAATTGTTATGGCAAACAAGAATGCTAAGAAGGCTCTTGAACAGTTCAAGATGCAGGCAGCAAGCGAAGTAGGCGTTAATCTTAACCAGGGCTACAACGGTGACCTCACCGCTCGTCAGGCTGGTTCCATCGGCGGTCAGATGGTTAACAATATGAACCCCGTACGAACTATGAGATTTGAACGTCATAACCGCATATCGCAAGGACACAAGATAACCGTCAAGTACGCGTTTTCCCTTACGGTATAAGGCTTTGATGAAATAAAACGTACGGAGGAACAAAAAATGAAGGACACCAAAACCATTTACGAACAGCTCGGAGGTACATACCGCGAGGAAAAAGGCAACCTCGTTCCCGACGTGGAGCTTCCCGAACAGAAGCCCCTCGGCAAATACGGACGAATGCACCTCGACTACATCAAGCAACACCGTCGCGGAAGGTATTCCGCCCTGCTCGGTGAAGGACAGCTCAATGCCTACCTCTCCGAGATCGACGAACAGGCGCACGAAATGCTGACCTCTCTGACGGTAGAGTTTGCCAAGAACCAAGGCATCGACGAACACCTCAAGTCAACCGACCAAATGCGGTGGGTGCAAATGATGAACAACGTTCGCAGCTCTGCCGAAGAAACCGTAATGCGTGAACTGATACTCGCATAAATCGAAAGCAAGGGGTGTTCCCAAGCGGTTCATCCCTTACTTTTATAAATTTTTTATGAAATTTTGAATTTGCTGTTGAATTTTACGAAGAATTAGTGTATAATAAATACAGCAGAAAACAAAGAAGGAGGAAAGCGCGAACGTAAATTTCTGTTGAATTTAATGTTTCGCGTGTTCGCGCCTGAATTTGCTGACGCAAATTCCCACAGTGAAAGGAGAACCTATATGCCAAATATTAAGCCCGTATCAGATCTGCGCAACTATAACGAGGTACTGCGTGATATCGCCGTTGGCGAACCCGTATTCCTCACCAAGAACGGTCGCGGCAGATACGCCATCGTCGATATGGAAGAATTTGAAAAGACACAGGCAACGCTCAAGCTGATGAGCGAGCTTGCCAAAGGTGAAGCTTCTGCTAAAGAAAAAGGATATATTGATATCTCGGAGGTCGAAGCGCTTCTGGGGGTAAGCAATGGCTAAAATCAATTTCACACCCGATGCCCTTGAGGACATGAAGGAGATCAAAGCGTATATCACCGACGAGCTGTGCAGCGAACAATCGGCAATCAATACGATTGAAAAGATTATGAAGCGCATCCGTCAGCTCGCGGATTTCCCCGAAATCGGTGCGCCGCTTTCCTCTATCATCAGCCTTGAAGTGCCTTACCGCTTCCTTGTCTGCGGCAACTACACCGCATTTTACAAGGTCGAGGGTGACGAGGTTCATATCATCCGTGTACTCTACGGCAGACGGAACTTTATGCAGATACTTTTCGGAAGGTCATACGACGAATAATATGGAATAGCCATTTTTTTAGTGGTTATCCATCACCTTTTGCTACTCATATTTTTACAAATAGAGGGGCCCAGAGATTTTAAGTTCTCTGGCCCCTATCTATTAGGTCAACGAATAAATGTTATTTCATAATTGAATAATTATTCGGTATGCTATGGTTCACACATTTATATCGTGAACATCAAGATAGTCGATGTGACAGTATTATAGATTTATGGATACGGAATCCAGCCGATCTGTATCGAAATCAAAACAACAATCAACGTAACTACCGGGACAGAATAAAGCATAAATGATATTATTTTGTACAAATTCTTCCGTAGTCTGAAGTACAGTAAAGTAAACAAAACTGTCACAGCTCCGTATAACATCGTAAGGACAATGCTATACGGGTAGAATTTAAACAGTAGTGTCGGAAAAACAATCACAAGGCAAATCAATGCAACTGATATTCCTGCACACCATATCAAAAAATTTTTGTTTTTTTGGGGCAACATATTCTAACCTCCTTCCAACAAACCAGTCTAATCTTCTTCTATCGATGGAAATGCTCCATCATCACCTTGCACATATGTAAAATATTTTACGTTTGTCGAAGAATTGTAATAGTAATAACCGTACCAGTCTGTTTCTGGTATATCTATCTGTTCAGTATACCAACTATATTCTTTAATCGAAGATGCAAGCGTCCATGGATTATGTCCTAACCCCCATCCTTGGTATGCATCTACATCCCAATCGGAGACTGCATTCCAAACATTCATAGCAAACCAAGTACAATTATGAGAACCCCACCACCACAAATTCCAATCGTTATATTTATCATTTCGAAGATAATCCTCGTTAATTGTGGCAAGATCATCACTGTCAATCAATATTGACAATGACACCCTTGTTTGATAATAATCGCTGGCACGGAAATGATAGGCTTCTCGATTATAGAATATGCCTTCGTGAGCTTCACCACTACTGCTCGAACCTTCAGAACCCCAGAAATTGCCAGCAGTTCCAATTGTAATCGTCTGTTCCGGCATAACGGTCACAAATCCCATAATCGCAGCATCCGAAGAACAGTTTTCAATCATTAAAAACCCATGACCGGTTCCTCCAGTTCCGCCGCCCAAAGTGCCCGGGTCAACAACAATGCTCATAACATAGCCTTCAAACTTATTAAAAGACCACTTATTCCTGTTATTGTCATTGGAGTATTTCGATGATAATTCAAGTCCAGTCCCGTTCGTAATCGAGTTAGGTACTGTAATTGAAAGACTGCTTCCTGCCCAGTTAGTAATTGTATATCCACCTGAAGAGGATCCGCTTATTGACCACTTGGTATAATTTGGATTTATGTTCTCATCCCCAGTATCTACCCCGCCATTTCCATCAATTTTCAAGCAATAATTTGGATTAGAAAAAGTGTATATCCTGTAGTATCCTTCACCAACATACTTGACATAAAAAAGCTGTGCTCTATATTTGTCAACCGATGGGTCGCTGGAATCCCATTGCTGAATTTCAGTATTTATATCAGTACTGTTTCCTTCAACATCAATTAATCTCGAGTTTCCACTTGCTCCTTTCGTTGATTTGCTCGCTATCCAATAAACGCCATCCTCAATTATCTGTGAACTGTTAGTATAGTAAGATATTGTGATATAAGCACGATTATATCTTTCTGATTCATAAGATTTGAGTATAACCGAATAATTGGTGCTACTTGTTAAATATTTTAAGGCAATTCCATAATTCGATGACGTACCATCATACCAATCTTGTGCAGCAGATGTTATATCGAAATTTACCCATTGTGGAGAATCTGAAGTAGCCCCCTTTGCGGCACTTAAGCTCTGAGAATCCATTCTCAGACTGGAATAACCATAATTTGAATAGCTTTGTGATTGAGTCCATGTCCAAGAAGTCTCACCCCAATATGTATTAACCTTATAAGCACCAACATCTACATTACCAGAGGTAACCCCAGCGTGGTAATAATATGCAACATACAGATTCGCGGATCGTATAATAGCATCGTCTGGTATAGTAGGTATGGCGGTTCTAATGTAAGTAGTGCGACCAGAACTTATCCACAATTCACTCGATAGACCGTAATTTGTTGTTGGGTAGGAAGAATAGGTATATGTATCATAAACAAGATACGAATCAGGACGAATAGTTGGATCAATAATTACTGGAAATGCTCTGCTTTCATCATTTATCCATTCATCATTAGCTTCAATAGACAAAGAATATTTACCGTCTCCTATTAAATCTAAACTGTATTGAACTTCATACGATTCAAGTCCAGCTGCATCATACATAAACGGAATAGGAAATGTATAAATGCGATTTTTGTTATTTAAATCATTTAAACTTATTGAACCATCCTCTTCCAAACGTGCTTCCAATCCGTCAAGTTCCAAAATAAACGTATATACATAGTTATCACACGCAGAAGCAAGTATAATCTTTTCCTTTACGTAATCAGCTTTTATCTCATATTCATATGACGTGTTCTTTTTTATGTTTTTGTAGTTGATAATTGTAGCATTATCAATTTCCTTAATTTTCTTATATTGCTCCGTAACGGTATCATTTGGGTCTGGGGTGTATTTTTGGGTATGATTTGATAATTTCGCATTGACATTCTTTATGTCATCATCCAAAGTGGAAAAAGATATTTTATAACCATTTTCAGATAATGAGAATATTTCCCTATTGTTTTTGTTGACTTTTTTGTTGAAAATTATCCTCTCATCCTCAGTTATATAGCCATGTTTATTGTCTTCATATAGGCGATTATCAATGTCAACCCATTTGCCATTTTCGTCCTTTCTATGAACAGCATCAGTATAAACAACAGCTTCATAACTTCCATCCGGAAGTAAAAAGTGTTTTACATTTTGCTCTCTTTTTTCCTCTATTTCAACAATTGTTTCATAATCGTTTTCTTGTTCTTCAACAGGAGCAAATTCTGTTGCATATGCAGAAAATGGCATCAAAGAAAACACGAAACTCATAATCAATATGACTGCAATCAACTTATAGCTGTTATGTTTGATTTTTTGAATAATCATTGTAAACCTCCTTAATCAATCTTGAAACACAAATTATTTGCTATTGTTAGCAAGCTGCTTGGTTGTGAAACAAGAAAGCAAGAGCAGAGGGTATCTGCGGTTGGTGAACGTGTGAACATTTAGATTGCGTCTTTTCATCATAAGGCAATCCCTCCTTAAATAATTTTTATTCAATAAAACAACGCATAAAGACACCAGGCATCCATCCCGAAATCTTTATGCGCTTATGTTTGTTATTAAGCCGATATCCTCTACACGGACTCTTAATGTCCGCGAGAAAACAGTTCTAATCGACAAATATCATTACACATCGATTGTAGGTTGGGTACTTGCTCTCTTACGGCTATCTATTGTATTCTTATTATATCACATTTGAGCAGATTTTTCAAGTAGGAAAATAACTTTTTTGAAAATTATTTGCAACTTTTTCTCAACAAAAAAGAACAGAACAAAACACCCTTGCTTTTAAGTTCCATCCAAAGCATTGGTGCTTTATTTTCAATTAAGCCAATTAATTTCTATGTAACAAATGTCACACGTGCTTTTTACATGAAAGAGGAAGTTTGTTCGTTAATCAAATTTATTATATTATCATTTTATACACACTCGCCCCGAAGCTACTTTGTTTACGCTCCATCAGTTCGGGCGGTATTTTACTCAAATATTGCCTACCGAGCGACGAGCTGCCGAGATATGCACCGATATTGGTCACGGGCAAGATCACCCACTCGCTCTGCTCCTGCTTGTTGGCAATATAGAACTCGGCAAGCGTGGTCAGTACCTTCAACGGCACATCCTTCGGCTTGAACTGCTCCAAACGCTTTGTTTGTTCTGCCGTAAGTGTTACCGCCTCGCACCGTAGCGCACCAAGCTCCAAGGCATCGGCAATCGCGCTGTCGAAGGACAGAAGCCACTCGGCATTGGTGTTTGACGAGAAAAGCGGTACTTGATACTGCTTGACCTTGTTCTCCCAAGCCGCATCCCATTCCTTCGTTCTCTCTGCCAAGCAATGCAACCGCTTATTTACGCTGTTCGTATTATTACGGATAAACTCGGCAAGCGCGTGAATGTGTCGGTAATACCACCCTGCGCCGTTCTCGGTGACAAGCTCGGGAAATTCCTCGTAATACTCTGAAAAATCGGTGCTATACTGCCATTCCTTCGTAGGAGTGGCTTTTTTGTTGCTCGGCAGGCTACACCACGCACAAAGAGCGCGTCGGGCGTACTCGATACGTTCTCGCGGATCTCCGTCCTTCAGCGAGCCGTCGGCATTATGAAAGAGATACCCACGGGCGAGGATGGTGAAAATGCGGGCAAAGCCTTTGAAATCCTTGATCATATCGGTGGTGAACCTGCCGAGAAAAGAGGTGTCCTTGCCGTTAGATACGGTATAGGTCGGCTGACCGATATAGTCTTTATATTCGTTCCATTCGTTGGTCACTTTCGGTCAACCTCCTTCTTCAAAGCAAATTTTTCAACGGATTCCCAAAGCACGTCCCAAAGGAATGACCGCTTATTGAGAGCCACCACATACTTGACCGCCGTGGCGGGCTTGCAGATGCCCTTGACAAGCTCCAAGCACTTTTTGGCAACCGCCTCACGGTAGTTTGTGCCGGATAACTTATCCGTATAGGCTTTGAGCAGAGCCGTCATTTCGGGAGAATCGCCCTCATAATGCAGCCTTGCGCGGTTCTGCTGAATGTTATCGTTGTCGGTATCCATAATCAGATCTCCGAGCAAGCGGTAACCGCCGCAACGGAAATCCGAGAACAGATCGTAATACTCGGTAAATTCATCCTCGGGCAGATACTTGCAGAGGAACAAAGTTCTCTGATCTTCGGTCATAAAGTGCCACTTTCCCTCACGTATCGCACGTCGGATCTCGCTCACACGGTCAGCAGGGAGATTGACAAACAGAGCGTAAAGCTCATCGGCATCGTAGGTGTTTTCCTCGTCACGCATAAACAGGACGCGGTTAATGCCTTTTTTCTTCGCCTTGGCGTTCGGGAGGTGCTGGCTTGCGCGGATGCGCTTCAGACAGCTCTCATATGTTCTCACAAGTATCGTGATACGTTCAAGGATATCGGGATCAAGCTTCTTCTCCCACCCCTGCTCGGTGGCAAAGGTGAAAAGTTCGGATGCTTTGGCAGGCTTGCGCTTTGCCTTGGTAGTGTTCTTTTTGAGCATCTGCGCGTAATACGGCAGCTTCTCCAAATTGGAACTGACACCCTGCCAATCGGTAGAGCCGAAATATTCCTTGAACTGCTCGTCAAAGGTAGGCTCATACCACGGACGGCGCTCCTCGGAGCTTTCAAGAATGGACTTATATTTCAGAAAACTGCTGCGCTTTATCTTCTTTTTGCTGAGATATTCAGACAGATCGGGCTTGATACCGCTTTTTGCGGAGTCGATCTCAAGTCCAGTAAGGATGGCAAGCGTTTCCGTCTCTTGTCTGCATTTCTCCTTGGTCTCGGAGTCGATATTCTCGTCGTAGGCAATAATACTGCGGTCAAGTGCCGCATTGGAGATCTGACCGACACGGGAAGAAAAGGTATTGCGGATAGCCTCAAAGCGTGCGTGCCAATCGTTTGCGTTGTGTATCAGCGGATCGGCAGAGGGTATCTGCAAAAGCGGGAGCGAGGTCTGATGGCTGATAGCATAGTCTGCCCCTGCATAGTTCTGCATAACGCAATCGTTCAGAATCGGCTCGGCTATGGTCTTTATCATATCGCCGTCGTAGTCCGCACCGCCAAGGCGTTCGGCTATGAGTGCCGTGGGAGATACCATTACAACGTCGGTCAAGTGAGATAGGTATATGTCGCGGAGGTTATGCTCCGTTTCCTCTGCAGGTACTGCCAAGACCTCCTCGTTACGTGCAATATGGGGATTGCGAAGCAAGGTATAACGGTCTTGGGTATCATAGACGGCACCCGGTGCGTAGATCTCCGAGTCCTTTAGCATTTCCCGATAGAGCGACATCTGCAAGCGGTATGCCTTCTCGCTTACGTTTGCATAGGGCTGAACAAGATAATACAGAAAAGAGATAAGATCAGCCGAGAGGAAACGGTTATCACCGGCAATCAAGAGCTTACCCACGGCATAATTCTTCAGGACCTTTTCCGCAAGAGCGTCAAGCTCGTTCTCATAATAGGATTCGTTTATAAACAAGGGGTTTACGTAAAGCAGGTCTGCGAGCTTGCTTTCTTTTTTCTTCTTTGTGGCGAACCAATAATCCTCACGTTCACGGAACATCTCACGACGGTAGTCTTCGTCGGCAACGAGGTCATAATACCTCTGCTCGGTCGCCTTGGTCAGCCAATTGCGTTCTTCCTCGTCGGGGCTATGCTCCCAACCGAGAGGCAGATTATCGGGACGGAACAGCTCGGCTTTCATTGAAACGGTATTAAGGAACTGATAATTCAACTCGGTCACTTCCTCGGGTTCAGACTTACTGATTCCCGTCACGTAGAGTGCGTGGCGGTAGTTCTCGCAGACACGGATATATTTATACCAATGGTATCCGCTTTCTTCAAGCCATCCAAAGCCCTTCAATTGGCTCTTGGTCAGTATCAGATTGACCTCTCTGACAGGATGGGGATTGCCCCAAATATCCTTGATCATCGTAATGCCAACACCCAAAAGCATCTTTCGGAAGTCCACCTCGTGAACCATACCCTTGATATAGGGCATACGAATTTGGAAGGAATGGTGCTCGTGATGCTTTGAAAGATCTTGGTCGATCTGCTCCGAAAACTCCTTGGAGATAAGACCTTCTCCGTCAAACAGCGTGACCTTGATATCGGTCTTGGTTTCAACGCGCTCATATTTGCGAAGGTTGCCTTCGCCCGTGACATCCTCAACGGTAATGACGTTCACCCCTCTGACCACTTCCTTCGGGTTGTCAATAACAACTATGCTGTGATTCTTCCAAAGGTTCGGTGCTTCAATTCTCGTTCCGCTTGAAAACATCAGACCGTTATAGGCGTAGAGCTTGGAAAGCTGACAATCACCGATCTGCATATCAAGAGTCATTCGTGAGTGAACCTTGCCGTACACATCCGCACGGATAAATGCAAGTCGAGCGTTACGACTCATACTTGCGGAACGTTCAAAAGCAAAATATTGTTCCTCACCGTTACCGAAGTCAAGGAAGATACCTTCGGGACGGAACATACTCTCCGCCTTCTTCTGCCTTGTAGCAATTCTCGGGTTGCTGTCGCTTCGGTCAAAGATGCCCTTGAAGTCAACGTAGAAGATAACGTCGGAAAGGTCATCGAGGACGGTAGAAAAATCAGAGTGTTTATAATCATCACCCTTGACGGCGCACATAGCTTGGAAGAAGATGGCGTTGTCCTCTTGGTAGGTCTCTCCCTGCCGTACAATGACGCTTTCGGTCTCCCGCTTGTTCAAATGATAATGATAGCGGTCGGGATCAGCGTTATAGCTTTTTGCGTAGGCGATCAATGCCTGCGCGGATATGGTATGGATCTTATAACGTATGTGGGACATTGTTTCGCCTCCTGTTCGTGGTTCTTGTTATCATTATACCATATTTTTGTGAACATTTCAATAGGCACAGTAAAATGAATACTACTCCCATAATCCTGCCCGATGTACGCCCTTTTCAGCGTTATTCGGGTGGGTGGTACGTTTACCCTCGGAAGGTTTTTTCGAGCCTTAGAAGCCAAAGAAAACCCTTATAATACGGGCAAAATACGCCCTATCTACGCCCTCTTTTGCGTGACATCTAACGTGGAAATATAGCGAGTGGTAAAATGAATACTACTCCCATAATCTCACAATCGGCAATCACAGATCAGCTCTCCGACTTGGTTCGGAGGGCTTTTTCTGTTTGCAAATAATTTTACGCCATAAGGCAGAAAGGAGATTCCAATGAGCGAATCAACTAACAAAACCCCGTCCGCGTTGTCGGACACTCAAGACGTCTATTCATCGCCTTATGAAGAGGTGAACGGATGTCTTTGCAAGGTGCATATCACGAAGCAAGGTAATTTCTACGTAAGACTTTGCAACTTTGCACCCAAGATCGTCAGCGAGCTGACCATCGACGATGGCACGGAGCTGACACGCAAATACCGCATCGGAGGTGTGGACGAATACGGTCGTCCTCTCCCCGAATTCGAGATCGATGCCACAGAGCTTGAAAAGATGGATTGGCTTCACAACCATCTCGATGCCTCCCTCGATCTTGAGATCATCCCGCAGGTGGAAAAGCACGTGCGCCACGCAATGAAAAGCACGGCAAGGTTTGCCACAAAGAAATCCATCTTCACCTTTACTGGGTGGAAGCAGGTGGACGGCAGATGGGAATATCTGATGCCCGGCGTCGGAGCTTACGACGTTCAGCTTCAAGGAAAGCAGAAGCGGTACTTCCTTGATGCCGATGTCAAGGATTTCGATTACGCAGAGCTTGCAGGGTTCTTCCGTCTCGACCTTATCCCGATGGAGATCACCTATCCTTGCCTCGCGCTTGTGTTCCTCTCTCCGCTGAATGAGTTTCTCCGTCAGATCGGACACGAGCCGAAATTCATTCTCACCCTGCTCGGTAGAACGGGCAGTATGAAAAGCACGGTCGCCGCGCTGATGACCTCCTTCTTCGGCAGTTTCTCGGCAACCGACCTCCCGATGAGCTTCCGTGACACTGCCAACAGCATCACGCACAGCGCCTTCTCCCTCAAGGACGTGCTGACCTGCGTGGATGACTACCATCCCACGGGCAGGAAGGAGAGCGAGAATATGAAAGCTATTATGCAGACGGTGGCAAGAGGTTACGGTGACAGAGCCGCCCGCAACCGTTTGACTCCCGAGATCACATTACGCGAGGCTCGTCCTCCGCAGGGCAACGTTATCGTGACGGCAGAGTTCGCTCCCGACATCGGAGAGAGCGGCACGGCTCGTCTGTTCTGTATTGAGATGAAGCCCGGTCAGATCGATCTGCCTCACCTCACAGAGCTTCAAGAGAGAGCCGCCAAAGGTCAGCTCACCCATATGATGTACGCCTACACCGAATGGATGAAGAAGACCTTTCTGTGTGACGATGATCGCTACGCAAGATTCCTTGAAATACTCGCAGAGGAATATCAGAACGAGCGAGCTTGTTGGAGAGCAACCCTGCGAGAGAACAAGGTCAAGTTCCATGACCGAATCCCCGACACCTTGGCTTGCCTTCAGCTTGGCTTCAATTACGCGATGGACTTTATGCTTCATTCGGGTGTGCTGATGCAGAAGGATGTTGACGAGATCGCCCCGCGCTTCAGCTCGATCATGCTCGCTCACGCTGCCAACCAATCCAAGGCAGTTGAACAAGACAGACCTACCCACATCTTCATCCGCAAATTCTTGGCGATGCTGGATTGCGGACAGGTCTGCGTTGTCCCTGCGAGTGATTGTGACGGACTCCTTCCTTCGGGCTGTCTCGGATATGAGGACGAGCAATATTATTATCTTTTCTTTGAGTCAACACAGAGAGCCGTCAAGAAATTCTGTGACGACCAAGGCGAAGGCTTCACCATCTCCACCAAGGCACTTGGCAAGGCTCTTGCGGACGAGAGCTTTATTAATACCGACACGGGTGAGAACACACGCACGTTGAGGTTCGGGAGCAAGACCAAGCGAGTCCTTCTTCTGCGGAAGGATATGGTGGAAAAAGTTATGGGTATATGATGAAAATGGCGTTATGGCGTAACAGAAGGATGCACAGATTTTCGGGACTTGCGTCAGCAAGTTCGCGCGAGGTCAAGCTGAGGTTTGAAGCAAAGGTGACTTCACGACCTCGCAGCGTATCGGATGTTACGCCTTTTTCATTATACCCCTGTCTGTATTTTTTAAGAAAGGAGATGCACCGATATAAAGGAAAAAGTTGATGAGTGGCAATTCTTCCGAAAGCCTTCGGGACACGTTGCCTATAACAAAAAGTGTTTGCATTGTAAGCGTAAATGTAAGCAGAGCTACCGCGTAGAAATTCTTCGCTGTCCGCTGTTTGATAAGCGATGAGTGCCGCAGTAGAACTCCCGCTGAAGCGGGGCAAGCAGAGGGTTTGGGTTCCCACCGCCAAAGGCGGCGCATCCCCAACCCCACGCTTGTCGGGGGCGAAGCCCCCAAGCCCCCACTTCAGCACAGCGCAAATCTTAAAGAATGTGAGGTAAAACATCATAGAAAATCAAGGCAATAAATCTAATTCCGGCGGTCGTGTCAGAGATAAAAAGATGTCCTTTTGGGTAAGCGAGTCCGAGCAGAAAAAGATAAAAAAGCTCGTCGCAAAGACAGGTTTATCTCAAAGAGAATATCTTTTGAGCGCGGCACTTGGCAGGACGATCTATCAGGTCGAGGAGCTGAAGCCGACGCTTTTTGAGTTGAAAGGCATCGGCAGAAACGTCAATCAGCTCACGATGCTCGCCCACCAAGGTCGCGTCACAACCATAAATTTGACCGAGGCAACGAATGCTTTGGAGAGAAATTACGCCGCGATAAACGGTCTGTACGATGCGCTCGACGGCACGGTTGCAAGCGGAAATATCGCACAGAGCGATGAGGTAATCGACGATGGCGACGTGTAATTATATCAAAGCGAAGAAGCAAAATCAGAGCGCGATGAGAGCGGTCATCCGTTACGTTTCCCAAGACGCAAAGACACTTGACGAGAACGGACACCGGTATCTGTCGGGGATAAATTGCTTGGGGCAAGCCGCCTACGATGAATTTATGGCGACCAAAAATCTCTACGGCAAGCGAAGCGGCGTGTATTATTATCATTACGAGCAGTCCTTCGCGCCCGGAGAGATCGACGATTACGACACGGCACACAAGATCGGATTGAGGCTTGCCGAGGAAATGTTTCCCGGCTTTGAGGTGCTTGTCGGCACACATCTTGACGCTCACGACGATGACGGTCGGCAGAGAGTCCACAATCATTTTGTCATCAACAGCGTTAGCTTCGCAAGCGGAATGAAGCTCGATTACGGCCCATATACGATTGAAAAGATGCGACGTATCAGCGACCGCTTATGCGAGGAGCACGCGCTCTCCGTGCTCCCCGAATTCAAGCAGACCTTTGATGGCAGATCAATCTCGACAAGAGAATATCGCGCCGCACTCAAGGGTGACAGTTGGAAATTCAAAGCCATCTGCACCATTGAAAATGCGATGACGCGGGCGGCATCCAAAGAGGATTTCATATCAATTATGGAGTCCGAGGGCTATTCGGTCACGTGGACGGATAGCCGAAAATATATCACCTACACCTGCCCAAACGGTATGAAGGTGAGGGATAACAAGCTCCACGAATCAAAATTTCTAAAGGAGAATATGCAGTATGAATTTGCAATCAGACAACAAACAATCAACTCCTTCGGCTCTTTCGAAGCTGAAGCAGAACACGGCACAGGCGATGCAGACGGTGACGGAGACACCTTATCAGCCGATCGTGTACGCAATCCCGAAGGAAGATCTCAAGGCGCTTCTCGAATTTATGAGAGCGACGACGGACTTTCAGCCGGAGCTGTTCGAGAAGTTTGCGGACTTGGAATCGAGGGTTCTGACACAGAAGGATTGGGATCTGATGTGGGAAAGCATCAAGGAATGGTCGGGCAATCTGAGCCGCGACGTCAAGAGCTCGGCGAACAGTATCGTACCGAAAGTGCAGGATCTTCTGAGGGAGAACAAAGAAATTCTCTCACAGGATGGGAAGACACGAGAGCAATTTTTCTCTCGGCTGAACACAGAAACGGACAATCGGATGGAAGCTTTCTCGGATATGATTTCCGAGATGAAGAAGTGGATCATGGGCTTGATAGCGGGTACGGGATTGGCAAGCGCGTTGTTAAGCGTAGTGATCTGTCTCTTGATGAGATAAATTCCTTCTTCGCTGACGAGCGAAATCTCTATGACGATATGCCATTCGACGAGGAAGATATGGATGCGGATAATCCTCTGTATCAGCTTCAAGCGGAAGCACGTAACGGAAACGTCTATGCGATGTACCGCCTCGCCCGTCTGTATTTGGATAAGAAGAACCGATTCTATAACGAAAGTATCGGCGATTATTATCTTGAAAAAACAGCCAAGGCAGGTCACAGCGTGGCGCAGTACCGTATGGGCAAGATGTTTTATTATGGGATCATCTACCGAGAGGACGGATACGAAGCACAAAAATGGTTGTCGAGGTCGGTGGGCAACGGCAATAAATACGCCGACGCTCTCCTCGGAAAGCTCTATGTTGAGAGCGATCTGTTCGGAGAATTTCGTAACGAAGGCTTCGACCATCTATTCAAAGCCGAGCGTAGCGGTAGCGAGTTTGCCGCCTATACGCTCGGCAAATATTATATGGAGGGCAAGGTTGTGAAAAAGGATATCGCCAAAGCCATTGAGCATTTGGAAATCGCGTCGGCACGCGGAAATATGTACGCCGACTACCGCTTGGCGCAGATCTATCTCTTCGAAGCGGATCTGTTCGATATAGAAAAGGCTCTTGAATATCTCAATCGCTCGGCACACGCAGGCAATGAATCTGCCGCCCTCGCGCTGACGCGAATGGCAAACAATCAGTTCCTTGCCGTCGCGACCAATGTCCTTGACCTTGTCGGTAGCCTTGCAAGTATTGAGAGCTACCGTCAGCCGCAGGATTGCACCACGATGCCCATCAGCAGAAAGGAGCGTAAGAAGCATGAATGGGAACAAAGTATGTAAGCACACAGGGCGTACCGAAACGGTGCGCCCATTCCATTGGTATATTTTTCTCTCGGAAGGAGGAAAATATATTTGAAAAATTTTGAAAGAACGAGGTAATTGAATGGGGAAAGTTTTAACCAATGAAGAACGCGAGAAGCGTATGGCAGAAGATATATGGTTGAATTATTTCAACCGTTATCTCTTTGAACACGGCACAATTTCCGAAAAGGAATATAAGAAAATGACCGAACTGATTGCCATTAGAAAATCGAAACGATCTCCCGAAAGGGATGCAAGGTGAGCGTACTCACCTCGGAAGCTACCGAAAGGTGCTTCCGATACATAGCACCGCCAAAAAAATCTTTTGGCGAATTTCGACTTTTCTATTGCAATATGAGGTCGGTTGTGGTATAATGAAGTCGATAGATGATGATAAAACGAACTTTATAGAAAGGATAACAGTATGGATATATTAAGTATCAGAACAATGCTACGCACGAAATCAATATATGATATTCCTCTGCGTGTAACCTATTATGCACGTGTTTCCTCGGAAACCGACGAACAGATCAACTCGCTTGATAACCAAATAGCGTATTACGAAGATTTAATTAAGAAAAACGCCGCGTGGACTTTCGTTCCCGGCTACGTTGATGAAGGACTTTCGGGTATCTCCACGAAGAAAAGAAAGCATTTCAATGAGATGATAGCAGATGCAAAGGAGGGATTGTTCGACCTCATTATTACGAAGGAAATCTCCCGATTTGCTCGTAATACCCTTGACTCACTGCAACACACAAGAGAACTTCTCGGATGCGGAGTAGGTGTGTTCTTCCAAAACGATAACATCAACACACTTGACGAGGATGCGGAGCTTCGACTCACGATCATGTCCTCGATTGCACAGGACGAGCTTCGCAAGCTGTCCTCGCGTGTTAAATTCGGGCATCAGCAGGCAATTAAATCAAGCGTAGTGCTTGGCAATAGCCGTATCTTCGGATACAAGAAAGAAGATAAGCGCCTTGTCATTGACGAGAGCCAAGCGCCGATGGTGCGTGATCTGTTCCGTCTGTACGCTACGGGCGAATACAGTATGAAACAGCTTGAAAAGATTTTTTATGACCAAGGCTACCGCAATTACAACGGCAACAAGATCGCTCACACCACGATGTCGGGAATCATATCCAACCCCAAGTATAAAGGATATTATGTCGGTAATAAGGTGCGTATCGTGGATATGTTCACCAAGAAACAGAAATTCCTACCGCCCGAAGAATGGGTAATGTTCAAGGACGAAACGGGCGAAATAGTGCCTGCTATTGTACCCGAAAAGTTGTGGGATCAAGCAAATGCGGTGTTGGCTCGTAGAAGCGAGGACGTGAAGAACCGCCAAGGCATCTGCAACCACGCAAATCTGCTCACTGGTAAATTATACTGCGCTCATTGTGGCACGGCATATTATCGCAGAGAGTCCAAGAGTAAGGACGGCAAGGTGAACTCCAAATGGGTATGCTCCAATAAGATCAATAACGGTGCTGAAGCCTGCCCATCCTTCCCGATATACGAGGACGAGATCAAGCCCGTATTGTTCGAGGTGTTCAGCGAAACGAGGGTTGAGATTGAAGCTCTGCTGAAAAGCTATGAGGAAATGTTCAGATCAATGGAAGCAGACGATGAAACCACCAAGCAGATGGAAGAACAGCAGCGCATCATAGAACTTGCCGACCAAAAGAAAAACAAGCTCTTGGAGCTTGTTACGACGGGAGCTATTACGACGGCAAATTTCAAATCTATGACCGCAACCTGTGACCGAGAGGTGGAAGAAGCGAAAAGAACTCTCGCGGAGCTTGAGGAACAGTTATTCACCAAAGAGGAATACCGCAAGCATATCGCGGAGGTAAAAGCAAGGCTCGATGCGGCAGTTAGGGATGCAAGCACAGGCGTTATATCAAACGAATTTGTGGCTCAGTATATTGATAAAATCTTCGTCACATTAACCGATGATGATACAGCGAAGCTTGAAATCAAGATATTTACGGGCAAAAGCACTGAAAAATGGCTCAAAAAGCTCAGTGCAAAGAGTAGAGGTCGTACGGGTGTCACGATGAAGAAGATGATCGAGAGCTACGAGAACTCTCTTCAGAACGGTTCTGCAAGATAATCAGCAGATTACTTTTGTGAAGTAGCCGTTTTTACGGATCATATAAAGGGGCTTGGCTCATTTGTGGGTCAAGCCTTGATTTTTTGTTGACTTTGTTAAATATTTTTTCTCAACGAGGTGACAAAACGAGAAAAGTGTGTTATAATTATAGGGTAAATAAAAAATGCGCTAAAATGCGCGTCGGAGGAAAATTTTTATGAAAAAAACGATTTTAAGAGAATACGCGCGTCTTCTTGTTAGAAGCGGAATTGCCGTCAGAAAAGGCGATATTGTTATAATAAACGCGGGACTTGATCAGCCCGAGTTTGTAAAAATGGTTGTTGAGGAGTGCTATCGCGCCAAAGCGGCGAGAGTAATGGTCGAATGGTCTTATCAGCCTCTCACCAAGCTCAATGTCAACAATATGAGCGCGAAGATGCTCGGAACAGTCGAGGCGTTTGAAGAAGAAAAGCTGAAATACCGACTTGAAAAGAATCCCGCTATGCTTTATCTCGCAAGCGACGACCCCGACGGTCTCAAAGGCATCAATCAGAAGAAGATGGCACAGGCCATGATCGCAAAACAGAAGGTCGTAAAGCCGTACAGAGACCAGATGGACAACAAATACAAGTGGTGTATAGCCGCAGTCCCGGGTGACGCTTGGGCAAAGAAGATATTCCCCGAGGACAGAGTAAGCGTAGCGGTTGAGAAGCTTTGGAAGGCTATTCTTTTCACGTCCAGAGTTATCGATAAGGACGGCAATCTCCTTGACGCGGTCGGCGAGTGGGACAAGCATAACGAAAGCTTCAAGAACCGTTGCGATATACTTAACGCGGCAGAGCTTGTGGAGCTTCGCTATAAGTCGGCTAACGGCACCGATCTTCGCGTAGGTCTTATGGACGAGGGAAGCTTTATGGGCGGCGGAGAGCATACTCTCGGCGGCGAATATTTCAACCCCAATATCCCCACCGAGGAGGTATTTACTACTCCTAAGGCGGGTGATGCGGACGGTATCGTTTATTCCTCCATGCCCCTTTCGTGGAGAGGTGAGATCATCGACAATTTCAGCATGAGATTTGAGGGCGGCAAGGTCGTTGAGGTCAAGTCGGAGAAGAACGAAGAGCTGCTTCGCACTATGGTAAGCATGGACGAGGGCGCGTCAAAACTTGGCGAGTGCGCTTTTGTTCCTTACAACTCTCCCATTCGCGAGAGCGGAATTATGTTCTACGAGACCCTTTTTGACGAGAACGCTGCTTGTCACTTTGCTATCGGAGCGGGCTTTACTAACACTGTAAAGAATTACCAGAACTACACCAACGAGCAGATGCACGAGATGGGTGTTAACGACTCTGCACTTCACGTTGACTTCATGGTAGGCACGTCCGATATGTCTATTATAGGAATAAAGAAGGACGGCAGTGAGTTCGTTATCTTTGAAAACGGACTTTGGGCGTTCTGATACCTGATAATCGTGGTTTGAAATTTTGGTGTGAAAGGAGGCTTACGGATGCCGAGAAAGCCAAAACCTAAAAATACTTTATCCGCAGGAGAGCGAGCGGCTCTTTACGAGGCGGAGCAGGAAGAAAAGAGAAGAACGCTTTCTTCTGTGTCACAAGCCTCCCATACCGACCCCGATAAAAACGTAAAAACCGCAGCTTTGAACGGCAAAAAGTCCGAAAGCTCGGAAACTAAGACGAAAAAAGCGAAGCCGAAGCCTCAAAGTGCTACGGTCAGGGTGGATTTTTCAATCCCAATGGGGAGCGTCAAGCCTATGCACGGCATGTGCAACGGTCCCGTCTCCTACGGTGCAGATATTTCCGATGAGTTCAAAGAAATCGGTGTGCCGTTTGTCAGATTTGATTGCACAGACACGGCAATTTCCGGGTATGCTGTGGATATATCCAGAATTTACAGAAATTTTGACGCAGACCCTTCAGATGCTGAAAATTATGATTTTGATCACACCGACAGATACGTTGAAGCGGCGCTCATGTCGGGCGCGCAGGTGATATACAGGCTTGGCGAAAGCCGTGATCTTTTTGGGTCTGCCAAGACGGTTGCGTGTCCGAGAGATATTGATGCTCTTGCAAGAGTTTGCGTTAATATCATACGACACTATAACGAAGGCTGGGCGAATGGTAGGCATTATGAGATCAAGTATTTTGAGCTTTGGAATTGCGATGGAGACGGGTCTGCAGATATAGAGCTTTACGGCAGGCTTGCAAACGCGGTGAAGCTATATGACGAAAGCATACGTGTGGGTGGAATGTCCTTCGCAAGCTTTTCAGATGCTCGTGAGATCCTGCGCGCTTGCAAGAAAAACAGAATACCGCTTGATTTTGTAACTGTCGATTGCTTTTCGGGGGATCCCGAAAAGGTTGGAGAGGACGCCGAGCGCTTTACTTCTTACGCAAAAGCCCTTGGCTTTGACGAGCTTGAGCTGATAGTCGGCAAGTGGGCGTACGTAGACGCGGACGCGTTGAGTGATGCTTCGCTGCCGAAAGTTCTTGCCTCAAACGGTGATATAATGCGCGAAAAAAGAAGAAAAATGTTCTTGTCGCAACGCTCGGTTAAGGGCGCGGCGTATTCTGCGGCACTTATGCTTCGCCTTGGTGAGGTTGACGGAATGATGTCGGCTTGCTATTACGATGCTCAGCCTGCAATATCTCCGTTCTGTGCATTGACAGACAAGCTTGGCGAAGCCGAAAAGCCCTTTTACTCGTTCCGTTCGTTTGGTGAGCTTTACAGAGCGAAAAACTCGGTGCTTTGTACCGTTGACCGTCCAGAGACGTACGCACATAACGGCATATTTGCCTCGGCGGCTTTGTCCGATGATGGAAAGGGAGTCATTATGATAGCCTCCTTTGGAGGTTGCGGCGTGGTGGATCTAAGGATTGATGGAATAAGCGAAAAGGTTTATACTGCCGATGTCTATATGCTTGACGGTGTAAAAAACATGGAGCTTGCCGATTCTGTTCCGATATCGGGAGCGAAAAAAAGACTGGTGCTGAACGTCAGTGAATATGGCGTTGTGGTCGTTAAATTGTATTAATATTGATATGTGCGTTCGCGTCACAAAGAGTTTTTTTGATTGTCGCGAGCGCATTTTTTGGTCTAAAAACAAACAAATTATAGAAAAAGAAACAGCCGATTAAATCCAAACGAAAAAAACAAGCCGATTTAAGCAAACGGCTTGTTCTATCTCTTTGTATCAATCTATATCCTGCTTTACCGTCTCGGGAGGAGAGATAAGGAAGGTGGGATTTTCTATGAATTTTTTCCAGCATTTGAAGCCTGCTGCGTATTGGAAACCGTCGCAGATCCTCTCGTCGGTAACGATCTTCATATCGATTACCTTTTTTGTTATTACGTTGCCTTTGCGATCGACGGTAACGTCGCGGCGCTTGGTTCCGTAGGAGACGAATACGGGCAGGTTTCCAAAATTATATATGTGGTGATATATCGGCTTGATGCCGAGAGATCCCATGCTCGTAATAACCATAGAACCGTGGAAAGGGCTGACGTTAAGCAGAGAAGTGGGAAGCAGTCCGTGATAGTCCATGACGTTCAGCGCCCAGACCGCAAAGCGGAGAACGGGGCGCGGGAACTTTGAAAGAGTATTCATTACGTCTTCAAATCCGCTGTTTCCGTCTTCTTCCTCTTTAGCTGCCTCAACGACCTTGTTGAACTTGTCGTAGACGTCGAAGATCGTATCCTCGGGGTCGAACCAGACCTTTATGCAGGTGTCGGGGGAGTCGAGACTCATAGACTTCTTTACGGTCATGGTTATCTGAATGTCATTCCGTGCGAAAATTCTCTGACCGCTTACGAAACGGTTGAGGGCGGGGTGCTGAGAGACCGTGCGTACGTATGCGGCGAGTATAACGTGGAGCATCGAAAAATTTTCTCTGCCTGCCATAAGCTGCTCGCTGACGAATTTCTCCGCCTCGGTGATGTCGAGAGTTTCGGCAAAGGTGTTGCAGGCATCGCAACGCAGGGGCATTATAAAGGGCATGATCTTGTTCATGCTGTTTATAGTGCGTATTCTGTAGCCGTCCTTGCGGTCACCAAGTCTGCGCCGCCTCTTGGATTTTTCAACTCTTGTCTTGGCGTTTTCTTCGATATTTATTTTATGGCTTTCGGTGTCGGCAGAGCCTTGAAGTTGATCGTTGGGCATCTCGATCGTCTCGCTGTTGTGGTTTGCGTTGGTCATGGTGTCCTCCTTAAAAAGTAACTGTTAGTAACAGATTTTTACAATGATAACTCTATGTTAACATTATAACTCAATTGTGAACGGATGTCAATAGCCACTTTAAAAACAATAATGTTTGAGATTAATAAATTGTTCACACGTTTTGTAGGAAATTTAAAATGTTTAGCTTGATTTTTAGCTCTGTTGATGGTATACTGAATATAATGTAGCTTTGGAGAGGATTTTTTATGAAGCATGTAAATATATATACCGACGGAGCTTGTCGAGGAAATCCCGGCAAAGGGGGGTGGGGTGCAATTCTCGTTTATGGCAACAAGGAAAAAGAGATGAGCGGTGGCGAGCCTATGACCACCAATAACAGAATGGAGCTTTCTGCTGTCATAGCTGCGCTTTCGGCACTGAAAGAGCCTTGTGATGTGACGCTGACTACCGACTCTCAATACGTTGTTAACGCCATCGAAAAGGGGTGGCTTGATAATTGGCAGAAGAATAATTGGAGAAAAAGCGACAGGGGCGAGGTGCTGAACGTCGATCTTTGGGTAAAGCTTGCCGAGCTTCTTTTAGTTCACAAGGTTGGCTTTGTGTGGGTAAAGGGTCATAACGGTCACCCATATAACGAAAGGTGCGATAAGCTTGCTACTGCGGTTGCAGATAGCTTTGAAAACAAGGTAATACAATAGGCAAATGTTTAATAAAATTAAACGTATGATGCCGACGAAAAAAACAAATAAAAACAATAAATAAAAACAATAAATAAAATAATTGAAAGTTTCTCTTGACAAATCATTTTCGGTGTGATATAATGTTAAGAGTATAGTTATAACTGTAAATCTGTCTTGACATATTTTTGACACAAAGAGCAGAACATACAGTTGTTCCCGGCTCGGGCTAAAAATGTTTTGGAGCATTGTAATGAACGAAAATAAATCAAAGTATGAATTTGATGTAAAGCAAATATTGGATATGCTGCTTAAGCGCTGGTGGATCATCGTGATCGCGGTGGTACTGTTCGTCGGACTTGCCGTCGGATACACTAAGCTTGCGGTTACGCCGACGTACACGTCAAACGCAACGCTTTTGATAAACGGCGGAAGCGGCATGACCTCGTATCAGCAGATACTGGCAGGTCAGTACCAATCCAAGGATTACCCTTACATACTCAAATCACACGACACCCTGGGAGCTGTCGCGGAGCGTTTGAATAACGATGAAGAAATATCTTATAGAGAAAGATACACGTCTTCGGTTTTGTCCGGAATGGTCAGCTATAGCGCCGAGGAAGATTCTCGAATCTTCAGAATTTCGGTTACGAGTACTGATCCTTTGGAGGCTCGCGACGTTGCCCGCGTGATAGCTGAGGTATTTTCCGAGAGAACTGAAAAGCTTACCAAGGCGGAGGTCCAATCGGTAGAAAGTCCCAGAGAACCCACCTCGGCATCGTCCTCGGGCATGAAGAAAAACGTGCTTTTGGGCGCAGCGGTCGGTTTAGTATTGGGTGTCGCTATTGCAATATTTATGGGTATCGGTTCCGATGTTTTGGATTCCGAAGAATGGTTGCTTAAGCAATTTGAAAACGAAGCCCCGCTTTTGGCAACGATTCCAGATTTTTCCGTATCCGGTGGCAGAAACTCTTACAAGTACAAATATAAGTACAAGTATAATAGATACTATGGATATTCGACTCAAAATCATAATACAACAGATGCGTCAAAGTAATATTTGAACGGTTTGACAATAAAAAATGCGCTTGCCCGCTGTGCGAGCGTTGGAGAAAAACATGTTTAAGAAAAACAAAAAGGCAACTGTCGGAAGAAGAGAGACACAGAAGATAGGCAAGGAACTTGATTTTGCTTCTGCTGAGGCATACAACCTGCTGCGAACCAATCTTGCTTTTTCGTTGCCGGATAATGATTCGTGTAAGGTTATAGGAATAACAAGTCCGTGTCCTCAAGAGGGAAAGAGTACGACATCATTGAATCTTGCGTATTCGCTGGCTGAGGCCGGTAATGCTGTCTTGCTTATAGATTCGGATATGCGTCGTCCTTCGATTTGTAAAATGCTTGACATTCCTAAAACTCCCGGACTTTCCAATCTTTTTTCCGAAGATCTGGAAAACGCAATACATACGGGAGTGCTGAGCGAGAGATTGTCGGTGCTTTTGTCCGGAGATATTCCGCCCAATCCCTCTGAACTTATAGTTTCCGAAAAAATGAAAAAACTTATTGAAAGGTTTCGCAATGAATATGATTACGTTATTGTGGACCTTCCCCCTGTTATTTCTGTGTCGGATTCGATTGCTATGTCAAAAAACATTGATGGTATGATAGTCATTGTGCGCCACGGACACACCAAGAGAAGAGACGTTGTTGAGGCTATGCGTCAGCTCAAGCTTGTTAACATCAACGTTTTGGGATTTGTTTATAACGGCACATAGAGAAATAAGTCCACTTGAATTGTTGAGTGAGGTTTGTAAAACGTTATTAAATCGGTAAAAAATCAAACTTAAATATATTTTAACGCATCGATTGATGTCGATTAAGAAAGGAAATATTATGAAAAGAACAGTTGCTTGCTGTATGGCTTTGATTATGGCTGTCGCTATGAGTTTTGCAGTAATCTCCGTTTCGGCTGCGGATGCTGATTTTGCCCCCAGCATCGAAGAAAAGCCCGTTCCCGAGATCGTTGCTCCCGAAATTGATGATAACGTTGACTTGGGTGAGATTGCTCCCGAGGATATAGGTGCGGTTATCAATAAGGGCGAAGAGGAAGCAAACGAATATGTAGAGAAGACTCAAATAGTTACTCTTTACTATGACAAGGCTGTGGAATTGGTTGAAAACAAGGAAACCAATGGACTTTCTCCCGAGAAAGAGGCTATATGCAACACTCTTGTCGATGTTTATGACGCGCTTAAGGAAAACGGTGTTCGTAATAGCGTAGAAGCTATCGATGAATTCGTTTCCGAAAATCTTGAGATCGCAAATCCCGAATATTTCGTTTCTCACGTTTTTGAGTTGAGTCTTGGCGATGAACACTCCGATAAGCTCGATGGTGAAGCTACTGTAACAGTTCGCTTTGACAACACGGGCATCCGTGCTGAAGCAGGTAAATTCGTGGTAGCTCACATAGTAGAGGATAAGTGGGTCATCGTTCCCAATGAGGATGTAAAAGTAACTGCAGATTGCGTTGAGGTAACATTCGACAGTCTCTGTCCCGTTATTTTCCTTAATGTTGAGGAAGGCGAGGAGGAGACCACTGCTCCCGTAGGCGATGAATCTGAGTCTGAGTCCGAATCTGAAGGAGAGGGAACAGAGAAGCCTGCCGATGATGATGAGGGTGACAATGACGTTATAACCGCTACTATTATCATTATCTGCATAACCGTAGTAATTGTTGCAGGTATCGTAGTATTCTACATACTTGAGAAGAAGGGCGTTCTTGCTAAAATATCTAAGGGCGGTTCCAACAAAAGCAAAAAATAATAAAAGATACTAAAAACCAATCAAAATTAAAAGATGATCGCGCGTAGGTACGCGCAATATGCGACGGCAATCGCCGAAGCAATATAAAATTGGCGAGTGCATTTTGCGTGTCGGTCAGCCGAGCGTCGTCCTTGAGACGTCGAAGGCTTTGAAGCTTATTTGATAACGGAGAGTGTATGATAAATAACAGTAAGAAATTGATACTGTCTGTCTCGCTTGTTTTGTGTATTGCTTTGGTAATTGCCGCCGCTTTTTGGATAAGCGATCTGGTGTATGCTTCCGGAGATCGGAACGAAGGCGAGGAAGAAAGCGTTGATCTTTCGGAAGTATTGAACGCTATATATATTGATGAAGAGTTGTATTTTCCAAAGCTTGGCGTACGCAACTATTTGATAATCGGAGTTGATAAATACGGTGATGCCGAAAGCGATCTCTCGAGTCAAGCGGATTTCTTAATGATAATCTCATTTGACAGTAACGAGGAGACCTATACTATGGTGTCTATAAACCGCGATACTATGGCAATGGTCGATGAGGCTGACGGATTTGGCGGTCACAGAACGGTCTATAAGCAGATCGCTCTGTCTCACGTATATAAGGGTAGCGAGGGAGTTACCAACAGAGAAAAGTGTGTCAATACCGCAAAGGCTGCGTCATGGCTCCTTCATGGAATGGAGTTTGACGGATATATGTCTATGACTATGGACGCTGTGTCGATATTGGTCGATCGAGTCGGTGGAGTTGAGGTTCTTGTTGAGGAGGATCTTACAAGCGTTGATGAAAGACTCGTCAAGGGTGAGACCGTAACTATGGACGGTGAGCTTGCCCTGAAGTTTGTTCGCGCGCGCGGAGGACTTGATGATAGCAGCAATATTGGCAGAATGAAGAGACAAGAAGCATTTTTGAAGGAGTTTTTTGCAAAGGTTGGGGCAGCCGGATTTGATGACGAGCAATTAATAGATATATATGAAGAAATATCCCCATACGCATATAACTCTATCGGCGAGGACGGCTACGAGGAGCTGTTTTATAAGCTTTCGAAATATAAGCTGTCGAAATCTCTATCGCTAAAGGGCGAATCTAAGATCGGACGAGGTGGGTACGTCGAATTTTACGTTGACGAGGAACACCTTAAGGAGGTCATGGTTGATGTTTTTTACGAAAAAGCATATAAATAAGACTTCCACGGGTGATCATTGCGCGATTTTTACTGATTTTCATTCTCACATTCTTCCGCGTTTAGATGACGGAAGCAAAAGTGACGAGGAAACGCTTCAGATGCTTAGAGCCTCAAGACAACAAGGAGTAAAACGCATAGTTGCCACACCTCATTTTTATCCCCATTTGTGGTCTCCTGAAGAATTTCTGAAAAAAAGAGAACGCTCAATAGAGGATCTTGTGTCTGCGGTGGCTTCCCGTAAAGCTGAGGGAGAGGAATTTCCCGAGGTGTACGTGGGTGCTGAGGTTGCGTATTTTTCCGGAATTTCAAAATGCGAGTGGATGAAAAAGCTTTGCCTGTCAGGGTCGCGCATCATGCTTGTGGAGATGCCCTTTGAAAGATGGTCGGATATTGTTTTGAGAGAGCTGCTTGACATTAAAAGCGGATTGGATATAATCCCCGTAATAGCTCACATAGAACGATACTTTTCTTGTCAACCAAGGGAATTTATAGATGAGTTATTCAATCAGGACGTTTTGATACAGTTCAATGCGGAAAGCTTTCTGAATGGTAAAACCCGCAAGCGGGCGTTAAGCCTTCTTGAAGACGGACAAATAGATTTTATAGGCTCAGATTGTCATGATCTTGTATCCCGAGCGCCCAATCTTGGCGAAGCGTACAAGATAATAGATAAAAAGCTGGATAATGATGCTTTGAAAAAGCTCAATGATTTCGGAGATTTCGTGTTTGCCGATCTGACGCCCTTGATATGAATTAGCTTTATTAAATTGAATTTATGAAATTAAAGATTATACTTTTGATAATTTGCCTTTGTGTAATTGGCTTTATCTGGGGAAATTCGCTTTTGTCTACGGAGCTTTCGTCGCAGTTAAGCCAGACGGTTGGCGAGCTTTTGGCGGGGATTTTGGGTAAGGGAAACGCTACCGAAACCGTGGGCGGTCTTTCGGTTAGAAAATTGGCTCATTTTGCAGAATTTTTTGCCCTTGGAGCGGCTATTATGTCGCTTCTGATGATTTCGGTCAAGGGACTGTATAAAAGATACTCCGCCGCCACGTTTTTGGGGCTGTTAGTTCCCGTAATTGACGAAACTATACAGATATTCAGCGGCAGAGGCTCGTCCTTGCGTGACGTATGGATAGACGTGGGGGGATACGTTCTCGGATGCTCGCTGATGTGTGTGACGTTTTTCATGGTTGAAAAACTAAAAAAACGGGGCAAAAATCACAACAAAAAATAATAAATATCAAGGCTTTTTTGTAATCTTTTCCGATTGTACTTTTTTTGGTGTCGGAATAAAAAAAAGCCTTGACTTTTTTTGCGCTTTGTGGTATCATATTATTGTGATTTTTTGCGATTTCTGCGACTGACGGATATAAGTGGATCTACCCACGGTGGAACAGAAATCTATACTCGCCGACCGTCTGGGCTCACTTGTTTCCTATGGGATAAGTGTGCCGTTTTTTAATTTTGGCGAATTTGGAGTCAAAAAATAATAAAGAAAATAATATTTACTATACTTTGGAGGCTTGAAGCATGAAAAAAGTCGGTATCGTTATGGGAAGCGCAAGTGATATGCCTGTGGTTAAGAAGGCATTGGATACACTTGCGTCTTTTGATATTCCCTATGAAGTTCACGTTTACTCCGCGCACCGCACACCCGTAGAGGCTGCGGAATTTACCAAAAACGCAAAGGCAAACGGTTTTGGCGTAATTATTGCGGCGGCAGGAATGGCGGCACACCTTGCAGGTGCGGTCGCGGCTAATACCACGCTCCCCGTTATTGGTATTCCTTGCAAGTCTACCAATCTTGACGGACTTGACGCGCTTTTGTCCACCGTTATGATGCCTTCGGGTATTCCCGTTGCAACTGTCGCTATTGACGGTGCTACCAACGCGGCACTTCTGGCGGCACAGATCCTTGCTCTTTCAGACCCCGAGCTTGACGCGAAGATCGTGGCAAAGAGAGAAGCAGATGCAAGGGCGGTTCTTGAAAAGGACGCGTCTATCGCGGCGGAATATAATAAGTAATAGTTTAAACCATTTATAGCAAAAGAGGTATTTCAATGGGAGGATTTTTCGGGATCTCATCGAGACGTGAGTGCTTGGGTGACGTGTTCTTCGGAACCGACTACCACTCGCATCTTGGAACCCGCCGCGGAGGTCTCGCGGCATACGACGCTGAAGAAGGACTTCAGAGGTCGATACACAACATTTCAAACTCGCCATTCAGAACGAAATTCGAGCATATCTTTGAGGAAATGAAGGGAACGAGCGCCATCGGTTGTATCAGCGACAGTGACCCTCAGCCCTTGCTTATCCGCTCGAAGCTTGGAACTTATGCGATCTGTATCGTCGGTGTTATCAATAATACCGATTGGCTTATGGAGCAGTTCTTCTCGCATAGCGGACACTTCAATGCCATGACGGGCGGTCATATCAACTCCACCGAGCTTGTGGCGGCGCTTATCAACCAAAAGGATAATTTTGCTGACGGCATTAAATTTGCTCAGTCGGTCATTGAAGGTACTGCATCGATACTGATACTTAAGGATGGCGGAAACCTTATTGCCGCCAGAGATAAGCTGGGCAGACTTCCGATCCTTATCGGTAAAAACGATGACGGATATGCGGTGACCTTTGAGTCCTTTGCTTATCAGAAGCTTGGGTATGAGTATGAGAAGGAGCTTGGTCCGGCAGAAATAGTTGAGATAAGCCCCGACGGCATAGTTCAGCTTTCTCCTCCAGGTGAAAAGATGAAGATGTGTGCCTTTTTGTGGGCGTATTACGGTTATCCCACCGCCACCTATGAGGGCGTGAACGTTGAGGCGATGCGTTACAGAAACGGCGAGATCATGGCGAAGGCGGACAAGGAGAGCGGCAGATGCGAAGGCGTTGATTACGTCAGCGGAGTGCCTGATTCGGGAACACCTCACGCTATTGGATACTCCAACGCCAGCCACATCCCCTTCTCAAGACCCTTTATAAAATATACTCCCACCTGGCCGCGTAGCTTTATGCCTCCCAGTCAGGCGGACAGAAAAAAGGTCGCGAAAATGAAGCTTGTGCCGGTACACGACCTTATTCATGACAAAAATCTGCTTTTCGTCGATGACTCGATAGTCAGAGGCACTCAGCTTCGCGAGACGGTTGAGTTTTTGTACGAAAACGGAGCGAAGTCGGTTCATATGCGCTCGGCTTGTCCGCCCATTATGTTTAGTTGTAAGTATCTTAATTTCTCAAGAGCTACAAGTCCTATGGAGCTTATCGCGAGAAAGACGATCATGGAGCTTGAGGGCGAGGAGGGCTTTAAGCATATCGAGGAGTACAGCGACGGCACTACGGAACGCGGCAAAAATCTACGTGAGACTATATGCAAGCAGTTGCATCTCTCCACCCTTGATTTCCAGTCCATAAAGGGAATTATCGAGGCTATCGGCATTGACCGAGATAGGCTTTGTACCTACTGTTGGACCGGCGAAGAAGACTAAAGAAGAAGACTAAATCAGAAAGAAATATTAAGAAAAGATTAGAGAGGATAAAAAAATGCATAACAATTCCAAGAGTGAAAGCTACGCTGCGGCGGGCGTTGATATTACCGCGGGTTACCGTGCGGTTGAGCTTATGAAGAAGCACATCGCAAGAACCAAGAATGAAGGTTGCCTTGATGACGTAGGTGGCTTCGGCGGTTGCTTCGGTCTTCCTGTTGCGGGAATGGAAGAGCCTGTTCTCGTTTCTGGTACCGACGGTTGCGGAACTAAAGTAAAAATGGCGATCCTTATGGACAAGCACGATACTATCGGTATTGATGCTGTTGCTATGTGTGTAAACGATATTATCTGTTGCGGTGCGAAGCCTTTGTTCTTCCTTGACTACATCGCTTGCGGAAAGAATATTCCCGAGAAGATCGCTGCTATCGTTGGCGGCGTTGCCGAGGGCTGCGTTCAGTCGGGCGCGGCACTTATCGGCGGCGAGACCGCGGAGCATCCCGGTATGATGCCCGTGGAGGACTACGACCTTGCAGGCTTTGCGGTCGGTATCGTTGACAAGAAGAAGATCCTTGATAACACCAGAATGGTGGAGGGCGACGTTGTGATCGCGCTTGCGTCTACCGGTGTTCACTCCAACGGCTTCTCTCTTTGCCGTAAGGTATTTGAGATAGACAAGAACCCCGATTCTCTCTATGTTCCCTGCGAAAAGCTTGGCGGTAAGAGCATCGCGGAAACTCTCTTGACTCCTACAAAGATCTACGTTAAGAGCATTCTTGCGCTTCTTGAGCAGGTTGACGTCAAGGGTATTTCTCACATCACCGGCGGCGGATTTTATGAGAACATTCCGAGATCTATCCCGAAGGGCCTTACCGCGAAGATCAATAAGAGCGCAGTTCGCGTTCTTCCTATCTTCGATCTTATCGCAGAGACCGGTAACGTTCCCGAAAGAGACATGTATAACACCTACAATATGGGCGTTGGTATGAGCGTTGTCGTTCCCGCAAACGAGGTCGACAAGGCGCTTGAGATTCTTACCGCTAACGGCGAGACGGCGTACGTTATCGGCTCTATCGTCAAGGGTGACGACGGGGTAATTTTGGAATGACAAAAATTGCAGTATTGGTTTCGGGCGGCGGCACAAATCTTCAGGCTCTGATCGATGCCGAAAAGAGAGGCGAGCTTGGAAACGGTAAAATAACGCTGGTCATCGCATCAAAACCCGGTGTTTACGCTCTTGAAAGAGCGGCAAATGCAGGTATCGAGGGCAGAGTGCTTGCAAGAAAGGACTACGACAGTATTGCTGCGTACTCCAAGGCTCTTGCCGACACGATGGTAGCCGAGGGCATCGATCTCGTTGTGCTTGCAGGATTTTTGACGATCATTGACGAGCAGGTCTACGAGGCATTCCCCAATAAAATTCTGAACGTTCACCCCGCTCTCATTCCTTCCTTCTGCGGAAAGGGATTTTACGGTCTTCATGTCCACGAGGCGGCGCTGGAGAAGGGCGTTAAGGTTTCGGGCGCGACGGTACATATAGTGACCCCTGAGTGCGACGCGGGTCCTATCGTGCTTCAAAAGGCGGTCGAGGTCAAGCAGGACGATACCCCCGAGACTCTTCAAAGACGCATTATGGAAGAAGCCGAATGGAAGATCCTTCCCGAAGCGGTAAGGTTGTTCTGTGACGGTAAGATTACCGTTGAAAATAATAAGGTTTATATTAAGGAATAACAGGAGATAAAAAATGAAAATTTCTACTATCAAGGACGAGCTTAATTCTCTTGCTTACCACGGCAGAGGAATCATTATCGGCAAGAGCGCCGACGGAAAAAAGGCAGTAACTGCTTACTTTATTATGGGTAGAAGCGTCAACAGCCGCAACCGAGTTTTCGTGGCTGAGGGCGAAAATATGAGAACAAAGGCATTCGACGAATCCAAGATGGTGGATCCTCATCTTATCATCTACTATCCCGTTCGCGTGCTTGGCAACAAGACTATCGTGACCAACGGCGACCAGACCGACACGATCTATGATCTTATGGACAAGCAGATGACCTTTGAGCAGGCTCTCCGCACCCGTGAGTTCGAGGACGACAAGCCTAACTTTACCCCCAGAATTTCGGGTATCATCCGCCGTGAGAAGGACGGAATGAACTTCGCAATGTCTATTCTTAAAAGCGCAGAGGGAGATGACAGCTCCTGTGAGCGCTTTACATACGCTTACTCCAACCCTATCGCGGGCAGAGCAAAGTTTATCCACACCTACAACTGCGACGGCAACCCCCTGCCTTCCTTCGAGGGCGAACCCAAGACCTTGGAGCTTCCCGACGTGGCTATCGACACTCTGACCGACCTTATCTGGACTAATCTTAATGAAGACAACAAGGTTTCTCTGTTCGTTCGTTACATCGACATCGAGAGCGGTGAGACCGAGACCAGAATCGTTAACAAGAACGCTTAAAGGGGGCGCGTGCCTCCGGCGGCAAGCTTTTTGAGTAAAAACATACGCAGATTGCAAGCAATCTGCTGCTGCGAGTTTTCTTCGAAAACATCGGCTTGGCAAAAACTTTCCTGAAAAGTATTATAGTGTGAATCGTTTTATTATCTATACGGCTATAAGCAATACAAGCCCACACAAATCATCCCAAATATTTTAAAAGTTTTTGAAAGAGATGGGGTGTGGGGAAGAGGAAACTTTTTAGTAAAAAGTTTCCTCTTCCCCACAGATCCCAAAGGAGATAAAAATGAAAGAATTTGAACTTAAATACGGTTGTAACCCCAATCAGAAGCCTTCAAAGATATTTATGCACGACGGAAGCGAGCTTCCCATCGAAATACTCAACGGCAGACCCGGATACATCAATTTCCTCGACGCGTTCAACTCCTGGCAGCTTGTCAAGGAGCTGAAAGAGGCGCTGGGACTTCCCGCGGTCACCTCCTTCAAGCACGTCAGCCCCACAAGTGCGGCGGTTGGACTTCCCCTGTCCGAAAAGCTGAAAAAGGCTTGCTTCGTTGACGACATCGAGGGCCTTGACGAGTCCCCCTTGGCTTGCGCTTACGCAAGAGCGAGAGGAACCGACAGAATGTGTTCATTCGGCGACTGGGTTGCGCTCTCCGACGTCTGTGACGTTACCACCGCGAAGATGATCGCGCGCGAGGTCTCCGACGGTATCATCGCTCCCGGCTACGAGCCTGAGGCACTTGAGATACTCAAGGGCAAGAGAAAGGGCAACTACAATATCGTTAAGATCGACCCCGATTTTGTTCCCGACCCCGTTGAGAGAAAACAGGTTTACGGCATTACCTTCGAGCAGGGAAGAAACAACTATAAGATCAGCGCGGATATTTTGACTAACGTCGTAACCGCAAACAAGGATATGCCCGAAAGTGCTATTCGTGACCTTGTAATCGCGCTTATTACCTTGAAATACACCCAGTCCAACAGCGTTTGCTTTGCGGTTGACGGTCAGGCTATCGGTGTAGGTGCTGGTCAGCAGTCGAGAGTTCACTGCACACGTCTTGCGGGCGGTAAGGCAGACACCTGGTTCCTTCGTCAGAGCGACAAGGTTCTTAATCTTCCCTTCAAGTCCACTCTCGGACGTCCCGACAGAGACAACGTTATCGACGGCTATATCAACCAGAACGAGGAGGACGTTTGCGCCGACGGCAACTGGCAGAAATACTTCACCGAGCAGCCGGCTCCCTTCACCAAGGAAGAGCAGAGAGCTTACCTTGACACTATCGACGGCGTAGCCCTCGGCTCCGATGCGTTCTTCCCGTTCAGCGACAACATTGAGAGAGCGAAGAAGTCGGGTGTTAAGTACATAGCAGAGCCGGGCGGATCAATACGAGACGACCTCGTCATCGAGTGCTGTGATAAGTACGGAATGGCTATGGCGTTTACGGGAATGAGACTCTTCCATCATTGATTGCCGTCAGACAATCATCATTTTCGGGGAAAGTCCCGAAAATATATCGAGTTCGCCTTTGGCAAACATATCGAGCTTGCAAAAAGCAAGCATATCGATCCGAGCAGGGCGAGGAATATCGATGAAAGAACGATTAAGTCGATATTCGCCTGTTGGCGATCGATATTTGCCTTCGGCAATCGATATATTTGCCTCTTGCGAGGCAAATTCGATATATCGCGTTGCGACGAGAAAAAGTATTGAGGTATAAAATGAAAATAATGGTAGTAGGCGGTGGCGGCAGAGAACACGCCATCATAAAGAAGATAAAAGAGAATAAGAGCGTAGAAAAAATATTTGCGCTCCCCGGAAACGGCGGTATGGCATCTGATGCCGAGCTTGTTGACATCGGCGCGAAGGACATCGAAAAAATCGTTGCTTTCGCGGTAGAAAATGGCATCGATTACGCCGTTGTAGCTCCCGACGATCCGCTGGTGCTGGGTTGCGTTGACGCTCTTGAAGAAAAGGGAATTCCTTGCTTCGGTCCTCGTGCAAACGCGGCTATAATCGAGGGAAGCAAGGTCTTTTCCAAGAACCTTATGAAGAAATACAACATTCCCACGGCGGCTTATGAGGTCTTTGACGATATGCAGGCGGCTCTCGAATATTTGGAGACCGCCCCCATTCCTACGGTCATCAAGGCGGACGGATTGGCGCTTGGTAAGGGCGTTATTATCGCCCAGACTCTTGACGAGGCAAAGGCTGCGGTGGTTTCTATGATGCAGGACAAGCAGTTTGGTTCGAGCGGAGATCACATCGTAATCGAGGAGTTTTTGACAGGCCCCGAGGTGTCGGTTCTCGCATTTACCGACGGTAAGGTCGTCAAGCCTATGATCTCGTCTATGGACCACAAGAGAGCGGGCGACAACGACACGGGACTTAACACGGGCGGTATGGGAACGGTTGCTCCCAACCCCTATTACACAAAGGATATTGCCGACGAATGTATGGAGACAATTTTCAAGCCTACTATCGACGCGATGAACGCCGAGGGCAGAACTTTCAAGGGTTGCCTCTATTTCGGTCTTATGCTCACCCCGAACGGCCCCAAGGTCATTGAATACAACTGCCGTTTCGGTGACCCCGAAACTCAGGTCGTTCTTCCCCTGCTTGAAAGCGATCTGCTCACCGTTATGCAGGCGACCACAAACGGCACGCTTGCCGAGACCGAGGTCAAATTCAGCCAAAGACACGCTTGTTGCGTAATTATGGCGTCCGCGGGCTATCCCCAGTCCTACGAAAAGGGCTTTGAGATGACTATTCCTGCGGAAATCGCTCCCGACGTTTACGTTGCGGGCGCAAAGCTTTCTGGCGGAAAGCTTCTCACAAACGGCGGACGTGTGCTTGGTGTTACAAGCATAGCAGATACCCTTGAAGACGCTATCAAGGCGTCCTACGCAAAGGTTGAGAAGATACACTTTGACAACGCATATTACAGACACGATATCGGTCAGCGCGCACTGGCGGCTAAGTAAGGAGAGGCGTTTTTGGAACCTTTCTTGAAAGAAAGGTTCCAAACCTCCCAAGAACTTCCCAAAGGATAGTTTGATAATAGCCGTACTAAATATAACAAAAAACAAAACAGAAAGGATGCGCACCCCCGATGACATATGGTCGGGCGATGCATTTTGACTATGGTTTATAGAATATTTGTTGAAAAGAAAAAGGAGCTTGCCCACGAGGCGGCGGGACTTTATTCCGAACTTAAAAATATGCTTGGAATAAAGAATCTTGAATCGGTTCGCGTTCTTAATCGCTACGATGCAGACGACATTGATGCGGAGGTTTTTGAGGCGGCGAAGAATACCGTTTTCTCCGAGCCTCAGCTTGATATTGTAACAGACGAGCTTGCAGCCGACGGATACGTGTTCGCGGTCGAATATCTGCCCGGTCAGTTCGACCAGAGAGCAGACAGCGCGGCGCAGTGTATCCAGATCATGTCCTGCGGAAACCGTCCTACTGTTCGTTCGGCAAAGGTCTACGTTCTCGGCGGCAACCTCACCGAAAAGGATATTGCCGAGATCAAAAAGTACGTAATCAACCCCGTTGAGGCGAGAGAAGCAGCTCTTGAAAAGCCGGAGACTCTTGCGGTTCAGTATGACATACCCACGAGCGTTGCAACTGTGAACGGATTTATCACCATGAGCGACGAGGAGCTTGGCAAAATGGTCAAGGAGCTTGGTCTCGCGATGGATATCGACGACATCAAGTTCTGCCGCGAGTATTTCGCAAGCGAAAAGAGAGATCCTACTATCACCGAGATCAGAATGATCGATACCTATTGGTCGGATCACTGCCGTCATACTACCTTCCTGACTACTATCGACAGCGTAAAATTCGAGGACGAGCTTCTCGAAAAAACATATAAGGAATACCTTGCGACGAGAGAAAAGCTGGGCAGAACCAAGCCCCAGAACCTTATGGACATCGGCACTCTTGCGGCAAAGTATTTGAAGAAAACGGGTCAGCTTAAAAAGCTTGACGAGAGCGAGGAGATCAACGCTTGTACCGTCAAAATGACCGTTACGGTTGACGGAGTTGACGAGGAATGGCTCTTGCTCTTCAAGAACGAGACTCACAACCATCCCACCGAGATCGAACCCTTTGGCGGCGCGGCAACCTGTATTGGCGGTGCTATCCGTGACCCTCTGTCGGGAAGAAGCTACGTTTACGCGGCTATGCGTGTTACGGGCGCGGCAGATCCTACCGTTCCCGTCAGCGAGACTATCCCCGGCAAGCTCCCCCAGAGAAAGATCGTGCAGACCGCGGCGGCAGGTTATTCCTCCTACGGTAATCAGATCGGTCTTGCAACGGGTATGGTAGACGAGCTTTATCACCCCGGTTATGCGGCAAAGAGAATGGAGATCGGCGCGGTAATCGCGGCGGCTCCCGCGGCAAACGTTCGCCGCGAGTGTCCTCTTGACGGTGACGTTGTAATCCTTCTCGGCGGCCGTACGGGACGCGACGGTGTCGGCGGTGCTACCGGCTCTTCCAAGGCGCATGACTCCCACTCTGTTGAGACCTGCGGAGCCGAGGTTCAGAAGGGTAACGCACCTGAAGAAAGAAAGCTTCAGCGCCTTTTCAGAAACGCAGAGGCTTGCAGAATGATAAAGAGATGTAACGACTTTGGAGCTGGCGGTGTGTCGGTTGCTATCGGCGAGCTTGCAGACGGTCTTGACATCGACCTTAATAAAGTCCCCAAGAAGTACGAGGGACTTGACGGCACAGAGCTTGCTATTTCCGAGAGCCAGGAGAGAATGGCGGTCGTTATCGAAAAAGAGAATATTGAAAAGTTTATGGCGCTTGCAGAAAGCGAGAACCTTGAAGCTACGGTCGTCGCTCGCGTGACAGAAGAACCCAGACTTAGAGTTCACTGGAACGGCAAGACGATCATTGATATTTCCCGTGAGTTCTTAAACTCCAACGGCGCGGAGAAGCATATCGACATCGCTCCCGCAGCGGCTGTTTGCAACTATGAAAAGGAATCGGTCACCGATTTCGCGGAGGGATACAAGACGCTTGCAGGCGACCTCAACGTCTGCTCCAAGAGAGGACTTTCCGAGAGATTTGACTCCACCATCGGCGCGGGTACAGTCCTTATGCCCTTCGGCGGAAAGCATCAGAAGACACCTATTCAGGCTATGGTTCACAAGGTTTCGGTTGAGCAGAAGCACACCGACAACTGCTCATATATGTCTTGGGGCTACAACCCCTATATCGCAGAGAAGTCCCCCTACCACTCGGCATATCTTGCGGTAGTTGAGAGCGCGGCGAAGCTGATCGCGACGGGTGCTTCCTACGAGGACGTCTACCTCACCTTCCAGGAATATTTTGAGAAGCCCACCAAGGATCCCAAGCGTTGGGGCAAGCCCTTTGCGGCGCTGCTGGGCGCATTCAGAGCGCAGGTAGAGCTTGGAATCGGCGCTATCGGAGGTAAGGACTCTATGAGCGGAAGCTTTGAAAAGCTTGACGTTCCTCCCACCCTCGTTTCCTTTGCAGTTACAACGGGCAAGACCGACGAGGTCATCACAAACGACGCAAAAGCGGCAGGACACAAGGTCGTATTGCTCACTCCCGAGTACGGTGAGGACAATCTTCCCAAGGCCGACTCTCTCATCGCGCTCTTTAACAAGGTTACCGCGCTTATGAGAGCGGGCAAGGTATACGCGGCATACACTCCCACCTTTGGCGGTGTTGCAGAGGCGATCTACAAAATGTGTATCGGTAACGGCTTCGGCTTTGCTTACGATAAGTCTATGAGCCTTGACGATATATTCGGATACAACTACGGTGCGTTTGTTCTCGAAGTCGCTGACGACGTAGAGGGCAAGACAGTCGGTCAGGTTACCGACGACGGCAAGTTTACTTACGGTGAGCAGTCGGTCTGCGCTTGCACTCTTGACAAGCTCTACGAGGGCAAACTTGAAGGCGTATTCCCGACCCTTGAAAAGGACGAAAACAAGACCTACGAGAACTTCTCCTTTGCGTCAGAGACGAGAGTAGCTCCCTCTATCAAGGTCGCTCGCCCCAAGGTGCTTATTCCCGTATTCCCAGGTACGAACTGCGAGTTTGACACCGCAAAGGTAATGAGAGACGCAGGCGCTGAGGCAAAGATCTTCGTTATCAATAATATGACTCAGGACGGCATCCAGAGAAGCGTCGAGAACTTCGCTAAGGAGCTTTCCGACAGCCAGATGGTATTCGTCCCCGGCGGATTCTCGGGCGGCGACGAGCCTGACGGTTCGGGTAAGTTCATTATGGCGTTCTTCCGTAACGAGCAGATCAAGGACGGCGTTCACGATCTTCTGAACAACCGCGACGGTCTTATGTGCGGTATCTGTAACGGATTCCAGGCGCTTATCAAGATCGGTCTCGTGCCTTACGGCAAGATCATCGACACCGATGAAAATTGTCCTACGCTGACCTTCAACACGATCGGTCGCCACCAAAGTAAGCTTGTGAGAACGAGAATTGCATCCAATAAGTCTCCTTGGTTGGCTAATACCAATGTCGGCGACATCTATACCGTGGCTATTTCTCACGGTGAGGGTCGTTTCCTGGCATCAGATGAGCTTGTAAAGCAGCTTGTTGCAAACGGTCAGGTTGCTACTCAGTACGTTGACCTTGACGGCAACGCGACAAGTGACATTCGTTACAATCCCAACGATTCCACCTTCGCTATCGAGGGTATCACCTCGCCCGACGGACGCGTATTCGGTAAGATGGGACACTCTGAGCGTATCGGAAACGGTCTTTACAAGAACGTTCTCGGCGAGTTTGATATGAAGATGTTTGAGAGCGCTGTTAGATATTTTAAATAAGAGGACGCGCGTGGGGGGCTTTTTGAGAAAACCTACGCAAATCGCTTGCGATTTGCTCTGTGAGTTTGCTTTGCAAACGTCAGCGCCCCACACCCCGCAAAAACTTTCCAAAAGGAAAGATAAAAAATTATTGAATCCCCCCGTTATATAATTACAAATGTTGATTATTTGATCCGAATTTTTTAAAGTTTTTGAAAGAGAAGGGGTGCGGGGAGGAGAAAACTTTTTTCTTAAAAAGTTTTCTCCTCCCCGCATTGAAAGGAAAAATAAATGGCATACATGTCAGATATTGAAATAGCTCAATCCACAGAAATGAAACACATCCGCGACATAGCGAAGGTTGCGGGCGTGGATGAAAAATATCTCGAGCAATACGGAAACTACAAGGCAAAGGTCGACTATGCGTTGCTTAACGAGAGCGAGAGAGCCGACGGCAAGCTGATCCTTGTAACTGCTATTACCCCCACCCCTGCGGGCGAGGGTAAGACCACCACTACCATCGGTCTTGCGGACGGACTTCGTAAAATCGGCAAGAACGTAGTGGTAGCTCTCCGTGAGCCTTCCTTAGGCCCCGTTTTCGGAGTCAAGGGCGGCGCGGCAGGCGGCGGTTACGCTCAGGTCGTTCCTATGGAGGACATCAATCTCCACTTTACGGGCGACTTCCACGCTATCGGCGCGGCAAACAACCTGCTCGCGGCTATGCTTGATAATCACATCTATCAGGGTAACGCTCTGAATATCGATCCTCGCAGAATTACATGGAAGCGTTGCGTTGATATGAACGACCGTCAGCTCCGTTTCGTTACCGACGGTCTCGGCGGCAGAGTAAACGGTGTTCCGCGTGAGGACGGCTACGATATTACCGTTGCTTCTGAAATTATGGCGGTCTTCTGCCTTGCATCCTCAATAGCAGACCTTAAAGAGAGACTTTCACGCATAGTTGTGGCTTATACCTACGACGAAAAGCCCGTGACCGCAGGCGACCTCAAAGCGGTAGGAGCTATGGCGGCGCTCCTCAAAGACGCGCTCAAACCTAACCTGGTTCAGACCCTTGAGGGTACTCCCGCATTCGTTCACGGCGGACCTTTCGCAAATATCGCGCACGGCTGTAACTCTGTCATTGCTACCAAAATGGCGATGAAGCTGGGCGACTATGCCGTTACCGAGGCGGGCTTTGGCGCAGACCTCGGAGCTGAAAAGTTCCTTGACATCAAGTGCCGTATGGCGGGACTTACCCCCTCGGCAGTGGTCGTGGTCGCTACCGTCCGCGCTTTGAAAATGCACGGCGGCACTCCCAAGACCGAGCTTGGTGAAGAAAACCTTGAAACCCTTGAAAAGGGAATACCCAACCTGCTCCGTCACGTTTCCAACATTAAGAACGTATATAAGCTGCCTTGCGTGGTGGCTGTTAACCGTTTCCCCACCGACACCGATGCAGAAATTCAGCTCGTAATTGAAAAATGCAAGGCGCTTGGCGTTAACGTGGTGCTTTCTACCGTCTGGGCAGAGGGCGGCGAGGGCGGTCGCGCACTTGCAGAGGAGATCGTTAAGCTCTGCGAGGAGAAGAACGACTTTACGTTCAGCTACGACACCGATATGACTATCCCCGAGAAGATCGAGGCGATTGTTAAGAAGGTCTACGGCGGCGACGGCATTATCATCGCGCCTCAGGCACAGAAGCAGATAGCAACCCTTGTTGCGTTGGGCTACGACAAGCTGCCCGTTTGTATGGCGAAGACACAGTACAGCTTCTCCGACGACGCTACCAAGCTCGGCGCACCCGAGGGCTTTAAGGTGACTGTCAGAAACGTCAAGGTCTCGGCGGGAGCCGGATTTATCGTTGCTCTCACAGGCGACATTATGACTATGCCCGGACTTCCTAAAGTCCCCGCGGCAGAGCGGATCGACGTCGACGATAACGGAAAGATAAGTGGATTGTTTTGATTATTTCTATTTGTAAGTGATAATGGAAAAACGTATTTTTATAATTTCCGCGGTGCTAACAGGAATCAATTCTATTATTGATTTGTGCTATGCATTGTTTAACTATGCTTCTGATCCTAGCATTATAGTGATGATTGCCGTTATTATTTTCAATAAGTGTTGTATGCTCGGCTCAATTTGTATTACATTTATGCTTTTGGTACAAGAATATAAAGAATATGGTAAAAACGACAAAAAGTTAAGGGGATGGCTTGTTTTCAGCGGCATCGTCTTTGTCGTTCTGGCAGCTGTTCTTCATGTTGATTTGGCTGTAACGGGACAATATCTTACAGGAAATGGATTTTCTTGGGTGGGATGTGCGTTTAGTTCAATCATAATCATCGCTTTAGCCGGAAGGGCGGCGTACGTTAGAAATAATGAAAAGAAGTAAAAACGAACGGATATCTTGCGGAGAGCTGCGAGATATCCGTTTTATTATGGTAACAACTGTAAAAATTTGTGAAGATTATTAATGCTGTAGATGTCAAGAGTATGATGGCTCTGAGGCGCAGCGAGAGATGGTGGCTAACTTCGTCGGCGACGTTCTCTTTGCGGAGGACGGCGCGCTTGAGCGATTTGTTGACGCATTGTCGCCCGATCATAAGCGTACCTTCGAGGAGTTTATTCGTGATTTCATTGACTGGATCAAGAGTAAGTTTGGCAAGATTGACGAGGTTGCAATGCTTGAAAGGAAGTATGCTAAGCTATTCAAAGATGCAGTGAAGAGCCATCCAAGCGAGAGTGATATTGACAACGCGGTGAATGTGGAGTATAATGATGGTACATCGTATAGTTATACTTCTGCTAAAAAGTCAAGAAAAGGCTGGGGAAATGGTGCCGATTACTTAATTAAGCATTTTACTGGTAAGATTAATTTTGATTATGCGGACATGTATATTTCAGACCAAGAACTTGCGATTATTTCCCATTCAATAAAAACAGGATGGGGGGCTTTGGGCGAATCAAACCACTTAGGAAGAGTATATACATCTGAAGCCTATTACGTTTTTTCTTTTGATTCAAATGGTTCGATTACAATTCTTAATGTTTTGGATTCGCGATTTGACGAAAGAATTATTGATTATATTGAGGAGGAGATAAAAAATGGAAGATTGCGTTTGGGAAAGACTCAAAATATTAATCAATGGATTAATGGCTTTCGAAATGAAGACGGACAATATCGTGATGGTAGCGGGTCTTATGAGCAACAGACCGGCGGAGTTAGAGGAGTTGATGAGTTGGATGGCAAATCATCCACAGGCAACGCCGGCAGAGATAGAGGAGCAAGCAATCAAAATAGTGAAAAAGACAGCATAAATAACGACTCAACATACTCCTACACTCCCAAAGGCGAAAACGGTGTTGACAATTATACCGAAGAGCAGTATAATAATTTTGGATGGGTCAGGGCGAACAACGTTATAAATGCCGGTTATTGGCGCAACTTCACCGAGAACTTTGCACAGGCTGTTTCGGGCAACTATAATTACCCCAAAAACAAAAACGGCGAATTTATGATCGATGTTTATGATGCCTACGATTCGTCGGGCATCACGGATGTCATTGTGTTCGCAAGCGGGACTATTGAGAGCCCTAACATTACGAAGATTGTCAAGATTGATCTTACCAATGACATAGATATTGAAACGAAAAGGAGAGTTTTATATGAGGCTGAAAGGAGAGGCATACAGCAAACGACTGGAGGGGTATTCCGATTCTACAATAAAGTTGATTTCATTAGCAAATTCAGGCACCAAAGAATTAGCGATGAAAGAAATGGAAATAACAACCGACTCAACACTAAGCGAAGCCGAAGTGAGATCAAAGCTAATCGAATTGTTGAATTCCACATCGATGAAGAAAACGGAACAGTAACAACGACATACAGTAATGGCGAAGTCGTCACGGAAAGCCTTAGTGGCCAGGAATCTTCTTACTCATACACTCCCACAAAGTCGGAAAGCTTTGACGAGTTGATCAAGCAATACAACGAGGGACTTATCACCGAAGATGAGTTTAAGAATCGTATAGTGGGCAGAAAGTCGAAGGACGACCCCATCAGCGTTGCGAGAATGAGCGAAGAAGCCGCAAACACCACCCCTGATATCCAAAGACGACAGGGCAAGGTAAAGGGTGACGGAGAGCGCGAATTTAGAGATTTTTGCAAAAATAACAAAAGATTTTCTGTTTTTCAAAAATAGCTATGTTAAATGTGACATTTTTGATAAAAATGCTTTTGTCCGCTTGACATAACCTTAAATATATGATATAATATAACGAATATGAATAAAGCTATTTTATAGTTTGTAAATTTTTAGGAATGGAGAATGAGAATGGCAGTAGTTAAGGCAAAAATGAAGGCTAAAGCGACCGATATGATGTCGCTCTCTAACTGTTTCCTTTTTGCAGACGGCTTTTCTTCTTTCAATTCTTCCGAATATACTGTTTTTCCCGGTTTTTGTGATGTGCATGTGCATTTTCGCGAGCCGGGTTTTTCTTATAAGGAAACGATAGCTACGGGTTCTCTGGCATCGGCAAGAGGCGGCTTTACCGACGTTTGCACCATGCCCAACCTTAACCCCGTGCCTGACAGTATTGAGAATTTGAAGAAACAGCTTGATATTATTGAAAAAGACGCGGTCATCGGTGTTCATCCCTACGGTGCGATCACGGTTGCCGAGGCAGGACGTCAGCTTGCCGATCTTGAAGAGATGGCAGACCACGTTATCGCCTTTTCCGACGACGGACGCGGAGTGCAGGACGACGAAATGATGCGCGAGGCTATGCAGAGAGCAAAGGCGCTCGGTAAAATGATCGTTGCACACTGCGAGGTCAACGACCTGCTTCGCGGCGGCTACATTCACGACGGTGAATACGCCAAGGCTCACGGACACAGAGGTATTTGCTCCGAGAGCGAATGGAAACAGATCGAGCGCGACTTGAAGCTTGCCGACGAGATAGGCTGTGCTTATCATGTCTGTCACATATCCACGAAGGAGAGCGTAGAGCTTATTCGCGAGGCAAAGAAGGACGGCGTGAACGTAACCTGCGAGACAGGACCTCACTATCTGATACTGACCGATATGGATCTGCAGGAGCATGGCAGATTTAAAATGAATCCCCCCCTCCGAAGCGAAGCGGACAAGCAGGCGCTTATCGAGGGCATCGTCGATGGCACTATCGATATGATCGCAACCGATCACGCGCCCCATTCTGCAGAGGAAAAGGGAAAAGGACTTGAAAAGAGTGCCTTCGGTATCACGGGCATCGAGACGGCTCTGCCGCTTATGAACACGTATATGGTCAAAACGGGAATTATCACTCTTGATAAGCTTGTGGATCTTCTGGTCTACAACCCCAGAGAGAGATTTGGGCTGGCCGTAGGAAACTCCTTCTCGGTCTGGAAGCTTGACGAGAAATATACCGTCGATCCCTCCGAGTTTATCTCAATGGGCAAGGCAACGCCCTTTGAGGGAACAAAGGTATTTGGCAAATGCTACGGCACTGTGGCGAACGGCAAGGTAGTATATAAGGCATAATACAAACCTGTTTAGTTTTATAAACAGTAGAAATTTGAAACTATCCTTCGGGAAGCTTTTTGGCATACCTTTTAAGGCGTAAGGCAATATCATTTCAAAGCGTAAACCGTAGAATTTAAAAACTATCCTTCGGGAAGCTTTTTGGCATACCTTTTTCTCGAAAAAGGTATGAAATCGAATAATATAGTCACTTGTTGCAGATGATCAAGTGACGGAATGGAGATAAATATGGCAAAGAGAACAGACCTCAAAAAGATTTTGATCATTGGCTCAGGACCTATCGTTATCGGTCAGGCGGCAGAATTCGACTATGCGGGAACACAGGCGTGTCTCGCGCTTAAGGAGGAGGGCTACGAAGTAGTTCTTGTTAACTCCAACCCTGCTACGATCATGACCGACACTACTATTGCGGACAAGGTCTACATGGAGCCTCTGACCCTTGAATATATCGCGAAGATTTTGAGATACGAGCGTCCCGACGCTATCGTTCCCGGCATCGGCGGACAGACCGGACTTAACCTCGCTATGCAGCTTGAGAAGAAGGGCGTTCTTCGTGAGTGCCACACAGAGCTTCTCGGAACGAGTAGCGAAAGTATCGAGAGAGCAGAGGACAGAGAGCTTTTCAAGGAGCTTTGCCAGTCAATCGGCGAGCCTACTATTCCTTCCGAGATCACCTATGACCTTGAGGAAGCAAAGGCTGCGGCAGAGCGTATTGGTTACCCCGTAGTTCTCCGTCCCGCGTTCACTCTCGGCGGTACAGGCGGCGGATTTGCCAACAACGAAGCAGAGCTTATCGAGGTTGGTCTCAACGCCTTCAAGCTCTCTCCCGTTCATCAGGTTCTTATTGAAAAGAGCGTTAAGGGATATAAAGAGATCGAGTTTGAGGTCATGCGTGACTCTAACGACCACGCTATCACCATCTGCGGCATGGAGAACATCGACCCCGTTGGCGTTCACACCGGTGACTCTCTCGTTGTCGCTCCTATTATGACCCTTTCCGAGCATGACAAGAAGATGCTTAACGATTCCGCTATCAAGATCATTCGTGAACTTAAGATCGAGGGTGGATGTAACGTTCAGTTCGCGCTCAACCCCAATTCCAGTGAGTATTACCTTATCGAGGTAAACCCCAGAGTTTCGCGTTCCTCCGCGCTTGCGTCCAAGGCTTCGGGCTATCCTATCGCCCGCGTTACCGCAAAGATCGCCGTGGGTATGTCTCTTGAGGAGATCAAGATCGCAAACACCAACGCTGCATTTGAGCCGAGCCTTGACTACGTTATCGCAAAGCTCCCCCGTTTCCCATTCGATAAGTTCACCACCGCGTCCAACTATCTGGGTACACAGATGAAGGCGACGGGTGAGGTCATGGGCATCGGTTCTAACCTTGAGGAGTGCTTGCTTAAGGGTATCCGTTCGCTTGAGATCGGCGTAAACCACATCTATCACCACAAGTTTGACAATATGACCGACGATGAGCTTCGCGCTTACATCAGCGAGTTCCGCGATGACAACATCTTCGCTATTGCCGAGCTTATTTACCGCGGAGCTACCGTCGAGGAGATCCACGATATAACCAAGATCACTCCTTTCTTCCTTGAAGCGATCAAGAATATCGTCGATATGGAGGAGATTCTGAAGGCTCACGTATTCGACATCGAGACCCTTACTGCGGCAAAGAAGATGGGCTTTTCTGACAAGTACGTCGCAAGAATGTGGAAGTGCCAGGAGCTTGACGTGTTCAAGTTCAGAAAGGAACACAACCTGTTCCCTGTATTCCGCATGGTTGATACCTGCCACACAGGCGCGTACATTCCTTACTTCTATTCCTCCTACACCGGCGAGAACACCTCTATCCTCACCGATAAGAAGAAGATCGTAGTGCTTGGCGCAGGACCTATCAGAATCGGTCAGGGCGTTGAGTTTGACTACTCCACTGTTCACGCGGTCACCACTATTAAAAATTCCGGTTACGAGGCTATTATTATCAACAATAACCCCGAGACCGTTTCCACCGATTACACCACGGCGGACAGGCTCTACTTCGAGCCCCTTACCACCGAGGACGTAATGAATATTATCGAGTTTGAAAAGCCTGAGGGAGTTATTGCATCTCTGGGCGGACAGACTGCAATTAACCTTGCGGCTCCCCTTGACAAGCTTGGAGTTAAGATAATCGGCACCGACTGTGCGGCTATCGATAAGGCGGAGAACAGAGACGCATTTGAGAAGCTTCTTAAGGAGCTTGGAATTCCTCAGCCCAAGGGTAAGGCTGTTACAAAGATCGAGGACGGTGTAAATGCCGCAAACGAGATCGGATATCCCGTACTCGTTCGTCCCAGCTTCGTTCTCGGCGGAAGAGCAATGCAGATTGTCGCAAATGAAGCACAGC
>JAZSRA010000074.1:0-3174 GCA_045538195.1 Eubacteriales bacterium | reverse complement strand
AAGGAAAGCAGACCGCAAACGCTGACTGCCGCACCTGCCAACAGTGCGGAAAGCAGTAAGAATATTACGCGCATCACGTTCGTATTCATTCCAAGCCCTTTGGCGTTTTCGTCACCAAGAGTCAGCACGTCAAGCTCGTTTGAAAATGTCAAGAGTATCAAGACGGATATTAAAACGATCACTGTGGCAGGTATCAGCTTTGCGTAAGTCACCGATGAAAAGTCACCTATCTTAAAATCGAGGCTCTGTATACTGATTTCGGGATTGAAGGTGGTGACTGTATCGGATATCGCGCCGAGCAAGGCGTTCAGCGCTACGCCCATCAATATGACCGTTCCTCTTGAAGCCCCCCATTTTCTTGCTCCGAGACTGACAAGCATCACGGTCAAGAATGCACCGACAAAAGCAAACAGAGAGAGCCTCCAGCCACCTATGATACCCAATGCCGAGCCAATAGTGACAGCAAGACCTGCACCCGCATTTACACCGATAATGCTCGGAGATGCCAATCGGTTCGCAAGCACGCCTTGAATGACCGCGCCTGACACGGCGAGCGCCATACCGCATATAAGACTTCCAAGAACTCTCGGCAATCTGACGTATAGTAATATTCTTGCCTCGGGACTCTGCATATCTCCCGCTATAAGCGACGAAAGCATGTCCGAAAGCCTCAGCTCCGATGATCCGAAAAGCACACCGAGAACGGCAGCAAGCAGCAATAAAAGGATCGCTATACCGTATATATATCCTATCTTATTTTTTCGTAAGCTTATCATAAAGTATTCCGTATGACTCTGCCCAGCGCGCGTTAGGCTTCAGATTGAACAGCGTTTTATCCATAACGTGCAATCTACCGTTTTTCACCGCATCAAGCGTACTCAGGGCAGGGTTCTCCTTTATCAGATTTTCAAGCGACTGCTTCGCCGCCTCTGTATCACTTCCCATCGTTACCACGAAAATGTGGTACGGCTCTTCCCGAATGATCGCTTCTACACTCAAATTTTCAAGCAAGCTCATGTTACTGTCGGCAATATTGATACAGCCCATATCGTGAAGCATTTCGCCAAGGATCGTTCCACTGCTGCCTTTTGCCTTTACAAAGCTTGAAGCGGCTCGCAGCAATAGGACTTTTCGTTCATCTTCGGGAATATCTGAATTTTTGTACTCTGCTTTTATTTCATCGATCTGTGCCTTGATCGCAAGTCCGTTCTGTTCGTACAGATCCTTGCGTTCTGTAATATCGGTACAAATATCGAGCATTTTCAGATAATCGTCGAAGCTATCCACGTCAAAATATGCAACGGCAATTCCCATAGCTTCCAGTGTTTCCCTCATCTCAACATTGGAGGCAGTGGACGCGCTTGCGATAACAAAATCGGGGTCTGCTGATATGAGAAGCTCAAGACTCGGAGAATGCGCGCCGCCGATATTGACGGCATCGTCAAGCTCAAGCCCGAAATCCTCCCAAGCATCCTCAGCAGATGCGCAAAGCTTGCCGCCCGCAAGCATCCAAACGTCCGCGAAGCTTCCAAGAAGGGCGGCAACTCGCTCGGGGTTCTTTTTGATATTCACCTCTCGACCGAGGGCATCGGTAAAGACTACCGTATTTTTGTTCTCGTTTTTCGGTTGACCGTTACACGCTGACATAGAAAACAGAACTGCTGTGATCAACAGAAAAGCGACGATGTTCTTTATTGTTTTTACTTTCTTCATATATCCTCTTAAATGGCGTATTTCATTGACAAATCACGGAAAACGTGATATAATATTATATCATAAAAACAGATGTAAGTCAATGAAATCGAGGTAAACAGCTATGTTGACGAATGAACAAATAACAAGTGTTAAAGGAAGAGGCTTTCTCAGAAACAGAGGAACCGACTGCTTCTCAGGCAGAATCGTTACGGTCGCAGGACTTTTTACTCCCGACCAGCTTCACGCTATCGCCGAATGCTCCGAGAAATACGGCAACGGCAAAGTAATATTTACCGCAAGACTTGCCGCAGAGATTGTTGGAATTCCGTTTGATAAAATTCCCGAAGCGGAAGCCTTTATGGCAGAGCGTGGATTGTATTTTGGCGGCACGGGCGCAAAGGTTCGTCCTATTACCGCTTGTAAAGGCACGACCTGCGTTTACGGAAACATTGATACACAGGCACTTGCAAAGGTTATATACGATAAGTTTTACATAGGGATGCGCGACGTGAAGCTTCCGCATAAATTCAAGATCGGAGTAGGCGGCTGTCCGAACAGCTGTATGAAGCCGAGTCTTAATGACGTAGGCGTTGAGGGATGCCGTGCGTTCTCTTTTGACAGTGAGCTTTGCCGAGGCTGTAAAAAATGTGCCGTTGCCGAAAGCTGTCCGACAAAGGCAGTATCCGTTGTCAACGGAAAGGCGGTTATCGATACGTCTAAATGCACAAGCTGCGGCGTTTGCGTTGGAAAATGTCCTTTCGGTGCTGTTCCCAAGGAAGCGGCATCGGTCTGCCGTATCTTTGTGGGTGGAACTTGGGGAAAGACTCAGCGTATGGGAACACTCTTGAATAATGTCTATTCGGCAGATGAAGTTCCGACCGTTATTGAAAAGGTTATGCTTTGGTATAAGGAAAACGGATATGTCAAGGAGCGTCTTGGTGCAACAGTTGACCGTATAGGCACGGATGCTCTTGAAGCGGCAATTGCGACGGATGATCTGATCACAAGAAAAGATGACATTTTGGCAAAGCCTCTGCTTGAAAGACAATAAATATTTCTTTGCTTTCTGCAACGCAAATTTTGAGGGGCGACCGTTCGTGGTCGCCCCTCTTTGTATATCAAACAACGATCTTGCCTCTGTACGAGCCAATTCCTCCGATATCGTGAACCTCCCGATATCCCTTGCCCTTCAGATAAGCCGCCGCGCGGGCGCTTCGTCCTCCGCTGAGGCAATGGACGTACAGAGGAGTGTTTTTATCCTTTATAACCGAATCCACTTTGTCGATCTCGTCAAGCGGAAGGTTTGGGCTTGCCTCAATATGTCCGCTTGCGTATTCCTCTCTCGTTCTGACGTCGAGAAGAATTGCGTACTCGCTTTCACGGAAGCTTCTGACCCCCCCGTTAATATCCTTGCGTGCGACTATATTAAAAATACACATTTTGTAACCTCCTTGTGTTTTGATTACGGCTTTATTGTAA
>JAZSRA010000024.1:0-4552 GCA_045538195.1 Eubacteriales bacterium | reverse complement strand
TCGTCAATTTTGTCATAGGGGTAATCATGATTCGACCTCCTTTTCTTGACGCATTTTAACTATCTTCTGGGCTGCTTTAGAGAGATTCTCTTCGTCTTCCAAGGCGCGCTTTATCTTTCTGATGGCGTCTTCGAAACCTGGTATCTGCACCTTTTCATAAAGGTTCACCTTCTGCGTAGTTTTCTTTCTTGCCTTGCTAAGCAGCTCCATCTTACGTACCCAGAACTCGCGTTCCAATGTGATGTCGATTAACGACTTCATATATTCTATTCCATCTAATATCCATGACGGCATATTGAAAACGCTGAATTCTTTCACCTTATATGTAGCACCTTCATATACCGGAGTATTGACACCGGCGATCTTCTTGGTGCTGAACTTCACGTCTTCCACGCTGATGAGTTCGGGGTTGAACTCTCCCCACAGACGGAGGATGTCGCCCGACTGTTGTAAGATATTCTCGAGTTTCTCGTCAAACTCCTCGACTTTCTCCTTGGAGCGTTTCACCTCGAGACGCAGCGCCGACTCCTTGCTCTTGATGGTAGGTAGCGTACGCACACGTATCTTCAACTGCTTCTCCAGCTGTTGCATCGACGTTTTGTTATATTGAAATTTTATTGCCATAACTATAATGTTTTAATATGTGGCAATCAATCTTCTTTACCTGTCCAATATTTATCCATGAATTCTTTCTTGATAGACACCTCCGACTTGGTGAAGTATTTACCGAAGAGATTCCATGCTGTGTCGAGCATCTGTTCAATCTTAAGATCGACATCGATGGCGAGCAAGTCGTTGGAATATTCTTTTGCGAAGTCGAGGACGCGGTTGTCGTAATCTGTCAAGTCGAAGCCGTTTTCGAGTTTCGTTCTGGCATTTGCGGCGTCGGCATAGAGACGGATACAAGCGTTCATCACCTGAGGATGGTCGGCACGTGTCTTCTTACCGATGACAAGTTGTTTCAAACGCGACAAGCTTCTGAACGGGTCAACGATGACCTTGCCGATTTCAGTGTCTTTACGTAAGAAGAGCTGACCTTCTGTGATATAACCGGTATTATCCGGGATAGCGTGGGTGATGTCGCCGCCCGACAATGTAGTGACAGCGATGATGGTGATTGAGCCTCCGCTTGGGAATTGTACCGCTTTCTCGTAGATCTTAGCGAGGTCTGAATAGAGAGAACCTGGCATTGAGTCTTTTGAAGGAATCTGATCCATACGGTTAGAGACGATACTCAAGGCGTCGGCGTATAATGTCATGTCGGTGAGAAGCACCAACACTTTTTCATTTTTATCTACTGCGAAATATTCCGCTGCGGTAAGAGCCATATCAGGAACGAGGAGACGTTCTACAGGAGGAGCTTCCGTAGTGTTAACGAAAGAGACGATATGGTCTAAGATACCTGCGTTCTCGAATAAGTTTTTGAAATATAGGTAGTCGTCGTTGGTGAGACCCATGCCACCTAGGATGATACGGTCGGCTTGAGCCTTCATCGCGACGTTAGCCATCACCTGGTTGAAAGGCTGGTCAGGGTCGGCGAAGAAAGGAATCTTCTGTCCAGAGACTAAAGTGTTGTTCAAGTCGATACCAGCGATTCCGGTAGCGATGAGTTCTGAAGGTTGTTTACGTTGAACAGGATTCACTGAAGGACCGCCGATCTCGCGTTCTTCGCCATCTACTTCAGGACCGCCGTCGATAGGCTGACCGAAGGCGTTGAAGAAACGTCCGCATAACTCCTCGCTGACTTTGAGGGTAGGAGCTTTGCCTAAGAAAATGACTTCAGCGTTTGTAGGAATGCCTTCAGTTCCGGAGAATACCTGCAAGGTTATCTCGTCGCCCCAGATTTTCACGACCTGAGCCAAGCGTCCGTGAATGTATGCAAGCTCATCGAAACCTACACCGGTAGCCTTCAAACTGCAAGTAGCCTTGGTTACTTGGCTAATCTTTGTATATACTTTTTGAAATGCACTCATATATGTATGTTTTTTATTTTTTACTTAATGATTCTTTCTTCAAGAACGGCATTGGCTTCTTCTTCTGCCTTATGGAATTCTTCCGATTTGAAGATAGTATAGTTCATCTGTCTGAAGACGTTGATAAGTCTCTTGAAATATGTACCGACTTCTTCAAAACCTTCGAATTTAAACTCTGAACGTGTCACATTGATTACTTTCTTAAGCATATATTCCTGACGTTCCAATGATGTTGTAGCGTCAATCTTATCGAAAGCATCTTGTTGAAGGATGACGAAATCGACGAATTCTGACTTCCATAATGTGACGTGATAATCGATTGGCACGCTGTCGTCGCCGAGGATATTGATTTGTTCTTCTGTCTCTTTACCTCTCACCAAAACGTTACGTGCTTCGTTAACCAAGCCCACCCAGTTTTCGTCAAGTTTCTCTTTTGAATAATCGATAAATTCTGGATATTCAAGATATTTAGAATATGAGTCTAAGGTATCGATGGCAGGATAACGTTTAGAGTCGGCGCGGTTTTGAGAGAGTGCGTAGAAACAACGAGCAGCTTTCTTTGTCGATTCCGTAACAGGTTCTTTCAAGTTACCGCCTGCAGGTGATACTGTACCGATGAATGTAACGGAACCCGTCTCGCCATTGTTGAGATATACGATACCTGCGCGAGCGTAGAATCCGGCTATGATTGCTGACAAGTCCATTGGGAAAGCGTCTTGTCCTGGAAGCTCTTCCAAACGGTTCGACATCTCACGGAGTGCCTGTGCCCAACGTGAGGTGGAGTCGGCAAGCAAGAACACTTTCAATCCCATCGCTCTGTAATATTCACCGATTGTCATGGCGGTATAGACAGAAGCTTCACGAGCTGCTACCGGCATGTTGGAGGTGTTAGCGATGATTGTCGTTCTCTCGTATAATGATCTTCCTGTGCGAGGGTCTTCAAGGTGAGGGAACTCAGAGAATATCTCCACGACCTCGTTGGCACGTTCGCCGCAGGCTGCCATGATGATGATGTCGGCGTTAGCGTGTTTTGCCAATGAGTGCTGGATAACAGTCTTACCTGTACCAAAAGGTCCAGGGATGAAACCTGTTCCGCCTTCTAATATCGGGTTCATGGTGTCGATGACGCGGATGCCTGTCTCTAACAGACGGAATGGACGTGGTTTGTTCTTATATGCTTTTACGGCAAGTTTCACAGGCCATTTCTGTACCATAGTGACGTTATGAATCTCACCTTCTTTGTCTTTCAAAGTAGCGATGACATCGTTGATGGTATATTCGCCTTCTTTAGCTACTGTCTCTACAATATATTCACCTTCAAATTTAAAAGGCACCATAATCTTATGGTCAAGCCAGTTTTCTTTCACGTTACCGAGCCAGTCGCCAGCGATGACTTTATCACCTTTCTTAGCCAAAGGAGAGAAAGACCATTTTTTATCATCTTCGAGAGCCGGTGTATAAAGACCTCTTTTCAAGAAAACTCCTTCCATCTTATCGAGGTCGTTCTGAAGTCCGTCGAAGTTTTTCGATAACAGACCTGGACCGAGTTCCACTTCAAGCATATGACCTTCAAACTCTACTTTAGAGCCTGGTTTCAGACCACGTGTGCTTTCAAATACCTGAACGTAAGCAATATCGCCAATAATCTTGATAACCTCAGCCATCAACCTTTCTTCTCCCAAGAAGATAAAACAAATCTCGTTCTGGAAGACGTCACCTTCAATACGGACCAAGACCAAGTTGGAGATGATACTTACTACTTTACCTAATGTCTTATTCATGTTATATGTTTTTATTATTAAATATCAAACTCTTTTGCAAACTGAAACTCGTTCTTGAAACGCTCGAGCAGTTCGCGGAAAATCTTCTTGCCTTGCTCGGTGGTCATCTTACTCCAACGTTCCAATATCATCAGTTTGAGCATAAAGGCAATCACATTGTCAAATGTAAAATATTTATATCCTGTCATCTCATCGAGAAATTCCCAATAAAGCATATCGATTCTGTATTCGCGTTCTGCGGTATTGTCTTTCTCAAAAAGTGCTAACACCTTATCAACGTAAGGATAATCGTCCGACAACTCGAAATCTTTTGCGCGAGATGTTTTCAGCTGATTTACGAAATAAGAATCGCCGATGACTTCTTTTTCAATATCTAAATGATATTTACGGCAGTTCAACGCTGTGATAAGATTCCTTATGTTCAAGGAAAACTCAGCATATTTCCTCACTAGTTTCTCTTTCTGTGAAAGCATGAAATTCCAATATCTCTCGCTTAGTTCCACTTCCGGAAGTCGGTTACTGACTTCTCTATCTTCCTTTTGTATGTCGAGAAGATATTCCTTTATATAGGAAGGCACGAACATTGGATCTTGGATCTCGTCTTCTAATTGCGACGCCGTGAAGACGGTCTGAAGATTAGGATCCGCTTCTTGCTTTTGCAAAAGACGAAGAATCTGTGCGTTATCGTTAGGATAGAAGAAAAGATTAATAATGTCTGTTTCTTTCTTTGTCAGATAATCGTTGAGATAAGTGCGCAATTCCTGAACCGAGAGACTAAGTTTCTTGTCGTCGGGACTT
>JAZSRA010000008.1:0-22722 GCA_045538195.1 Eubacteriales bacterium | reverse complement strand
TTGTTGTATAATTACCTCGCTTTGTGGTGGATTATTTTTGGCGATTTAATTATACCAAAAAGCAAACGGATACTCAATACCTTTTCGGTAAAGAGTATCCGTTTTTTTCTTATTTAAGCCGACTTAATGAGCCAGCCTCTAAAGTTTATTTATCAGACGATTCTGTTTCGTCTTTCGCCGTTGATAAACGACTCAATATTGAGAACAATCTCCTCGCAGCAACGGACTCTTGCCTCATATGACCCCCAAGCCATATGAGGTGTCAGAATTACGTTGTCAAGTCCGGCGATACGCGCCATAGGGTGATCTTCTCCGAAAGGCTCCTTCGAATAAACGTCGACACCTACACCTCCGAGCTTTCCTTCAAGTATAGCTTCGGCGATAGCGGCTTCATCACAGACCGCGCCACGCGCTACGTTGACGATTATAGCGTCATTTTTCATCATAGCGATACGCTCACTGCTTATAAGCCCTCTGGTGGCGTCATTAAGCGGAGTGTGTACCGAGATTATGTCGGACTTGCGACAGATCGTGTCGATATCAACGCACTCCTCTCCGTCGATAGGTGTTCGCTTGTAGACGAGAACGCGGCAACCAAGTGCCTTGGCAACCACACCCACCTGCTTACCTATATTTCCGTATCCAACTATTCCCCAAGTTTTGCCAAATATTTCATGATATACAGGTTTGAGGATATTGGCGACTCCGCCGCGGGTATAACTGCCGTCGGTAACAGAGCGGTTGTATTCGGTCAGATGACATATTAAAGACAGTACCATAGCTACCGTCAACTGCGCCACGTTTTGCGTGGAATAGCCAACGACGTTGCATACCGCGATACCGTTTTCACGGCAATACTCGGTGTCGATATTGTCAAATCCCGTTGCGGTGACGCATATAAGCCGAACTTTTCGACAAGCGGGCAGATTATATCTGCCCACCTTCAATTTATTGACAATAATTACTTCACTGTCGGCAACGTGGTCAACGAATTCTTCTTGTGTAGTAGAGCCGTAGACACGAAGCTCGCCGTATTTCTCAAAGAGTGAGAGATCAACATCAGAACCGATAGTCGATGCATCAAGAAAGGTTATTTTCATCACGCGTAAAATTAAACGACATCAACCGAAACTACCTCTGCAACTTCTTCTTCAGCAAATGCTGCGTCGATAGCCGCGTCGATCTCTTCCTCGATCTGCTTGTTTGCGTTCTTCTTCTTTTTCCAGATAATAATGACTGCCGCAACAACAGCTCCAACAGCTGCCGCGATAGCTGTGGAAATAAGAACGATCTTGAGAACGTTAACCTTCTTTTCTTCCTTAACAACGTACATTTTTGTTCCTCCTTAAAATATATGTATTTTTATTAATTTACTTCAAAACCGAAGTACTTGACAGTATTATAATAGGATATGCGTTCGACTATCTCCGCAGCTGCACCCTTGTCGGGATAAAGTCCCTTTTCAACCCAGCTTCCGATAATGTTGCAGAGAATTCTGCGGAAATATTCGTGTCTTGGATAGGACATAAAGCTCCTTGAATCTGTAAGCATACCAAGGAAGTTACCGAGACTTGCAAGGTTAGCAAAGCTCTTCATTTGGGCTTCCATTCCGTCGATGTTGTCATTGAACCACCATCCGCTTCCCTGAACCACCGTAGGGGTATTGCTTCCGTCGCCGCGGCAAAAGCTTCCGCAAAGAGTGCCGACCGCCGCGTTGTCCGAGGGGTTTATAGGATAAATGATAGTCTTGGGAAGAGCTTCGTTCTCCTGCAAATAGTTGAGGAGAGATGCCATATCGGCAATACAGTTCTGCGCGTGGATAGTATCGTAACCCGAGTCGGGACCGAGACGGGCAAACATAGTCTTGTTGGGATTGCGAAGCACGCCGTAGTGAAGCTGAAGCACCCAATTTCTCTTGACGTATTCAAGACCGAAGAAACGCATCATCTGGGTTTTCCAGAGAGCAAGATCGGCGTCGCTTACGTCGGCACCGTCGCTTGCAAGCGCTTTTTTAAATATCTCGTTTGCGTGATATTTATCGGGTTTAGCAAAAGAAATGTAATTGTCCATTCCGTGGTCTGCGGTCTTGCAACCCAGAGCATCGAAACGGTCAAGGGAGATAAGATAAGCCTTACAAAGGCTATCGTAATCGGTGATCTCAACGCCCGTACTCTTGCCGAGAGTCGCAATGTAGTCGGCAATTCCCTTTCTTTCAATGTTCAAGCCCTTGTCGGGACGGAACGCGGGGAGAACCTGCACCTCAAATCCCGATTCCATGATCTCTTTATGATAATGCAGATCGTCTGCAGGGTCGTCGGTGGTACAAAGGAGCTTGACGTTTGAGTTTTTAATGTAATCTCTCGCTCCGAAATTGTCGCGCGCCAACTTCTCCGATGTCTCTTTCCATATTTTTTCGCAATTTTCAGCGTTTATAGTCAGATCACAGTCAAAATATCTGCGAAGCTCAAGATGACTCCAATGGTAGACTGGATTTCCGATAAGCAGAGGCATAATGCGGCAAAATTCACGGAATTTTTCAAAATCCGAGCCATCGCCCGTGATATATTTTTCGTCAACACCGCAGCTTCGCATTGCGCGCCACTTGTAATGGTCGGCGTAGAGCCAAAGCTCTGTGATGTTGGAAAATTTCTTGTTTTCCGCAATTTCCGCAGGTACTAAATGACAATGATAATCAATTATCGGCAGCTTTTCTGCGTATTCGTGATAAAGCCACTCTGCCGTAGGATTTTCAAGCAGAAAATTCTTGTCCATAAAGTTTTTCATAGTGATTCTCCATTAAATATAAATATACATTTTTATTGTATCACATTTTATTGGGTTTTGCAAGTGTATTTGATGATTTTTATATATTTTTACGAAAATAATTTTCAAACCTATATACAAATTCTCAAAAATATGGTATAATATATAATCAATATAATATTTTGGAGTTTATTATGTTTAAATGCGACTATCACACACACACGTATTTCTCTTTTGACGGAGCCAAAGATTCCTCCCCTAATGCTCTCTGTGAGGCTGCGATCGCGAACGGCCTGACCGATCTTGCCATCACCGACCACTTTGAGTGCAACTGGAAAGCTGAAGCGGCGTATCCCGAATTTGACGCAGACAATCACTACCGTGAGATAGTGGCTGCAAAGGAAAAATACGCTGGCAAGCTGAATCTCGCTTACGGAATCGAGATCGGTCAGTACAACCAATGCCCCGAGGAGGCAAAGCTCCTTCTTTCAAAGTACGATTACGATTTTATAATTGGCTCTATACATAACGTGCGAGGTGCCGTTGACTTCTATTACTGGGATTTTGCCAGCATCTTCGCAAGTATGCAGCACTCCTATATCGGTCACATGTTTGAGCGTTACTGCGGCGAGCTTTGCGAGGTGGTTGATACCTTCGACAAGGTTGACACAATAGCCCATCTTACCTATATCTACCGCTATTGCGCTCTTTCGGGAAATCGTTACGATTTTATGAAGCACGCAGATGCGGCAGAGGCACTTTTCAAGAAGATGATCGCAAAGGATATTGCGCTTGAGGTCAACGTTTCAACACTTTGGAAAGGTCTTGGATTTGCAATGCCAGACCGTGAGTTTTTGTCACTCTATAAGGAATGTGGAGGCAGACTTATCACCGTAGGCACCGACTCCCACTCCCCAGAGCATATTGGCGAGTGTGTTGACGAAGGGTTCGATCTTCTCCGCTCTGTTGGTCTTAATGATATTCTCGTCGTCCGTGACGGCAAGAAAACAGTTGTAAAAATATAAATCTGGAGTTAAAAATGGATCTTACAAATTTCAGTTTGTTATATCCCGATGCGGAAAGTAAAATATATCACTATTCGGACGAGAATCGCCCCGATATCGATATGTATACTCTTGAGGAGCTTGGTATGACCGAGATACTTGATCTTAAAAGCTCCGAGCTTTCCGAATATTTCACGCTCTCACACGAGGTGATGAAATACAGAAATGAGGTTTTCTCTGATATGATGAGCTGTTCCGCGCTTTCGGAGACCTTGAATAAGCTTATGCCCGTACTCTCCGACGTTACCGAGCTTCGCCGTCTTGAAGCAGACAGCGGCAGAGACGACGATTATCTCTCCAGCATCACCGAAATTGAGCTGTATATCTCTTGCATAGATATACTTTACAGCGGCTTGTCGAATATTAAGGACGAGCTTAAAAGCCGCGCGTTTAAAACCCTTGAAGAACGCATCAGTTATCTTGCCGAGTCTGACTACTACAAGGAGCTGAACGAGAAGCTTAACGAGCTGACAAAGCGAGTACGGGAGATCAAGAGCGTTTCGATCGGTGTCAATCTCGACGCACAGCTTCGCCCCCAATATGCGGGAGTTCTGTCAGTAAATTCTCAGCCGTTCAAATCCGGTGATACACTTGACAAGATACTTCGTCTCAATTTTAAGCACGACGAATACACCTGCATAGCAAATCTCGTTCCCTTTGGCAAAAAGCAGTCCGATACACAAAAAACTGCTTTGTCTACTGCCTTCAACTCTGCGATTAACGAGGTTTATCATTCTTCCCTCAAATCTTGGAAAAAGATAGTTCAATCCTACGTTCTTGAAAATACCGATTTTCTTCTGGGACTTATGCCCGAGATAGAATTTGTGGTCAAAGGCACAGAAATGCTAAAAAAGCTTGAGGCAAAGGGCTGTTGGCTGACAGAACCCGCAGTTGCACCTATGGACGAGTGCGTTTTTGATGCAGACGACCTTTACAACCCTGCGGTGGCGCTGAAATTGCCCGAGGGCGAGGAGATAGTTCCCAACGACGTAAGATTTAATGAAAACGACGCAACTATATACGTTCTTACAGGTCCCAACCGAGGTGGTAAGTCGGTCATCACCTGCGCTATGGGTCTCTGTATCGTTATGATGCAGCTTGGAATGTTCGTTCCCGCGAAAAACGCAAGAATAAGCCCTGCCGACGCTATTTTCACTCACTTCCCCACGGGCGCCGACGATACTATCGACAAGGGACGTCTTGGAGAGGAGTGCGCGAGACTTGGCGAAATATTTGATTGTGTTACAAAGCACAGCCTGGTGCTTCTTGACGAGTCATTCTCCTCTACCGGTTCTTACGAGGGTTCTTACATCGCGAGCGAGGTGCTTTCGGGCATTTCAATGGTCGGTTGCCGTTGCCTATTCGCCACACACCTTCATGAACTTGCCTCGGAGATAGACCGAATCAACGCCGAGTCGGTATCAAAGGGTGGCGTTAAGATAGACACTCTTGTAGCAGGCATTGAGGAAGGCAAAAGATCGTTTAAGGTCTACCGCGCAAAGCCCGATGGAAAGAGTTATGCTCACGATATTGCCGAGAGATACGGCTTGACCTATGATAACATTCTCAAAAAAATAGGTAAATAATATAAAAAAGAGAAAGCCAGCGGCTTTCTCTTTTTTATAGCAAAATTTTGAACAAGCTTATTTCGTTCTCTTCTTCGATTTGATTATTGTAATTATTTGAGGAAGATATACTATAGATAGGTACAATGCAATAAACGGGATCAAAAGATAGAGATACCAATAGGAGACAGGAAGAATGCTATACAGCAGACTGAGTCCGGGTGTACCTCCGTCGCTTATTGTGAACATATAGTTGACTTGAACTATCTCACCACTGTAATCTAGAATATTGTTGCTTATGAAATAATTATTCAACCCCACGTTAATAAAATGCACCACGGTAAAGATAGCCACGGTTATACCGAGCGTAGGGACAAGGCATTTAAAATCCTTTTTAATTATTCCGAGCTTGAACAGAATTATCGGGATTCCGAATTCAAGCACGTGCGGGAAATAATAAAATGCAAACGTCAAAGAGCAAAGCTCAACATCTGCCATAGCGTTATTGAATACCAAGGCAAGGACTGCGCCTATGCACCAAAACAAAAGTAAGTTGCCAATGGTTTTATTCTTAGTAAATATTGCGATCGGCAAAAGAATGGCATTTATTGAGCAAAGATGGAAAGGAAGATATTCAAGAGGAGATCCCCAGGTTACGAGATTATAAATTATTGCCGATATTCCCGAAAAAGAAAGTATTCCGATAATAATGATCTGGATCTTTTTGGGCAATTTGAATACTGCAAAATAAAGTCCAATGATCATCAAAGCCGCAAATATCAAAGAAATGATGTGCGAAATACTGAAATTTCCCCAAAGCATTAGTCTTTTCTCCTTAAAATGACAATTTTCGAGTTAATTTTCTAAAAGAAGGGATATTTTATATATGAATCCTAAAATATCCCTTGAATTTTAATTATTTAAGCATACCCTTAAGCGTTGCATTTGCACTCTCAAGTGCTTCTGAGATCTTGGATGCGTCGCGTCCGCCCGCCATTGCGTTGTCGGGACGTCCGCCACCCTTACCGCCTGTTACTGCAGCAACTGCACCAACAAGTTTGCCTGCGTGTGCGCCTGCGGCAACAGCGTCCTTGCCCGCAACCGCGATGAAGTTCAGCTTGTCTCCTATTTTAACCGCGATAACAGCAACCATATCGGCATTCTCTGCCTTGATCTTGTCGGAAAGACTTCTTGCCGCGTCGATCTCCATGCCGTCTGCAACGTAGGTGACCAGCTTGACAGAGCCAACAGAAACTGCACTTGCAAGAACGTCGCCAAGCTTACTTCCCGCCAGCTTGGAGTTAAGAGACTCGATCTCCTTCTTCATATAAGCGATCTCGCCCTGAAGCTGAGTTGCCTTCTTTGCGATGTCGGAGGGATTGGGAACCTTAAGCTCTGCCGCGGTATCAGCGATAAGCTTGTCCTTGGATGTGATAAGCTCAAGGACACCAAGTCCTGTTACGACTTCAATTCGGCGAACGCCTGCGGCAACGCTCGACTCGGAAACGATCTTGAAAAGTCCGACCTTTGCGGTATTATCAACGTGAGTACCACCGCAGAACTCTGTGGAAGCGTCACCCATCTTAACAACTCTTACGGTTGCACCGTACTTTTCACCAAAGAGCATCATAGCGCCAAGCTTTTTCGCGCTCTCGATGTCGGTCTCAATGGTATCAACGGCAATTCCCGCAAGGATATTTGCGTTGACTATCGCCTCGACCTTTGCAAGCTCCTCAGGAGTAACTGCCGCGAAGTGAGTGAAGTCGAAACGTCCTCTCTGATCGTCAACGTAAGAGCCTGCCTGCTCAACGTGAGTGCCAAGCACCTGACGGAGCGCGCCTTGAAGCAGATGGAGCGAGGAGTGGTTTCTCATAATATTCTGACGGCGTGGAGCGTCTACCTTGGCAGAAACCGTGTCGCCGACCTTGATAGAGCCGCTATTAACGTTACAGATGTGGAGGAAGATACCGTCGGTTTTCTTGGTGTCCTCGACCTCGGCAGTAAAGCGGTCATTGGTGATAACACCGCTGTCGCCGACCTGGCCTCCGCCCTCTCCGTAGAAAGGAGTCTTGTCAAGGACGATAGTGCAATCGCCCTCGCTTACCTCGTCCACAAGCATATTGTCAACGATGATAGCAAGAACATTTGCGTTACTGGCAGTAGCCGTGTAGCCGACAAACTTGGTAGCAGCAAGTCCTGCGAGCATTTCTTTGTCGGAGTTTGACCAGCCGCCAACGTTGCCTCTTGCCGCTCTTGCGCGGTCTCTCTGCTCTTTCATAAGAGCCTTGAATGTATCTTCGTCGATGCCAAGTCCTGCCTCCTCTGCGATCTCACGGGTGAGGTCGATGGGGAAACCGAAGGTATCGTAAAGCTTGAATACGTCGTCACCGGAAAGATTGTTTGCACCTACATTTTTAGCATCCTCGATCATTTCGGAGAGTTTGGTAAGACCTGCGTCAACAGTCGCGTCAAATCTCTCCTCCTCCATGGAAATGACCTTGAGAATATAGTCGCGCTTCTCGTCAAGCTCGGGGTATGCGCCACAGCTTTCTTCGATAGATACGGTAACCGTATCAACGAGGAAAGGATGGTTGATGCCAAGGAGCTTTCCGTGGCGGCAAGCTCGGCGTATGATACGGCGGAGGACGTAGCCTCTTCCCTCGTTTGAGGGGATAACGCCGTCGGAAATCATAAACATTGCGCTTCTGGAGTGGTCTGTAACGACACGGATGGAAATGTCGTTCTCTGCGTCAGCGCCGTAGGTCTTGCCAGCGATCTCGCAGGTCTTGTCGATGACCTTGCGGATAGAGTCGACCTCGAACATATTGTCAACGCCCTGCATTACGCAAGCAAGTCTCTCAAGACCCATACCGGTGTCTATGTTCTTCTGCGCCAGCTCGGTGTAATTGCCCTTGCCGTCGTTGTTGAACTGGGAGAATACGTTGTTCCATATCTCCATAAATCTGTCGCAATCGCAACCGGGCTTACAGTCGGGACTTCCGCAGCCGTACTTGATACCGCGGTCGAAGTATATCTCTGAACAAGGACCGCAGGGTCCGCTACCATGCTCCCAGAAGTTGTCTGCCTTGCCGAGACGAACAACGTGCGCGGGGTCTACGCCGATCTTGTTGACCCAGATATCGTAAGCCTCCTCGTCGTTCTCGTAAATAGAGGGCCAGAGCAGGTCTCCGGGGATCTCGAGCCAACCGGTGAGAAATTCCCAAGACCAAGCAATTGCTTCTTCCTTGAAATAGTCGCCGAATGAGAAGTTGCCCAGCATCTCGAAGAATGTGCCGTGGCGCGCGGTGTGACCGACACGCTCAAGGTCGGGAGTTCTGATGCACTTTTGGCAGGTGGTAACGCGGTTTCTGGGGGGCTGCTCCTCGCCTGTGAAGAACTTCTTCATAGGAGCCATTCCAGAGTTTATAAGTAAAAGAGATTTGTCGTTATGAGGAACGAGCGAATACGAAGGGAGACGAATATGTCCCTTGGATTCAAAGAAGGAGAGGTATTTTTCTCTCAAATCGTTGAGTGATGTCCACTTCATAATTTATATTCCTTTCAAGATTTTACGATCTTAATTCTTAATTAACCATAACATTATATCATTATATCATTAAAAAGCGTTTTAGTCAAGATATTTTGAATGAAAGTTGTCAGGAAAGTTGTCAGGATTTTAAATTCAATTATGACCTTTACCAAGTGCTGCCATTACCGCATCAATACGGTCACTGATAGGCGGATGGCTATATTCAAGTACAACGTTTATTTTTGAAGGAGAAAGATTTACGAAATTGTCCTTTGCAAGCTTTTTGAAAGCCGAGATCATAGGCTCGCCGTAGCCCTCCTCTACCGCCTGACGGTCTGCGGCATATTCTGCCGCGCGGCTGCGAGCGTTCATAGCCATCGAGGTCAAGGGTTGTATAACTCCAAGTCCGATTGAGGTCAGAAGATAAGCGAAACCAAAGTTTACGCTCTCAAAGCCGAACTGTGTGTAGAATCTCGGTTCAAACACAACAAGATATACGATTGCAGAGATAATTGCGATATATCCGATATTGAAAAGCTGACCCTTAAGCACGTCCTTATGCAATCCGTGACCCATTTCGTGAGCGAAGATGGCGCATATTTCGTCGGTTGACATCTTCTCTATCATATTATCATAGAGAACTATGGTCTTTGTCTTGCCAAATCCCGCGATATATGCGTTAAGCTTGGTGGTACGGCGCGAAGCGTCCATTACTTCGATCGCCTTCACGGTATATCCGTGCTTCGAGAGCATTTCAATAAGTCTTGTCTTTAGCTCGCCGTCCTCTAGAGGGGTAAACTTATTGCCGATTCTGCTGAGATAAGGATAGAGCATTGAGATAAGCAGCATAAATGCGAAAACTATCACTGCAAAGGCGATTACAAGCCAGCCGCTTATAGATACGAGGATCATAAGCTCGGAGAGCGCTACGCAAAGCAGAAGATTTATAACAAGGGAGCGAATCTCATCGAAAATGAAGGTCTTGAGAGTTGAGCGGTTGAAGCCGTATTTCTGCTCTATAACCATAGTGCTGATATAGCTGAATATTGTTCCAACAACAGTACTGATCGCAACTTCAAGAATGATAACAGCCAAAAGCTGAAGATGTATGTTATCCTTAGGGAAAAGTCCGGCAAAAGCGGCATAAACGTCGGTAGCTAAAAGAACCAATGAAAGCACTCCGCTGACCGCAGTGGATATAATATCAAGCCTACAATGCTCTGCGCTGTATTTCTTCCACTTCTGATAGGTCTCGGCATCGTAAATGTCGCTGACGCTTTCTGGGGTGGGATTGTTGGCAGAGCGGTATCTGATGATATTAAGGGCAATATTGTACGCGGTGCTTAGCACCACCATAGCTAAAACTAAAATCTTGAATTCCATAATAAACTCCATTCAGCCGCAAGCGGCGGCACAAATAATATTTTATCACTCAAGCTTCTCATAGAGTGCGGCTCCGACGACGGTGCCGAAGCTTGCATTTTCGGGTATGATGAAATTGATCCCGAAAGAGTCGAGGTCTGCAAAAACATCGCGGACGGGCTTGATGTTAGTTAGGTTACCGATAAGCACGACGTTCTTGATTCCGTGACCTCTCGCGGTAAATACCGCCATCATAGCTATAGTTTCGGCTACCATATTGGCAACACCGAGTGCTATATCGCTATTGGTTGCCATATCTGAAACCTTGCCGAAGTTGGACGCGGTCAGATTTTCGTTGACACCGGTAAATTTTGCATTTTTGGAGATATCGCCGACCAGCAGATTTACGTTGTGAAGGTCGCCGTCTTTGCAAATTTCTTCAATATGCTCAATGGTGTCAATGCCTGTCATTTTCTTGGTAAGACCGAGAAGCGTACCTCCGCCGACACCCGTACCGCCGAGGTAGTTTATTTTGGTGTTATTTCCCTCTTTCTTTGCGTGGATCAGAGCAGTTCCCGTACCCATGCTGACGATAATTGCCTCGTCAAGTCCTGAGAGATAGAGACCACCCAATGCCGCCGCCGAAAATTCGGGAACGGTGTGGCAATTCAGCGAGTAGATAGGCTTTTGCATATGGGTCGCGCCTACTCCCGTGACCATAATTCGGTCAATATCCTCAAGAGAAAGATTATTTTCGGCGGTGAACTTGCCAAACGCACCGTATATTGAGGTTATAGGGTCGGTAGCACGGACGAGAAATGGCGAGATCAAAGTGTTTTCACCGTTCTCTCCCGTTTTAAAACCAACTATCTTGGTAGTACTACCACCAACGTCGATTCCGATAACGTTCTGTGTCTTTTTTTTCGTAGGATTAGTCATATTTTTGCGCCTTTCCGCGAGTTTTGGCTCGCTTTTAGGGAATTTTTTGTTTAAATATAAATTTATTATAACACTATCTTGCAAAAAAAGCAAGAAGGTGTTATAATATTATTTAATAATTTTGAATCTTGTGATTTGTTAGAAACGAAAGGCTTTTAAAATGGCATTTGACGCAGGTATGCTGTCTTGTGTGGTTCACGAGCTTTGTAGCGTGGCGCGCGGCGGCAGAATTGAAAAAATATATCAACCCGAAAGGGACGAGATAATATTGCAAATGAGAACTCTTGCTGGCGGCAAGCGATTGCTTATCAACGCGGGAAGCAACTGTCCTCGAATCGGTTTTACGGCGGCACAGAGGGAAAATCCCATGCAGGCACCTATGTTCTGTATGCTGCTCCGCAAGCATCTGACGGGCGCGTGTCTTTCCGAGATCGAACAGGCAGGCTTTGAGCGTGTTGTGAAGCTGACCTTTAACACACGTGACGAAATGGGCTTTGAGTGTAAAAAATATCTTGTTGCCGAGGTTATGGGTAAGTATTCAAATCTTATTTTCTGTGATGAAAAAATGAAGGTCATCGCCTCCCTCAAGACCGTGGATTTCACAACGAGCAGTCTCCGTCAGGTCTTGCCGGGTATGACCTACGAGCTGCCCCCGGCACAGGACAAGCTTGATCCAACCAAGACCGATGCCCAGCAGTTCTCTGCCCGTTTTGAGGAGTTCCCACAGGAAAAGAGCGTGGATAAGTTTATAACATCCACTTATCTTGGAATAGCCACGAGCGTTGCGCGAGAGATAGTTACGAGGGCAAGCGGAAATTTCGACACGAAGCTTTACGAAACGGAATGTGAGAAGCTTTACCGTGAGTTTGCAAAAGTATTTGAAGATATGGCAAACGGCATATTTGAGCCTACGGTCATACTTGAAAACGGTATGCCCGTGGAGTATTCTTTCGTTCGCCTCTCATATTACGGCACGAATTTTGAATATAAAAGCTTTGAAAGCCCCTCCGAGGCACTTGATCTCTATTTCGCAAGCCGCGACCGAGAGATAAGAGTTAAGCAGAGGGCGGCGGATATTCTGCGCCTGCTTACCAATGCAGAAACAAGGCTGTTGAAGAAGATCGAGACGCAGCAACGTGAGCTTGCCGACTGCGAAAAGGGCGATAAATACAAAGCGTACGGTGACCTTATCACTGCAAATCTTTATAAGCTGAAACGCGGAGATAAGTCGGTTGAGCTTATAGATTATGAAAGCTGGAATGACGAAAAGCAGGATTTTGACACTACCGTCATCGAACTTGACGAGCGTCTCTCCCCTGCCGCCAACGCACAGAGATATTATAAGCTCTACAATAAGTCCAAGACTGCGAGGGTCGAGCTTGCCAAGCAGCTTGAGATTGCAAAACAGGAGCTTGAATACATCTATTCGGTGTTCGATTCCCTTGCAAAAGCCGAAACTACGGCAGACCTTGGCGAGATCCGCGATGAGCTATATAGAAGCGGTTTCGCATCCAAAATGAAAGGCTACGCCGCCCCCAAAAAGCAGCCCGCTCCTGTGATCGCCGAGTTTGTGACCACTAACGGCTACCGCGTGCTTTGCGGAAAGAACAACTATCAGAACGAATATATCACCCATAAATTAGCCGAGCGACACGACTATTGGTTCCACGCTAAGAATATGGCAGGCTCCCACGTTTTGTTAATCACAAACGGCGAAGAGCCGCCCGCTGAGGATTTTACCGACGCTTGTGAGATTGCGGCGTACTATTCCAAGGCGAAAGGTACGTCAAGCGTTGAGGTCGACTACCTTTTCGCCCGAGGAGTTAAGAAGGTATCGGGAGCAAAGCCCGGCTTCGTGATCTATCATAACAACTGGTCGGCAACGGTTATTCCAAATGATGAGAAAATCAAGAGGATGAGGAAGAAATAACAAAAAACATTAAATATTACCAAATTTTGTCTAAATAAAATAAAATTTATTATTTTTTTAGTTTGTAAATAAACTGTAAAAGAGAAGTTGTTTTGTTGACAAAATCCTCAAAACATTATATAATATAATCGTAATATTGTGTTTTGTTCAAAGAATTTTCAGTTGAATGCGGTAGCAATAATTCATATATTTTGAAAGGATTTATAAAATGGCAGCAAAGCTTCCTAACAGAAAAAGACTTGTGAGAAACCTTCCCCACGTTTGGGATATAAATGACTTGCTTGAGTGCATTCAGAGCCACGGCGACAAGGTTTGTTATAAGTATTTCGAGAAGAATAAAGTAATGGAAATGACCTATGCCGAAGTTCACACTATGGTTAATCAGGTTGCAGCGGCGTTCGATAAGCTTGGTCTTTCCGGCAAAAGAGTTGCTGTTATCGGTGACACATCCCCCCAGTGGCTTTGCACGTATATGGGTGCATTGGCTTCCGGAACGATCATCATTCCTATGGACAAGGAATTGGCTCTTACTGAGATCGAAAAATTCCTTGAGATCGTAGAGGCGGAGGCGATCGTTTATTCAAAGTCGTTTAATGAGAAATTTGTTACCACTATCGGTAGTCACCCTACTCTTAAGCGCTTCATTCCCATAAGTGCCGATTACGATTCTTCTTTCTCTGAAAAAATACTTCCCTTTGCCGAGCTGCTTTCTATCGGTCAGGCTAATCTTGACGACGGTTATACTATTGGCATGGTTAAGAACCGCGATGAAATGTGTGAGATGCTGTTTACTTCCGGAACTACAGGAACCAGTAAGTGCGTAATGCTCTCACAGAAAAACATTTTCGCGGCAGTAAGCTCTGCCGTTGATACGGTTTGCTTTTCTCACGAAGACGTTATAGTTTCGGTTCTTCCCGTTCACCACACTTACGAGCTTATGTGCCTACTTGCAGAGCTTGTATACGGTGTAGAGACTTGTATTAACGATTCGTTGCGCCACGTTTTGAGAAATTTCCAGCTCTTTAAGCCTACGGGACTTGTTCTTGTTCCTATGTTCCTTAACACTATGTATAAGAAGATCTGGTCCGAGGCTGAAAGAACCGGGAAAGCCAAGGTCCTCAAGGCTGCCATTGTGACCTCCAGAAATATGATGAAGGTCGGCGTGGATATAAGAAAAACACTTTTCAAATCCGTCCGCGACTCTTTTGGCGGCAGACTTGACCATATCATCTGCGGCGGAGCAAAGCTTAATCCAGAGCTTATTACCGCATTCGAGGATTTCGGCATCTCGGTTTTTGAGGGCTTCGGTATTACAGAGTGTTCTCCTCTCGTTTCGGTTACTCCCTACTACGCGAGAAAGCTTGGAGCTATCGGTCCCAGCGTTCCTTGTTGCAGAGTCAGAATTGATCCTAACGGCGAGGTGACCGAGGAAGGCTATCCCATGGGTGAGATCCAGGTCAAGGGCGATAACGTAATGATCGGTTATTATAATAATCCCGAAGCAAACGCTGAGGTGTTCACTAACGACGGCTGGTTCCGTACCGGTGACGTCGGTTATATGGATAGCGACAGATATATTTATATCACCGGTCGAATCAAGTTCGTTATCGTGCTTGAAAACGGAAAAAACGTATTCCCCGAGGAGATAGAGGAGTATCTCGACGTTATCGAGACGATAAGCGAATGCTGCGTAGTCGGCAGAAAGAGTGAGGATAGCGATGAGATTATCCTTACCGCGGTTGTATATCCCGATTATACCAAGTTCCCCGAGAACGCAGATGAAAAGCTTATCAAGGACACCATCAGAAAAGAGATCAACGCTACCAACAAGAAGCTTCCCACCTTCAAGCAGATCAAGGCGGTCGAGATCAGACGAACCGAGTTTGAAAAGACGACCACTAAGAAGATCAAGAGACAGCTTGTTAAGTGATTATTCTATTCCCGAGGGTTCAAGCCGAACTCTCGGGATATTTATTTGCTAAAAATTGTGTTATCCTATTGTATTTTTTGCCATTTTGTGCTATGATAATTATATAATGCTTTAATGTTTTTTAAATCAAATCAAAAAGGAACGGTCATTTTATTATGAAAGACGGTTTTATTAAGGTTGCGGCGGCGACTCCTCTCGTAAGAGTTGCAGACACAAAATTCAATACGTCTGCCTGTATTTCATTGGCAGAGAGAGCAAACGAAGCTGGTGTGAAAGTCTTGGTTTTCCCAGAGCTTGCTTTGACGGGATATTCCTGTGGAGATCTTTTCAATACAGATACGTTGCTTGAGGGCGCGATGGGCGGTCTCAGAGAGTATATTTACGCAACCGCGATGTACGATATGGTAAGCGTTATCGGTCTACCCGTGGTTTATAGCGACAAGATATATAACTGCGCGGCGGTAGTATCGTGCGGTCAGCTACTTGGATTAGTTCCCAAGAAGAATCTTCCTAATTTTTCGGAAGGTTATGAATTGAGAAACTTCACTTCGGCCCCCGAAGATAATTTCGCTTACGTCTTTGACGATAGCGTCGTTATGCTTGGTGTAAAGCAGATGTTCGTTTGCAGAGAGATGCCCTCTTTACGACTTGGCATTGAGATATGCGAAGATCTTTTCGTTACTTCCCCTCCTTCAAGTATCCTTGCGGCGGCAGGAGCTACCGTTATAGCGAATCCTGCGGCGTCGGGTGAGACCGTAGGCAAAGAGGAATTCAGACGAATGATGGTCACGTCGCAATCGTCAAGAGCTTTGTGCGGTTATATTTATGCAGGTGCGGGGGTTGGCGAGTCAACCTCAAGTGCGGTTTTTGGAGGACACTCTATGATAGCCGAGTGCGGTAAGGTGCTTGCCGAAAGAAAGCCGTTTGCCGAGGGTGAGCTTGTTATAAGCGAGATCGATCTGCAGAATATTGTTCACGAGCGCAGAGCTAAGAACACCTTCTCAAAGGATACTGCAGGTATGGAATTCTCCGAGATAGAGTTCGATCTTGAGCTTGGAGAAACACTTCTGACGCGTTTTGTAGATCCTCATCCCTTCATTCCCTCCGATGCTGCCGAGAGAGCGAGCAGATGCGAGAGAATTTTGGATATTCAGTCCTGGGGACTTGCACGCAGGATCGAGGCATCCTTTTCTAAAAAAATCGTTGTAGGTATTTCGGGCGGACTTGATTCCTGCCTTGCCATTCTCGTTATGGCTCGCGCTATGGACTATCTCGGACGTGACCGCAAGAATATAATTGCTGTGACAATGCCCTGCTTCGGCACTACCAAGAGAACTAAAAATAATGCCACTGTCCTTTGTGAAAGATTGGGCGTGGATTTCCGTGAGGTAAATATATTTGCGGCGGTTGAACAGCATTTTAAGGATATAGGACACGATATGGATAATCATAACGTGGTTTACGAAAACGCACAGGCAAGAGAAAGAACTCAGGTGCTTATGGATATTGCCAATGCCGAGGGCGGTATAGTCGTTGGCACGGGAGACCTTTCCGAGCTTGCTCTCGGCTGGGCGACGTACAACGGAGATCACATGTCAATGTACGGTGTAAACGGCTCGATCCCCAAAACTCTTATCAGATACGTGGTAAGACATTATGCAGACAGAGCAAAGGAAAACGGTGAGGACGAGCTTGCCGCGTCTCTTTACGATATTCTTGATACTCCCGTCTCTCCCGAGCTTCTTCCCGCAAAAGAAAACGGCGAGATAGCGCAGGTAACCGAGGATCTGGTAGGACCTTACGAGCTTCACGATTTCTATATTTTCAATTTCGTGAGATACGGATATACTCCTAAAAAGCTTTTCAGACTTGCCAAGGTTGCTTTTGGCGAAAAATACGACGACGCTACCCTTGTAAAGTGGCTTGAGGTGTTCACAAAGCGTTTCTTTGCCCAGCAATTCAAGCGCTCATGTCTACCCGACGGTCCCAAGGTCGGCTCGGTGGCGCTTTCTGCTAACGATTTCAGAATGCCCTCCGATGCCACAAGTTCTATATGGCTTGGAGAGATAGCAGAGCTGAAAAACGAGCTTTGATATACAAACAAAGATTCCACGGTGTGATCAAACACCGTGGAATTTTTGTTATTTAAAGAGTTTTGATAAATTCCATAAGCTCATCAAATGATCCGTGAGGATATATGGAAATATCCTTATTTTCTTTATTAATGATACAATCGGTAAGCAAGAACACTTTCATTCCAAGGGTTTCCGCTATCATATCCTCACCGACATCGTTGCCTACCATCAGACATTCCTCGGGAACGACACCAAGCCTTGACATTACCTCTTTATAATAATTGAGGTTAGGCTTGCAATAGTGTGAGTTTTCGTATGTGGTGTAAAGCTCGAAATCGCTTGGTAAAAGTCCCGTCCAGCTAATTCTCTGCTCGGTTGCAGTTGACGGAAAGAACGGATTTGTTGCCAGAGCTATGCGAAAACCGCGTTCTTTTATCGCCAGAACCGTCTCCGCCGCCTTTGGGTTATAACCGCAGGAGGCTTGAACCTTGCAGAAGTCGTTGGCGTAAAATTCGTCAAAATATTTCTGATCGTCCCCAATCTCTTTTCCAAGAATCTTGTTGAATACCTCCCAGAAAACCTCCTCGTTCATCTTTTCGCCGATATTTATTATCATAGCTTTGGTTCCCGACCAGATAGCGTTGATCAGTGTTTCGCTATCGTAACCGTGAGGAGCCATCTTTCCGGCAAGTCCCCCAAAATAAGCCTTTATAAAGGTATCCTGATCCATAGGCAGAAGTGTGCCGTCAAGATCGAATAAAACTGTTGTTATTTTCATTTGACTCTTATTCCTTGACCTTTATCAAGCATAATCCCGTTCTTGCAGGCAGATATATCTGGAATTTCGCCTTTTTGTCGGACTGCTTGGTGGCGGTGTATATATATTCCTTTGAAATGCGGTCGTATCCACCGAAATCGGTGTCATCGGTAGACATTACCACCTTGTATTTTCCTGTTGAAGGTACGGTGATCCAACATCCCTCGTAGCTATTGGTAGGATGGAAGTTGAATGCAAAGATAAGTCCTCCGCGCTCGTATACCATGACCTTATCGTTGTTATCAATAAACAGCCATTTTGACTTTTTCTTGAATATCTTCTTATCCTTTGTAAGCGAAACGATCGCTTTGTCAAATTCGCGGAGATAAGCGTATTTCAAACGGTCATCATCGGCAAGGTGCCACTGACGGCGACAGTAGAAATAGCTCCATCCGTTGCCCTCTCTCGGGAAATCTATCCACTCGGGATGACCGAACTCATTACCCATAAAGTTTAGATAACCCTCGCCACCAAGAGACATAGTTACCATTCTTATCATCTTGTGGAGAGCCATACCGCGTTCAATTATAGGATCATAGGACTCCTTTGCCATTTCGGTATACATCTTGCTGTCGCAGAGACGGAACATGATAGTTTTGTCTCCTACAAGCGCCTGATCGTGAGATTCGGCATAACCGATATATTTTTCTGCGGGACGTCTGCTTGTCAGCTCGCAAAAAATGTGCCACATATCCCAGTATTCGTCGGGACAGTTCTTCAAAAGTCTGATCCACATATCAGGGCTGCCCATAGCAAGTCGGTAGTCAAAGCCGATACCTCCCTCATCGATAGGTAAGCACATTCCGGGCATCGCGGACATATCCTCTGCAATAGTGATCGCCTTGGGATTTACCTCCCTTATCAACTCGTTGGCAAGTTGGAGATAGGTAATAGCCTCGGTGTCGGTGTTAAGTGAGAAATACTTGGAATAGTCGGTAAACGCAACTCCGAGACCGTGGTCGTGATAGATCATAGAGGTCACACCGTCAAAGCGGAAGCCATCGAAGTGATATTCGTCCATCCAGAATTTGAGGTTGGACAGAAGAAAATGAATGACTTCATTCTTGTTGTAATTAAAAAGCTTCGTACCCCATGCGGGATGATCGCCTCTCTCCCCCTCGTGGAAGAACTGGTAGGTGGTTCCATCGAACTCGTTTATTCCCTCTGCGGTATTTTTAACAGCGTGGGAGTGTACTACATCAAGCAGAACGGCAATTCCCATTGAGTGAGCCTCGTCGATAAGCTCCTTCAATTCGTTGGGAGTGCCGAATTTTGACGATGCGGCAAAGAATGAGGAGACCTGATAACCAAAGGAGCCGTAGTAAGGATGCTCCATTATCGCCATTATCTGTATCGTGTTATATCCGAGATCCTTGATCCTCGGAAGTATATTGTCCTTGAATTCAAGATACGTGCCGAGCCCCTCTTTTTCTTGTGCCATGCCTATATGACATTCATAGATATAGAGGTCCTTTTGGGGCGTAAATGATTTCTTTTTCCAAATATATTCGGGTTCGTCAACTATTACTCCGCACCATGAATATGTGACAGGATCCTGCTCCACACGGCGGATATAAAGCGGTATTCTTTGAAGAAGATTTTCACCGCCACGGATAATAGCGGCGACGTGACATCCGTCATAAAGCGTGTCTTTGCCGTCGAGATAGATCTCAAAAATACCGTTGCCGATAGGCTCCATCCTATGGCGAAGCCACTGCCAATCAACAAAGTCACCCGTCAGATAAACCTCGTCTGCCGAGGGCGCCCACTCGCGGTAGACCCATCCGTTCTCGGTTCTGTGAAAGCCAAAATACTCGTGACCGTTGGCAAAATCTATAAGCCTGCCGTCTTTTCCGACAAGCTCTTTTTTCTTACGGGCATAATTCTCCATTCGAAGCTCTATATCGTCCTTAAATGGCAAAAGGAGAGGATCGTGTTCGAATATTTTGTATGACATAAGAGGATTCCTTTCTGCAATTCATTACATATACAGTATAACATATTTTTGACGCTTTTTCAACCGCTAAATATAAATTAACAAAATTAAAATAACCGCCTCGTGAGAAGCGGTTATTTTTTGTTTAATTAAGTTTTGAAAGGTTGCCGTTTGAAACGTAAACCGATTCGATTATCTTCTGTACCGAAAGAGTATTCTTTCCGCTTACGGGAGGCTCAGTATCATTGATGATAGCGTTTGCAAAAGCGTCGATCTCCTTGGTATACATATTGCCGAACTCGACTTCAAGCTTTATAGGCTCTACAAGCGAGCGATCCTGCTGCGCATCGTAACCCTTTGCCTCGGGACAAGCAAGTATCTCGACCGTACCGCCCTCAACCTGTGAAAGCGTGCCGATAGCGATGATACTTCCCTTTGTACCGTAGAACTCGAGAGGACACTTTGCCGCCGCGTCGGGAATATTGAAGTTTGCATCAACATACGCGAGAGCGCCGTTGTTCATCTTCATAAGAACCGATGCCGAGTCGTCCGCGGTGTAGTTGAATGTCTGATGCTGTGCAAAGCCTACGCACTCAACTGCTTCAAGACCCGAAAGGTATTGAAGAAGGTCTATACAGTGTATTCCCATATCCATAAGTGCGCCGCCGCCAGAGAGGGTCTTGTCCTGTCTCCAGCAATTAGGAATTTCGGGATACCAGCAGGTGAACTGCGCGCGCATAGAAACTATGTCGCCGATCTTTCCCTCCGCGATGACCTGCTTGATTGCCTGATGATATGCGTGGAAACGCATCATAAAGCCGGTACCGAGCTTAACACCTGCAGCATCACAAGCAGCAATTATCTCTTCACTATCAGATACGGTGAGTCCCATAGGCTTTTCAAGCAGAATATGCTTTTTAGCCTTTGCCGCCGCCAGAGCCTGCTCCTTGTGGCAGAATACGGGAGACGCGATATATACCGCTTCGATCTCGTCGAGAGCAAGCAGATCCTCGTAATTGGTAAACGCGTACTTGGCACCGTACTTTTCTTTGCACTTTTCGGCAAATACAGGGTTAACGTCCATAACGGCGACAAGCTCAGACGTTTCGGAGAGCATCATTCCGGGCATAGTTCTGCGGTCTGCGATTCCGCCGCATCCGATTACACCCCATTTGATTTTTTTCATGTTATATCTCCTTAAGGATATTAATTATTCGCCGCGCTGCATCTCAGCAACCGACTCAAGAACTGCGTCAGCCATGTATTCAATCTGCTCGTCAGAGAGACCGTAGAGAGGCAGGTGGGTAAATCTCTTATAGAATACTTCTTCACATACGGGGCAAGTCTTTGCAATCTCGTCAGAATCGTAGCCCATATCCTGAACTATCTTGAAACGGTAGAGAGGACCGAAGTGCGCAATCTGAGTAACGCCCTTCTCTTCCAGCTTTTTCTTGAGCATCTGAATATCTCCGCCTGCCTTTGCGGGATCTATCTGGAGAAGATACATGTGGTAGGTGGGCTTGATCTCGTCGCTGTCAAGGAGCTGAGGAATGATAGCGTCGCACTCGGAAAATCTTTCTGTAAGATATGTAGCAGCCTTGCGACGGATCGCTATAATCTCCTCGTTTCTCGCAACTTGAAGCGCGAGACCGAGTCCCTGGATCTCAGTAGTGGAGGAGTTTCCGGGAACGAAGGGACCTTCCTTGCCGGGGATGGGCGTGATGTTGTAGAGCCAATCCTTGATGGGGCAGGAGAAGTCAAGGCCCAAGAAACGCGCTCTCTTCATGTGAGGAGTATAGCCGGGGATAGAGGTACAAAGGATACCGCCCTCGCCGAAGGAGGTGATATTCTTAACTTCGTGCATTGAGAACGCACCGAAATCACCGATAGTACCGATCATCTTGCCCTTATACATAGCACCGAAAGCGTGAGCCGCGTCCTCAAGGACTACGATGTTGTGCTTCTTTGCAAGCTCAAGGATAGGATCAAGGTCAACGGGATAACCGCCGATATGTACGGGAACGATCATCTTTGTCTTGGGGGTGATCTTTCTTGCAACGTCAGCGGGATCCATATTGATGGTTCTGGGATCTACGTCTGCAAATACGAGTTTACAGCCTATAGCAAGAGGATATGCCATAGTCGCAACGAAGGTTATAGCGGGAACGATAACTTCGTCTCCTGCCTTGAGGTTTGCATATTTGTATGCGATCTCAAATCCGGCGGTTGCGTTAGTAACGAAAGTTGAGGACTCGGTCTTAAGGTACTCGTTACAAGCTGCTTCAGCAGCCTCTACCTTACTTCCAAGAGAAAGTTTTCCGGGAGGTGTTGCAAGAGCGTCAAGCTTCTTTACCTGAGTCCAAACTGCCTCAAGTGCATCCTCGTACTCTTTGCCCTCTCCCTGCATAAGAAAGCGAATGATCTCCATAAGGTCGTGAACGTTGTAGTTTTCTCCGACTGCTGCCCACGGTACTTTTGTAGCACCTGTGTTATACCTAAAATCGGATGTCTGTTTTCCCATAAAATTATACCTCCAAAAATAATATTGGTTTTTGATTTTGCGCCAAGCATAATTGCTTATTATAATTATATCACAAAAATTAGTATTTTTCAATGATAAATTAATAAATATTTATGAAAAATCGATAAAAATTTGATAAAAATACAATTTTTTAATGAAAATCAAACGGAAACAGTTGCAAAATGCCAACAGGAATCAGAATCTTTGCACAAACGCGAGCCGTTTGGCGATGAGTCGTAATTAATCCCGTTGGGGGTGCCAAAAGGGCAGACCGACTCGGTCTGCCCTTTT
>JAZSRA010000088.1:0-6669 GCA_045538195.1 Eubacteriales bacterium | reverse complement strand
CTTCTTTATGGTAGATGATAGGCATCTTGCAGTGGTAATTGCCGACGTTTCGGGAAAAGGTGTACCTGCCGCATTGTTTATGGTGATAGGAAAAACTCTCATTAAAGACCATACACAGCAGGGACGTGATCTCGGAGAGGTGTTTACGGAGGTTAACGAGCTTCTTTGTCAGTCAAACAGCGAGGGTCTGTTTATTACGGCATTTGAGGGTGTGCTTGATCTTGACACCGGAGATTTCGTTTACGTCAATGCAGGACACGATGCACCGTATATCTGTCATAAGGATGCTTCCTACGAGCCGCTTGCGGTAAAGCCGGGCTTTGTGCTTGCGGGTATGGAAGAAATGAAGTTTACCGAGGGGAGAATTTCTCTTTGTGAGGGAGACAAGCTCTTCCTCTATACCGATGGTGTAACCGAAGCAACAAACGCTCATAATGCGCTTTACGGTAAAGAAAGATTATTGCTTGTGCTGAACAAGAACAAACAGCAAAAACCGAAGGAAACTCTTTCTTCGGTAAAGGCTGATATTGATGATTTTGTCGGTGAAGCTCCACAATTTGACGATATCACGATGCTTTGCGTGGAATACCGAAGAAACGGAGAAAGATAGATGGACACGAAGTTTGCGGGTGCCGCATACAAACACTTTTTAATATGGGGTATCTGCGCTTCTCTCGCGCTTACCGTTTGTACGATAGTAGATGCAACCATCGTTGGCAATTTAGTGGGGCCAGATGGTTTGGCTGTTGCCAACATCGCTACTCCTGTCTTTTTGCTATACGCTTTGCTTGGTGTTACCATTGGCGTCGGTGCAAACGTACATATCGGCAGATTGCTCGGAGCATCCGACGTGTGCGGAGCAAACCGTGTGTTCCATTCTCAGCTTTGCTTTGGACTTATTGTCGGCTTTCTGAGTCTTTCTCCTCTTCTTTTTAAGGATGCGTTTTTTTCCTTCCTCGGAGTAACAGAGGAACTATATCCTCTTGCAGAACAGTACCTCACCGTTGTTATGTGGTCGGCTCCCGTATTCGTGATGTATCACATTCTTTCGGTTTCTGTTCGCACGGACAGCAATCCAAAGCTTTCTGCAATCGCATCCACTGTTGTAATCATTACAAACATTACCCTTGACCTGCTTTTTATGAATGTGTTAAACCTTGGCATCATCGGCGCATCCTCTTCACTTTGTATTTCAGAAGCACTCGGAGTGCTTGTGCTTCTGGCACATTTTTTGAAGAAACACAGACTTCTGAAGCTTCGCCTTGTTTTGCCTAAGCTGTCCGATATAGGCTCGTTTATTTTCAACGGATTCGGTATGGGCTCGGAGCATATTTTTGATGCAGTCGTGATGCTGGTCTTTAATACACTGCTTCTTCGTTTTGGAGGATCTTCAGGTACCCTTTACGTTGCTATCTACGGCGTGATTTACACGATCAGTACGATTCCCATAGGCGTATTTGACGGCGCATCCGATGCACTGTTGTCCGTGACCGCATTTTTGGTTGGAGAATCGGATACAGACGGCATTTATGCCGTATTGAAGAAAGCGCTTTCCGTAGTAATCATAAGTGGCGGTATTATTGCGCTTTTCTGTACCGTGTTTTCGGATGCTTTCATATGGTTTTTCGGAATCTGTGATCCGGAGACGATTGAGATGGCATCTGTGGCATTACGAATTTTTGCAATCAATATCGTGTTTATGGGTGTCAATATGGTAATCACTGCTTTTTGGCAATCTATAGGCAGGGCTAAATTTGCAGGAGCGATGACTGTTATACGCGACTGTATTTTGATGCTGGTGCTCGGAGCACTGTTTATCCCGAATGCGAATATTATCGGTCTTTCAATCACTCATGTCTGTACCGAGATGCTTTGTACGCTGATGATCATAGTAGTGCTCGTATTCCGTTCCTCCAAGAAGTACGTAAGAAAAAAATACGGTATGGCAGGAAAATGCTTTGAACGCTCCTATCTCATTGAAGCGGAAAGTATGGCTCAGATTTCCGGTGACCTTGAGGCTGTTTGCGAGGATTGGGGAATCGGTATAAAGCAGTCTTTCTTTATTAACTTTATTTGTGAAGAGCTTTTGCTCAACGTAATTAAGTTTGGCCTTGATGATGAAAGCAAGAAGAATGCGTATTATATTTCAATCAAGCTGATGGAAAAGGGCGGAGATTACGTTCTCCGTATTCGTGATAACGTCAATTTGTATAATCCGTTTGAGTCTGAGGGCGACGAAATTGATTCAGGTGTGCTGAAGCTCATTCAAAAGAAAACAAAGTATTGCGACTATCAACGCAAAATGATTTTTAACTACCTTTATATGATTATCTAAGGAGATCTAACCGTGCAGAGTCAACTCGTTTTTCAGGAGAAAAATGAAATAGAAAGACTTCGTGTACAGAACGAGCTGCTTGCCTGCTATGAAGCTCCCGTTTTCGCACAAATTTTCTCCGAAGGACAGGATCTCGCGGTCCTTGATATCGGATGCAACGACGGAGCGAAAACGCTTGAGCGCTTCACCTCGGATTCGGTATCGCGTGTAATCGGACTTGAATATAACGAGGAGCTTGCTGCAAAAGCGCAAAAAACATACGGTGACGGGAGATTTTCATTCTATTGCCTTGACGTAGAAGCGGAATATTTCTCGGAGCGCCTTCGTGACATAATGTACGAAAAGCAGATCGACGGATTTGACGTTATCTATCTTTCCTTCGTCCTGATGCACTTATTTGATGTGAAAGTCTTGCTTATGGCTCTTCGCCCATTCTTAAAAGCGGACGGAAAGCTGCTTATCATTGAAGCGAACGACGCCGCCTCTACTTTGACGGGTGATCAAAACGGACTGCTCGGTGAGTTCTTGGAAATGCTGAAGAAGGACAGATACTCCGGCAACCGCGAGGTTGGAGCGACTGTTTGCGAAACACTCGTCTCTTGCGGATATGAGAATATTTCTGTTTGGCACGATGCCGTTTCTGCGGCGCAGGGCGAAAAGGAAAAGAAAAAAGCAATCTTTACTACCTTTTTTACCTATTTACGCGAGGATGTGTTACTGCTTCTTGAGTCAGAGCCGGACAACGAAGAATATAGATTGTGGTCGGCTTGGCTTGACAGGAACTATGAAGCCCTCAGACGCTTGATCCTAAAGGAAAAATCGGTCATTTCTATGGGAATGAAGATTTTGACGTGTACGAAAGGCAAAAAATGAAATACTCATTTAATCTTGAAAACAAAGGCATGTTTTACCTGAAATCGCTTTCAGAGGATGAAGTCAACGAATCCCGTCTTTTATGTGACGAGTGCGTTGGTGAGAATCTGTACGGGGCAAAAGAAATTGCCTCTACGATTGGTGCTACGGACAGATTTTTCTATCTTCTGAAAAGCGAGGCGGGAGAAAACGTTGGATATATATATTACTACCTTACCAGTCCGGAATACATAGCGAAATACGCAAAGCTTGACGCAGAGCTGTTTCGCAAAGTTTATTCCCGCACCGATAAAAAGGTCGGAAAAATTCAGTCGGTGGGACTCAAAGAAGAATACCGCGGCATCGGTCTTGCCGCACAAATGATAAACTTTATTTTGGAGAAGCTAAAAGAGATCTCCGTAGACATTACTTTTATCGTTTGTTGGAAGCCCGACGGTATCGTTCCGCTTGGCAAGGCTCTTTTGGAATGTAAATTCGATTATTTAGCGGAAGCAAAAAAGGTTTGGTATGACGATACCGCGCTGATCTGTCCGATCTGTCACGGCAGATGCCTGTGTGATGCGGAGGTTTACTATAAACGACTTGGCGGGGAGACGAACAATGAAGCTTAAACTTAAACTTTTGCCTAAATTTATTATTTCACTTGGAATCGTCGGACTTGTTCTTACGATTGCCATTTCGCTCTTCAGCTACGCAACCTCGAAATCCTATCTTGAGGAGATGTATGCGGAAAGAGTTATGACGAATAGTAACGCCATAGCTGCTATGCTTGACGTTGAGAACGTGAAAACGATTCTTGCGGAAGGTGGCGACGGGACTCCCGAATATAAGGAGATGTACGATCTCTTCAATCAACTGAAAAAGGACGGAGATATCACCTTTCTCTCTCTTGTCGTTCCCGACGAGGACAGTGTTTGCTTCTATATTGACGCAATGGTGGAGGAAATGGGTGATGATCCCGCCAATCAGCTTCCTTACGGCAGTGATATTCTGTACGTAGACGCGGCAAACCCCGACGATCCCACTGATATGGAAAAATATATTACCATTTGGGAAAGATACAGAGATAATAAAGGAATTGACACTCCTCTCGTAACGGATAACGACTACGGATACAACTACACCGGTGTTTCGGTCATTCTTGACGAGAGCGGAACCGCAATCGCAGAAATTCAGTACATACTCGATATGAGTGAAGTGAGAGCATACCTTAACTCCTTCCTTATCAATATGCTGCTGATCTCCTTTGCGATTATCGGTATCACCATCATTCTGTATATCTTCTTTGTGAGAAAGATGGTTACAAAACCCGTTGGAAAGCTGACTGCTTTTACTCAGGAGATCACCGATAACGGCACCTTTGAAAATCAGCACATTGACATCAAAACCGGAGACGAAATTGAATCCCTGAGCGAATCCTTCAACTTCATGCTCGCGGAGCTTGAAAACTATATTGCAAATCTCTCCCGAGTAACTGCGGAAAAGGAAAGGATCGGTGCGGAGCTGGATATTGCAAAGCATATCCAAGCATCTATGCTTCCTTGTATCTTCCCGGCATTTCCCGAAAGAAAAGAATTTGATATTTACGCAACTATGGATCCTGCAAAAGAGGTTGGAGGCGACTTTTACGACTTCTTTATGGTTGACGAGCGACACCTCGCAATCGTTATGGCAGACGTTTCGGGCAAGGGCGTGCCCGCAGCACTCTTTATGGTGATCGGTAAGACGTTGATCAAAGACCATACCACACCCGACAGAGATCTCGGAAAGGTATTCACCGCAGTCAATAACCTGCTTTGCGAGGCGAACAGCGAAGGACTCTTTATCACTGCCTTCGAGGGCGTGCTCGACCTTGTAACAGGCGAATTCAGCTTTGTTAACGCAGGACACGAAATGCCCTTTATCAGTAAGGCGGGTGGTGATTTCGAGCCCTACAAGATCCGTCCCGGCTTCGTTCTTGCGGGTATGGAGGATATGAAGTATCGCGCAGGCTCTATGACGATTGAGCCCGGAGATAAGATTTTCCAATACACGGACGGCGTAACCGAAGCGACCAATCTCCAAAATGAACTTTATGGAATGAATAGACTCGGAGCAATTCTTAACAAGGTTAAGGACGGCACTCCGAACGATATTCTTCCCGCAGTGAAAACGGATATAGACGAATTTGTCGGCAAAGCCGACCAGTTCGACGATATCACGATGCTTTGTCTTGAGTACAAAGCGAGAATGGAAACTAATGCGGAGGATACCAAATGAAGGAGATAACCCTTGCTGCAACAGTTGAAAACATTGAGACCGTTACGGAGTTCGTCAATGCACAGCTTGAGTTGATAGATTGTCCCATCAAGGTTCAGATGCAAATTGATATTGCTATTGACGAGCTATTCGGAAACATTGCTCATTACGCCTATAACACCGAAGTTGGCAACGCAACTGTTCGGGTTGAGATAAGTGAGGCTCCGTTGGCTGTTATTATCACGTTTATTGATAATGGTGTTCCGTATGATCCGCTTGGAAAGGACGATCCGGATATTACGCTTTCCGCTGAAGAAAGAGAAATCGGTGGACTCGGTATCTATATGGTCAAGAAGAGTATGGATGAGATAACCTACGAATACAAAGACGGTCAAAACATTTTGAAGATCAAAAAGAACATCTGAGGATAATCTATCAGATTACATGCTATCAAGAGGACGAAAAGGAAAATTGCTTTGAAAAATTTTGATTATTACGTTGCTTTAATTACCGCTACCGCCACCGAGGAAGCAGGAGTTATGCATATGTACAAAGACTGGAAGCCTCTGAATTTAGAGGGCGACAGTCAGAAATATTACGAAACGGTGGTTGAGCGCAAAGGAAAGCACTTAAAAATCGTAGCTGCAAGACAGGACGAAATGGGCATGACAGCTGCAGGTGTGTTGACTATGAAGCTGATAACTTTATTCAAGCCAAGATTTGTTTTTATGGTGGGAATAGCAGCGGGAGTAGCGCACAAGCAGTCTGTTGAGCAACTATACGGCGATATAGTGGTTCCCGACGTCGTATGGGATTATTCCTCTGGCAAATTTGTTTCTGCCAAAAGAGGAAGAGTATCTTTCGGAGAAGTGGGATTTGTTCCTCGCCCTCGCTTTGTAAACACAGACGAAAGCTTGCTTGCGCTTGTAGAGCGTGCGATGGAAAGCCCAGACAATGAATATCATGTACATATTGGCCCGATGGCTTGCGGTTCAACCGTCGTTGCAAATAGCGAGGTTGTTGATAAACAGATTCACTCTCAATACGGAAACACAGCGGCTTTGGATATGGAGTCATATGCCGTAATGTATGCAGTTGAGCAGGCTATGCTTCCCAAACCCAAAGGACTGATTATAAAAAGTGTTTGCGATTATGCCGATGAAGAAAAGTCGGATCAGTATCAGAAGTTTGCAGCATTCACAAGTTCTCAATTCGCAAAGTAT
>JAZSRA010000102.1:0-2386 GCA_045538195.1 Eubacteriales bacterium | reverse complement strand
TTTCCGTTTCCAGTTCCAGCCAGAACCGGGGGAGATGTTCTTCACTTTTCTGCCAATAACTCTGTTCCATAAAATCCTCCTATATATAAGTTATAAATCCATTCCTCTGGATTTTTTCTTGTTCTGTTCCTGTTTTTCCCGATCCTGCTGTTCGCGGCGGTTTTGTTCGGCTCGCTCGCGGGCGAGCTTTTCTCTTGCCTGTTGTTCCGCTTCCAGCCGGAGCGTTTCTTCGCGGGCTATCTCTTCACGCTCGGCGGCAGCTTTTTCTGCGGCAAGTTGTTCCTGCCGGGCTTTTTCAGCGGCTTCTTCAGCTTGGATTTTGGCAGATTCCTGTGCCAGAAAATCCAATGCTTCCTGCATGGAGTTCTTTTTCCGGGGTGCGGACGGTTCTGCCGGTTTTCCAATCCTCAAAACATTTGGTTTGAATGTGAACGGCGGCATTGTTTCTTTGGTTTTTGCGGGTGTAGCTGCGGACTTCGGTTTCGGTTCCGGAGGCTTTTTGCCGCTTCCAATATCGGTAAGCCATGCCATAGTTTCCTGCCACTTGCTCAATGGCCTTTGCGGTTTCAGTTCAGCCTCCCGCTGTCTTTCGCCGGCAAGTTCCTGTTCTTTTGCCAACGCGATTGCCCGCTCCTGATCCATTTCCAGAATGGTGTTTTCAGAAATCGGTCCATAACCGTACTTCGCCCAGCGGGAGCGGCGGGCGGCGATCTGCTTTGCCCGTTCCCAAACTTTCGCAGTTGTCTGTTTGATCTGTTCCATAAACTCTTTTGTCCGTTCAATAACGCTCTTATATTTTTCATCCGGCAGAGTTTCTGCCTTCCGGCGTTGAGCATCTTCTGAAAGCGGCAGCAGCCGGTCTGCCGTAATTTGTCCTTCCGCCAATAAATCATGCACACTGGTTCGGTCGCCAATGCGGAAACTCAGCTGCTGTTTCAAAAACTCCTTTTCCGGACAATGCAATGCCATATTTTTGCGTCCGCGGCTCAATGCCACATAAAACGCTTTCCGATCCAACGCCTGTGCCGCAACCACCACATTTTCAGCAGTCCGCCCCTGGGATTTGTGAGAAGTTGTTACCCAGCCATATTTGAATGTGGCATAATCTTCCGGCAACTCAATCAATTCTCTGGGCGTGCCATCCGAATAAAGCATCATTACTTTACGTGGATCATCGGTGATTTGGGCGATATTGCCGTTGTAAATCTTTTTATCCCGCAAATTCACATTGAACTGAATCAAATCGCCCCGGCAGAGTTCGATTTCCCGTAATTCTCCCACCTCAATAAAATCTGCCGCCGCTTTCGGACGCAGACATTTGCCGGAGTCAAGATAAACGAAATCTCCCTCCACCCGCTCAACTTTGGCAACTTCACCGGCATTGCCGATATCTTTCATATTACGGATAAACGCAATGGTCGTCCCCGGAGCATAATTTCGCACATTTTTGATCCAGACTTTCGGCTTGCTCCAACTGCGAAAAACCTCTGCCTGTCGCCCGGTTTTCGCAACACTCCCGGAACTTTTCAACTTCTCTCGCACCGCATCAGTAAGGCGATCTCCTTCGTCATGCGTCGGAGCTACCAGTATTGCCCGGTCAATAAATTCACCATTTTCTGTAAATTTCATGTAACTCTCTGCCGCCTCCTGCAGATATTTGGCTTTTCCATCGTGAATAAATCCATTCTGATCAAACCGTTCAAACGCCGCCTCAAAATTCCCCAACGCACAATCGGAAATGCCACGCCGATATTCCTCATTTTGCTGGCGGTGGATCTCCGTCAAAGAAAACTTGGCAATCGTTGAATGATCTTCCAGAAGCCGGAAAAAGTCGCCGGACTCCACCGCCGTATGCTGCCTTGCATCCCCCACAAACAGCACCCGGTAATTGTTGGCTCTGGCAACCTTGACGATTTCCACTCCCTCCCGCAAAGAGTTCAAACCGGATTCGACAATAATCACATAACTTCCCACCGGAGGCTTTTTCTCCGACAAAAGAAAACTTGCCACCGTCTGCGACTGTTCAAAACCCTCCTGTTTCAAAACATCCGTCGCTGAATTGGTCGGAGCAATCACATAAATACTGTTTATTCCGCCACTTTGCAATCCCCGGCACAACTCCTGCAAAGTAGAAGTCTTACCGGCTCCGGCAACCCCGCGAAATAAATCAAATTGATCCTTACTGTTCAACATCTTATGAATCAATTCACCTTGTGTTTTTCGTGTTTCCTGTCCCGGAAACGGCTCAAAATCAGGAGCGATTTCCTTAAATAAATCTTTGCGTTCCTCCACTGACTTAATTGCAAAAAGTTCCTGTTCGATCACCTTTTCCGGCGACACCCACGGATTTACTTTTAATCCGCCCAAATCCCGTAATTCAGGAACT
>JAZSRA010000065.1:0-44385 GCA_045538195.1 Eubacteriales bacterium | reverse complement strand
CCGCTTGGCCTCCGACTTATCCTCGATAATCTCTGCAATGCTCTCCTTCACGGTGATTGGCCTTCCCGCCGCATTGCTTTGTGCGCTGACCTATTGCTTCATAAGAAACGTAACGGGATCACTCTTTCCCTGTCTGATTATCCACTTCATCTTTAATCTCTACGGAGTGTTCCTGCAGACCAATATCGCAAAGTATTTTCTCTCCACAGGCAATAAGCTTTTGCTGATCATAATAATTATCGCCGCTTGGCTCATCTCCGCCGTGATATTCTTTTCCGAAGCCGCGAGAGTATACTGGGTCAATGCCGAAAGGATCAAAGCAGGCGAGAAAAGCTCGACTCTTCCCGAAATAAGCTTCAAAAAGCTCGGTAAGCAGCTCAAGGATACCTTCACCTCCCCCCCTACTATGATCTGCGCCATCGTAATTGCCGTGCTTTTCGTAGCCATCACCGCAATAGGATATCTGGCATAGCCTTATACACGTTTAGAGCCTCGCCCAAAAGGCGAGGCTCATATGCTGTCGAAAGATTTTTTCGGATAGCACTTGCAAAAATATAAAAACTGTGATATACTAATAAATACGTTAATAATATTTCTACCCGTGGCACAGCTGGATAGCGCGTCAGACTCCGACTCTGAAGGTCAACGGTTCGAATCCGTTCGGGTAGGCCAAAAAATTCCTCGGACTTGTTCCGAGGAATTTTTTATCCAAGCCGCGGCTTGGTATGGCATCACGCGGCAGCGTGTATGTAATCGCCGAAGGCGTATGGCATCACCGAAGGTGCATTTTCTGCGGCTTGATGCCATACAACACTTTGTGTTGATTCCATTCCGTCTTGCGACGGAGTCCATACACGGCTTCGCCGTGATTGAGGACGTGTGGGTTCAGAATCCGCTTTCCATTCACGCAAAATATCCAATGACCGTTATTGCAATAAAGAATACTCCTGACGTGATCGCGCAGATCATTGTGGGACGGTGGGAGAATGTCTGCTTCAGCTCTTTTCCAAGGGTTTTGAAGCTGAATTTCGGCAGAGTGGAGACCTCCTCGCCCGACTTTACTTTGTCGGATCTCATTTTGAATACACGCGCACTCTCCGCAAAGAAAAGCGCGGAGGAGATAAGCCAGGCGGCGATGATAATAATTATCAAAAGCAGTCTGTTCTGGGCGGACAAAAAGTATTTTGCCACGTTGGTCTGCAAAAACAGAGCGTAGAGATTGAAAACGAAATGGACGATCATACACGACCAGAGCGTGCCTGTGACGTAGCGGATAAAGCAGTACGCAAGACCGCAGAAGATTGCGGCGGGCAGTCCCGCTATGGAGAACGCGAAAAGGGATGATATAACGGTAGAGACCGCTATCGCAGTAGCTTGGCTGATCCGCGAAAAACGTGAGTAAATAAATCCTCTGAACAGTATCTCCTCGATAAATGCGGGGGCGGCGGCATAAACGATTATAAGGTAAGGGTAGGTTGATGTGTATTCACCTGCGCCCGCCGTGAATGAGCCTAAAAGCGTAAAGCCGTCTGATACCGAGTACACTCCACCGAACGCGAGGTTTAACAAAAGTGAGGTAGTAACCATAAACAGCGAAGTGAATATTATGAGGAATACGTGATCTGCGCGAAGTCTGCGGCAACCCACCGCGCGTAGCATATAGACGGGAGACCTTTCGGTAAAGGCGACCGTCATACAAAGGTAAAGGGGGATAAAGATCACGATGATCTGTGAGATCATGGGTGAGAGCAGCTCACGGCTGATGGGATAGATGAACTTGTCCGCGATCTGCAAAAGCAGAGCGATAAACAGGCAGATCGACACCAGCAGGATAGGCAAAAACTGCTCTTTTTTTACAGCGTCATGAAATCCCAAGAGCCTTTTTTGATTGTTTTTCATTTTTTGTCCTTAATTACTTTGCAAATACCGATTTTTTGATATTCTCGGCGGTCTCGTTATCTTTGAGAGCGCGAACCAATTCAAGACCAAACTCAAACGCAGCGCCCATACCCTTGGCGGTGATGATATTGCCGTCTCTAACTACGGTTTCGGTCTCGGAGACGTCTGCGCCGTTCAGAAAGCTCTCAAAACCCGGGTAGCAAACGGCTCTCTTGCCTTCAAGATAGCCTCTTTTACCGAGTACTAAAGGAGCGGCGCAGATAGCGCAGAGATAAGCTCCCTTTTTCGCCGCAACGCGCAGAGCTGTGTCAACCGTCTTGCTTTCGTCAAGGTTGGTGGAGCCTGGCATACCGCCTGGGAGAATTATCATGTCGGGAGATGAGTCGCGGTACATAATGTCGGGAATGTCGGCTTGGACGGTGATGCCGTGAGAGCCTGTTATCATATCCTTGCCACCAATACTAACGGTAGTGACTTCAAGTCCCGCGCGGCGCAGTATGTCAAGAGGGCAGAGAGCCTCGACCTCTTCAAAGCCGTCAGCCAAAAACATATAGATCATATTAATAATTCCTTTCGGTTAAATTTCAAATCTATACGTTAAGTATATCATAACACAGGACGTTTGTCAACGAGAAAAAAGACAAGAAAAATCCATATTTGGGTTGATTTATTTCAAGTAATTCTATTGACTTTTTTCTTTTAATGTTTATAATTATAATGAGTAGACTTGCGGCAATCGTCGCAAAACGGATTTTTCTTCATTTGCAATTATGCAGAAAGGTAATAAAATGGCTATTGCCGTAAAAAAACAATATAGTATGACCGAGGGACCTCTGCTCGGCAAAATGCTGAAATATGCGTTTCCTTTGATGGCAACGGGACTTTTGCAGGTTCTTTACAACGCGTCGGATATGGTCGTGGTAGGCAGATTTTCCTCGTCGGGAAGCGTTGCCATGGGCGCGGTCGGCTCCTGCGGTCCTCTTATAAATCTTCTGGTAAACGCATTTATGGGCTTTTCTGTCGGTACGGGTATATGCGTGGCGCAGGGAATAGGAGCCAAGCGTCATGACGAAGTAAAGGACGTGGTCCACACCTCGCTGCTGGGTGGTCTTATCTGCGGACTTTTCGTGGGTATCTTCGGCTTTATTATGTGCGAGCCGTTACTTAAACTTATGATGGGCGGAGGAGAGGAAACGGCAAGAACTCTCGCCGAGGCGATTCCTTATATGAGAGCCTATTTTGTGGGCATGCCTGCCATGATGGTTTATAACTTCTTGGCGTCGGCGCTTCGCTCGTCCGGTGACACCAAGCGCCCCTTGATATTCCTTTCAATATCGGGACTTTTAAACGTGGTGCTGAACCTCATAATGGTTCTGGTCTTCGGAATGGGAGCTATCGGCGTAGGAATTGCTACCAGCGCCTCGCAGTATGCGTCGGCGATCATGATACTTGTCTATATGTGTCGCTATAACGGAGCATGTAAGGTCGATCTTCGCTCGGTGAAGATGAAAAAGGAAAATATCGTCGCGGTAGTACGAAACGGTCTGCCGGCAGGTATTCAAAGCGTGGTGTTCTCAATCTCCAACGTGCTTATTCAGTCCACCGTCAATTCCTACGGAGATGCGGTCATCGCGGGAAACGCTGCGTCAGGTAACATCGAAGGATTTGTATACATAGCTATGAACTCGCTTTATCAGACCGCCATGACCTTTGCAGGTCAGAACGTGGGTGCGGAGAAGATAGAGAGAGTCAAAAAAGTTGGTTTTATCGCGGTAACAGTGGTGGTTATTACCGGACTTCTTATCGGTGGTATTTGTTTGGTGTTCGGAGAACAGCTATTGTCAATTTACGTGGACGAACCCGACCCGATCCTTCACGATCAGGTCTTTTCCGCGGGAGTGCTGAGGCTTAAGATGATCTGTACCACCTATTTCCTTTGTGGTGTTATGGATGTCTTAAGCGGACTTATGAGGGGAATGGGTAAGCCGGTTATTCCTATGATAGTGTCTATCATAGGCTCGTGTTTGCTTCGTGTAATATGGATTGTAGTGATATGTAACATTATTTTCCCCGGAGAGATAGCGTATCTGTATCTGGCTTATCCCGTAACATGGACAATAACCGGTTCGGCACATCTTGTTTGTTGTATTTTTACCTACAAGCATCTGATACGGCAGAGAGACGCCAGAAACGCACTTCTTGCCGAGGCAGAGGCTAAAAACCTTACCGGAACTCCTGCTTCGGTCAATGTGCAGTAAAAAAAATCGCAGAAATTGTTAAATTTTTACTTATTACCACTTGATAAAGTGATGAAATTGTGGTAAACTATAATTTGGTAAAAAATTGTGCGAGGTATACCTCGCAGATATAAGAAAGGTGGATCTTAAAATGACCTACAACAAGAAGTCTATTGAAGACGTTGTTATCAATGCGGGCACAAAGGTTTTCGTTCGTTGCGATTTCAACGTACCCAGCAAGGACGGTGTTATCACCTCCGACAAGAGAATCGTAGAAGCACTCCCCACTATCAAGTACCTTATGGCTAAGGGCGCAAAGGTTATCCTTGCTTCCCACATGGGTAAGCCCCACAACGTATTTACTCCCGGCTTCAAGCTCACCAAGAAGGAGCTGAAGAAGGTTGCAGAGCTTCCCGAAAGCGAGCAGGAAGCTGCTACCGCTGAATATCTTGAGAAGGCAAAGAAGGACGTTAAGAAGTTCTCTCTCAAGATCGTAGCAGACAGACTTAACGAATATCTCGACGGCAAGGTTGCGTTCGCATCCGACATCGTTGGTGACGACGCAAAGGCAAAGATCGCCGCTATGGAGAACGGCACTTGCGTTCTTCTTGAAAACGTTCGTTTCGACGCAGGCGAAGAAAAGAACAAGCCCGAGTTCGCAAAGGCTTTGGCTGACCTCTGCGGCGAGGACGGTCTCTACGTTAACGACGCATTCGGTACCGCTCACAGAGCGCACGCTTCTACCGCAGGCGTAGCAGCATATCTCCCCGCAGTTTGCGGTTACCTTATCGGCAAGGAGATCGGCGTTATGGGTAAGGCACTTTCCAACCCCGAGCGTCCCTTCGTTGCTATCCTCGGCGGAGCTAAGGTTTCCGACAAGCTCAACGTTATCAACAACCTTCTCTCCAAGGTTGATACCCTTATCATCGGCGGCGGTATGGCATACACCTTCCTCGCGGCTAAGGGCTACGGCGTAGGTCAGTCTCTCCTTGACAGCGAGAAGATCGACTACTGCAAGGAAATGATGGCAAAGGCTGAGGCTAACGGCGTTAAGCTTCTTCTCCCCATCGACTGCACAACTATCGCAGAATTCCCCAATCCCATCGACGCTCCCGTTGAGACCGTTATCGTTGACGCTGACAAGATCCCTGCTGACAGAGAGGGTTGCGACATCGGTCCTAAGACCATGGAGCTTTACGCAGAGGCAGTTAAGACTGCTAAGACCGTCGTTTGGAACGGACCTATGGGCGTATTTGAGAACCCCACTCTCGCAAAGGGTACTATCTCGGTAGCGCAGGCGCTTGCTGACAGCGATTGCATTTCTATCGTAGGCGGCGGTGACAGTGCGGCAGCTTGTGAGACTCTCGGCTTTGCTGACAGAATCACTCACATCTCCACCGGTGGCGGTGCGTCCCTTGAATTCCTCGAAGGACTTGAACTTCCCGGTATTGCGGCACTTCAGGACAAATAATTAAAATTTTCGTAAAAAAGGGGAACCCCCCACTTGTGCGGTTCCCCTCTTTCAAAAGCTCGCGAGCTTTTGAAATTCACCCTTCTGTGGCGCTCTGGAAGGGTAGGGGATTTTCGCTCGTTGCGACGAGCGCCCGCCGATCGCGGCGGCTGCGACAAGCCTTTGAAAAGGCTTGAGCGAAACTTTTAAAAAATACATAGTAATAAGGAAGTTTTAAAAATGAGAAGATACGTAATTGCAGGAAACTGGAAGATGAATATGACTCCCAACGGAGCAAAGGCTCTGATCGAGGAGATGAAGCCTCTCGTAGCTGGCAAGGACAACTGTGATGTTGTTCTTTGCGTACCCGCAATCGATATTCCCGCGGCAGTTGAGGCAGCAAAGGGTTCTAACATAAAGATCGGTGCTGAGAACGTTCACTTCAAGGCATCGGGCGCTTACACCGGCGAGATCTCCGCAGAGATGCTTTGCGAAGCAGGTGTAGAGTACGTTGTTATCGGTCACTCCGAGAGAAGACAGTACTTCGGTGAGACCGACCAGACAGTTAACCTCCGCACTCTGGCAGCTCTTAACGCAGGACTTAAAGCTATCGTTTGCGTAGGTGAAACTCTTGAACAGAGAGAGCTTGGCTACACCGAAACTCTCCTCAAGTTCCAGACCAAGATGGCTCTTACAAACGTTACCGCTGAGCAGATGAAGAACGTTATCATCGCTTACGAGCCCGTTTGGGCTATCGGTACAGGCGTTACCGCTACTGCTGATCAGGCAGACGAGGGTAACGGCTACGTCAGAGCGGCTGTTGCCGAGATGTTCGGCGCAGAGATCGCAGAGCAGACTACCGTTCAGTACGGCGGTTCCATGAACGACAAGAACGCAGCAGAGCTTCTCTCTAAGGAGAACGTAGACGGCGGCCTCATCGGCGGCGCGTCCCTCAAATCCGCTGCTTTCTCCGCTATCGTTAACGCAGCACAGTAATATAGGATAAATGCAGAGAGGGGAGAAGGAACTTTTTGAAAAAAGTTCCTTCTCCCCTCTCTGCACTCTCCCCTCATCTTCAAAAACTTTCAAAAAATTGGCATAGTTTAAAGGTGAAGTCCGTTTTGTAGCCGTGAGATTGTTTCACGGTTTTCCTTTTTTAGTCTGCGTTTAAGATCGATGAATGGGAATATTTGTGTGACGGACGGGCAGTAAGTCTTGACATTTACAGAGAAAAATGGTATCCTATAATAAATTCATAACGAAAGGTACGGTTACGAAAATGAAAAAAAGTATTTTAGCGGTTTTGCTGGTCTTCATTTTCCTGTTATGCTCCTGCAATATCAGTTTCGGCGAGAGCAGTGAGACCACGGTGGATCCTTTGACCTCCGAGAATGCAATGGAAGAGAGCGAGGAGAAAGACGTCGAATCAGATCTGACAGAATCCGATTCTCCCGCGCCTGATACGGGTTATCTTGCAATAGATAGAGTTGAGCCGAAAAATTATATAACCAACCGTTTTGTGGCAGAGGGAAGCGCGATTGGGATATCCTTACGTCTTTCCGAGGATTGGAGATTTGAAAAGCAATCCAAAAACATCTTCAATATATACACCAACGGCAGACACATCGGCAAAGTCATTTTCGGTTCGGATGGCAAGGACGGCGATTGGCAGGAATTGTCCGCGGACTTCAAGGATTCAGGAGACGTAGACATTAGCATCAGTATTGAAAAGTCTATTTCAAGCGGAGCATACAGACATCTTATCTGTTTTACTTTTTCTGAAAACGGCGAGAAACAAAAGATGGCTCTTGCGGTCGACTATCAGGAGCTCAGTGAGACCGCAATATCCAAGATAAAGTTATACGCGCAATGCAAGAGGATAGGCTCTGATCCTCAGCTTGGTATTATTGATATAGAAAAAAGCAATTCTGACAGAGTTCTTATTCTGGGAAATAGCTTTATCGGCACGTCAAAGGTCGGAAACATTTTGCAGGAAATGATGTACCGAAACGGAAAGAATACTCTTGTGGATCACATCTCCCGCGGTTACGCTCATGTTGACACGTACGCTTACGATGATATTATTATGGATGACATCAGAAGCGGAATGTACGGCGCGGTGTTTATTTGCGGCTTTTACAGTAACGATCAGGCGAATCATCTTGCCGTTTTGAAGAAGGCTTGCGACGATTCGGGAACGGCTTTGTTTATGTTTCCGGCTCATAACGAGCAGTCCGCCTCCATAAAATACGCCCAGACAAAGGTTAAGGGGGTATATCTTCTCAATTGGAAGGAGGAGGTACAATCCTTCATCGACAACGGCGGTAACAAATGGGATTTCTGTATTGACGATCAGCATTTGCACAGCACACCCTTGGCGGGATATATCGGTGCGCACATGATCTACCGCGCTATACACGGCGAGATACCCACAAGACCTATAAATCAAATCGTTTCACAATCCGAGGTTAAAAGAATATTGGGTCACTACCCCAAGACGGGAATAATTTACGACGTTGGAGCCTCCAATCTGTATTTCTTTGGTTAACGCAGCACAGTAATTTTAGATTTATAATATGCAGGGGGGAGAGGAAACCTTTTGGAAAAGGGTTTCCTCTCCCCCCTGCACCCCCCCTCATCTTCAAAAACTTTCAAAAAATTGGCATAGTTTAAAGGTGAAGTCCGTTTTGTAGCCGTGAGATCGTTTCACGGCTATATTTTTTGGGAATTTTCAAAAAACTATTGACAAAATCTATCTGTCGTGATAAAATAACACTTGATATATAACAAACGATATATTTAGGAGGGTGTTATGCCACCAAAAGTAAAAATCACGAAAAAAGACATAATTGACACCGCCTTGTCTCTTGTTAGAGAGGGCGGAGCGGATGCGATCAATGCTCGCAGCATCGCAAACGCGCTGTCTTGTTCAACACAGCCGATATTTTCAAATTTTGAGTCGATGGAGGATCTGGAGCATTCGGTTCTCGTCGCCGCGTTTGAAAAATATCTCGGCTTTATCACCTCGGAGCTTAAATGCGAAAAGTATCCGCCATATAAGGCGTACGGTATGGCGTACATTCGCTTTGCCAAGGAGGAAAAGGAGCTTTTCAAGCTTATTTTTATGTGCGACAGGCAGGGAGAGGAGCTAAATCCCACGGTTGATTTCGAAACCTCGGTTGAAATGATAATGAAGGCTAACGGTTGTGACCGTGAGACGGCAAGGCTTATGCATCTTGAAATGTGGGTCTGCGTTCACGGCATTGCCACGATGCTCGCTACCTCGTTTTGGGAGCTGGACTTTGAGCTTATCAGTAGGATGCTGACCGACGTTTATCAGGGACTTCGCATAAGACTTATAGATGGAGGACGCACGGATGGATGCAATTAAAATTGAAGGCTTGACAAAAAAATACCGTGATATTATAGCGGTTGATAATTTGTCGTTAAGCATTAATGAGGGTGAGCTTTTCTCGCTTTTGGGCGTGAATGGCGCGGGGAAAACTACAACAATAAAAATGCTCTGCTGCCTTACCGAGCCATCCGACGGAGATGCGTATCTGCTTGGCAAAAGCATTCGCAGAGAGGCTACCGAGGTGAAATCTCTCATATCGGTCTCGCCCCAAGAGACCGCCATAGCGCCGGGACTTACCGCCAAAGAAAACCTTGAACTTATTTGCGGAGTCCACGGTTTTTCGAAGGACAAAAAGGAAGAAAAGATCAGAGAATTGACAGAGATGTTAGGTCTTGAAAGCATTTTGACGAGAAGAGCGGGCAAGCTGTCGGGCGGCTGGCAGAGACGGCTCAGCATCGCAATGGCGCTAATAAGTGAGCCGAAAATACTTTTTCTTGACGAGCCGACCTTGGGTCTTGACGTTATCGCCCGAAGCGACCTTTGGGATATAATCCGCTCATTAAAGGGAAAGATCACGATAATTCTGACCACCCATTATATGGAGGAGGCAGAGGCGCTTTCCGACAGGATCGCCATTATGCGCGACGGTAAGTTGCTCGTCTGCGATACGTCTGAGAACATAAAAAAGATCGCTGAGACCGATAGTTTTGAAGAAGCCTTTATCCGCGTCGTCAAGGGGGTGAAGAAATGAGAATGCTTGCTTTTGCAAAAAGAAATACTAAGGAAATACTCCGCGACCCCTTGACATTGCTTTTCGGCTTGGGTTTTCCTATCGTTCTGATACTTTTGCTCAGCGCCATACAAGCGAATATTCCCGTCCCTTTATTTGAAATAGCGCATCTCACGCCCGGTATAACGGTGTTTGGTCTGTCCTTTATGACACTGTTTTCGGCTACCATAATTGCCAAGGACAGAGGTAGCTCACTGCTTCAAAGACTCTACACCACACCTCTGACCCCCGTCGATTTTATTTTGGGCTATACCTTGCCCATTATACCGATCGCAGTGGCGCAAAGCGTAGTCTGCTATGCCGTCGCTATTATACTCGGACTTGATATTACAGTAAATATTCTGCTGGCAATAGTATTTATTATTCCCATCTCGCTGTTATTTGTCTCATTGGGCCTACTTTTCGGAAGCATTCTCAACGATAAGCAGGTGGGTGGAATATGCGGCGCGCTCTTGACCAATCTTTCGGCTTGGTTATCAGGCACGTGGTTCGATTTGGAGCTTGTGGGCGGAGCGTTTAAAAATATCGCCTATGCTTTACCTTTCGTCCATGCCGTGGAAATGGAAAGAGCATTGCTTGCAGGCGACCTCGGCGGCATCTTTCCTCACCTTTGGTGGGTGCTGGGATATAGCGTTGTTGCAACCGTTGCCGCAATACTGCTTTTTCTGCGGCAGATGAGAAGGCAATAAGACGATAAATCAAAATTTGAAATCAACATCTCAAAAGCTATCCCACGAAACATGCCGTCGGGATAGCTTTTTTTAAAAACCTCTTTACAAATTCTCGAAATTGTGCTATAATGACCTTACCACACAAACGTAATTTTATTCTGTTCCCTAATTAAATAGCGATTAAGCTTTGATTTTTTTGTCAAGCATATATTTTTTACTATTGGTAAAAATGTATGCTCTATTTTCGTATGCTTGACAAGTGATGAGCTTAATCGGTAAACGGGAACTGTTTGTGTGGTAGCAACAGGAGCTTGCATTTTTCGGTGCGTAGCTTCGGTTGCGCACCTTTTTATTTTTGGAGGGAAATTTATGAAATTGCTTATTGCAGGCTCACGTTCCATCACTGATTTTGACCTCGCTCCTCATATCCCCGACGACGTCGACGAAATAATCTCGGGAGGCGCAAACGGTATAGACACTCTTGCGGAAAAGTATGCCGACGAGCATCGAATCTCCAAACATATAATCCGCCCAAAGTATCATTTATATAAAAGAGCGGCACCCATCAAGCGCAATAGGGAAATAGTTGAGATAGCCGATTCTGTTCTCGTTATCTGGGACGGCGAATCAAAAGGCACGCTTTCAACAATAAATTTTGCAAAACAGCAGAATAAGCCTGTAACGGTTGTGAATATAAAAGAAACGGAGAACTAAAAATCTCCGTTTTCCTTTATATTATAAGCCTTTTTAAAAAGTCTACCGTTTTGGTAAAAATTTTTTAAAATTTTTTCAAAAACCTATTGACAAAGCAAGAATAGTGTGCTATAATCAATGTATACCAAGGAGGTAGACATTCAAAAAAAGGAGGAGCAAGTCAATATGAGGGTAACCCAAGAAGCAGACTATGCCATCCGAATGTGTCTGATCCTTGATAGCCTCGGAGAAAAGACGGGCGCGGCAACCTTAGCCGACCTCGCCTGCATAACTCCGAAGATCGCGCTAAAAGTTCTAAGAAAGCTGAACACAGCGGGGTTTGTCAGATCCTATAAAGGCGTTCAAGGCGGCTACGAGCTGACGAGATCGGGGGACGAGATTAAGGTGCTTGAAATAATCGAGCTTATCGACGGCCCCGTGAGGATCTCAAAGTGCCTCGAATGCGACCACGAATGTTCTCGCAATCCCTGTAAAATGGAGTGTAAAATGCACGTAGCATTTGGCGTGATAAACGACAAATTAATTGAGAATCTCGGTAGAATAACGGTCAGAATGCTCCACGATGAAAACGTGAGCCACACCGATCTCGCCGATATTATAAATCTAAAAAAATAAATTTTATATTTACTTAAAAGGAGATTTTACTATGAAAAAGTTTGTTTGTTCTGTTTGCGGTTACGTTCACGAGGGAGATGCTGCTCCCGAGAGATGCCCCCAGTGTAAGGTTCCTGCCGAGAAGTTCAACGAGGTAAAGGAAGAGGAGAGAATGTGGGCAGCTGAGCACGTTATAGGCGTAGCTAAGGGTGCTCCCGAGGAGATCATTGAGGGTCTTCGCGCTAACTTCATGGGCGAATGCACCGAGGTTGGTATGTATCTTGCAATGGCAAGAGTTGCTCATAGAGAGGGCTATCCCGAGATCGGTCTCTACTGGGAAAAGGCAGCCTTTGAGGAGGCAGAGCATGCTGCAAAGTTTGCAGAGCTTCTCGGTGAAGTAGTTACCGACTCCACAAAGAAGAACCTCGAAATGAGAGTTGAAGCAGAGAACGGTGCAACTCAGGGCAAGTTCGAGCTTGCAAAGCTTGCAAAGCAGCTTAACCTCGACGCTATCCACGATACCGTCCACGAGATGGCTCGCGACGAAGCAAGACACGGCAAGGCATTCGAGGGACTTCTTCAGAGATACTTCGGCTGATATAAAAAACCTAATAAACATAAGGCTTAAAGCCATGAAGAGCAGACTTCGGTCTGCTCTTCTTTTTGCGCTTTATAGGGGGGCAAAATAGGCTTTCTTTCCACTAAAACTGTGGAACTTTTGTGGAAGCTTGGGGCTTTAATGTTGGCTGAATGGAAGGTAAAATGGAAGTTGGAAAAGTGGAACTTTTTGCACTCCAATATACTAGTTAGATTGCTCCAAAGGCAAAATCGCCTCAATGGCGATCCGCATACCAAGCCTGAAGGCATAGACGAAAATATCTCTCTCGTTAATGTCAGTCAGCTCTCCGTGGCAGTCGTCGAACTTCTCGAGGATCTCCTTCTGCTCGTCGGATAAGGTCTTGTATAAGCTGTCGTGATGGTCTGCGATATAGCCCATAAGCTGCTTGGTTTCTTGGTCGTTTCGCCTGCAGTCTGTGTTCGGGCATACGTTGCCGTAAGGATATGAGATCATATTTTTGATCAATGCTTTTGATCAATGAAAAGTTGATCACGATACAACGATATCGACAAGATCCTCGTATTCCTCTATGCTGGTCTCTCCCGCCAAAACGCGTTCCTTGGTATGATTGAGAACGGTGGTCATATCGCGTTCGACGATCTCTCCGATCTTTTCACTGGTGAAATCATCCGACATCAGAATATCTTGGATCTCGTCGTTAAGTACCATGATCTCAAATACACCGATACGTCCAAGATATCCGGTTTGGTTGCAATAAGGACATCCGACTGCATCGAATATCTCGGCTTCCTCGTTTATTCCAAGCATATCCATTTCGGCTTTGGTGGTCATACGCGCGGTCTTGCACTTGGGGCAAAGCTTACGCACCAGACGTTGCGAGATAGCGCCCAGTAGAGAGTCGGCAACGAGATATTTTGGAATTCCCATATTTATGAGACGGGTAATAACGCCCGCCGCGTCGTTGGTATGTATAGAGGAGAGAACCAAGTGTCCTGTGATCGCAGCTCTCGTTGCGATCTGCGCCGTTTCTTCATCACGTATCTCACCGATCATGATAACGTTGGGGTCCTGGCGGAGAAAGCTTCGCAGTGCCGCCGCGAAGGTCAGCTGCGCCTTAGGATTGACCTGTACCTGGTTAATTCCTATGATCTCGTTCTCGACGGGATCCTCGACCGTCATAATATTTGTATCCTCTTTGTTGAGATAACGAAGGAATGTGTAAAGTGTGGTACTCTTACCGCTACCGGTAGGTCCTGTCAGAAGGATGATTCCGTGAGGTCTCGTGATCATACTCATAATGAGTTCACGTTGTTTGTCCGAAAAACCGAGAGACGAAATATCGCCTGAATGAAACTGGCGGTTATAAATACGAATTACGATCTTTTCTCCGTGTATAGTTGGTATGGTTGAGACACGGAAATCGTAGGGAACACCGTTCACCGACATGCTTATTTTTCCGTCCTGCGGCACGCGGCGTTCTGCGATGTTCAAGTCAGCCATTATCTTGTAGCGTGCCAGAAGCGCGGGGAACATATGAGGCATCAATTCCTCGATCTTGTTCAGCTTGCCGTCGATTCGGAAGCGTAAATAGATCGCGGTATCAAAAGGTTCTATGTGAATATCACTGGCTCCGCGGTTGATAGCATCCTTCAAAATCGAGTCACAAAGCTTGATGATAGGTGCGTCGATTGGGGTGTTAGGGTTTGCCTCTGTGATGTCCGAGGTTGACTTAGAATAGTCGGTCAGCACTATGTCTTGCTGGATTTTGTTGTTTGCATAGTCCAGAATTCGAGCCATCTGCGTGGGAGGACTGATGATGAATTTCAGCTTTTTTCCACCATAGGTCAAAAGCTCGTGAAATTCCTCAATGCGGAAAGGATTGCATCCCAAAACCGTCAGCACGTCGCCTTCCAGAGTGAAGGGAACGCCCTGATATTCGATAAGCAGATCTCTGGGGTACTGCTTGACAAATTCAAGATTGATCTCGGAAAGCTGGCAGAAGCGATACTCATAGCCGAGAAAATCCGCAAGGAGACGGTACAGAGGCTCTTCTTCTATAACGTTACAACGGGCAAGCTCAATATATATAGGTGAACCGGCGGCATCGGAACGTTCCAACCATTCGGAGGCAAGCTCTCCTGTCAATGCCTGCTTTTCAATTAAGTAATTTGTAAAAAGTTGATTAAAAATCATTTGATTTTCTCCTTAAATGCTGTTCATCAGCGACATCATAGGCAAAAGCACCGCAAGAATGACCACACCAACGATCACGCCGAGTATCACGATCATCATAGGTTCCAGTGCGGCGATCGCCTTGGCGATGCTGGATTCCACGCACTCGTCAAAATATGAGCTGGTGGAGTTAAGCACTTCCTCGATATTGCCGCTCTTTTCTCCAACGTCGATCATTTCGGTCAGCATCGTGGGGAACAGCTCGGTTGCCTCCAAGGAGGGAGCAATTCTTCTTCCGCGCTTGACCTCTTCGATCGTGTAGCTGAATTTTTCGCTGAATACGGCGTTGCCAAGCATTTTTTTCAGGTTTTCAAGACAGTCCACCATATTCATTCCGCTTCCGAGCAGAATGACGAACGCCTTCGAAAATCTTGACGTGATAAGATTCTGCTGTACCTTGCCGATCAGGGGAAGACGGAACATAAGATAGTCTTTTACATACTCGCCTTTTTTTGTTTTTGAAAGCAAAAAGAGTATAAGACCTACCGCAGCCACAGTGGGGAGAATGAAAAAGATATTTTCCTGCATAAATTTGGAAATATCCATCAAAACCCTTGTGATCCAAGGTATGTCTCCGCCAAGCTCGTTGATGGTAGACTCGAACTGAGGCAAAATAAACAGAGTTACGAATAAGAGAACAACGAACACCATTACCAAAAGCATAGTGGGGTATACCATAGCGGATGCTGCTTTTTTCTTGATCTTTCGGTCGTTTTCGTAGTAGTCCGCCATACTGACAAGCACTTTATCGAGGGATCCACTTGCCTCGCCGATGGCGACCATGTTGATAAAGAAACGAGGGAAGACCTTGGTGTGCTTCGCGAAAGCCTCCGAAAGCAACACTCCTGATTCGATGTCAAAATACACTGCTTGCAATACGTTACGGAATGCGGGGGAGTATTTTTGAGCGCGAAGAGTGTTTATGCAGTCGCTGATCGGGATTCCCGCCTTGACCATAACCGAGAACTGGCGCAAAAAGCTGATAACCTCGTCGGGACTTACACGGCTGCTTACCGAGAAAAACTCATTTTTCTTTTTTTCTTTGATTATTGTGAGCTTGACGGGATAATAGTTATCCTTTTTAAGCTCTGCGCGCAGGCTGACGATATCGCCCGCTTCACGCACAAGACTTTGCTTTTCGCCAAGCGCGTTAAGGACAGTACAACGATACAGAGCCATTAAAGCACCACCTCCCAATAAAAATCAAGCAACGCATCTCCGAATATCGCCATAAATCCGATACCAAGCAAAAGATACGGACCAAATGCGATCTCACTTTCTCTTTCCTGCTTGCCACATTTTATTTTTGTAAGCTCGATCACGCTTCCCGTCAGAGTGGCGATAAGGATCGCAAAGAGCAGAGGAAGGGCGCCAAGCATCAAGCCACCGATGCCGACTAACCAGACGTCGCCGCTGCCAAGCGCGTTGCGTTTCAGTATCAGCTTGGAGATAAGGGCGATAAGACCGAAAGAGCCAAAGCCGAGAGCGGCACCGCCAAGAAAGCTCCATACGGACTCATTCAAGGCAAAAATGCGGTAAAGGGAAATAAAGAGAGCGATAACTCCGAAGATGATCAGAGTGACGTTATAAATATCGTGTGTTTCATAGTCGATTGCCGCCATTATAAGGAACAAAAAGACTGTGAATAAAAGCGCGATAAAGAGCGGAAGAGTGGTAAGCGCGTCTCCGTACATCAAATACGCGCCGCAAAATCCGATTCCGCCGAAGATTTCGCAAAGCAGAGAGAAAACACCGATCTTTGATTTGCAGCTACGGCATTTTCCGCCAAGTATCAGCCAGGATATGATCGGAATATTGTCATACGGCTTGATATTCTTTCGGCAGAAGGGACAGTATGAGTCGGGCTTTATTATCGATTGTCCCTTGGGAACACGATAGGCAACGACTCCGCCGAAGCTTGCGAAAACAGCGCCGAAAATGAATGCGAAAACCGCGATAATGGGTTTGAGATCAGTCATTTGTCTCTACCTCCGATGTGATAGCGGGGATGTAGAGGTCGTCTCGCAGATCCTCAATGCCGCGCTCGGTCAATTTCATATATCGGTAGACGATAGAGAAGGTTGAAACGATGCTGAGACTCATTACAAAGGTGAGAATGAGAACGATCGCGAGTACGTAGCCCTTTTGTGCTTTATTCGACATATCTTCCTCCTCCGTAATTCAGATCTTCAATAATAACCCGTCCGCTTTCGACGTGATAAATGCTTATGATAAGCTCCTTGTATTCGTCGCTGTTGGTGTCAAGATAGGAATAGGATAGGCAATAGATCTTGTCGGTTTCGGACGGAGCAAAGTCGTATCCGAAAAAGATCTCACCCTCCTCACGCGACTCGGAAAGCGAAAAATATTCCTTGTCCCAGTTGCGCTTGTGTACGTCACCGTAAAAAGCGATGTCGGTGCAGATCATTTCAAAGCGAAGGTATTCCTCCTGGCGCGCGGAGGTCTTCCGCATAACGAGGAGCGAGGAAAACATCGCCACCGAGATGATAGAAAACACGGCGATGGAAACCAAGACCTCCACAAGAGTAGTTCCTTTTTTCTTTTTCATAGCGAGAATCCTCACTGCTTGGGGAGTGCCTTGGGAACAAGACCGTATTGCTGAGAAAGGGAATCGATCAGAACGTAAGCACCCTCCTGACGGAATTTTGTAGAGATGCGATAGAGACAGGGCGTAGCTTCAAAGCCCTTGCGCTTACTAAGCGCACACTCATAACGGGTGTTTTTATATTGCTTTGCGTCGACCGCGAGATATAGACATACGCGAGAACCCTTAATGTCAAGCCGCGCGTAAACCGTCTTGTCAATATGGAAGACCGCCGCCTGCTCAGTGATCTGACAGCACATTCCGTCATAGGATAGCAGCTTTTCGGCAAGCTTTGTATATCTGACTTTAAGTGTGTTGGGCGATGCGGAATGACGCTCGGAGAAGGTTGACCCCATGATCTCGTCGTACTCTACTTCAAGCTCGTCGTCCTCTTTCTTTTGAACCTTCTTGTCTACCTTTTCCGCAGCCGCTACCTCCGTCACCGCAGGCTTTTTCTCGGTTTCAATAATGCCGAGATCAATGTTGATTTCCTCGTCGGACTCAACGTAAACTTGCTGTATCTTCTTGTGTGCTAATTCAAATTCGTGCTTGGAGATCACCAAGAGAAATTGAGTGATAATATCACGCTCGTTTTCAAACGCAAAGTCGTAAGAGCTGACGAGAGTCTTGTTGGCAACGAGAGTGAGAGTGCAGACCCTTTTGCAAATGTAAAAATTGGCATAAGTGCCGTTGTGGTTAATTGACTGATTGTAATGAAACCCAAAGGGTTCGGCTACTCGTATCTTGGTGTTAAGCAGCTTTGCAAGCTTCTTAAAAGCATCTATAACACGCTTGGGCATAAAATAGATGTTGTATATGTAGCCCAGAGTATGATGAAAAAAGTTTGTAGCAATTACGTAGTTGGGATTGACTCGCGCCGCCTTCTGCTCCTTGGCAAACAGGGCATTAGCTTTAAGAGATCCCATAGGGGGAAGGGTAGAGATGCTCTTATAGGTCTCCTCGCAGCGCAGAAGCAAGGTGATAGGGGGGATCTTTTTGTCCCCCACCTCGTATTTAATGCGGTCTGCGAGTGCTTCAAGATTCTTGGGAACGCCGTCCTCCATAATATAGTCGTCAAGCTCGATCATAAAAGTGCTTGTGGTGGATTTGTTGTCGGCGGGGATACGGAGCTTGATGTATCCCGAGCGGAAGTTACAGTATTCTATCGTGCAGGTATTTTGGGTCATGTTTATCCACCTTTCTTAGTTCCCGCCACAAAGCGGTAGGATTCATCCTGAAAAACTAAATTACAATATATAAAATTCTCGTCGTCCGAGAACTCGATCTTCAAAATTTGGGTTTCCCTTGAAATGACTGTGTCATTGTGGGAAAGAGTGTTTTCTTCGTCGTTTACGACGTATTCGGATTGAGGGTTGCTTTTGTGATTCTGAGATAGGATATAATCCTTAATACTTTTTACGTGATAGCTTTCCGAGCCTACCTCAATAAGCTCGTTTGTCGTGTAGGTAATAAAGAGGGTAGTGCCGACGATCATAGTGATGGCAAGTGTCGCGCAAAGCATAGCGACAAGAAGCTCCACTAACGTAAAGCCGTCTTTTTTCTTATTCGTTCGATTCACACTTACCCCTCCTTTGCTTGGGATTTTTTGTAATACTAATATAAACCAAGAGCGAGGAAATGACGGCTGTCATCTCCTCGCTTTTAGGTTTAAGATGTTTCCATCTTTATGTTTGATTCAATTACTTAATTTCGCCGGTTGCAACGGTCCAGGTTGCGGTTATGTCTTTAGCGTAGGTGTATGCTACGGAAGTAACCTTGCCGTCTGTAAGAGTTACAACGAAAGTCTGACCTTCATTAATGGTCATCTCGGTAAGAGCAAGCATTGCTGCTGCGATCTGCTCAGCTGTTGCTGCACCGGTGGTTACGGTCGGTTCTGTTGCGCCGCTTTCAGCCTCGGTTGTTACAGTTGCAGTTGCTGTGAGAATACCGTTAGCGTACTTGAAATCTACGGTAGTAGTATTATCTACCTTAACGGTCTCTTTGCCGTCAAGAACAGCTGCATTAACAACGTCTCTGATCTGGGAAAGCTCGGTAACTGCATTAGACTCGTTTGCTTTGCTAAGGAAAGCGGTGTATCCAACAACGGATACGGTAGCGAGAATTGCGATGATTGCGATAACTACAAGCAATTCAACAAGAGTAAAACCCTTTTTCTTCATGTTTTTTATATGTTTTTTCTCTTGTTAGTTGATTTATTAGTCGTTGCTCTGGTGTACAGCATTGATAGCATCAATGGTAGTTAACTCTTCAACACCACGTCCGCAATATGTGTCGTCAAAGGGAGCTTCATCTACAGTGTATACCCAAGCCAATGTATCCTCGGTAGAGCACTGGCAAACACGGGTGTAGGTCTTACCGTCGAAAGACTTGGTATCAACGGTTCCGTCACCGTTAGCCTTGGTAACGTACTTAACCCCGTTGATGGTAACGAACTCGTGAGAACCGTATGCATCGATAGATACAGTGGTGTTGGTTACAGAGCATTCTGCATCCATTTCAACTGTTGCTGTACCGAAAATAGCACCGAAGATCTTACCAGCCTCGCCTTCAGAGGACTTAACAGTACAGTTTTCGATCTTAACGTTCTTCATAATGATTTTTGCATCGCCGGAAACCTGACCTGCGATGATACCAACCTTGTTCTGACCGTAAACGGTGCAGTTTTTGATGGTAACGTTTTCAAGAACGAGAGTACCCTGAACGGTACCGGCAATAATACCTGCAGAACCGATTTCGTAGTCACCGATGGTCAAACCGTCAAATGTAACGTCCTTGATGGTGACGGTGCTATTATCCTGTATATGAGCAACAAAGCCCGAAGCATACTTCTGGTTCTGTGCGTCAACCTTCTTGTCGGTAGCGGAACCAACGGTTGCATACTGGGTGGAAACGAGGTTGGAGATGGTTGCATCGTTACCGTTGATGGTGATCTCATCATTCTTAACAAGCTTAGGAATGAATGTGGAAGCGCCCATCATATTCACGTTGCCGCCAAGGTTCATGTTTTTGATTGCGCTTGCGTTCTTGAAGCTGGTGATGAGGTCGGAGGGGCTGTCAATTGTAACGGTGCCGTTTGCATCTATTGCGGGAGCTGCTTCCAATTTGATGTCATCAGCCTTGAGGTTGAACCAATTGTTAGACTTAGCGGTTTCAGCGTAATCCTCGGGATATACGACCTTGTTGTCCTTAACGAGGAGAACTCTGTTCAGTTCCTTATCCCAAACGAAAATGTGATCCTTGCTAAGAGGCTTGTAATCCTCTGCGGTCAAGCCGGTCTCGTTCAAGTATGCCCACAGAGCAACGATATCCTCGGGCTCGTTGTTTACGTCAAGAGCTTCGAGCATGGTGTTAATCTGAGTAACAGCCTGCTGGTCAGCGGACATGTTAGCTCTGTCAATAAATACAGTATATCCTACAACGGATACAACCGCGAGAATTGCAATGATTGCAATTACTACGAGGAGTTCTACAAGAGTAAAGCCCTTTTTCTTCATGTTTTTCATAGGTGTTTTTCCTTTCTTGATTGTCTTTTAAGTGTTGGAGATCAAAATGAGCTGAAGGATCAGTACAGCCGCTGATGCGCCGCCGACGATCAGCCAAGCATACAATGTGGGGATCTTCTTGAACAGCTTTTCCTTGATTGTACTATTGGTCTTTTTTTCTTCCATAATAGATATCCTCCCTTAAAGAATTATTCGCCGGATATCCCGGCGGACTCAAAATGTAGAGTCTGGCGAGTAGACGTCACTCTGCTATATTGCCCACCGCTAAACTTAATTTATTGTATCACACATGGTGCGAATTGTCAATAGATCTAATGGATTTTTACAAAAACTGTGAGAAATTTATGAAAAGGATGATTATTAACTTGCTTTTTTTCATAATTAATTACAAGATGAATATTTTACGAGATCGCGTTGTTGCTTTTCTGACTCTTTTTGGTTTGTGTTAATAGGTGCTGTTTTTGGTTTTTCTTGTTGCCTCCAATCATTTTGTTACTTTTTAAGTTGAATATCATCCTTACAGAGCATTGCTACCGCGAATACGAAGAGCGGATACTCACATAAGATATGAAGCTCCTGATCTCTTCGTTGCGGTCTTTAATCATTATAGTCGTAGCGGTTTCGTTTTGACAATTGGTTTTCGTCAAAACGTCTTTAAAACCGGTTATTTTGAAATATGTTGACATTATACCACGAGAAACTCCAATTGTCAACCCTATTGAGTTAACCTTTTTAACTCAAATGGGGTAATATAATAATGAAAGAAAAAATTTTTCACTGCGGGGAGTTAGTTAAATATGAATATTGGAGAGGCGGTAAGAGAGCGAATACTCGAATTGTGCGGAGAGCGAAAAATTACGATCAACAAGCTTTCAACAATTTGCGGTCTGACGCAGTCCACCTTAAACAACATTATGCACAGACAGGAAAGCAAGCCTACGGTTGCGACTGTAAAAAAGATCTGTGACGGACTTGAGATAACAATGGCGCAGTTTTTTACCTCGCCGATATTCGATGGGTTGGAACAGGAAATAAAATAAGAGAGACCTTGTGGCAGGTCTCTCTTTTTGTTTGTGTTTTAGATTCTTATTTACTGAAATTAAGCTCGTTGCGTACCTTGCACTGCAAAGCTTTCTCCCTCAAAGACCACGAGAAGCTTTGGCGATGAGCAAGACACGGCAAGGCATTCGAAGGCCTGCTTGCGAGATACTTCGGCTGATATAGAAAACCTAATAAACATAAGGCTTAAAGCCATGAGGGGCAGACTTCGGTCTGCTCTTCTTTTTTTGCTTTATAAGGCTCAAAATAGGCTTTCTTTTCACTAAAACTATGGAACTTTTATGGAATTTTGAGGGTGCTTGAAAAGGAAAAATGGAAGGTGAAATGGAAGTTTTAAAAGTGGAACTTTTTGCACTCCAATACTGAGATACAAATACAAATAAAAGATGAAAGAAAAAATCGTTTTATGTTCTGCTCAAAACCGATACGCAAAGTAGCCTAAACGTATATGAGGCAAAATGCGGGAAGTCTTAGGTTAGAGAACTAAGAGCAGAAGCGTTGAAGCAGTATGAGATAGAGAAGCGAACCGCCGTATGCCGAACGGCACGTACGGTGGTGTGAGAGGTGGATTAGATTTCAGCTGCTCGATTCTTTGAAGAGTGCGCGGGGAAGAACTCTCGTTGGAGAAGCTTTTTGGGCTAAAGCGACAAAAATTCGCTATCGATTTGTCACGAATATGTATTTGATGTCCAAAATATATAATTGATTTGTCCAAAATGTGCCTTGACTTTTTTGAATAATTGTGATATCATGAGCATATGAAAGAGTGTAGTGCGATTTAGCACCGATTCTTTCATAAAAAATCATTTTATAAGGAGATTTCTTATGAAAAAGCTTATAGCAACATCACTTGCGATTATGATGCTTCTTTCTATGGCAGTAGTTTTAATCGTTCCTGCAGCAGCAGTTGACGGTCAGTGGACTGTATACGGACCTGCATCTCAGTACGCAGACGGTTACGACGGTGACCCCAAGTCCGTTGCCGGTTATGAATACACCGATGACGGTCTCCACCAGATTCCCGCAGATTGGACCGGTCAGACTCCTTGGGCTCACATCCAGACCAAGGAAAAGGTTGACCTCAAGGATGGCGTTTACTTCCAAGTCAGAATCGACAACTTCTCTTATGAAGCCGCTGACCAGTGGTTCAATATCAATATTTGGGATTCCGCAATGATCGAGCCCCCCGTAGAGGGCTATGGTGAAGGTGTTCAGACCCTCATTCGTGCAACTGATGGTAATTTAACTAAGGTAAACAACTATCACATCCGTAATTTCACCGGCACATCCGGTGTGATGATGGTTGACGAGAAGAACCAGAAGACTGAGGACGGAAAGAATGTTATTACTCTTACTGTTACTTGGGACGGCTCAACATACGCAGTTGACATTAACGGCGCAGTAGCGCCGGAAGCGGTTATCACTTATATGAACGAAAAGTGGGGCGGCAACGACAGTGAAGCTTACATTGGTATCTGTGCGCAGAACAGTGTGACTGGTGGTACAGTTGAAATGACCGTCACCAAGTTCGGTACATCGGCTGACAATGCCACCGTTCCTATGGGGGAGGATTCACAGGACGTTCAGAATAATTCTGCTGAAAATGCACCCATCGCTGATGCAAGCACGGTTCCCGCAAATCAGCCCGCTATCCTTATGAACGGTAACAAAGAGGCTTCCGATCTTAAGTCTGATCCTAAGCCTGCTAACGACGTTTCGTTGACTATTAACGAGGACTACTCTCTTCACGTAGCAGCGCACCAAGAAAATGTTGATACCGGTACATGGTACGTTAAAAATGAAATTTCCTATGCAATTGAGGATTTCCCCATTGGCATTATTCTTATGAGAAATTTCTGCACCTGTGGTTCCGAGGATGGTACATGCTATGCTAACGAGTCCGTTGACGTTCGTATGCTCACGGGTGACACAATTGTTGCCGGATCGCAATGTACTATTTACGAGCTTAATATGTGCGACAACGCCTATGTGATCGGCGATGATACATACCTCTATTTCTATTTTGATATGACTACCGACGCTTCCTTTGAAGCAACCGGCCGTATCAACGGTGCGCGTTATTACGCTAACGGTATTGACGTTTCTACTCCCGGCGCGAACGAGTTTGACGTTCTCTATATGGCTTGGTTCAGATCTGTCGAAGAGGCTGAGGTTTACGTTCAGAACACCATAAAGGATCTTGGTTGGGTAGAGGAGACCGAGACCGTTACCACCGATCCTGTTGAAGAGACGACTGTTGAGACTGAAGAAACAACTGTTGAAGCTGAGGAAACAACCGTTGAAACCAACAAGACCGAGCAGACAACAGAACCCAATGCTGACGAGACCGATAAGGCTGATGTAGGCGGATGCGGTTCCGTAGTTGGATTCGGTGCAATTGCAATCGTAGCAGTAGCTACAGTTGCAGGCATGGTTTCTTTCAAAAAGAAGGAAGACTAATCTAATTCGCAGAGCGATTTGGATTTGGATTTTAACTGAATCTGAATTTAACTAAAATGAGAAAATCTCCCGTACTTCGGTGCGGGAGATTTTGTACGTAAGCCGCAACACCGACCGAGCAGATAAGCTGTTTCAGCATTAGTGCTCTTGAAGTATTGATCTTAAGCGTCAGTTTCCTTGACGCTGAATGAAACGATCTCATCGTCGTCGATCTTCATTTTAGGCATATCTTTTTGATGTTCTCGTCCTTGTTGCCGCCTGATGTCCTTCTGTTTGATATCCGGCATGAAGACGTATCCAAAGCCCCCGCATGCCATTGGGCAGCCGGAACACACCTGTTGGTGTTGTTTTTATCATATTGATTGAACTAAATGAAATAAATACCTTGAATTATTAGCTTTTTTGTGATATAATATGTAATATGTGGTTGAACTAAATTCAAACTCAATTTATTGCAACAGCTGCTCGCGTGCGGGCAGTCCGAGTTGCGTTTGTGATTTGACAAAAAATATGCAAGTTTAGTATGGAGAGGAGAACTTGTTTATGAATATACTTCACGTGAAATACGCTGTTGAAGTGGCAAGGCTCGGTTCTCTGAACAAGGCAGCGGAAACGCTTATGATTGCACAACCGAACATCAGCCGCTCTATCAAGGAGCTTGAAGCGGATCTTGGAATTACCATATTCCAACGAAGCGCAAAGGGAATGGTTTTGACCCCCGATGGTGAGGAGTTTATGGATTATGCGCGTGATATTCTTCACCGTATTGATAAGATCGAGCAGTCCTACCGTGACGGCTCGCATAAAAAGCGTAAGTTTTCAATCTCTGTTCCTCGCGCGTGCTATATCTCTGCAGCGATGGCGGAATTTTCAAAAAACATCGGAGATACTCCCGTAGAAATATACTACAAGGAAACCAACTCTAAAAAAACAATAAAAAAGCTTCTCGAAAACGAATACAAGCTCGGTATCATTCGTTACTCGGATAACTATGATAAATATTACAAGGATATGCTTGAGGAAAAAGGGCTTTCTTATGAGCTTGTGGCAGAGTTCTCCTATGTTCTTCTTATGAGTAAGGACAACCCTCTCGCTACGAAGGAAACTATCACTTACGAAGATCTTTCCGACTATATCGAGATTGCACACGCAGATCCTTACGTTCCTACGCTTTCTATGTCCAAGGTGTTCCGTGAGGAGCTTCCTAACAAGGTGGATCAAAGAATCTTTGTGTTTGAACGAGCAAGTCAGTTCGATCTGCTCTCCGAAAATCCCAATACGTTTATGTGGGTATCTCCTGCATCGCAAAAGATATTGGACAGATACGGTCTGGTTCAGAAAAAGTGCGTTGATAACAAAAAAATATACAAGGACGTTCTGATCTTTCGCGAAGGATACAAGCTATCGAAGCTTGATAATCAGTTCATTGCCGAGCTTTGCGACTCGAGGAGAAAATATCTTAAATAAAAAATGTGATGGCTTTGCGGAAACGCAGACTTGTTTGCTATTGATATAGATTATATCGATATTGATAATACCGATATAACATTTTAGTTATTTACACAAGCCAAAAACTGTGTTATAATGTAAGCACCAGATTAAAAAAATATATCACATATAAGGAGAAAAGTTATGGCACGTTTTACATTACCCCGTGATCTTTATCATGGCAAGGGCGCTCTTGAAGCGCTGAAGAATCTTAAGGGAGAGCGCGCAATGGTTTGCGTAGGTGGCGGTTCTATGAAGCGCTTCGGTTTCCTTGACAAGGTCGTTTCCTACCTCAAGGAAGCAGGCATGGAGGTTGAACTCTTTGAAGGTATCGAACCCGATCCTTCCGTTGACACCGTTATGAAGGGTGCTGAGGCTATGCTGAAGTTCCAGCCCGACTGGATCGTTGCAATCGGCGGCGGTTCGCCCATCGACGCTGCAAAGGCTATGTGGATCAAGTACGAGTATCCCGAGATCACTTTCGAGGAAATGTGCGTAGTATTCGGTATTCCCGAGCTTCGTAAGAAGGCTCGCTTTGTTGCAATTCCTTCCACTTCCGGTACTGCTACCGAGGTTACCGCCTTCTCTGTTATCACCGACTATAACAAGGGTATCAAGTATCCTCTCGCTGATTTCGAGATTACTCCCGACGTTGCGATCGTTGACCCCGAGCTTGCTGAGACCATGCCTAAGAAGCTCACCGCTCACACCGGTATGGACGCTATGACCCACGCGATCGAGGCATACGTTTCCACCGCTAACTGCGAGTTCACCGATCCTCTCGCGATCTTCGCTATCAAGATGATCCAGGACAACCTCGTTGAATCCTACAACGGCGATATGACTAAGCGCGCATCCATGCACAACGCTCAGTGCCTTGCAGGTATGGCGTTCTCCAACGCTCTTCTCGGTATCGTTCACTCCATGGCACACAAGACCGGTGCTATCTTCGAGGACCTCGGCGCACACATTATCCACGGTGCGGCAAACGCTATGTACCTTCCTAAGGTTATCGCTTTCAATGCAAAGGACGAGACCGCAAAGAAGCGTTACGGTGTTATTGCTGATTACATGGGTCTTGGCGGCGCTAACGATGACGAAAAGGTTGCAAACCTCATCGCTTACCTCCGTGGTATGAACGACGCGCTCAACATTCCTCAGTGCATCAAAAACTACGGTCTTGACAGCCTCCCCTGCGAGAACGGATTTGTTCCCGAGAACATCTTCCTTGAGAGACTTCCCGAGATCGCAAAGAACGCAGTTGCAGACGCTTGCACAGGCTCCAACCCCAGAGCAATCTCTGTCGAGGAAATGGAAAAGCTTCTCAAGTGCTGCTACTACGACACAGAAGTTGATTTCTAATATAGGCGTATTAAATATTATTTATTAATTCAAGATTGTTGACACATCGAGAATTGTTGAAATAATCGAAAAGGCATCTCTGACAGCTAATCGTGCAATGATCGCTCAGAGATGTCCTGGCGCTTTTCATTAAAATTTTCAATGACAGAAAAGAGGAAAACGAATGAAAACTGTATGCGTGATAACTGGTGGTGGAAGCGGAATGGGTCTTGCCGCTGCCAAGTGCATGCCCAAGGACAAAATTATCGTCGTGACCGGAAGAACTCTCTCCAAGCTTGAAAATGCAGTGAAGGAGCTGGAATCTCTCGGATATGAGGCATACGCCAAGACCTGCGACACCTCTGTAAGAGAGCAGGTCCGTGAGCTTGCCGAATACGCAGTAAGCCTTGGTGAGATCAAAAACGTCATCAATTCCGCAGGACTCTCTCCTGCTATGGCAGAGCCTGAAAAGATTATGAGAGTAAACGCTCTCGGAACCGTCTATGTCAATGAAGAATTTTCAAAATTGATGGGTGCGGGAAGCGTTATCGTTGACGTTTCTTCCAACTCAGCATATATACTTCCGAATTTCCTTGCAAGCAAAAAGACCTTTGCTCTTGCCGATAAGGACGAGGCAAAGTTTCTCAAAAAGATTCTCGCTCTGCCTAACAAGCTTAAAGGCTATAAGGCATCAGGACTTGCTTACGGTCTTTCCAAAAAGTTCGTTATCTGGTATGCGGCAAAATCCGCTTACGAGCTTGGTCCTAAGGGAATCCGCGTCTGTTCTCTCAGTCCGGGACTGATCGCAACCGACATGGGCAACCTTGAGGCGGAGGAAGGCGGAAGCCTTTTGGATACAACGGCTGAAAGACGTATGGGCAAGCCGGAGGAGCTTGGATTTGCAATCGCGACCGTCGCAGACGAGAGAAACGGTTATCTTGCCGGTGTAGACGTACTCGTTGACGGCGGTAGTGTCATAGGCAAAAATTTTGTAAAGAAATAATCGCCCTATTATTAAAGGTTGGAGAAGAAAATGTATAGAATAGTAGATAAAAAGGTACTTAATCCCACGGTCATTCAGCTTTGGATCGAAGCACCGCTGGTGGCAAACAAGGCGAGACCCGGACAGTTTATAATCCTGCGCGTCGACGAGGAGGGCGAAAGAATCCCCCTTACCGTTGCAGGAGTTGACAAAGAAAACGGAACCGTCAAGATCATTTTCCAAGTGGTTGGCGGCACTACGAAAAAGCTCTCTTATAAAGAAGCGGGCGAGTATATTCAGGACTTTGTAGGCCCTCTTGGCGTGGCGACACACCTCGACGGACTTAAGAAGGTCTGCATTGTTGGCGGCGGCGTTGGTTGCGCTATCGCTATGCCTATCGCCGAAGCGCTCCACGAAATGGGCGCTGACGTTACAAGCATCATCGGATTCAGAAATAAGGATCTCCTTATCCTTGAGGACGAATTCAAGGCTTGCTCAAACACTCTGCGCGTGATGACCGACGACGGCTCGTACGGTGAACACGGAAACGTAACCGTTCCCCTCAAAGAAATGCTTGAAGCGGGCGAGAAATTTGATATGATCATCACTATCGGTCCTCTTATTATGATGAAGTTCGTTGTGGCGACCGCAAAGCCTTACGGCACACCCGTAACCGCTTCCATGAATCCCATCATGATAGACGGCACGGGAATGTGCGGCGGATGCCGTCTCACTCTCAACATCGACGGCAAAAAGGTAACCAAGTTCGCTTGTGTTGACGGTCCTGATTTCAACGGATACGAGATCGACTTTGACGAGGCGATGTCAAGAGGCAGAATGTACGCCGATTTTGAGCGCCATGCTTATGAAGATAGCTGTAATCTTTTTAGAAAGGACGTGAAGTAAAATGGCAAAAGCAAATATGTCCTTAACAAGAAATGAGATGCCCACACAAGACGCCAAGGTTCGCGCACGCAACTTTGACGAGGTGGCGTTGGGCTATTCCGAAGAAACCGCCATCGACGAGGCTATGCGTTGCCTTAGTTGCAAAAATATGCCTTGTGTGGACGGTTGCCCCGTAAAGATACATATCCCCGAGTTTATAACCAAGATCAAAGAAGGCGACTTTGAGGGAGCGTATCAGATCATTACAAAATCCTCCTCTCTCCCCGCGGTCTGCGGTCGAGTTTGCCCTCAGGAAACTCAGTGCGAGTCCAAGTGCGTGAGAGGAATCAAGGGCGAGAGTGTCGGTATCGGCAGACTTGAAAGATTCGTTGCGGATTGGCACAATACCTTCTGCACCGAGGAGCCTGTACGCCCCGAAAGAAACGGACACAGAGTTGCCATCGTTGGATCGGGTCCTTCGGGTCTGACTTGCGCGGGCGATCTTGCGAAAAAAGGTTACGACGTAACGGTTTTCGAGGCTCTGCACACTGCGGGCGGCGTGCTTGTTTACGGTATTCCTGAGTTCCGTCTTCCCAAAAAGATCGTTGCAAAAGAGGTTGACACCCTTAAAAAGCTTGGCGTTAAGATCGAGACCAACGTGGTCATAGGAAAGACCTTGACCGTCGATGAGCTTTTCCAGATGGGTTATGAAGCCGTATTTATCGGTTCGGGCGCGGGACTTCCCAACTTTATGGGTATTCCCGGCGAATCTCTGAAGGGTGTTTACTCGGCAAATGAATTTTTGACCAGAAGCAACCTGATGAAATCCTATCTTGACAATCCTGAAACACCTATTATGAAAGGCGGTAATGTAGCGGTAGTTGGAGGCGGTAACGTTGCTATGGACGCGGCGAGAACCGCGCTTCGCCTTGGAGCTGAAAAGGTCTATATCGTCTATCGCCGTTCTATGGAGGAGCTTCCCGCGCGCCGCGAGGAGGTTGAACACGCAGAGGAGGAGGGAATTGAGTTCCGTCTGCTCTGTAATCCCACCGAAATTCTCGGATATAATAATCCCGAAGATGCAAGAGATCCCAAAAACGGCTTTGTTACGGGTATGACTTGTGTCAGAATGGAGCTAGGCGAACCCGACGAGCGCGGAAGAAGGCGTCCTGTGGTTGTTGAGGGTAGCGAATTTACTATTGACGTGGACACCGTTATCATGTCTATCGGAACCTCTCCCAACCCGCTGATCAAGTCCACCACCGACGGACTTGAGGTCAATCGTTGGGGCGGCATTGTGGTCAACGAGGACGGACTTACATCAAGAAATGCCGTTTATGCAGGCGGTGACGCAGTAACCGGAGCGGCTACGGTCATTTCCGCTATGGGAGCAGGTAAGACCGCCGCAAAAGCCATTGACGAGGCGCTTTCAAAATAAATTAATTGCAGATGAACTTATCCGTAAAAACGGTTTGAGCCACCGTATAGCCCCGGATGAGTCTTCTGGGAAGGTCGCATATCGCGGCCTTCCTTTTTTCAAAAATTGACATTTTTTTTATAACGTATTGCATTTTGAGTCAAACCGTGGTAAAATAAGTGTGTAAAACGATTTCGGAGCGATGAATTATGTCTGTTTTGTCATTTTCTCCGTCCATTTTCCAAGCAAAATACAATATGGGCGAGCTATTTCGTCAATAACACAAAACTGCTCGTTTTTTTGATATATATTTTATCGATTAAAGGCATATCGATATTTATAATACCGATATAACATTTTAATTATTCCCAAAAATTTAAATATATGATAAAATAATGTCAATAAAAACCGGAGGTGGAAAATGAACGGAAATTCTATCCCAAAGGCAACTCTCGGAAGGCTCCCTACATATCTTCAATATTTGAAAGATCTTCCGACGATTCATGGCAGTACAATATCCGCGACGGCAATTGCAAAGGGATTGTCCCTTGGCGACGTACAGGTCCGCAAGGATCTCCAAGCAGTAAGCGGTGCGGGAAAACCTAAAGTCGGTTACGAAAAAGAAAAGCTAATATCAGATATTGAAAGACATCTCGGACGAGAGAGTCTTACTAACGCGGTTTTGGTCGGTGCAGGAAAGCTTGGCAAGGCACTTCTCGACTACGACGGCTTTGAGGCGTTTGGAGTAAAGATCATCGCGGGGTTTGATAGCAACGACCGTGTTATTCAGATGGGCAATGGTTCAAAATCTATCATGCCTATCAAGGATCTTGAAGCTTTTTGCAAGAAGAATGACGTTAAGCTGGGAGTAATTACGGTAGGACAAGGCTCGGCGCAGGAGGTTTGCGACATAATGGTAGCAAGCGGTATTACAGCGATCTGGAATTTCGCGCCCTGCACCCTCTCTCTTCCATCGGGCGTTCTTTTAAAGCAAGAAAATCTCGCCCTTTCCTTAGCGTATCTCAATAATCAAATCAGCAAATAATTTTCAGCAGGACTACTATCGCGGCGTTGCAAACTCGCAGATAATAGGGGAGGACAGATAAATGAAACTTGACAGAGTAATCGCAGTAAGAAATAATAAGACCATCTACCGTGACGGTGACAGATGCATCAAGGTCTTTAACGCAGAATATTCCAAGGCAGACGTGCTGAATGAGGCGCTCAATCAGGCAAGGATCGAGGAGATCGGTCTGAACATCCCCAAGGTTATTGAGGTCACTATGATCGACGGCAAGTGGGCGATCGTTTCCGAGTTCATCAAGGGTAAAACGCTGGCACAGCTGCTGACAGAGCAGCCCGAAAAGAAGAACGAGTATATCGAGCTTCTTGTTGACCTTCAGATGAACGTTCACGCAAAGACCTGTCCCCTTCTCAACAAGCTGAAGGACAAGATGAACCAAAAGATCGCCGATACCGAGCTTGACGCAACCACCCGTTACGATCTTCACACCCGTCTTGAGGGTATGCCCAAGCACAACAAGGTCTGCCATGGAGATTTTAACCCCTCCAACATCATTATCACCGAGGACGGCACCCCCTATATCCTCGATTGGTCTCATGCAACTCAGGGTAACGCATCAGCAGACGCTGCACGCACCTACATTATCTTCTGTCTGAACGGCGACATCGGCGGAGCTGAACTTTATCTCGACCTCTTCTGTAAGAAGAGCGACACCGAAAAGCAGTACATTCAGAAGTGGGTGCCTATAGTAGCGGCATCTCAGTCGGTCAACGGTAACGAGGCAGAGCGCGAATTCCTTATGAACTGGGGCAGCGTTGCAGATCATCAGTAATTGTTCAAATTTTGATTTATCGGTGAGGAAGCGTGCCTCCGGCGGCTTACTTTCTTTTCAAAGAAAGTAGGTCGCATCCCTCGTATCCCCCTACAAACTCCAATTTAACGCATATCCTACAAAAAAGGGTTGGAACCCCAAAAAATTAAAAATAAAAGAGGAATAGAATTATGATAAAGATCACAGTTTGTATCGGAAGCTCCTGTCACATTAAGGGTTCCCGTCAGGTAGTAGAACAGCTCCAGAATCTGATCGCTGAGAACAATATCGGAGACAAGGTAGAGCTTGGCGGCACCTTCTGCATGGGCAAGTGCCAGCAGGGCGTATGCGTAACTGTAAATGACTCCTTCCATTCCGTTACTCCCGAAAGCGTTGGAGAGTTCTTCGCTAGAGAAGTTTTGGCAAAGGTATAAGATCATGTTGTTTGTTCAGGTTTGTGTTGGCTCGTCTTGCTACCTCAAAGGCTCACAGGATATAGTCGAGCTTTTTGAAAAAGCCTTGGAAGAATATCATATTGAGGATGAGGTAGTGCTTTCCGGTAGCTTTTGCATCGGAAAGTGCAACCGCATTGGCGTTACCGTTCAGGTAAACGATGACATTCACGTTGGCGTGACGAGAGATAATTTCAGAGAATTTTTCAAGAAAAATATACTTGATGTTATAGAAAGCGAAAGGGGTTGACGGATATGGCAAATTGCTTGACACTAAAAAAATCGAATTGCAAAAATTGCTATAAATGTATCCGTCACTGTCCTGTAAAGGCGATACGTTTTTCGGGCAACCAGGCGCATATCATCGGCAATGAGTGCATTTTGTGCGGTCATTGTTTTGTAGTTTGTCCTCAAAACGCAAAGGAAATCGTTGACAGCACCGAAAAAGCGAGAGTTCTGCTTCAGAGCAAGGATCCCGTTATAGTCAGCTTGGCTCCCTCCTTCATCGCAAACTACGAGGGCGTTGGTATCGAATCTATTCGCCGAGCTTTAAAAAAGCTGGGCTTTTACGGCGTTGAGGAAACTGCTATCGGTGCAACTATCGTTAAGACCGAATATGAGCGCATGCTTTTCGAGGATGAGAGGGACATTATAATAACCTCCTGCTGCCACTCGGTCAATCTGCTCATTCAAAAATACTTTCCCTCCTGCCTTGAATATCTCGCGGACGTTATGTCCCCTATGCAGGCGCATTGTGCGGATATAAAAAGAAGATACCCCGGGGCAAAGACCGTATTTATAGGTCCTTGCGTGGCAAAGAAGGACGAAGCTGAATATTACGAGGGCATCGTTGACGCAGTTCTCACATTTGAGGAGCTTACCAACTGGCTTAAAGCAGAAAAGATCGAGCTTGAAAAGGAAGTGGACAACACGCCCGAAAGCCGCGCACGCTTCTTTCCCACCACAGGCGGTGTATTGAAAACAATGGCTCAAAATGCACCCGGATATACTTATCTTGCCCTTGACGGCGTTGAGAACTGCATCTCTGCCCTCAAGGACATCGAAAGCGGCAAGATCCACAAGTGCTTCATCGAGATGTCTGCTTGCGTAGGCAGCTGTATCGGTGGTCCCGTTATGGAAAAGTATCATAGGTCTTCTCCCATAAAGGACTATATCACGGTTTCCGATTATGCGGGAGAACGCGATTTTGAAGTAGCGCAGCCTGATTCGATGAGTCTCAAAAAGCACTTTTCAATGATCGAGCATAAGCTCGCGCAGCCCTCAGAAAATGAGATCATGACCGTTCTGCGTCAGATGGGCAAGTTCAAGTCCTCCGATGAATTGAACTGCGGCTCCTGTGGCTACAATTCCTGCCGTGAAAAGGCTATCGCTATCATTCAGGGCAAGGCGGAAATCTCTATGTGTCTGCCCTTCCTTAAGGACAAGGCGGAGAGCTTTTCGGACACTATTGTAAAGAATACACCCAACGGTCTTATCGCGTTGAACGAGAATCTTGAGGTTCAGCAAATTAACGCCTCCGCACGTAAGATCATGAACATTCGCTCCGAAAGCGACGTGTTGGGTGAGCCGGTAGTCCGCATTCTCGATCCTGCGGTTTTCATTAAAGTAATGGAGACCGGCAGAAGCGTTCGTGACCAGAGAGTTTACCTTGCCGAGTACAAAAAATACATCAGACAAACCGTGGTTTACGATCCCGATTCCCGTATGCTCATCGGTATTATGCGAGACATTACCGACGAAGAAGCCGACAGAGAGAGAAAGGCAATGATCAACAAGAAGACCGTTGAGGTTGCCGATACCGTTGTTGAAAAGCAGATGAGGATCGTTCAGGAGATAGCATCTCTGCTGGGCGAGACCGCCGCGGAGACCAAGGTCGCGCTAACTAAGCTGAAGGAGTCTATCGACGATGAATGATTTGTGTGCAGATATCGGATATAAGAGCATCAATCACGTCGGCGAGGAGCTTTGCGGCGACCACGTAGACATCGTGGAGGAAAACGAAAATTCCACGGTCATCGTACTTGCAGACGGTCTGGGTTCGGGTGTTAAGGCAAGCATTCTCTCCACTCTGACCTCCAAGATCATCTCAACGATGATGGCGGCAGGACTTCCCATTGAAGAATGTGTGTCTACCATAGCCGCAACGCTTCCCGTTTGCTCGGTACGCGGCGTGGCGTATTCCACCTTTACTATTATTCATCTTCTGAACAACGAAATAGCCGAGATCATTCAGTACGATAATCCTCACGTGATCATAATAAGAAATTACGATCAGTACGATTATCCTATGACCGAAATGAACATCGGTGGCAAAAAAATATACAAATCCACCATTAAACTGCAGGAGGACGACACGTTTATCGCTATGAGCGACGGATGTCCCCACGCAGGAATGGGTGGGAAATACAATTTCGGTTGGAAAAGGCAGGATATCGCCGACTATATGCAGGCGATGGTGGCGGGCGGCTTTACTGCCAAAAATCTTTCAACGATGCTGGTTGACGAATGCGACAAGCTTTACGGTCACAAGCCGGGAGACGATACTACCGCTTGCGTTATTAAGATCAGAAAGCGAGAGCCTATGAATATTCTTTTTGGGCCTCCCTCCAACCGCGACGACGCAAATAGAATGATGTCGCTTTTCTTCTCCAAAGAGGGTAAGCACATCATCTGCGGCGGCACTACTTCTTCAATCGCGTCAAAATATCTGGGCAAGCCCATTCAGGCAAGCCTTAACTTTGAAAGAAGCGACGTTCCCCCTATCGCGCGCATCGAGGGCGTTGACCTCGTAACCGAAGGGGTTATTACCATGAACAAGGTCATTCAGTATGCAAAGGATTACCTTGGCAAGAATGAACTTTACGAGGAATGGAGCTTTAAAAAGGATGGCGCGTCACTTATCAGCCGACTTTTGTTTGAAGAAGCGACGGATATCAACTTCTACGTCGGCAGAGCGGTCAACCCCGCACATCAAAACCCTGATCTTCCAATCAATTTCAACATCAAAATGAATCTTGTTGAGGAATTATCTGCTTGTCTCAAGAAAATGGGCAAACGCATTAAAGTTAGTTATTTTTGAGGTGTAAAATGCGTAAATTTGATACAAAAGTACAACATTTAAAATATAAAGTATTGCGTGAAGTGGCTCGCCTCGCGTGGGAGGATAAGCTGCTTGATAATATTATGGATATTCCCAAAAACATCGTACCAGGTAACGAGCCTACTATGCGCTGTTGCGTATATAAGGAAAGAGCAATTCTTGGCGAGAGAGTCAAGCTGGCGATGGGCGGCGACAAGGATAATCCTAATATTATACAGGTCATAGATATCGCCTGCGACGAGTGTCCCGTTGGCGGTTATGAGGTGACCAACGCCTGCCGCGGCTGTCTCGCTCACCGTTGCGAGGACGTGTGCAAATTCGGTGCTATCACCTTCGACCACAATCACGTTGCACACATCGACAAATCCAAGTGTAAGGAGTGCGGTGCCTGTGCCAGGGTCTGCCCCTATACCGCTATCGTCAGCCGCAAGCGTCCTTGCCAGAATGCTTGCAAGGTCAAGGCAATTTCTATGAACGAGCAAAGTGCGGCGGCTATCGACAACCACAAGTGCATACAGTGTGGCGCTTGCGTATATCAGTGTCCCTTCGGCGCAATTATGGACAAGTCCTTTATACTGAACGCCATCGATATTCTCAAAAAGAGCAGGAGCGACACAAGAGGCGGCAATTACAAGGTATATGCCGTTGTTGCTCCCTCTATTTCGAGCCAATTCTCTTACGCAAAGTTGGGTCAGGTGGTAACGGGACTTAAAAAGCTCGGCTTCCACGACGTTATCGAGGCGGCACTTGGCGCGGATATGGTGGCTATGGCAGAAGCAAGAGAGCTTTCCGAAAAGGGTCTTCTTACAAGCTCCTGCTGTCCCGCATTCGTGCAGTACATAAAGTCCACGTTCCCGAATCTGGTTGAGCATATTTCTCATAATATGTCTCCCATGGCGGTGCTTGCAAAGTACATTAAGGAGACTACACCTAACGCAAAGGTCATCTTTATCGGCCCTTGTACCGCTAAAAAGGCAGAGGCTCAGCTCGAGTCTGTCAAGCCTTACGTGGATACCGTGCTGACCTTTGAGGAGCTTCAGGCACTCTTTGACAGCCGTGATCTTGATATCGCATCCCTTGAGGAGGGAGTCCTCGATAACGCTTCCTACTTCGGTCGTATCTTTGCCCGCAGCGGAGGTCTTACCGATGCGGCAGTACAGGCGATGAAGGAGCAGAACATCGACTTTGAGATAAAGCCCGTGGTATGCGACGGAATTGAAGCCTGCCGTGTGGCTCTGCTAAAGCTGAGCAAGGGTGCGCTTGACGGCAACTTTATCGAGGGCATGGCGTGTGTCGGCGGTTGTATCGGCGGCGCAGGATGCCTCACCCACGGTGAAAAAAATAAAGCCGAGGTTGACAAATACGGCCGTGAGTCACTTGAAAAGACTATCGGTGATGCGATATCTATTTTAAAATAAAGAAATTGATAACGGCTTGCTTAAATATTTGATCTGCTCTTTGTCAAGAGCCATCATGAAGTTGTTTATCAATTGGATGTTGCCTATAAAGAAGTCATCGATTGCGGCATTACCGATCCTATATTGATATTAGGAAGGTTGTTCTTGGTCTAATTGAGGACTGAATATTGATCAGAGGATCATTCAAGAAGACAAGGTTTACGCCGAACTCATAGATCTAAAACCTACTTAGCATTACGACTCATACGGCTGACACTATCAAACACGATGGTGTCAGCCGTTTTAATTTGAGATATGAACTTGTTCAATTTTTCTGGTGTCACATATTTCAGTTGACAAATTCGAGTGTATATGGTATAATTATGAATATTTATTGACTGTGAAATATGCTTCAGATTAGGCACTGCTAAAAGTGTTTTTAGTTGTTGATTAGGTCTGATGCAAGCTTTTTAATTATTACTCCCGAAAAGAGGACAAAGATATGACTTTTAGCTTATTTTCGATCGCAATATTGTTGATATTTTTCTCGGTGACTGCAACGGAGGTGTATCGAAGCATCAAAAAAGGGTTCAGAATGACCCTTATCTCACTTGCTATAGTTGTGTTTTCTGTGATTTTTTCCGCTTTGGTTACATATCTCATTTCCGAAGTCATTTCAAGCCTTGTATCGTATTTAATTCTCAATAACCTTTCTGTGTATCGGGAATTGGTTCAAGACTATTCCTGGGTAAACGTATTTGTTGAGGCTATCATGGGAATGGTCCTCGGGTCGCTACTTTTCGTTGCGGTGTTTTTTGCGGTTCGCGCTATTACTCAATTTATCGTTCGTATAGTGTGTAAAAGCAAGATCAGACGTTTCGCTGATACGCCAGAATACTGTAAAGAGGAAAACTCTTATTTTGATCAAAACGACAAAGTGCTGTCGGTCATTACGGGTGTGATCGTTTCGGTTGTTGTAACTATGGTAATAACGAGTCCGATAATGGGAACTCTTGACGTTGCAAACAAGACTTTGAGTATTGTTGGCAATTTTAAACTAAGCGAGACGGATAGCGTGACGGAAAGTGCAAACGAAATAGACTTGTCTGTTTATGCAAACGACTTTTGCGGAAATGTTTTTTATCAGCTTGGAGGCAAACTGATGTATTATAGTGCCGCAAGCGCTGAGGTTTACGGTGAAAGAGTCCACTTGATTTCCGAAGCAGACGCACTGGTAGATGTTTTTGATGATCTCAAGTACACGTATAGCGCATTCGTTGATCCCCAAAACGCAACTGACGAGCAAATAAGCCGAATATATGGGCTTTGCGATAACGTAGAAAGACTGGAGCTATTCTCGGGAGCTTTGGGTGAATATATTTCAAGTTTTGCAACTGCATGGAAAAACGGTGATCGGGTTTTTGGCATAGCGAAGCCTGTTACCAACGATCTGATCGAACCCGCCTTTGATGAAATACTTTCGGTTTGTCAAAACACAGACCATCACAGCGCAAAGGCTAATATGATCACTTTGTTGAAACTATACGCTGCAGTGATGGATAGCGATCTTTTTGCCGTAAATATGAGCAATTTCAATTCTCTTGTAGAGTATGTGAATGAAAGCGATATTGTTGGCAGGCTGGATGCTATTCTTAAGGAAAACCCCAACATGAGCGGCATCAGCGTTTCTTCAATAGCAATGGCGGCGGTTTCGAAATATATCCGAGAATTTGACTACGATTCATCAAAATACAATGTGTTGATGGAAGATATTGCCGATGCTATCAACAAGGTAAACGACAGAGGATATTCCAGTGAAGAAGAAAAGGCAAAGGTACTTGCATCCTATGCCCGGGAATACATCAAAGAATACGGTATTACGTTGCCGGACGATATGGCAACGTCCGTTGCCGAGGAAATACTGAAGCATCTGGGTGGTTCGACCGTTACCGAGGAAGACGTGAGAAGGATATTCTCTAAATATGCCAAATAAATTCTGACGGTTATATCGGTTATATTAAATATTACAAAGTTCAGGAGATAACAATGACAACAATGATCACAATGTCGATCCCGACACAAATAATAATATTTGTTTTCAGTTTGTCTCTGTACGTTGCCCTTGTGTCTAAGATATTGCCCTTGTTTTTACTGAAAGCGAACTATAATGTGCAGGACATGGGAGACAGAGGACTCGAAAAATATGTTTTCGAGGGCGGCAGAGCAATTACCTATAAGCCCTACGGTGAGACGGGAAAATACATAAAGCAGTATATACTTTCCGTAAACGACGGTGATAAGTACATAAAATGCAAATTTGACAAGAGAATACTTTCCATTAAATATGACGTGGTTGCATTGGATTCAGGCAACAATGAGATAGACACGATACAAATATCTGTGCCAAAGGTTTCATCTGGCGACGCTGCGGCAGCTATTCTTCCCGAAAATACTGCTTATGTTTGTGTTGTTGTTAAGGAAGTGAACAGATTTATTGTTCCGGGTAGCCCTAAAATGCATTATTCGATTTGGAGAGTCGTTACCTTTGCCGCTGTGACTGCCGTGCTTACCGTGGTGGAATATTTGACCTTAAGATCGTCGGTATTTTCATTGATCGAGGTAATACTCCCTTCAATAAAGCTTATCGCGGCAGGGTTGCCCCTTATGCAAATACTGGTTTCGGCGGCGGCGGGTGCTGCGCTTGCGGGAATCATACTTGTTTTTCACCGTGAAAAAGACGTAAAGATATTCAAATAAAGCAACGATCAGAAAATCAGAAATTGGTTTATCCGAGAAAGGATTTTGAAATGACTTCGCAACGACAATATATTTCCAAGGGAGTTTATGAACATCCCCAGATCAGCGATCTTGTTTCGGTAAAAGAGTATATTTTTGTCAGACACAACGAAAAGAAATGCTTAACGCTCAGATTTTTAAATGAGCTTGATTACGTTGTGAACGCTATGGAATTTTCCGTTGTCCAGATGGATGCTTCGGGAAAAATACTTGAAACCTTAAAAATTAAATATAACGGCATCAACTTTATGCCCGGAACGACTTACGTTGCTCCTGCGATGATAGTGGTGGACGAGTATTGTGCGGATTTTAGAATTGTGTTCACGAAAATTATGTCTGAACGATATAAATATACCGTCCGAAACGGCAGATCTACCGTGGATTACGTCAAGGCTGACGGGCAGATAATCAAGAATGCTCCAAGAGCAAACTATATAACAGAATTTTCGATACGCCCGAGAGAGTTCGGAAAACCGCGGCTTTCGGCACTGATAGCTACGTTGGTTGCGTTTTTGCTGGTGATAATGTGTGTTTTTGATGTCTTTTTCAGCTATAATTTTTTTGAAAACGAAGGCGAAGAAAACGAAACAACAGTCGAAATTGGAGCAGAAGATACCGAAAACGGAGCCTTAGGCGAAGAGACATACGGTACGCCTGTAAATTAAGCGGATTAAAACAGATATAGATTGATTTCGGAGTTCAATATGTTGAAATATTTTGATGTCATAAAAAAATTATCGGATGTGGATAAAATTCGCATATTATGTGATATTAATGCTTTATCCGATAAAAATTTCAGAGCGCTTGGCATACCGGAAGTGCGTATAGGAGACGTGTGGACGCTTTGCGGAGATGTTTATCCCTCACCGAAAGCGCTGTCTAACACTTGGGACGTTTCTCTTGTGTCAAGTGTTGCAGACGATATTTTTAGACTCGCAGGCTCTCGCGAAATGGGATTTGTAAAGATCCCCGAACCCAGAGTTAGGATAAATCCGTATAGAATTTCTATCTCGGAAGACCCGTTTTTAGGCGCGGAGATATCAAAAGAATATCTCGCGGCGGCAGAGAGAGCGGGGATTGCCGCAGGAGTTGGCGGTTTTGGTGTTTATAATGACGAGGCCGAGTGGCTTGACGAGAAGCCTGACGAACGCTTTATATACGAATACATAGTAAAGCCATATATTGAGACGACCTCAAAGACAGGTTGCGCGGCGATATTTACAGAACCGGACACCTCGGCTGAAAATTACAAGGCACTCAATTCTTCTCTTATGAGAATGGTTTCCGAGGGAAAGGTAGCGCAAAACGCTACGCCGCTGTGCGCTCACGTTACAGCGGAAAAGACTGTGTCCTATATCAACCGAGGCGGACTTTTCTTTGAAGGCTCGGCGCTTGCTCTTGAATCGGCGTTGTCAAGGTACAAGCAGCTCACCAAAATGATAGAACACGGCACTTCAACCGTTGAGGAGCTTCAGAGTGAAGTCTTAAAGGGCAGAGCAATTTCTGAGGAGATGATCGACGACGCTCTTGATAGATTGCTGGATTTTGTTTTTGCGGTAAAGAGAAAGCCTAATTTGTCCCTTGTTGATACTAACGAGTCGTTGGCAATAAAAGCCACGGAAAGCTCGGTTGTATTGCTTAAAAATCAAAATGGACGTCTGCCGTTAAAACGCTCTGAAAAGATCGCTTTGATCGGAGACGTCGCCATGCCGTCCGGAGGGGAAGGCTGCTGTCTTGCCGATGAGCTTTCGACTTTATTGTCGGAGAGCGGATATCAAGTTTCCGGCTTGGAAAGAGGATACGATCTTTCCGTGGACAGAAGCGAGGAGCTGGTGGAGGGAGCGGTGTCCCTTGCCAAGAGCGCTGACGCGGTTCTTCTGTTCCTCGGATTTACCGATAAAAGAGCTTCTAAGCTTCATAAAGAGAGAAAGCTGTCTATTCCTGCAAATCAAAAAAGGCTTTTGGAGGCACTTGAGACCGAAAATAAGAAGATCATTGCAATATTGCCATCGGATACTCCTCTTGACGTAGGATACCCCGAGAACTGCTCTGCAATGGTTATGGCACCGATCAAAACTAAGTTTTGTGCAAAGGCGTTGCAGAACATTTTGAGCGGAAAGGTGAGTCCCTCGGGTAAGCTTGCTAATTCTCTTTATTTTGATACCGAGCAAAGATATTTGGATTACAAAACAAGGAGAGTGCGAGATAAGCTTTGCGTAGGTCCCTTTATCGGGTACCGTTATTACGATTATGAAGAAGAATTTGACGGATTTCCTTTCGGTCACGGCTTGAGTTATACGCGCTTTTCGTATTCGTCTATGACGGTATCTAAGGATGCTGTTAGCTTTACCGTGAAAAATGACGGGGCTATGGAAGGCGTCGAGACAGTCCAGATGTACGTGGGATATGAAGATCTGGGCGCAATACGTCCTCTGAAGGAGCTTTGCGGATTTGCTCGGGTCGAGCTTCGTCCCGGCGAGACGAAAACGGTTCAGATCCCATTGAGGATACCGGAAATATATTCACCGAAAAAAGGCGGATTTGTTACAGAGTCCGGCAAATACACGGTGTATATCGGATCTTCGCTGAAAGATATCAGACTGAAAAAAATCATTTCAGCAGGTTCGGAGCCGCCTGAATACGACGGAAAGAAGATCAGTGACTATATTTATTCGGAATCAAATATTAATTCCGATAACTTTAAATTGGAGGCTAAACTTAAACCTATGAAAAAGTCGATATTCAATATTGTAGCGGGAGCGGCCGCTATGTCGCTTGCAATAATTTTAAAAATATATTGCGCTTTGAATAGTCTTGATTCGGCGTTTTTTGATATTTTCTGCATTGTGTTGGGAATATCCTCGATCGTGTTCTTTGTAACCGAGGCGATAAGAAGAAGTAAGATCAGAAAAGCGGAAAAAGCGGCTTTGAATGAAAAGAACAGTAAGATGTTCGAGGACTCGGAGAAGATTTCTGCTTATAATGCGGAAAAAATGTTTGTTGATGAGTTTGACGTTGCCGATGAAGCTGTTGCCGCTGATACCGAGGAGCGTATAGAAGGCGTTGATTCGGAGTACCTGCGCTATATTGACAGGGAGGTGGATTTTGCGTCTGCCGCTGCGGAATTTGAAAAATTTGCCGCAGAAAGAGGATTTAAGGTAAGCGGCGACGTAGTGAAGAACATCTTTGCCGCGCTTTCCGCATCCAGACTTGTGATCGTTAAAGGCATGAACGACAATGATTTCAAGACCCTCTTACTCATGCTTTCCAATTATTTTGAGTCCCCTTTGTTTATCGACAGTGTAAACGATAACTACAATAGCTGTGAGAGCGTTCTGTTTAAAACCGACGGTCAAGGCAACAAGGTCAAGACAAATATAAATTATGCTTTGGAGTCTGCCAGAAACAACGGACACAGTATTCATCTTGCGGCATTAACTCAGGTTGTAGGCGCGAATATGCCTCTCTATTTCTCCTCCTATGTGAATTATGTAAAGAATCCTCTTGCAAATAATCACGTTACCGTTTTTAACGAGAGAAATATAGAGACTTCCTATTATATTCCCAAAAACGTGTGGTTTGTGATAAATCTTGCCGAGGGCGCATCTGTGGCAGAGCTTCCCGATTTCGTGTCAGAGATTGCTACGGTCAATTTGTTCGATATTGCGGAATGTGCCGCAAGTGAGCAGTTGTCCACCGTTCATAAATTCAGCTATTATCAGTTGGATTGGCTCGTTGAGAGAACTGCGTCCCGATTTGCTGTTGACGAGGAGCTTTGGAAGAAGATCGACCGATTTGAGGAAAAGATCAATCATCAAACCCCCTTCCATATCGGAAACAAGCTTTGGCTTTGCCTTGAAAAGTTTGCATACGTTTATCTTGCATGCGGCGGCGAGCAGATCAATGCCGTTGATGAGGCGGTTGCCGCTAAGCTGATGGTCCCCGTAATGTTGGCTCAAAAGGGCGCCACGGCAGAGGACGGTAAGAGCCTCGATGAGACCGTTGAGGCTATATTTGGTGAAGACCGCGCAGAGGCTTGCAAGAGAGTTATCAAGGCGTGCGGATCGAACAGAGCGTAAGAGCAGTCTAAGGAGTACGATCAATGTCATACATTTTTTCAATTTTAACAAATGCCGCCGTTAGCGAAGCGGCATTAGCGGCTCGCACGACCTTGATAGGAAGGCTGACCTCTATGCCTGCTATAATTGTCTATTTTGTGGTAGTTTTGGTCATCGTTGCCATATTGATCATTACGATCATGTCTCAGGAGTCAAAAGAGCCTAAGGTGGAATATAGAATAGCCCCTAACCCTACGGCTAACGGTTCGGGGAAAGACGACGAAAAAGCGCAAGAGAACGTGGAGCGTTTTTGCATGCTTAGTGAGATAGACAGGAACTGCACGCGCTACGGACATCAGAGCTATGAAAAGGGAGTAGATCTTGAAAGCTTCTGCGAGGATTTCAGGAACTACGCCGCAAGTAAGCTTAAGCTTTATTACGAT
>JAZSRA010000043.1:0-2560 GCA_045538195.1 Eubacteriales bacterium | reverse complement strand
ATCGTAATAAAGCTTAAGCTTACTTGCGGCGTAGTTCCTGAAATCCTCGCAGAAGCTTTCAAGATCTACTCCCTTTTCATAGCTCTGATGTCCGTAGCGCGTGCAGTTCCTGTCTATCTCACTAAGCATGCAAAAACGCTCTCCGCTCTCCGTCGCCTTTTCGTCGTCCTCCTGAGCTGTCTGGAACTCGAATATTATTTGCTCCGCTCTGACTGTGGGATCAGCATCAGAACCCTCCTCCAAAGCCTTCTTTTTGCCGAAAAGCATCATAGCAAGCAATACTCCCAGCAATATGGGAATAAAGGCAAGGAATATTATAATGATATACAGCGTTTCGGCGCGTATCATACCGTCAAACGATATTTCGCCTTCTCGCGCAAAATATTCGGAAACGGACAGCATCAGAATCACGCCCATTACTAAAGTTAAGACCAGTAAAGTGATCCATTTTTTTCGATTTTTCTTCATTTTACTCATATTCTTTCTTTAAGGCAATTATTTCTGCTTGTTCAGCCCTTTGAGCGACTGATAATTCAGAAGCTTCTTGCGTATGCTCTTTTTAACCTTGCCCCAGCGCTCATCATAGAACTTAACAAATGCTTCAAGCTCTTTTTCAAGCTCGTCGAAGCTCTCTTTGTCTACGTATTCGTCACCCGCAAAGCTTTCGCCCTTCGCCGTTCTGAGCGCCTTGATCCTTGCCTCGCACACTCGCTTTTCTTCAAGCAATACATCATACGATTTTGTGAGTTCTTCTATTTCCGCGCGTGCCTCTCCAAGCTGACAGTTTCTGTCGGCTATCTCCTCATTCAGCTTAGCCTCTTTATCTCGCATCTTTTCTCTTGCTTCCTCAAGATGCTTATTGAAGGTCTTTTCAAGCTCTGCCAGCTCCTGCTCGTGCTTCAAGATGTTTTCGTGTATGCGCTCGTTGCACTCTTCCTTCAACACATCCATCTGCTGCTTGTGTCTGCCCTCGCTCTGTTCGATAAACTCACGAAGCTCCGCTTCTTCTTCCTTCATTTGCTTTATATCGGAATTAAGCCTTTCCTCATTCTCCTTCAGATCAGCAACTCGATTTCTGAGTCCCTCGATCTGTCGGTTGTCGGCTTCCAACAGCTTCACGTGCTTTTCCAGATTGAAAATATATTCCTCGGGAGAGATCTCCATATTATTCAATCTTCGCCTCAAAGCCTCAAGCTGCTCCTCTTTGAGCTTTATCTGTTCGGTCTTTCTGCGGTCTTCCTCGGCATTATAATTATTTTTCAGCTTTTCGTTTAATCCAAGACCGTATTCGTAGGTCAAAAAGGACAAAAGCGCACCCGCCTCGGATAATTCGTCAGCCAACATCTCCCCAAAGGGTGCCAATTCGACTTTCTTGGTTTCACAGGTGTATCCGGGCTTATCATATGCGATTATGAAATCGTAAAGAGCAACTGCCCCCTTGAAGTTGTTATCCATCTTCAAAACGTTGGTCTTTGTGATGGGGGGCTTCAACTTAGCCGCCTTGCCTGCTATCTCCATAAGAGGAGTAGCAAGGAATGCCATTACAGTCTTTAAAATAAGGTCTATTCTGTCGATAACTTCCTTTGCGGGATTGCTCTCGCGAAGATATTTATCGTCGGTTATCTCCTCGTGAAGATCTACATGATATGATATCTTTCTGCCCGCCGTCGTTATCTCCTTGTTGAGCCTTAAAACACCGTCATACTTATTGGAGATATCGAGTATCTTATCGTAACGTATAGAAACAAAGTCTCTGAGATAGCAAAGGAGCATATACAAAAATCTGTTTTCGTATACCGCATAGTCGTTAAGTCTCTCAACGCTGTAAAGCTGGTCGGGGATAAAATCCTTTCCCGTCTGCTCCTTGGTAATAAGATTGCTATGCTTTGCCAGATGCTGAACAGAGTCTTTAGAAACATGCTTTACCTTTTCGATCGGAACGACCTCGCCGTTGGAATATATAAACTGTCTTTCCTCTTTGATCGCCTTTTCGATAAAAACAAGTCCCGTTTCGATAGCAACGATCCAGTCCTCATCCACCAGACAAGTTGCCCTCGTTATCGTTATCTCGTCATTTTCCACGTCGGCTTGAGAAAATGCCCTACGCAAAGCCGAGCAATCTCGATTCTCTACCGTAAGCGTTCTATATGTACGCAACGCGCGATAATAAACGTCCAAATGATTCATAATAATCTCCATTTCGCCGCCGCATGCGGCACAAACATGATCGATGAATTTTGCCTCAAAACAAAATTTCTATGCAAATAAGATAGTTTGCCTTTCAGAACGGCAACGGTCTAAATGCTAAAATTTATTTATCCTTTATGCATTTCTCTGCAATCTGTGGATATGCTCCTTGCAAAGAGGCATCCTGTCAACTCCGAAAAGCTCGTCTATATAATTCAAAAGTCCTTCCGCAGAGTTGCGCAGATATATGGGATTCTGTGTCTCAAGCTTTCTGATGACCTTCTTCGAAAGTATATCGTCAAGCGCGCACAGCTCGTCTCCTCCGCAGGCAACGTATACGGGTATATACGTTCTTATCTGCTTCATTATTCGG
>JAZSRA010000040.1:0-4149 GCA_045538195.1 Eubacteriales bacterium | reverse complement strand
TTTATATACTACTCACAGCCACCATATGATAAACCCCAAATGGTTAGAGGGAGCATTCGTTGTTAAAAATGAGGCCGTAGATTATAAGGAACTTTTTGGAGATCGTAAAGTTACAAATATTACAGCTATTCCATATAAGCAATTTGTGTCAAAATATCCAGAACAAAGAGATTATTTTCAACCGATATTAGATACATTAGAATATCAACCGGGTCTTTTAGAGAATATACCTAACATAATTATTACCGAAGGGAAGAATGATTACTATACACTAAGATATATAAACGAGGTACTATTGCACAATAAGTATAAAAATATTCACCTTATGCCAGGAGCGGGGTGTGATAAAAATCATAATATTATTCAGTTGTATATGGGTTGGGGAAAGCCATATTTGATATTGCTTGATGCAGATAAAGCAGGTAAAAAGGCAAAGCAGGAGTATATGAAAATTTTCGGTGATATTATTTCGCCAAACATCAAAACATATAACGATCTTGCGCCAGAAATTGGAGAGGTTATGATGGAGGATATCTTCTCGGCAGATGAAAAGTTAGCTATAACACAAAGATATGATGACTCTGCTACTGAGTATAAAAAGAGTGCCTTTAATACAGCTATTCAAAGCGCGTTAATTAAAAATGAAGAGATTGTATTGTCAGAAGACACAATAAATAAATTTGACAGTCTTCTCAGACAATTGGATGTATATAGTTTTGCGTAACTAATTATGACCGAGTGGAAAACATATAAGATTGGGGGTATAGGTAAAATTATAACTGGTAAAACTCCCAAGACCTCCATTATTGACAATTATGGAGGTAATATTCCATTTTTAACTCCATCTGATGAGTTGTCTGGTAAATATGCACCACAAACAGTAAAGACATTAACGCAACGCGGACTCTCCGAGGTTAAAAATTGTTTATTACCTCCCAATGCAGTATGTGTGAGTTGTATTGGCTCCGATTTGGGAAAAGTCGTAAAAGCAACTAGCCCGACTGTTACTAATCAGCAATTCAATTCGATTATCCCCAATGAGGATTTTGACTCGGACTTCGTATATTATCTAATGACGGTAGCCGGCAAAGAGTTAAACTATTTAAGTAAGACTTCAACGGCGGTGCCTATCATCAATAAAACGCAGTTTTCCAATTTCGAAGTCAAAGTTCCACCTTTGGAGGAGCAGCGGAGGATTGCGGGGATATTGGGTGCGATAGATGATAAAATCGAGAATAATCGCCGTATAAATGCCAACCTCGAACTCCAAGCCCAAGCACTCTATAAACAATGGTTTGTCGATTTTGAGTTTCCAAATGAGGACGGTAAACCCTACAAATCATCAGGTGGCAAAATGGTTGATTCTGAACTCGGACCAATCCCCGAAGGGTGGAGAGTGCAAACGTTTGGAGATTTAATCAAACCGCAAAAGGGTAAGAATATAACGAGGGCACAAGTGACAATAGGAAGCGTTCCTGTTGTTGCTGGAGGATTAATGCCATCATGTTATCACAATACAAGTAATACTCACTGCCCAGTTGTTACTATTAGTGCATCAGGAGCAAACGCAGGTTATGTTAAAATGTATCATATGCCTATTTGGGCGGCTGATTGTTCTTATATTGATGATACAATTTCCAAATATGTACATTTTGCCTATGTTTTCTTGACGTATAATCAAACATCTATTTATCATAAACAACAAGGATGTGCACAACCACATATATATCCAAGTCATCTTATGGAGCTACAATTTATTTGCCCCACATTAGACATACTTGATAAATTTGAGAGCTGGAGCAAAAAAATATATAAACTAATAGGAACAAATATACAAGAAAACGAAACCCTCGCCACACTCCGCGATACATTGTTGCCTAAACTAATGAATGGAGAGATAAAAACCGAATAGAGGATGAAAACGAAAGACCAAATAATTTTCCTCAATGGTTTGATTGCCCAACTAAAAGCATCTCGCAGTACAGCCATGCTTGGACGTCTTGATGCAGAAGCAGATGCTCGTAGAATGCAGGGGTATGTAATGGAAGAACTGAAGAAATACCAATGCGAAGATGATATAATTGAGGCAATAGATTGTATTGATTTTAGCGGAATGAACTACCAAGAACCCTATAATGGATCAATGTCAAGTATGTCGGGGAGGCGTGGTTGTTCCTTGCAAGGTGAACAAGCGTATTACCATAGTATGCAAAATATGATAGATATTTTGGTCGGCTATCGTGATTTGCTCAAGGATAAAATGGATATGCCTATGAAAATGTGGACTCTGATTTTTTCGGCAGTTGCAGCAGTAGGCACTATCGCAACTCTATTATTCACAATTTTTTGATTACCTTTGTAAAAACTAACCGTCAAAAGATATGCACTTTACCGAGGCACATTTTGAGAATGCGATATTGGAGTTGATGCGTGATACGCTGGGCTACGACTATGTCTATGGTCCAAACGTGGAGCGCGAATACACCGAGCCGTTGCACATAGACCTTGTGCAGCAGTCGCTCTATGCCATAAACCCAACACTGCCCACCGAGGCGGTGGAGGAGGCAATAGCGAAGATTCGCACCATCGAGAGTGGCTCGCTTGTGCAGCGCAACGAGGTGTTCCACGACTATCTGCAAAATGGGGTAGAGGTAAACTATTTTGACGGTAAGGAGCAACGCTCAACGCGCGTAAAACTCATTGACTACGACACGCCCCTGCGCAACAACTTCACGGTAGCCAACCAATGGACCGTTGAGGAGCGCTCGGTGCGAAGGGCCGACATTGTGGTATTCATCAATGGTTTGCCACTCGTGGTTGTGGAGCTCAAATCGCCATCGCGCGAGAATACCGATGTGTCGGAGGCATACGCCCAGCTGCGAAATTATATGCACGAAATTCCGTCGCTCTTTGTCTATAACGCCTTCTGCGTAATGAGCGATATGGCAACCTCGAAGGCAGGCACGATAACCGCCGGCGAGGACCGCTTTATGGAGTGGAAAACCATTGACGGCACGAGCGAAATAAACCGCTACGCAGCCTTCGATGTATTGTTCTCGGGGATGTTCGACAAGGCACGCCTGATAGAGATTTTGCGCGGTTTTATCTGCTTCTCGAAAGACGAAAAACAGAGCGCAAAAATCTTGGCGGGTTATCATCAGTTTTTTGCGGTGCGGAAGGCGGTAAATTCGGTGGCTGAGGCGACACAGACCGATGGCAAGGGCGGTGTATTCTGGCACACGCAGGGCTCGGGAAAGTCGCTCTCGATGGTCTTCTTCGCCAAGCGTTTGCAAGAGGCGGTATCGTCGCCCACAATCGTCATCCTCACCGACCGCAACGACCTCGATGGGCAGTTGTACCGTCAGTTTGCAAAGTGTGCCGACTTCCTGCGCCAAACGCCGATACAGGCAGAGAGCCGCAAGCACCTTGGCGACCTGCTGCGTGAGCGCGAGGCAAACGGCATATTCTTTACCACGATGCAGAAGTTTGAGGAGAGCGAAGAGCCCCTCTCGACACGCCGAAATATAGTCGTTATTGCCGACGAGGCGCACCGCAGCCAGTACGGCCTGATCGAGAAAATCGACAGCGAAGGTAGAGTAAAGGTGGGAGCAGCGCGCCGAGTGCGCAACTCACTACCAAATGCCACTTACATTGGCTTTACGGGTACGCCAATTTCGCAGAAAGACCGCTCGACACGCGAGGTGTTCGGCGACTATATAGATGTTTACGATATGACGCAGGCGGTGGCCGATGGTGCTACACGCCCTGTGTTCTACGAGAGCAGAGTGATAAATCTGCACCTCGATGAGGCAACGCTCCGCCGCATAGATGACGAGTACGAGGCGATGGCCAACGAGGCGGAGGAGTACGCAATCGAAAAGAGCAAGCGCGAGTTGGGTCGTCTTGACTCGATACTCGGCGCAGACGAAACGATAGATTCGCTTGTGGGCGACATTCTCGACCACTACGAGAACTACCGCCAATATGAGCAGACGGGAAAGGCGATGATTGTCGCCTACTCACGCCCGATAGCGATGAAAATATACCGTCGCATCCTTGAGTTGCGCCCTGCATGGAGCGAGAAGTTGGCGGTGGTAATGACTTCGGGCAACAAAGACCCCGAAGAGTGGCGCGAGATAATCGGCAACG
>JAZSRA010000005.1:0-1985 GCA_045538195.1 Eubacteriales bacterium | reverse complement strand
AAGGAGAATACAATGATGAAATACTCATTGATATATCTCGGTCAGAGGGACTTAAAAGTAAGTTTTCCTTTCGTTGTTTAATTTTGAAGGTCCAAAACCTTCAAAAAAGGTGAGAAGCGGAAGCACCGTCACTGGCACTCTGGTATATGGGGGTGTAGCTCAGCTGGGAGAGCACCTGCCTTGCAAGCAGGGGGTCAGGAGTTCGATCCTCCTCATCTCCACCACACAGAGTAGCCAAGTGATGCGAAACACCATTCTGACCGATAAATGTGGGCTCATAGCTCAGGCGGTTAGAGCGCACGCCTGATAAGCGTGAGGTCGGTGGTTCGATTCCACTTGAGCCCACCAATTTCGCGAATTTGTGGTTTTTTTGCTCGTCGCGTGTAGAAACACGCTTGACTTCGCAAAGAAAACCCCAACTTCATCGAAATTTAAGTGCAACGCAAGAGCCGAACGCCCTATCAAATTTTGCAAAGCAAAATTTGATTTAAGCAATCACAGTCGGTGGTTCGGGCAAAATGCAATTTTCACGAAGTGAAAAAGCAGGTTTTGCGAAGCAAAACATGCACCTTGAAAACTGAACAATATTTATCAAAACTGCGAAAGAGATATTAGAGTTAAAACCCATTGATAACTTTTTTTAAAAAAAGAGGGTAAAAAAACTACAATATTGCCGATTAAAGTATGATTAACAAAACCATATGATTTAATCACAAGAGAGAACCAATTCGAAACATAAGGTCAAGCTAAAAAGGGCGCAGGGCGAATGCCTTGGCACTGGGAGCCGAAGAAAGACGTGGTAAGCTGCGAAAAGCTGCGGGGAGTCGCAAACAGACGCTATATCCGCAGATGTCTGAATGGAGCAATCCGCATGGAGTCATGTCCATGCATCATATACTGAAAACATAGGTATATGAGGGGAACCGCCTGAACTGAAACATCTAAGTAGGGCGAGGAAAAGAAATCAACCGAGATTCCGAGAGTAGTGGCGAGCGAAATCGGAAGAGGCCAAACCGGTAGTAGAAATACAACCGGGGTTTTGGACAGTATAACGCATTCACAAGTTCTAGCAGAATGGTGTGGGAAAGCCAACCGAAGAGAGTGATAGTCTCGTATGCGAAAGAATGAGTGAGCCGACTGTATCCAGAGTACCGCGGGACACGAGGAATCCCGTGGGAAGACGGGGGGACCACCCTCCAAGCCTAAACACTACCCAGTGACCGATAGCGTATAGTACTGTGAAGGAACGGTGAAAAGCACCCCGGGAGGGGAGTGAAATAGAACCTGAAACCCTGTGCCTACAAGCACTTGGAGCACGTTAAAGTGTGACAAGGTACTTTTTGTAGAACGGTCCGGCGAGCGTATGTATGCAGCAAGGTTAAGGGCTTAAGGTCCGAAGCCGAAGCGAGAGCGAGTCTGAATAGGGCGTAGAGTTGCATGCATAGGGCCCGAAACCGGGTGACCTATCCATGTCCAGGCTGAAGTTGCGGTAAAGCGCAATGGAGGGCCGAACCGACCTCCGTTGAAAAGGCGGCGGATGAGGTGTGGATAGCGGAGAAATTCCAATCGAACCCGGAGATAGCTGGTTCTCCCCGAAATAGCTTTAGGGCTAGCCTTGTATTAGATTCCCGGAGGTAAAGCACTGAATAGGCTAGGGGTCGAGAGACTACCGAACCTTATCAAACTCTGAATGCCGGAGAATTGATGTACAGGAGTCAGACTGTGTGAGATAAGTTTCACAGTCAAAAGGGAAACAGCCCAGACCCACAGCTAAGGTCCCCAAGATGGTTTAAGTGGAGAAGGATGTGGAGTTGCGAAAACAACCAGGATGTTGGCTTAGAAGCAGCCACTCATTTAAAGAGTGCGTAATAGCTCACTGGTCGAGTGACTCTGCGCCGAAAATGTAACGGGGCTAAAATCATCACCGAAGCTTGGGTTTATACAGAGATGTATAGTGGTAGGGGAGCGTCGTGTAAGGGGTGTAG
>JAZSRA010000026.1:0-2266 GCA_045538195.1 Eubacteriales bacterium | reverse complement strand
AATCAATAAACCCATTTTGTCGGCTATGCCGACAGGAGAGAGGGGTACATAGGGGAGAGAGGATGTCGCAGGGCGAGAAAATGCGGCATGTTCGCTTTTTCTCGAACAAGACCCTCTTTACCCTATGCGGCGTTCTTTTCGTCCTTTTCTTTCGACGAGGAAAGAAAAGGACATAAATAACCCATAGATAAATCAAAATTTGAAAAATGAAAGGAGGCGGTGAAATGCCTGTCAGAGAGGAAGAATTGAAGATATTACTTGAAAAGGCGAACACTCTGCCTCTGCGTCCCGGCGTTTATATAATGAAGAACGCCTCGGGAAGCGTTATATACGTTGGAAAATCAAGAAAGCTGAAAAATCGCGTTTCGCAGTATTTTCAGAATAGCGAGAAGAACGCAAAAACCGCGGGAATGGTCAGAGCGGTCAAGGATTTCGACTACTACGTCTGCGATACCGAGATCGAGGCGCTCTCGCTTGAAAATACGCTTATCAAGCAGTATTCTCCAAAGTACAATATAAGATTGAAGGACGCCAAGTCCTATCCCTACATTAAGATCACCGACGAGCTTTATCCGAGGCTCGTAATGACAAGGACTAGAGGCGAGAGCGGCAGATATTTCGGACCTTATTCGGGAACGTCGACCGTCTTTTCGGTCATAAATACGCTGTCAAGCATCCTCGCTCTGCCCACCTGCACGAGAAAATTTCCCAAGGACATAGGCAAGGAGAGACCTTGTCTGTATTACCAGATGGGCAAGTGTTGCGGCGTTTGTACGGGCAACGTCGATGTGGACGAGTACCTTGAAAGAGTCAAGCACGCCGCCGACATTTTGCGCGGTAATACCGCATCTGTCAAGAGAAAATTGACCGAGCAGATGTATGCTCACGCGGAGAACGAAAGATACGAGCTTGCGGCAAAGTGCCGTGATACTATTTCTGCCCTTGACCGCCTCGGTCAGAAACAGAAGGTGGTTGCCCCCTCCGACACCGAGCATGATATTATCGGTCTTTATAACGATGACCTCTGTTCCTGTATTTCGGTCTTTTTCATCCGTGACGGAGTCGTCAGCGACAAGCAGGAGTTTGTGTTTGGCGCGGACCGCATAGTTGACGAGCAGAATATCACCGCATTTATCTGCGAGCTTTATCAGATAAGAGAATATATACCGAGGAGCATACTTTTGTCATTTGAGCTTGAGGATGAGGAGAAAGAAACGCTTTCCGCATATCTTTCAGAGCGAGCGGGCAGAAGGGTAGTAGTGCGTACACCCGAGAGGGGAGACAACAAGACGCTCTGCGAAATGGTTCGTGATAACGCCGCCGAGCGAGCGAAAAATTACAGAAACGAAGCCGAAAAGGACGAAAAAATACTGCTTCGTCTTGCCGAATTGCTCTCTCTGGAGACCTATCCCGAGAGGATCGAGGCTTATGATATTTCCAATCTCGGCCACGAGCATATAACCGCGGGAATGATAGTGACCGATGGCACGAAATTCAAAAAAAGCGATTACAGAAGTTTTAAGATAGGTTCTGTAATCGACGGAACAGACGATTATCAGAGTATGCGCGAGGCTTTGTCGCGCCGTCTTGCTCATTTGAGTGACGAAAATGGCTCTTTTTCCCAGCTTCCCGACCTAATACTGCTTGACGGCGGTAAGGGTCACGTCTCGGTAGTTCGCGAGCTGCTTCGCGAGATGAATATTGATATTCCCGTTTTTGGTATGGTCAAGGACGATTACCACAAGACGCGCGCGCTTTGTACCGATACCGATGAGATAAGTATCGCGCGTGAAAATGCGCTTTTTGTCTTTATTTATAAGATACAAGAGGAAGTCCATCGCTTTACCGTCTTCAAGATGGACAGCGCGAAGCGAAAGACGCTGACCAAATCCTCGCTTACCAAGATCGAGGGAATTGGAGATGCAAAGGCTAAGATATTGCTCAAAGCCTTTGGCGGTATCGGAAAGATCAAGACAGCGACCGTTGATGAGATCGCCGCGGTTAAGGGGATAAGCAGAAAAGATGCTCAAAGAGTGTTTGAGTATTTTAATTCGTGAAATTGCAATTTAGCTGCGATTAGGTGTTCATTTCTTTCCATCAGCGGAAAGAAACGAACCAAAGAAACGCCGCACGGGGGCAGGAGAGGGTCTTACGAATAAAAAAGCAGCAAGCCGCGTTTTTATTCGTCGCGACATCCCCTCCCCCGTGACCCCCAACCCCAAAGGGTCAATATAGTGGAGTGCGGCTTACAACCATATAAAACTTT
>JAZSRA010000136.1:0-19088 GCA_045538195.1 Eubacteriales bacterium | reverse complement strand
AACGCGATTTCTTATATGTACTTTTCTTGCCACCAGCTGCAAGAAAAGTACGAAAAGAAAAGCCGCACGGGTGATAGGGGCGGGTCTCACGAATAAAAAAGCAGCAAGCCGCGTTTTTATTCGTTTCAACAGCCCCTCCCCCGTGACCCCCAACCCCATTGGTTAATATAGGGGAGTACGGCTTACAACAATATAAAACTTTTAAACTCAAAGAGGCTTTCCCTTCGGGAAAGGTCGCTTCCGCGACAAAGCTTTTAGTTTTAATAGGATCACGGCTACAAATTGAAAATAAAAAAAGGATTTCACTTCTTTAAAATCAATAAACCCATTTCGTCGGCATAGCCGACAGGAGAGAGGGGTACATAGGGGAGAGAGGATGTCGCAGGGCGAGAAAATGCGGCATGTTCGCTTTTTCTCGAACAAGACCCTCTTTACCCTATGCGGCGTTTCTTTGGTTCGTTTCTTTCCGCTGGTGGAAAGAAATGAACAATGCCTGCGTTTCTTTGGTTCAGCAAATTCTTGCATTTGCGAGCCGATCAATCGCTAAGCGATTGTCGGCAGGTTTCACTGCCGACGCGGGCAAGAAATAAACACCTAATATGCGCTTTTTTGAAACGCTGCTTTTCGACGCAAAGATCGCCGATTTTATCTTACTCTGCATAATTATATGCGCCAAGGTCGATTTTAAGAAGAAAGCTTTTAAAACCAAAGGAAAACTTTGTTAATATTATGTGAATTATATGCCGAAAGTATTGATTTTTGTCCCGATTGTGGTAAAATATACCTTGTGGTTAGCACTTGGAACAAAAGAGTGCTAAAAATTGAAATTATATGCCTAAGAGCATTTTTTAGATTGGAGGATTTAAAAATGACACTTAAACCTTTATCAAACAGAGTAGTTATCAAGTTTGCAGAGGCTGAGGAGAAGACCGTTTCGGGCATCATTCTCACCGCTTCCGCTCAGGAAAAGCCCCAGATCGCGGAGATCGTAGCAATCGGATCAGGTAAGGTCGAGGACGGCAAGCTCGTTCCCATGACGGTCAAGGTAGGCGACAAGGTTATCGCAAGCAAGTACGCAGGCACCACAGTTAAGCTCGACGGTGTTGAGTACACCATTCTTTCCGAAGACGATATTTACGCTATCGTTGATTGATTTATTTTGGAGGTAAACTAAAATGGCAAAGGAAATTCTTTACGGTATAGAAGCCCGCAACGCTCTCGTTCGCGGCATTGATAAGCTTGCTGACACGGTCAAGATCACTCTCGGCCCCAAGGGCAGAAACGTAGTTCTTGACAAGAAGTTCGGCGCACCCCTCATCACCAACGACGGTGTTACCATCGCCAAGGAGATCGAGCTTGCTGACGAAGCAGAGAACATGGGCGCACAGCTCGTTCGCGAGGTTGCTACCAAGACCAACGACGCGGCAGGTGACGGTACTACCACCGCAACCCTTCTCGCTCAGGCATTTGTTCGCGAGGGTATGAAGAACGTGACCGCAGGAGCTAACCCCATGGTTATCCGCAAGGGTATGAAGAAGGCTGTTGACGCGGCTGTTGAGGCTCTCGCCGCTAACAGCAAGAAGGTCAACGGTAAAGAGGACATCGCGCGTGTTGGAACTATCTCCGCAGGCGACGAGGTTATCGGTGAGCTGATCGCCGACGCTATGGAAAAGGTAACTGCCGACGGCGTTATCACCATTGAGGAGTCCAAGAGTGCCGAGACCTACTCCGAGGTAGTTGAGGGTATGCAGTTTGACAGAGGTTACCTCTCTCCCTACATGGTCACCGACACCGACAAGATGGAGGCGGTCATCGATGACGCTCTCGTTCTTATCACTGACAAGAAGATCTCTACTATAAACGACATTCTTCCTCTCCTTGAACAGCTTGTTCAGAGCGGCAGAAAGCTTGTTATCATCGCAGAGGACGTTGAGGGCGAGGCTCTTACCACTCTCGTACTCAACAAGCTCCGTGGTACCTTTACCTGTGTTGCGGTCAAGGCTCCCGGCTTTGGCGACAGAAGAAAGGAAATGCTCCGCGATATCGCTATCCTTACGGGTGGTGAGGTTATTTCCTCCGAGATTGGACTTGAACTTAAAGACGCGTCGATCGAGATGCTCGGCCGCGCTCGTCAGGTCAAGATCACCAAGGAAAACACCGTTATCGTTGACGGCGCAGGAGACAGCGCAGAGATCAAGGCTCGCGTAGCGCAGATCAAGTCTGCTATCGAGACCACCACAAGCGATTTTGACCGCGAGAAGCTTCAGGAGAGACTTGCAAAGCTTTCGGGCGGTGTTGCCGTTATTAAGGTCGGCGCGGCTACCGAGGCTGAAATGAAAGAGAAGAAGCTCCGCATCGAGGACGCTCTCAACGCAACCAAGGCGGCTGTTGAGGAGGGCATCGTTGCAGGTGGCGGTACCGCTTACCTTAACGCTATCCCCGCAGTTGAAAAGCTGCTCAAAACCGTCGACGGCGACGAAAAGACCGGTGTTAAGATCGTTCTCAAAGGTCTTGAAGAGCCTGTTCGTCAGATCGCGGCTAACGCAGGCTTTGACGGTGCGGTTATCGTTGACAAGATCATGAGTAGTAAGAAGGTCGGTTACGGCTTCGACGCTTACAATGAGAAGTACGTTGATATGATGGCGGCAGGTATCGTTGACCCCAAGAAGGTTACCCGTTCCGCGCTTCAGAACGCTGCTTCTATCGCGTCGGTAATTCTCACAACCGAGTCCGTCGTTGCAGACATTAAGGAACCCGAGGCTCCCGTTGCACCCGCGGCAGGCGGCATGGGCGGTATGTATTAAGATTCTATATAAAGCAGGGGGAGAGGGAAACTTTTTGCAAAAAGTTTTCCTCTCCCCCTGCACCCCCTCACCTTTCAAAAACTCCCAGAAAAAGGGGGAGATTTTAGCGATGGAGTAATTTTACAGCCGTGAGATTATTGGTATAGTTATTCAAGAATTTGATTTACAAGCGCTATTTTAGCGTTTGCTGATTCGGGAGAATAGGGTGCCATATCTTCTTTGGCAATAATTCTACAGTCTGCAAAATATTCAAGACATTCTATCAATGCTTTTCCAAAGATCTTTATGTTTGTTTGCAGATATTCCGAAAGTTCTTTACCTTCAAGACAGTTACATCTTCCCAAAACGTATTCGCGGCAAACCGAAAATTCGGGTAATTGCTCTGCATATTTTCTGCCTGTTTTAAGATCTCCTTTAGTATAATAACAGTAAACAAGGTCTCTTGTAACCTTGGAACGCAGGTCTGTGTTGGTGCTGATTTCAAGAATTTTCAAGTAAATGAGCATTGCTTCATTATAGTTTTCTTCCCGTTTTTCGATATTTTCTGATTTTATTGACCAACGCAAAGCCCATGCTAAGCTATACATGATCAGATCGTTTCCGGGAAATTTTGTGTATGCCGTGCGCATCAACGCGACTGCCTCAATATATTTTTTGTCTTGAATAAGCACTTCGGATTCACGGCAAATGCGTTCGATCTCCTCGTTTCGTTTTGTTAAATCATAGCACAGAAGATAATCGATCGATACATTGAAAAAATCTGCGATGATTGGTAAAAGCGATATGTCGGGAAAAGTGGAGTTAGTTTCCCATTTGCTTACAGCCTGTGAAGATACGCCCAAGAATTCCGCTGTTTGTTCCTGGGTAAGATTGCGCTGCTTTCTTAAAGCTTTGAAAATGTTACCGAATTGATAGTTCATATTTGCACCTCGTTTTTTAGATTGAACCGGTTCTGACTATATTATAGCAGTATTTAGTTTTAATGTCCACAGATTGATATTTGGTTTTTTTGAAACCGTCTGTTAAGAAAAATTTTGATGAATTAAGTAGCATTTTGATGAAAAGTATTGATATTTAATGGCAAATATGATATAATGCCTAATGATAAGCTTCAGCTTATCCGTAGGAACACCAAAACGGTGGCGGTTGCTTCCCTCAATTTGAGAGGAAGTGTATCTTTGCCTTCCTCTCGCTATGCGGAGGGAGGTGATATAAATGGATTACTTAACTTGGAACGATTTGTTGCAAATTGCACTTCTTGTTTTTGCCATTATATCTTGCTTTAAATGCAATAAAAAAAGATAACCGCCTGCCTCGAAAACAGCGGTTATCTTTTTAACCCAGTAGAGAAGCAACCGTCATCGGTGTTCCTACGTTATTATTATACACCATTTTTTATGGTTTGTCAACTATTGTTAACTAATTTTTTTATTTTGCGATTTCCTCTTGTTAAAAGGGAAAAAATGTGGTAAAATATAGAAAATAAATGCTTTGGAGAAAAATATGAAAAACATTCATTTACTTGGAAAAAAGATAATTGCGGATAAATGCAAGTTGCTTGTCGATTACAAGCCCGACGAGAACTGGCGTGAGCATTGGTTGCCCAAGAGCGGCGACTGGGAAGTGCAGGACGGTTGCTTTATCGGCACTGAGACAGGAAATATGGGCGGAATTATGCTCTACAAGGAGTACTTTACGAAAAACGTGATGCTGACCTTTACGGTCTCCACGGTTCTGCCCGCCACACGCGATCTTAACGCGGTTTTCTGCGCGAAATGGGACGAAAAGACCGACTATCTCGGCGACTCCTACGTCTGCGGCGTCAACGGCTGGTACGAGCATAAGAGCGGACTTGAACGCAACGCGGGCTACGGCTCGAACCTCTATTCTACGACCTCGTCTTATAAATACGTGCCGGGAACAGAGCTTCGAATGACCTGCGGAGCTATCGACGGACACAGCTTTATGGTGGTTGACGACGAGCTTGTCTCCGAGATGATCGACCCCCAGCCTATACGCGACGGTCACGTCGGATTTTCTGCATACTGCACGCGCCTTCGCATCAAGGATATACAGATCCACGAGATCTACTGGGAGGATTTTCCCCAGAAATATGATCCCGAGTTTTGAGGCGAGACATGGGAAAATTTGACGGAATTTTGATCTGCACCGACCTCGACGGCACACTGCTCAAAAAGGACAAGACGATCTCTGCGGAAAATTACGATGCTATCGAGTATTTTAAGCGCGAGGGCGGATATTTTACATTTGTGACCGGCAGAGTGCCCTGCGTTTCACGAATGATTTACGACATGGTAAGGCCTAACGCTCCCGTTGGGTGTATCAACGGCGCGGCAATTTATGATTTTGAAAAGAACGAATATCTTTGGTCGACGACGCTTCCGTCCCATTATAGAGAGCTTATAACGGCTGTGATCGAGGCTGTTCCCAGTGCAGGAGCGCAGATCAGCACTCACGATGCGGTATATTTTTGCCGTGAAAATGAGTCGATGGTCAAGTTCCGCCAGCGTACCGGTGCGCCCAATCTTGTTGCCGACCATGAAACCTTTGCCGAGCCCGCAACGAAGGTGCTTTTTGGAGAGGAAGATGGAGAAAACATTCAGAAAATCATCGAGCTTTTGAATAATCACCCGAAAGCGGCTGATTTTGACTATATCCGCTCCGAGAGAATGCTTTACGAGATCGTGCCTAAGGGCGCGAGCAAGGGTAACCTGCTTTTGAAGCTTGCCGAAATTTTGGGAGTAGACAAGTCGAGGACGATTGCCGTCGGCGACTATAACAACGACGTTTCGATGATCCGCGCGGCAGGAGTTGGCGTTGCCGTCGCAAACGCGGTTGCGGAAGCCAAAGCCGCCGCCGACCGCATCACCGTCTCCAACGAGGAGAGCGCGATCGCGAAAATTATCTCCGAGATAGAGAGCGGGGAAATACAATTCCCTTGCTGAAATAAACTTTACGGCAAAGCAACTTGTCCTTTTAAGGCAAGCTGCTTTTGTCTTTTTGAGGAATTATGTTGACAAATGAGCCAACTCCGTGTATAATATTGTATATACTATTATTTTAGACCGATTAACGAACAATTGGTTGGAGGACATAATGAAAAAAATCCTTATTCTCACTTTAGCTCTGTTACTTTGTTTGTGTACGATGACCTCTTGCGGTATGCTGATAAAAGAGTTATTATTAAACGACGAGTCTCAAGCTTTCCAAGAGGGTTCTTCTGATGAAGAAAACGAAAGTCCCACAAACAAGACCGAAGAAAGCAACGATGAACCTGAGGAGGAATCGACTAAAAAGCCTGATGACATCGAGAATTCAAGTGGAGAATCAGGTGATGATAGCAAAGAAGAACACGAGCATTCCTATGGTGAGTGGACTGTGACGAAAGATCCCTCTTGTACCGTGAATGGTGAGAAGGAAAGAAAATGCTCTTGCGGAGAGACACGAACTAAGACAATAGACGCTCTCGGTCACGACAAGATAAAACACGAAGCAAAAACACCCGCCTGCAATGATGCCGGTTGGGACGCATACGAGACTTGTTCGAGATGTAATTACAGCACCAAGGCCGAGAAGTATGCTCCTCACAACTGGAAATCCGAATACCTTTTTGACAGCGAATATCACTGGCACGAATGCTCGGTGTGCGGCGCAAAGAACACCAAGGAAGCTCATGAAATCGAATCGGGCGGCTATTGTCAAGTCTGTAATTATATGGCGAACGTTACCGCAGGCATTGTTTACGAGTTGCGTGAAAACGGCGCTTACGCCGTGGTAGTGGATTATACCGGATATGAAAATCGTGTAACGATAGCCAATGTTTATGAGGGAGCTCCCGTAAGAGTGATCAATGAAAACGCATTCAAGGATAAGGCAATCACCGAGGTCGTCATTCCAAATAGTGTGGAAACGATCGGCAAGCATGCGTTTTCGGGTTGCTCCGAGCTAAAAAACATAACGATCCCCGATAGCGTTACCAGCATTGCTCAATATGCGTTTTACAACTGCTCGTCGCTTGAGAGTATGACTATTCCTTTTGTCGGCGCAAGTAAATACAATGCCCAAAATGCTTATTTGGCATACATATTTGGTACAGACGGATATGGCGGAAACAGTAACCGATACGTACCGCAGTCGCTGAAAAAAATAGTTGTAACCGGAGACGTAAGAATTGAAGAGGGCGCATTCTACGCGTGTACGAATATTCAAAGCGTAGAGCTTGTGGGTAACGTAACGAGCATTGGCAAATATGCGTTCTACGGTTGCACGGGTATTGTAAGCATCGAGATCCCCGACAGTGTAGAGAGCATTGGAAACTTTGCGTTCCAGAATTGTAGCCAGCTCAGAAATATAGATTTTGGTAACGGCGTTACCGAGATCATGGGCAATGCGTTCGATAGTTGTATCTCAATTACACATATAACGATTCCTACAAGCGTTAAGACCATAGGCAGCGGTGTATTCAAGAATTGTACGGGCATTGAGGAAATAACCATTCCCGACAGTGTGACAACCATCGTCGGTGGCGCGTTCGTAGGTTGTACTAACCTTGAAAAAATAACTATCCCGTTTGTCGGAGAGAAAAAGGACGGCACGGGTGCCACTCATTTCGGACACATATTTGGTGCGGGTGCCTACCGTAATCAAAGCACATACATACCTTCATCGCTTAAAACCATAGTTATTTCAGGTGGCGAAAGCGTTGCTGAAAACGCGTTCAGAGATTGCAAGAATTTTTCAAGCATATTTATTCCCAAGAGCGTCACGAGTATTGGCAGTAAGGCATTTTCTGGTTGTGACGGTATTAAGAACGTATACTACGGTGGAACTGCATCCGAATGGGATATGATAAGCATTGGCTCGACCAACACCAAACTCCAAAACGCAACGTTTACCTATAATTACGATCCGAACCAATAAAATTTCGGCTTGTCTGCCACTTTCAATTAAATAACAATAGGGCGGGAGATCATCTCCCGCCTTGCGTTTGTATAAATGCTTGTAACTCAACCGCTTAAAAAGTATGGCGGGGGCTTGCTCCCGCCGTAACGAATGAATTAGACCGATGAAACAGTGGCAGCGCGTGGGGAACACCGAAACGAACCTGCGAGCTTTTGGGGTTCGGAGCAAGCAACCACCTACGATGCGATTACGATAAAAACACTTGGTTCTTTAGGATAGTATCTAAAGTGCATTTTTATATTTGTGTCCCCAAATGCAGTGCTTGTCAAGAAAAATGACAAGCTAAAATTACTACTTTGCTAGGAAAGTTTTTTGAAATTTCGCTAAAAGTATTTACAAATTGAGTGAATTGTGGTATAATAAGGATGCCAAACAAAACTTAATATTGAAGCATTAAAAGGGAACTCGCTATTTCTTTATAAGGGATCTGATACCCTTTTCTTGTTTGCTGTCATTTTAGAATTTGGTAAAAACGCAAATTCCACTTTGGCAGTAACAAGGAGTTTTCTTTGTGCTTCTTAAGTTTTGTTTGGCGACAATTGGAGTTTGCGTTTTTGGTGCGTGGCTTCGGTTGCGCACCTTTTTTATTCAATGAAATTTTACGTGCGGCGATGTCGTACATGAAATTTTATTGTATGCTGATAGGAGGATATATGAGCAAGAACATTCCCAAAAAGGTAATAAACCGTCTGCTCATCTGTTAAGTTGTCTTAAAGAGTGGCCTTAAGAATCCATACCATTTTAGTAAGTGGTTTTGTGTTATTAACTTATAATATCCACCTGCATTTCAAACATTCTCTCGGCGGCTTGGCGGAGAGGGGCGTGTTTTTCAAGCCTCGGGTCGGTTTTTAGGTATTCACGGGCTTCGGAGAATGCGGTGGTCATAAGGGCGCTGTCCTCGCACATATCGGCGAGGTTAAAGGTGAGAGAGCCGCTCTGACGGATAGACGCATTGCCCGAAAGGGCGAGAAAGTCGCCGGGACCGCGCAGTTTGAGGTCTTCCTCGGCAATATCAAAGCCGTTGTAGCAATCGCACATGGTACGAAGTCGCTGTCTTGCGGTATCGCCAAGCTTTCCGCCGGCTCCGCTGACGAGAACGCAGTAGGATTTTTTCTGTCCGCGTCCAACTCGACCTCTGAGCTGATGAAGCTGAGAAAGACCGAACCTCTCGGCATTCTCAACTATCATAAGGCAGGCGCGAGGCACGTTCACTCCAACCTCGATGACCGTGGTGGAGACGAGAATTTGTATTTCACCTGCGGCAAAGCGGCGCATGACGTTGTCCTTGTCCGCCGTTTTCATCTTGCCGTGAACAAAGGCGATATTATAGCCTTGAAGTCGCTCACTTAACTCCTCGGCATACTGAACCGCCGCTTTGAGGGGCGGTTTTTCGTTTCTTTGAAGCTCCTCGCCAAAGATAGCGATCTCCGAGAGGTCGATCTCTCCCTCCTCGGTCTCGCTTTCCTCAACGGCGGGGCAGACGATATAGACCTGTCCGCCCTCGTCAACCTGCTTGCGAATGAAGTTGTCAAGTCTCTCTCGGTAGCCCTCGTCAACGAGGAAGGTGTCAACTCTCTGTCTGCCCGGGGGCATCTCGTCGATCTTGGACATTGAAAGGTCGCCGTACATCACTAGAGCAAGAGAGCGGGGGATCGGCGTCGCACTCATGACCAGCACGTGGGTGTGCTTGTTCTTTTCCGACAAGAGAGCGCGCTGATTTACTCCGAAACGGTGCTGCTCGTCGGTGATAACAAGTCCCGGATTTATAAATTCCGCGCCGTCGGAAAGGAGCGCCTGGGTACCTATGACTACGTCAACTCTCGCACCCTCGTCCTCCGATTGCATTGCCGCGTGTATCTTCCGTTTAGTGGCGGCGGTGCAGGATCCTGTAAGCAGTGCGGAGCGTATGCCCAACGCATCGAAGATCGGGCGGAGGTCGTTATAGTGCTGGGTCGCAAGTATCTCGGTGGGCGCCATGAGCGCCGCCTGATAGCCGTTTTTGACCGCCATGTAGATGGCGGCGGTGGCGCAGACCGTCTTGCCGCATCCGACGTCACCGATAACTATTCGGCTCATCGGCTCACTCTTGCAAAGGTCAGACGCGATGTCGGCGATAGTTTTCTCTTGTGCTGAGGTCAGAGAGTAGGGGAGCAGAGAGAGGAGGGGAGAGACGTCGGTGTCGGTAAAGGCGGGAGCAGTCTGCTTCTGTATCTTGCCTCCCGAGAGCGAAAGCCCCGTGGCAAAAAGGAAAAATTCATCGAAGATCAGTCGTTTTTTAGCCGTGGCAAGACTTGCGTAGCTCGTGGGAAAATGTATCTCGCGGAGCGCGTAGTAGATGGTGCAAAGACCGTTCCTTTCGCGTATCTCCTCGGGAAGTGGGTCGGGCATGGCTTCGCTTGCCATTCTGAGCGCCGCCTCCATATTTTGTGAGATCTGCTTTTGTGTCAGACCCTCCGTAAGTCTGTATACCGAGAAAAAGGGAGGGGGAGGCATATCCTCGACCCAAGGGTCGGCGGCGGGGGAGGTCATACTGTATCTGGTCTTGACCTTTTCCATCTTTCCGTAAAAGCGAAAGGTGGAGCCGACGGGGAATTTGTCCTTGTAGTAGTTCTGATTGAAATAGGTTATGTCACACATTCCGCTCTCGTCAAAGGCGCGGAATTTGAGCAGCGACATTCCTCGCTTTATGTTGGCGATCTTCGGCTCGGTGGCAACCGTCAAAACGACCGCCGACTTATAATCGGGCGATGCATCGGCGAGGAGCTTTATATTCGCTCTGTCCTCGTAAGCGCGCGGAAAATAGTAGAGCAGGTCAAGGATCGAGTGGACGCCTGCGCTCGCGTATGCTTTCGCCTTGACACCGCCCACGCCGTATAGCGCGCTGACGGGGATTTCATTTAAATTTTTTGTGTTATCATTCATGTTTTCACCATTTTTTATAAATTGGATTTTGTCGGTGGAATCGGAGGGAAGCGATTTCCGCTTTCTTGAAAGAAAGCTTGGCAAAGAACTTTCCCGAATTTGGGTTCTAACCGCCGTGAAGTGACGCTGAAATTTGACTTGTCAAATTTCAGCCTGCTATTCGTTTCCTTGTTGTAACAGTGTAGAACCCAGCCAAAAAGTTTAGCTAAATCTTATAGTTTATTTAAGTAACAGTAAAAAAACCCCACCTCACCCCGGGGCGGAAGCCACCCTTTCCCGAAGGGAATGCCTCTTTGAGTTTAAAAGTTTGATATTGTTGTAAGCCGTACCACACTCTATCAACCATTCGGGGTTGAGAGTCACGGAAGAGGGGATGTTCAAAAAATCCGCCTTTGATTTATGTGTTCTGTCACCTTTTGCGGATTTTTAGAACTCACCCCAATTCCCCCGTGCGGCGTTTCTTTGGTTCGTTTCTTTCCGCTGGTGGAAAGAAATGAACACATAATCTCATGGATAAATCAGAATCTGATATTATTCGTTTTTATCCGCCTTAGTTTCGGTGAGGTCTGCCAAGGGGTTTTGAGCCATAGCGTTCATCATGTTCTTGTCGCTGACGTGGGTGTAGATCTGGGTGGTATTGAGCTGCTCGTGACCGAGAATGTCTTTGAGCACGCGAATGTCCACGTTGCCCGACTGATACATTAGGGTCGCCGCCGTGTGACGGAGCTTGTGGACCGAGTAGTGCTTCGAGCCAAGCCCCGACAGATCAAGGTATTTGTAGACCATCGCCTGCACCATTTTGTCGCTGATGCGCTTTTCTCGGTTACTGAGAAAGAGCGCCTTGTCAGAGACGTTTCGGTTGCGCTCGATCAGACGGTAGTTCATAAGATAGTCGGCAAGGACGGTCTTGCAGGCGTCGTTTAAGTAGATTATGCGCTCCTTGCTGCCTTTACCCACGACGCGAACGTGTTCAAGCTCGCGGTCGAGGTCGTTGAGGTTGATGCCTACCAGCTCGTTAAGTCTCATACCGCAGTTGAGAAAGAGAGTTATGATGCAGAGGTCGCGCAGACGGGTCTTGGAGCTTACATCGTTTCTTACCGTGTCAAGAAGCATCTTTGATTCCTCGAGAGAGAGAAATTTGGGTAAAGTCTTTTTTCTTTTAGGCGCTTCGATGTTGGCGGCGGGGTTTTCGTCAAGATAGCCGCGTTTGACGGTCATAAATTTGAAAAGCCCTTTGATCGCCGAGAGCTTTCTCGCCTTGCTTGCCCACATATTCTTTCGCACGTTGCCCGTGTAAAGAAGAAAATCGTAGATTTTTTCGGGTGTAATTTCTTTTATGTATTCAACGTCTACGTTCAAAATACCGATCTCGCAAAACTCGTCGGAATCGGGGTCGATCGCGTGGTCTTTGGCTATAAGGTAGCGGAAAAAGGTGCGAAGATCGAGCAGATATTCGTCGGCGGTCTTTTGAGAGCATCCTTGAATGGCCGTTTTGTATGAGGCGAATTCGCGTATTACGGGCGGAAATTCGTCTATGTTAACTTGATATGCCATAAATATGCTCCTTTTTATTGATATAATAATTATACCAAATCAAAGCGCATTTTTCAAGAATTATTTTAATTATTGGTATTTCTGTATAATTTGCACACGCAAGTTTTGTATAATTTGTCCTTGCGGGGGTCTTTCGAATAAAATACACAAAAAAATGAATTTCTCTAAATCTTCACACTGTTGTGTTGAAAAGTACACAATTATATTATATAATAGATTTGATAATAGGACAATTAGACCTTTTTGCTCTCGCTTTTGAAAGGATAATTATGAAGGATTTTTTTAGCAGATATTCATATCAGACCGTGCATCTGTTTCTTAATCAAGTGGCGATCGGACTTTTCGGTATGGTTCTCGCTTTAGCGGCGGGTATGGCGGAAAGTGACGGCTTGAAGATAGGAACCAGTATTTTCGCGGTGATCTTTTTCTTGTTTTTACAGTTTGCATCGGCTTGGAGAGTAGGCTCGGAGGACAGAGTATCGGTAGATCTCGGAAAGAGGAAAAGAGATCTTTTAGTGCCGATAAAAATGTGGGCGCTTGCCAATTCCTTGAACTTTTTGCTGGCGCTCTTTATATCCCTTGGCTTGTGGTTCCCGGGCGTAGGATTTTTCTCTGTATTGGGCGGTATTGCTTCGCCTATTAAGCTTGTTGCCGAGGGAATGTATACGGGTCTGCTTTCAATAAACGTTGGCGGTCAACCCCTCAACACCTTGTGGTTTATGCATTTTCTCACGCCTCTGCCTGCGCTTCTGGCTATTGTAGTGGCATATCTTTGCGGTCTTAACAATATTAATTTCAGAGGACTTTTTTCTCAAAGCACCGCATCTAAATAAATTAATTATTAAGGATCCCTTGTTTTTCCGCCTTTTGGCGTCTGAAAGAGGGATCCTTGTTTTATAAAAAAGCGAGTTTCTTAATTATTCTTAAATCGTTTGAAGCTCGCTTGTATCTTTTGACTTTATATGGTATAATAGATAAGATAATTAAGGCGTTGGGAGGTGAGCTTTTGGATAATTCAAGTATCAGAATACTTGTCGTGGACGATGAGGCGGACATTCGTAAGATAGTTAGACTTTTGTTGCAGAAAAAGGGCTATTCGGTCTGCGAGGCGGCTAACGGAGCTGCCGCTGTTGAGACGGTAAAGAATGAGGATATAGACTTTATCGTTATGGATATTATGATGCCCCAGATGTCGGGCATCGAGGCAACTCGAAAAATCCGTGAATTTTCCAAAGCCCCCATTTTGTTTCTGACTGCAAAATCCCTTGATCGAGACAAGGAAAGCGCCTATGTCAGCGGCGGTGACGACTACCTCGTCAAGCCATTCTCATCTGCCGAGCTTTTGCTTAAGACCGAGTCGCTTTTGCGCCGTTATATGATATATAAGGGCAAGGAGGCACCGTCAAAACTTCTTCATCTGCCCTGCGGTGTCGACGTCAATCTTGACGAGCGTAAGGTTCTGAAAAACGGTGCTGATCCATGCCTTCGAGACCGAGAAAGCGACATCTTCTTCTTACTGCTTGAAAGAAGGGGCGAGACGGTTGAGACCGACGTTATTTTTGAGACTGTATGGGGCGAGAAGGCTTTGCCGTCAAGTGCCAACAACGTAATGGTCAATATGCTGGGACTTCGCAAAAAGCTGGAGGACGACCCCTCTAATCCCAAATTGATAAGGACCGTTTGGGGAAAGGGGTATCAGTTTGGCTAACAAAAATAAATTCGTGTCTCTCAGAACAAGGCTTATTCTGGTACTATGCACTGCACTTTTGGTTGCAGGTGCGGTATTTGCCGTTGTTAATGAATCGGGACGTTTTCTTGTGTGGAGATATTACTTTGCCGACGGAGCAAAGCAGGAGAGAATAAACGAGCATATAGAAGATTTCCAACAGTACGTGTGGGAAAACAAGCTTTACGTTGACGATTCAAAGATGATCTCGGATTGGAGCGACGGAAAGTACGTCGACGTTATCGTGTATAAGGATGAAAGCCTTATGTACGCACCTAACTGGTTCAAGGATTTCGGTCAGGCGTCAGACGATAAGCCGCACAGCACAAACCCATTTTTCAATAGCCCTTGGATCTCGGGTGAGAGAGGCTTTGAGCAATATCTTACCGAGGAAGCAAAGATAAATTATCTGAAGCAGCTTGACGACATACTTGAAGGTAACCGCGAGCTTGTGCCTGTAATTTTTGTGGACGGAACTCTGCTTGTTACCGTAGTTGACTATACAGAGGATTTTCTTTACGTCGGTGTATCGGTGGGGGCGCTTTCCGCTGCCGTGATAGTTCTTGCGGTTATAATGACGATGTATTTTTCGTCTATGGCAAGAAGAATAAACCGCCTTGCTCAGAACGTTAAGCTGGTTGAGGGCGGCAAGCTTGATCTTCCCATCGAGCTTGACGGAAACGACGAGATAACCGCTCTTGCCAACGACGTAAACAGCATGAGAAACTCGGTTGTAGACAATATGACCAAGGAAAAACAAGCATGGGAGGCAAACGCGGCGCTTATAACCGCTATGTCTCACGATATCCGCACGCCCCTTACGGTCATTCTCGGTTATCTTGACCTTATAGAGCTTCAAAACGAAGACCCTGCCAATACAGAGTATATCGCCGCCTGCAAGGAGAACACGATGCGACTGAAAGCGTTGTCGGACGATATGTTTTCTTACTTTTTGGTGTTCGGCAAGCAGAATCAGCCGCTTGAAAACGCTACCGAGCAAAGCACTTTCGTTTTGCGTCAGATGATAGCGGAACACACGCTTTTGCTTGTTGAAAAGGGATATTCCTTCAATGAGAGCGGTGCTGACGTCTCTTGTCTTGTCAATATTGATACGACCTATTTCGGAAGAGTGGTAGGCAACGTCTTTTCCAATCTTGAAAAATACGCCGATCCTTCCGAGCCTATCAGAGTATGCTATAAGCTTGACGGCGGATATTTCACGGTCTCCTTTACCAACAAGATAAGAGAGGACGACTCGATGCCCGAGAGCAATCATATAGGAGTCAAGACCTGCGAGAGGATAATGGAAAAGCTGAAGGGAAGCTTTGATACCGTAAATGCCGACGGCAGATATACGGTGAGTATCAAGCTTCTCGCAACAAAGACCGAGACGCAGGAAAACGAGACCGAGAGCTGATATTCTCGGCGGCAATAAATTACAATCAGAGGTTTAACATGAATTATTTACTTATCGTCGATATCATAAAAACCGTTTTGTACCTGATACTCGGAGCGCTGATGGTGCATTTCGTCATCTTCGGAATCGTGGGTGTTTTTACAAAAAAGAAGTTCCCGGAGTCCGAAAAAAAGCTCCGATACGGCATACTGATACCCACGAGAAACGAGCAGAACGTAGTTGCCAATCTTATTGACAGTATCAAAAAATCCGATTATCCGCAAGAAAATCTTCACATTTTCGTGGTAGCTCACAACTGTACGGATAAGACCGCGGATGCGGCTCGTGAGGCGGGGGCTACGGTCTACGAATACAACAATCCCGACGAGTGTACCAAGGGATACGCGCTTCGATACCTTGTGGACCATATCAAGAAAGACTGCAAGGATGAGCATTTCGACGGATTTTTCATTCTTGACGCCGATAACATTCTGGACGGGCAGTTCATTTCAAAAATGAACGACGCATATATTGCTAACGGTGAGCAGAGCGTTATCACGTCCTTCAGAAATTCCAAGAATTTCGGTTCTAACATAATGTCGGCTCTGTACGGCTTGTATTTTGTGTACGGATGTAGAATAGAGAGCCGCGGAAGGACTGTTCTCGGTTGCTCCACGAGAGTGCAGGGAACGGGATACATCGTTCCTGCCAAGGCACTGGAGAACGGTTGGAAGTACGTTACTCTGACCGAGGACTGGGAGATAACGGCGGACCAGATAATCGGAAACACCCCCGTCGTTTATTGCGACGAGGCAATGTTCTACGACGAGCAGCCTATGACCTGGAGAATAATGTGGCGACAGAGACTTCGCTGGATGAGAGGACACACTCTCGTCTTCCTGCAAAGATTCGGCGACCTTGTGCGAGAGCTTTTCCAACCTAAGAAAAAGGGAGGATGCACCAGAAAGTTCTCGGTGTACGATATTACCGTAAACGTCCTGCCTATTGGTGTTATTACCGTCGCTCTGGGCATAATAGAGCATACTATGTATCTGCTGGCGCCTTTGTTTGACAATAGCCTTTCTATCGTACAGGTATATCTTGATAAGCTGCCGATGATGATGTTCACAACCGCGCTTTCCTATACCGCTACGGTCTTACTTACGGTTTTGGTGTATATTCTTGAAGCGAAAAGAATACCAAAGGTCGGTTTCTTCATCAAGGTAATGTCGGTACTGCTGTTGCCCCTGTTCACCCTTCTTGCGGTGCCTATGGACGTTATCTCGCTTTTCTGTAAAAATCTCGGCTGGAAGCCGATACCTCATACCGATACGACCGACATCGAACACGTCACCGAGGGCGGTGCAAAAGCGACCGCTCACAATGATGCCGATGCCGATTGATCAAATCTTTCTCACTAAGGAGCTAGCGTGAAAGTTACTCCCCGCTTACAGGCAATTTAACTGTTTCACGCGCGAATTTTGTCCATTTGGCAAAATTCATCGATTACTATTTGTGCCGCCGCTTGCGGCGGAATGGAGATTAATATGAAAAAGCTTAGAGTGGTTTTCCCGTTCGTTGAGGCGGGATTTGGACATATAATGACCGAGAGGTCGATCTGCGATGCCTTCGAGAAAAAATACGGCGAGTACTTTGAGATAGTCCGCAGCGATTTCTTCAAAGAGCAAGGAAACGAGACCTTGATGAAGTTTGAGCAGAGTATGGGACGCGAGGTGCGTCGCTATAATAAATCTCCCCTGTACGCAAATCTTACGATCTTTCTTATGAACCTTTTCGGAACTAAGATCGTAAGCCGTTTCGTCATGAAGCAGACGACGAGAGGCGCGTTTTTTGAGAGCATGAAGCACATGGAGGAGCTTGACCCCGACGTGGTGATAAGCACCCACTGGGCAACCAATTATTACGCTCGCAAAATGGACAAAAAGCCTTTTACCATAATGCACGTACCCGACGCGCATATAAACGCGATGTTCCGTTATCCCTGCGATCTGACCACTATTTCGATGCCCGAGGGATATTTGCGCGCGATGAAGCTGCACAAAAAGCATTTTAAGAACAACAATTTAAAGAGAGTTCCCTTGGCTATCAGAAAAGAAGCATTTGAGATAACCGAGACGCGTGAGGAGCTTCGAGCAAAGTGGGATATTGACGACAGATTTACTATCTACGTCACCGAGGGCGGTTACGGGATCGGTATGGCAGAAAAGCTTTGCGAAAAGCTTGTCGAGGAGGATCTTCCGATCAACGTCATCGTGGTCTGTGGCAAGAACCCCGAGCTTCACCGTCGTTTGAAGGAGCTGAAAAGCAAAGGAAATCTCAAGCTCTATCCCTTTGGATTTACCAATAAGGTGCTTGAGCTTATCGCGCTTTCCGACCTTTATCTCGGTAAGAGCGGCAACGGTCTTATGGAGCCTGCGTTCTTCGGAGTTCCGATCGTGGTCACTCACTCGGCAAATACCATAGAGCGGAGACTTGCCGAGCATTACGTTACCTATTGGGGCGATGCCGTGCGTATCTTCAAGCTGGGTAAATGCCTGAAATTTATCAAGGAAGCGGCAAACGGAAGCGAAAAATATATGGCGCTTAAAGAAAACAGAGTTCCCCGTGATGCCTTTGGCGGCGAGGGAATTGCCGACGTCATCTTCGCCGAGCTTGACAAAAAATTCAATATCACCGAAAGCTTTGCCAAAGAGGAGGCAAAGGCTGAATGAAAAAGACGGTTTGCGGTATTTTAATTTCAGTTCTTCTGTTTTCTCTTGGGAGCTGTGATAGAAGCCATTTATGCTCTCTCTATATACTGTGTTCAAACGAAAATGCAAGTATTGTTGTTGACGGCGAAAAGATCGATTCGTTCACTTTTTCAAGCGAAGGATTCAATCATCAACCGTTAGAAAATTATTCAAATATTGATTTCACTAACAATGAAAACAATGTATCAAATGCTTATGTAAATAAATTTGAAATTACAAGTCTGACGGATGACACCTACAACCTATCATTAAGATTAGTTGATGCGAACAGATACGTTGTCGATTTCCTAAGGGTTGGAATCATCGTTGATGGTGAACTTACGGTGTATAAGTATTATGATAAGCATGAGGAGCTTTATCACAAGGAAAACGACCCCGATTCAATATTACATTTCAATTCAAAGAGTGAGGTCTTCAACGGATTAACGGTTGGTCTTTCGGCAGGAGAAACCAAAGAGATCGTTATATTCATTTGGATTGAAGAAGCGGAACTATATGATAAAAATGGAGAGAGACATAAAGGATGGGCGGATAAGTCTTATTATGCATCTCCTATTATGTTAAGCATGGAAGTGAAATAATAAATTAGCAATTCCGGCTTATAAAACAAGATAAAACCCCGACAGACCTTTAAAATCTGTCGGGGTTTTATCATCCTTATGAGAAGCCGCCTTTTTGGGGACTTCTTTTTGTGTGATAAATTGCAATTTAGCGGTGATTTAATACTAACTTTTCTTGTCATCAGCGACAAAAAAAGTTACAAAAGAAACGCCGCACGGGTGTAGGGGTGAGTTCTAAAAATCCGCAAAAGGCGACAGAACACACAAATCAAAGGCGGATTTTTTGAACATCCCCTCCCCCGTGTCCCCCAACCCCGAAGGGTTAATATAGGGGAGTACGGCTTACAACCATATAAAACTTTTAGCCTCAAC
>JAZSRA010000084.1:0-45398 GCA_045538195.1 Eubacteriales bacterium | reverse complement strand
GAGGATTGTCGTCCCCGTCTTTTGTCGTATCTCTTTTTCACCTCTTTTTGAGGTTTTTTCTTTTTTTTGCGCTTCTTTTTTATTCTACTCATTTTCATTGCAAAAGCTGGCTCAAATTTTTACTTTTGAGCCAGCCCCTTTGATTTACTTTCTTGACTCCTTGTTGATCTCATCAGGTGGAACAATCATATAATCGGCATTTTACAATGAAAATTCATAAAAAATTAATTTTACAAATTGGGAAAAGTATGGTATAATGTAACAGTGTGAAAAAGCGTGTGGAGGTGAAGTATGCGGCTTGACAAATTTATAGTCGAATCGGGACTTGCTTCGAGAACCGAGATCGCCAAAACCGCCCGAAATGGCGGTATAACCGTAAACGGACAAGTAGTTCGCAGAGCCAGCGGACATATCGACCCTACTACCGACACTGTTACGTACTGCGGCAGGGAAGTAATCTGGCGTGAATTCACCTACGTGATGCTTAATAAACCCGATGGGTACGTCAGCGCCACGGACGATCTTCTCAATCCTACGGTTCTGACGCTTTTGCCCGACGAGCTTCAAAGAATAGGACTTTTTCCTTGCGGACGCTTGGACAAAAATACCCTTGGACTTATGTTGCTGACAAATAATGGTCCCCTGTCTCATAAGCTGTTGGCACCGAAAAATCACGTCTCTAAAAAATACCGCTTTACGGTAAAATTTCCGATAAGTCAGGACGACAAAAACCGGCTTGAAACGGGAGTTGACATCGGTGGATATTTTACAGCACCCTGTAAAGTGGAAATGACAGACGATAAAAACGGCTGCATAACACTTACCGAGGGCAAATATCATCAGATAAAGCTAATGGCAGAGGCGGTACATAATCAGATAACTTATCTTGAAAGAGTAACATTCGGTCCAATCGAGCTTGACAAAAGCCTGGAAAGAGGACAATGGCGTTATCTCACCGCCGAGGAACAAGCGGCTCTTGAAGAAAGAGGAAAAAACATCAAGGACATTTGAAAGTCTCTACATTAATAAGGAGTATCCATGGACATTATCAAAACACTTGCGGAAGAATTTAAGCTTAAAGAGGATCAAGTAGCAAAGACAGTCGAGCTTATCGACGGCGGCGATACCATCCCTTTTATCGCGCGTTACAGAAAGGAAGTTACGGGAAGTCTTGACGACGCCGTTCTCCGTGATCTTAATGACAGACTTGAATATCTTCGCAACATTGAAAAGAGAAAAGAGGAAGTCAAAAACCTGATCGACGCTCAGGGTAAGCTTACTCTAGAAATCGAGCAGGCTATACTTAACGCTAAGACTATCACCGAGGTGGACGATATTTACCGTCCTTTCAGACCCAAGAGAAAGACCAGAGCGTCTGTTGCCCGTGAGAGAGGTCTTGAGGATCTTGCAAAACTAATTATGGAGCAGAGAATAGAATATGCTCCAACTATCGAAGAAGCTGCAGAAGCCTTCGTAAACGAAGAAAAAGAGGTTCCCGACGCAGCTACAGCTATTGCAGGCGCTTGCGACATTATAGCCGAGGACATCTCCGATAACGCTGAGTTCAGAAAGGCTCTCAGAGCTTTGACCTTTGACCACGGAGTTCTTAACGTTACGGCGGCAAAGGATGAAGATTCTGTCTACGCGCAATATTATGAATACAGCGAGCCTCTCAAAAAGATTCCCGGTCACAGAGTTCTCGCTATAAACCGCGGCGAAAAGGAAGAATTTTTGAAGGTTTCGGTAGATATCTCCGCAGATATAGTCCTCAATTATCTTTTTGCTTGTGTTATTACAGAGCCGTCCAGCCCCTCTTACAAATACCTTTTGGCAGCTACGGTTGACGGCTACGAAAGACTTATCGCCCCTTCCATCGAGCGCGAGATCAGAAACGATATGTTCGACCTTGCAAGCGAGGGCGCTATCAAGGTATTCTCCGACAACCTCGGTCATCTGCTTATGCAGTCGCCATTAAAGGGAAAGACCGTCCTGGGCTTTGACCCAGGTTACGTTAACGGATGTAAGCTTGCAGTCGTAGACAAAACGGGTAAGGTGCTTGATACTGCCGTTATCTATCCCACCAAACCCCGTCAGAGAACCGAGGAGGCTACACGAATCGTCAAGGGACTTATCAAAAAGCACCGCGTTGACGTTATCGCCATCGGTAACGGTACGGCATCCAAGGAAAGTGAAATATTTATTGCGGGATTGCTCAAGGATATCCCCGAGGCTAACTGTAAATATATTATAGTAAGCGAGGCAGGTGCATCCATCTATTCCGCGTCCAAGCTTGCTACCGAAGAATTTCCCGAATTTGACGTTATGCAGCGTTCCGCAGTCTCTATCGCAAGGAGACTTCAGGATCCTCTCGCAGAGCTTGTAAAGATCGACCCAAAATCTATCGGTGTCGGTCAGTATCAGCACGATATGAAGCCCGCAAGACTTGACACCGCCCTCACGGGAGTTGTTGAGGATTGCGTTAACTCTGTCGGCGTTGACGTAAACACCGCATCTCACTCGCTTCTTTCCTATATTTCGGGTATTAACGCCACCAGCGCAAAAAATATCGTAAAATACAGAGAAGAAAACGGCGAATTTACCTCCAGAGCGCAGATTAAGAAGGTTCCCAGAATCGGCGACAAGGCGTTTGAGCAGTGCGCAGGATTTTTGAGAGTTCCCGACTCCAAGGAGATCCTTGACAATACGGGCGTTCACCCCGAATCATACTCCGCGGCAAAGACTTTACTTGAAATGTTTGGATACACGGTTGATGATGTCCGTCAGGGGCAGCTTCGTGAGCTTCGCGCCAAAGTCAACAAAAAGGGAACTAAGACCGTTGCTACAGATCTTGGCATCGGCGAACCCACCCTCGTAGATATCATAAGCGAGCTTGAAAAGCCCGGTCGTGACGTCAGAGACTCTCTGCCGCCTCCTATTCTTCGTGACGATATTCTTGACCTTGAGGATCTCAAGCCTGATATGGTGCTTACGGGAACCGTCAGAAACGTTATCGATTTCGGTGCGTTCGTTGATATAGGCGTCCATCAGGACGGTCTTGTCCACATCTCGCAAATATGTGATAAGTATATCAAACATCCCTCCGAAATGCTTTCGGTCGGTGACATCGTAAAGGTCAAGGTGCTTTCGGTCGACGTAAAGAAAAAACGAATCTCCTTGTCAATGAAACTTTAATATATTAACAGTATTAATGCGTCAAATAACCTATATATCACCCAAAACTTCGTGATTTTGTCAATATTGCACAAATTGTGCAATGTAACTTTGGTAAATAATGCTCTTTAAAAATCAGCGATTTTTTGGTACAATTATAATGTTAAAAATTAAGGTTTTTGCAAAAAGGCCTACATAATTCAGGAGGAATAAAACATATGGCAAGTTTGTCTCTCAGACATATTTATAAGAAGTATCCCGGTGGTGTTACCGCTGTATCCGACTTCAACCTTGAAATTAAGGACAAGGAATTTATCGTTCTCGTCGGTCCTTCCGGTTGCGGTAAGTCCACAACTCTCCGTATGATCGCAGGCCTTGAGGAAATCTCCGAGGGTGAGCTTTTCATCGGCGACCGTCTCGTAAACGACGTTGCTCCTAAAGACAGAAAGATCGCGATGGTGTACCAGAACTACGCGCTTTATCCTCACATGACCGTTTCCGAGAATATGGCATTCGGTCTTAAGCTCAGCAAGACTCCTAAGGACGAGATCAAGAGACGCGTTGAGGAGGCTGCTCGTATCCTCGATATCACCCACCTTCTCGACAGAAAGCCTAAGGCTCTCTCCGGTGGTCAGAAGCAGAGAGTTGCGCTCGGCCGTGCTATCGTTCGTAACCCCATGGTATTCCTTCTTGACGAGCCTCTCTCCAACTTGGATGCAAAGCTTCGTGCAACCATGAGAACCGAGCTTACCAAGCTTCACCAGAGAGTTGAGACCACCTTCGTATACGTTACTCACGACCAGGTCGAGGCTATGACGATGGCAACCAGAATCGTTGTTATGAAGGACGGTCTTATTCAGCAGGTTGATACTCCTCAGAATCTTTACGATAGCCCTGTCAATATGTTCGTTGCAGGATTTATCGGTACTCCTCAGATGAACTTCATCAACGGCTCTCTCGTTCAGAAGGGTGATGACGTTTATTTCGAATTTGAAGGAAACTCTATCAAGGTTCCCGCAGAGAAGGCTAATAACCCCGCTCTTAAGGAATATATCGGACAGGAAGTCGTTGTTGGTATCCGTCCCGAAAGCATTCACGATCAGCCCGCTCAGATCGCGGCTCTCGAGGATAGCACTGTTGACGCTTACGTTGAAGTTACCGAGCTTATGGGTGCAGAGATCTATCTCTACCTCGTTATCGGTGAGACCAAGCTTACCGCTCGTGTATCTGCAAGATCTACTTCTCGCGCAGGTGACACAATCAAGATCGCTCTTGAATCTGCAAGAATGCACATCTTTGATAAGGACACCGAAAGATGCATCGTTCACTAATATGAATATTAAAACGGAACTCTTGCTAGTTCCGTTTTTTTTAAAAATTTGCCGAGAAAAATCAAAAAAACTATTGCAATAAGAAGCATTTTGTGTTATAATTCAATAGTAAATTAAAGTTACCATCGGAGCAAAAATGGATATTGGAAAAAAGATAAAAAGGCTTCGCACCGAAAAGCTGATGACACAATCTCAGCTTACTGGCGGGGAAATAACGAGAAATATGCTTAGCCGCATTGAAAACGGAGCGGCGCTGCCGTCGATCGGCACGGTAGTATATCTTGCGTCAAAGCTGGGTGTCCCCGCGGGATACCTGCTTTCAGAGGGCGAGGAGGAGTTCATTTACCACAAAACTGCTGTAATGAAGAATATCCGTCGCGCATATATAGACAAAAACTTTGAGCTTTGCAGAGATATGTGTGTTGCCGAATTTGAAGAATTCGATGATGAGCTTGAACTAATTCTGACCGATTGCTGCCTCGGTGTTGCCGAAGAAAGCATCAAGCACGGACGACTTCACAAGGCATGCTCATTTCTTGATGAAGCGGTCAGACATTCCCGAGGCACTATGTTTGATACTACTACCCAGCTGAACAGTATCGACATAATGTTCGGATTGCTCAAAGATATATCTCCCGCGCTTGATTCCGATGAAACAGATGCGGTTATAGCCGACGGTGCTTTTCGTCCGTCCATTTTCAACAGCGTTTTTTGCAAATATATATCGGTTATTCTTAATATTGACCAATATGAGTTTTTTGAGCGTGATATTTGCGGCATTGATCAAAAATCACTTACCGATCACGACAAGTTGTTAATTCTGCATCTTCGCGCCAGATGGCTGATAAGTCAGGATAATTTTGAATCCGCGCTTGAGGTCTTGCGTAACGTGGTCGATTCCGAAACCGTTCCCGAAAGATTTCTTCTGTTCCTTGCTTGCTCCGATATGGAGATATGCTGCCGAGAAACGGGAGACTATAAGGGTGCTTACGAATCATCACAAAATAAGCTTGAAATACTTGAACACATGCTGGCAGAGGAATAATACCCCGAAATGACTATGAAACGATTTACAAAAATACTTTTAGTAACTTGTCTTTTTGCAATTTGTGTCTTACAATGTTCTTGCTCGCTTTTTCTATATGACAATGCCCGTTTTTCGGGTGGGGAAGCATTAGATGACAGACTTGTTGCAGAAATTAAGAACGAGCTTTTTGACTCGGACACCCACAGCGAGAAGCCCTCTGTCGAGAAAGACTCAGATTTAAAGAACGACGGCAATACTGAAAACACCGACGATGGTTCGACAGAAACTTCGGCTTCTGTCGGCAAAGAGAATTCGTCAGAAACCGAAATCTCCCAACAAAATGTTGTTTATTGGACAAAAAGTGGTTCCGTCTGGCACTCTTATATCGATTGCGGTCATATTAAAAATTCAAATAATATACTTTCGGGTACTGTTGAAGAAGCCGTTAATGAAGGAAAAAGTCACCTTTGCAAAAACTGCGATAAAAGAGGCGGCGCGTAAAATCTTGCAATCTTCAACAAAAAACGCTCTCAACAAATAGCAAATATATCCAAAATTTAAAAACAAACTAAAATTTATTGTAATATTATTGACAAAGAAGGTATTATGTGATATAATAACTATGTTAGAATTAATTTGGAGTAGAGTATCTAAAAGTGTAAAAACTTCACTATTGTTGTACCACAAATTAACCCTATAACAAAAGTTCAAAACAGGATGGAGGAGTTCAAATGGAAATAGCTATCATAGCACATGACATGAAGAAAGAGCTTATCACACAGTTTTGTATTGCATACTGCGGTATCCTCAGCAAGCACAATATCTGCGCTACGGGAATAACCGCTAAATATATATCCGAAGCCACAGGTCTTAAAATCGAAAAAATGCTTACAGGCGAGCAGGGCGGAGAACAACAGATAGCTTCCAGAATCGCTTACAATGAGATAGACGTTCTTATCTATTTCCGCGACACACGTCCTTCCTCCGATATGTACTCTGATCATGACAAGATAGAAAAGGAGCTGTTGCTTGCATGTGACCGCTACAATATCCCCGTTGCGACCAATATTGCCACCGCAGAGGTCATTATTATGGCACTCGACAGAGGAGATCTCGATTGGAGAGAAGTCGTAAATCCCACGTCTTCTTATAACAGAAACCACAGATAAATAACAATCCCAAAAGACACGTTCTATACACGAAGCGTACACAGAGAGAAAACGATTGCTGAGAGTTTTTTGCGACGACGTATAGAATACCACTTTTGCGCTCAATTCAATAAAAATGAGTTAAAAGCTCGGGTGGAACCGTGCATATTGCACCCCGAACACAGTTTTATGTGTTCGGGGTCTATTTTTTAGTTAAAAATCAACAGATAATATAATTCAGAAAGGCAAAGATTATGAAAATCAATTTTGGTTCACAGATTTATGAATCCAATGCTCCCGTAACGGTATATGATGCCGCAAAGGAAGCGTTCGGTATGGTGGAAAGAAGCGTTATCGCCGCAAGTGTTAACGGCGAGACCGTTGCTCTCAATTACGAGATTGCGGCTGACGCCAACGTTCAGCTTCTCACCTTTGCGAATAAAGATGGCGCGCACGTATTCAGACACACCGCGTCCCATATTCTCGCGCAGGCCGTAAAGAGACTCTACCCCGAGACCAAGCTTACAATCGGTCCCGCTATCGAGGACGGATTTTACTACGATTTCGACAGCGACATCGCTTTCACTCCCGACATTCTCAAGTCGCTTGAGAGCGAGATGAAGAAGATCGTCAAGGAAAACCTCAAGATTGAAAGGTTCGAGCTTCCCCGTGATGAGGCTATCGCATTTATGACAGAGAAGAACGAGCCTTACAAGGTTCAGCTTATCGAGGAGCTTCCCGAGGGCGAGACAATCAGCTTCTACCGTCAAGGCGAGTTCACCGACCTTTGTGCGGGTCCTCACCTTTTCGCAACGGGAGCTGTTAAGGCATTCAAGCTGACACAGTGTACCGGCGCTTATTGGAAGGGCGACCAAAACAAAAAGCAGCTGCAGAGAATCTACGGTCTTGCATTCCCCACAAAGGACGAGCTGAACGCTTACGTTACTATGCTTGAAGAAGCAAGAAAGCGCGACCACAACAAGATCGGCCGTGAGCTTGAATATTTCACCACGGTTGATTCCATCGGTCAGGGTCTTCCTATCCTTATGCCCAAGGGCGCTCGCGTTATTCAGACTCTTCAGAGATGGATAGAGGACGAGGAGCAAAGACGTGGCTACCTTCTCACCAAGACCCCCCTTATGGCAAAGAGAGACCTTTATAAGATCTCGGGACACTGGGATCACTACCGCGACGGTATGTTTATCCTCGGCGACCCCGATGATGAAACAAAGGAGTGCTTTGCTCTCCGTCCCATGACCTGTCCCTTCCAGTATCAAGTTTTTCTTAACAAGAAGCGTTCCTACAGAGATCTTCCCATGAGACTTGGCGAGACATCAACCCTCTTTAGAAATGAGGAGAGCGGCGAAATGCACGGTCTTATCCGTGTCCGTCAGTTCACTATCTCCGAGGGACACCTGGTTCTCCGTCCAGAGCAGCTTGCAGAAGAGTTCAAGGGCTGTCTTGATCTCGCCCTCTATTGCCTTGATACACTTGGATTACGCGAAGATTGCACTTTCCGTTTCTCGCAGTGGGATCCAAAGCGTACAGACAAGTACGAGGGAACGCCCGAGCAGTGGGACGAGGCTCAGGGAATTATGGAAAAGCTTCTTAACGAGAACCTCGGCGAGGGCAACTACGCTATCGGTATCGACGAGGCGGCATTCTACGGTCCTAAACTCGATATTCAGATCAAGAACGTGTTCGGCAAGGAAGATACCCTTATCACCATTCAGATCGATATGCTTCTCGCAAAGAAGTTCGGTATGGAATACGTTGACTCCGATAACACTATGAAGACCCCCTATATCATCCACCGTACTTCTATGGGTTGCTACGAAAGAACTCTTGCTCTGCTTCTTGAAAAGTACGCAGGCGCGCTTCCCACATGGATGGCTCCTGTACAGGTCAGAATGTTGCCTATCGGCGACGAGCAGGTTGAGTACTGCGAGAATATCGCTAACAGACTTACAAATCTCGGTATTCGTTGCGAGGTAGACAAGAGAAACGAGACTATCGGATATAAGCTCCGTAACGCTCAGCTCGAAAAGCTGCCTTATATGATCGTTGTGGGTGCGAAAGAGGTTGAAAGCAACACCGTTGCAGTCCGTTCGAGAAAAGATGGTGAAAAGGGTGCTATGTCTCCCGATCAGTTCATCAGCGAGCTTCTTCTTGAAATTGCAGAAAAAAGAAGATAATTGTTATTTAACACCCTTGGGGAGATTTCCAAGGGTGTTTTTGATACAATTATCGGTGCTTTTAATATAAATTTATAAAAAATATAATAATATATAAAATATTTACAAAAAAAGTGTTTACAAAACGCAAAAAAAGTAGTACAATATTTGGTAGAATTTATATATTGGGGGAGTAGCGATGTCTAAACCTATTTATAATCGTGTTTTAATTAAAATTTCGGGCGAAGCTCTCAAAAACGGATGCGAGAACGATATTCTCGATTTTAATTTTGTTGACAAGGTAGTAGATTCAATCGACAAGTGCCTTAAAGCGGGCGTTGAGGTTGCTATCATTGTCGGAGCGGGAAATATATGGCGCGGTGCAAGAAAGGGCGTAGGCATGAATCGTGCAAGAGCCGACCACATGGGTATGCTTGCAACTGTTATTAATTCCTTGGCGCTTCAAGATGCCTTTATAAGACACGGAATCGACGCAAAAGTTCTTTCCTCGGTCGAAATGAACACATTCGCTGATTTTTACACTCAACGGGATGCCGACAGATACCTTTCCGAGGGTAAGGTCGTTATTTTTGGCGGCGGTCTTGGCGCACCCTATTTCTCAACCGATACTCCCGCAGTAGTTCGTGCGGCAGAGATCGGAGCTGACATCGTGCTTATGGCCAAGAACGTTGACGGTCTTTATACTTCTGACCCCAAAAAGGATCCCACCGCAACCCGTTACGACGACGTTACGTACGCTGAGATCCTTGACAAAAACCTGAAAGCCTTCGATCTCACTGCAGTTTCCTTCTGCAACGAAAACGATATCGATTGCTATGCTTTCGCGCTCTCTGACCCCGAAAATATTTATCGCGCGGTCATGGGTGACACCACAGGAACAAAAATGCATAAATAATAACTTAAATACATAGAAAGGGAATCAAAATTATGAATTACAACACAAAAGAACTTGAATCAAAAATGCAGAAATCTATCGCGTCCTACGAAGCTAATCTTGCTTCCATTCGCGCAAGTCAGGCTAATCCTGCAGTTCTTTCTCGTGTAACCTTCGATTACTGGGGTTCTCCCGCAGAGATAACCGCTATGGCAAATATCAGAGTTGCTGACGCAAAGACACTTGAGATCATCCCTTACGACGCAAGCACTCTCAAGGCTATGGAAAAGGCTATTCAGACCTCCGATATAGGAATTAACCCCTCTAACGACGGTAAGATCATTCGTCTTGTTTTCCCTCAGCTCACCGAGGAGAGACGCCGCGAGCTTGCAAAGCAGGTTCAGAAGATGGGCGAGGAGGCTAAGGTAGCTGTCAGAAATATCAGACGTACCGCTAATGACGATATTAAAAAGCAGAAGAAGGACGGTCTCCTTACCGAGGATGACGTTAAGAACGCTGAAAAGGCAGTTCAGGATCTGACCGACAAATACGTAAAGAATATTGATACCATCACAACCGCTAAGGAAAAGGACATTATGAAGGTCTGATCCCGCGGATAGTCATTAAAGCGGAAGGGAAAAGCTTCCGCTTTAATTGCAATTTGATAACACAAATTTTAACAACTTTGGCGGAGTAATATGAGCAAAGAAATTATTAAGGTTGATGAAAGACTCAAGCATATTGCTTTCATAATGGACGGAAACGGAAGATGGGCTACCTCTCGCAATATGCCGAGAGAAGAAGGCCACAAGGAAGGCGTAAAGGCTTTTATAAATGCGGTGGAATATTGCAGAAAGATCGGAATAGAATATATTACGGTATATGCCTTTTCTACTGAAAACTGGAAACGACCTAAAAAAGAGGTTGATGCCATCATGGCATTACTTGAACAGTATCTCGATAGCTTTTTCACGGATAACAAGTCCGACGGATTGGGTCAGGTGCATTTTATAGGTGACACAAGCGTATTGAATATCCCCTTGAAAGCAAAAATAAAACTGATTGAGAAGCTTACCTCAAAGCGCCATTCCGTCTTAAACGTAGCCGTGAATTACGGCTCGCGTCTTGAGATCACTAATGCGGTCAACCAACTTATCGCAAGCGGCAAGTCCAGCGTCTCCCCCGAGGATATAGACTCCGCGCTTTATACGGGCGGATGTCCCGACCCCGATCTAATTGTCAGAACGGGCGGAGACCTGCGTATATCAAACTTTTTGCTCTGGCAAGCAGCATACTCGGAGCTGTATTTTACCGACACACTCTGGCCCGATTTCGGTCCTGAGGAGATAGACCGAGCGGTTGCCGAATTTTACTCCAGAAAACGCCGTTTTGGCGGACTTGACAAAAACACCGAGAAGAAGGGTTGATCGTTATGATTAAGAGAACTATTACCGCAATCGTCGCGCTTTGCGTGTTTATACCCATGTTAATATTCAGCGACACTTGGGTATATACAGTTTTGATAGGTATTTGTATAGCAATTGCAGTTTTCGAGGCAATACGTTGCATAGGTCAGAAAAAGAACTTTTTTCTAACCATTCCGCTTTGCGCCGCATCCTTTTTTATGCCTATCTATACCAGATATGCAAGTGTTTACGGTGACGTAGGAGATATATTCATCGGCGGCTCGGTACTTGTAATTTCTGTATCTCTTTATATTTTTACAGTCGCAGTCTTTGCCAACAAGACTCTGAATGTTGCTGATGCCGGGCTTCTTATAGCAATGTTTATTTACGTAAACGCAGGATTCAGTGCCACGGTTTATATCAGAGACGTAGCTGCAAACGGCGCATATCTTATATATCTTCCTTTCATTGTCGGTTGGGTGACCGATACCTTTGCTTATTTTTGCGGCAGACTTTTCGGCAGACACAAGCTTATCCCCTCTGTAAGTCCCAAGAAAACCGTTGAGGGAGCTATTGGCGGCACGCTGTTTGGGGCGGCTTCTATGGTGCTCTACGCTTTCGTTATAGAAACATTTTTCAATCCCGAGGGAATTATTGAGGCAAACTACATAGCTCTTGCTTTGTTTGGAATCCTCATTCCGATAGTTGGACAGATTGGCGACCTTATAATGTCTGTAATAAAGAGAAATTATAAAATCAAGGATTACGGAAAATTCTTTCCCGGTCACGGAGGAATGCTCGACAGGTTCGACTCCGCACTTGCTAATACTCTTGTTTTAGCCATTGCTTGTACCTATTTTGACCTTCTTCCCAATATTAATTTGATTTGATCAAGGATGCATAAAATGAAAGATAACAAACCCTCAATGATCGTCCTCGGCTCTACCGGTTCGGTCGGCGAGCAGGCTATCGACGTAGCGCAGAAATTCAACGTGAGAGTCGACGCGATTTCCGCTCACAAAAACGTTAAGCGCGTTGAGGAGCAGGCGAGACAGTTTAAAGTCAAGGCTTGTGCTATGAGCGATATTGACGCAGCTCACGATTTAAAGAACAGACTTAAAGATACCGCAACAAAGGTTTACTGCGGAACCGAGGGAATCTGTGAAATGATTTCAGAGACCCAAGGCGACGGCGGTTGCGAGCAGATAGTTGAAAACTCTATTCTAGGAGAAGCGGGTCTTAAACCCACGCTGGCAACGCTTCACGCAAAGAAAAAGCTTGCTTTGGCAAACAAGGAATCTCTCGTCGTCGGCGGTGAGATCGTTATGCAGGCGGCAAGGGACAGCGGACACGAGATCCTTCCCGTAGATAGCGAGCATTGCGCTATTTTCCAATGTCTCCGCTCGGGCAAAAAAGGTGAGATCAAAAACCTGATACTGACCGCTTCGGGAGGTCCTTTCTTTGGTTATACTAAAGAACAGTTGAAAACCGCCACACTTGATTCCGCTCTGGCTCATCCCACCTGGTCAATGGGTGCAAAAATAACCGTTGATAGCGCAACTCTTATGAACAAAGGCTTTGAGGTCATAGAGGCAGTCCATTTATTTGGCGTAAGTCCCGAGCAGGTCAGAGTTGTGGTTCACAGAGAGAGCATAATACATTCCGCGGTTGAGTTTATCGACAACAGCGTTATCGCGCAGATGTCCGTTCCCGATATGAGACATTGCGTTCAATACGCGCTTACACACCCCGAAAGAGGGCTTGCAACGACCGAGGCTCTCGACCTTTTCTCGGTTGGCAAGCTGACTTTTCAGAGACCCGACCCCGAAACCTTTATTCTTTTAAACAAAGCATTTGAAGCTATAAGGCTTGGCGGAGCTATTCCAGCTATACTTAATGCGGCAAACGAAGAAGCCGTTGCGGCATTTTTACAGAAAAAGATCGGTTTTTACGATATTTGCGAGATAGTCTGCCTTGTTGTAGACGAAATGAATTTCTGCAAAGACGTTCACAATCTTGACAACATACTTTGTATGTCGAGAGAGGCAAGAGAGTTAGCACAGAAACATATTGCCGCTCGCGCATAAATTTTTTCACGGAGAGATCAATGGATACTGTTTGGTACTTGTTGTTGACGCTGCTTTTACTCAGCGTTATGGTAGTTATTCACGAGCTTGGACATTTTCTGTTCGCAAAGCTTTTCAAGGTAACCGTTCTGGAATTTTCGATCGGAATGGGCCCTGCGATTTTCACTACCGCAAGAAAAAAGAAAAAGACCGACGACGGCAATACTATCGGTAATACGTTTCATTCATCGGAAGACGAGTCTGTTGATCCGATTAAAGAAACAGTTTCCGATGGCGGCATCATCAATCCCGATGATCAAAAAACAGTATTCAGTATAAGAGCATTTCCCGTTGGCGGATATGTCAGAATGGCGGGGGAGGACGAAGCGTCTTCCGACGTCAATGCATTTTGCAACAAAAAGGTCTGGCAAAGATTTCTTATAACCGTTGCAGGCCCCGTAATGAATATTCTGCTCGGAATAATTTGTATGTTCACCATGGTTGGTATTGACTGTATTCAGGACGGATATCTTGCGTCAAACGTAGTAGGACAGTTTTATGAAGAATCCACCTCCGACCAGTTCGGTCTTATGGTTGGCGATAAAATAGTAAAGATCGACGGCGTTTACGTCCATACGGGTCAAGAGGTAGTCTACGAGATACTGAATAACGGATACGAGCCTATTGATATCGTCGTTGTCAGAAACGGAGAACGAGTATTGCTGGAAAACGTTGAATTTCCGACCGAGGAAGTAGCGGGAACCAAGATAGGCGATCGTGATTTTTACGTTTTAAAAGAAGACGTATCATTTGTATCTGTCGTCAAGCATTCGATTTTCAGATCGATTTCGTCTGTTAAGGTAATCGTTGATGGCATAAAGGATCTCTTAACAGGACGTTACGGTGCGGAGGCTGTCTCGGGACCCGTGGGTATGGCGGGCGCAGTAGGAGATGCCGCCAAAGTCGGACCGTACTCGCTTTTGAATTTGTTTACTCTTATAACGATGAACCTTGGCGTATTCAATCTTTTACCGCTTCCTGCTTTGGACGGCGGAAGAATAATATTCCTTTTTATTGAAATGGTTAGGAGAAAGCCTGTCAAAAAAGAGGTCGAGGGAATGATAAATACAGTCGGACTTCTTGTTCTTCTGGCTCTGATGCTATTCGTTACGTTTAAGGACATCATCAATCTATTCTAAAAGGAAAAATTCATGATCTATAATAAAATCAGACGTAAAACAAGAGAAATAACCGTTGGCAACGTTAAGATTGGCGGCGAAAATAAAATTGCTATCCAGTCTATGACCAACACTGATACCAAGGATTCTGCCGCTACCCTTGAACAGATCAAGCGACTGTCCAGCGCAGGTTGTGACGTAGTTCGAATTACCGTTCCCGACGAGGAAGCCGCAGAAACAGTTCGTATAATCAAAGAATCGGGTATTCGAACACCCATCGTGGCGGATATCCACTTTGATTATCGCGCCGCGCTGAAATCCGCCGAATACGGTGTCGACAAAATTCGTATCAATCCCGGAAATATCGGCGACGAGGACAGAGTTAAGGCGGTGGTTGATGCCTGCAAGGCGAAGAATATTCCCATAAGGATCGGTGTCAACAGCGGCTCGGTGGAAAAGCATATTCTCGCAAAATACGACTCTCCCACACCAGAAGCTCTTTGCGAAAGCGCCCTTTATCACGCTTCGATTCTTGAAAAATACGATTTTTACGATACCGCGCTTTCTATAAAGTCCTCTGACGTATCAACCATGATTGCGGCTAACAGACTTGTGGCGGAGCGTTGCGACTATCCGATACATATCGGTGTTACCGAGGCAGGCGACGAAAAAAAGGGAACTATTAAGAGTGCTATCGGCATAGGATCTCTTTTGTGCGACGGTATTGGTGACACCCTGCGCGTTTCTCTTACCGCGGACCCCGTATCCGAAGTCGGAGCGGCGAAGAATCTGCTCAACGCTCTGAATATCGAGGGACAGTGCGGAATGAATATCGTCAGTTGTCCCACCTGCGGAAGAACTAAAATCGATCTTATCTCACTCTCCGCGCGTTTTGAAGATGCTATCGTCGCCGAAAAGCTTGATGATCTGCCCATAACCGTCGCTTTGATGGGTTGTATAGTCAACGGCCCAGGTGAAGCTCACGAAGCAGATCTTGGAATTGCGGGAGGCCGCGGCGAGGCACTGCTTTTTGCCCACGGACAAACCTTAGGTAAGATCAAAGAGGACGAAATTATCCCTACACTTATAAAAGAAATCAAAAAAATCAAGGAAGAAAATTTTTCTTAAATATGGCAAAGACATTTTTACAGATTTTTGAAAAGTACAAAGCCGATGAGCGCGGCGTAGAAATTCTTAACCGCGCTCAGAATATAAAGATACAGGCCGACAAAGCAAACAGAATTTTGCAGGTGTCGGCCGATTTTCCCATACTTATTGATAAAGAGACGCTTTATAAAATAGAGTCCGATATAGCAAAGGCATACGAGCTTAACTGGGTCAAGATCATGCCTCATTATCCGTCGTCTCTGTTTGACAGCGAATACGTTCCCGAGCTTTTGAAAGAGACCGAAAAGGTCGGAATTGTCGCTATGGGCTTTTTCAATAAGTATCGCTATAATCTTGAAAATAACACGTTAAATATAGAAATTCCTTTTACAGAAAACGGAGTTAGATTGCTTTACGACGCAAGAACTCCCGGAGTAATGCAGGGAATTATTATGTCTGAGTTCGGCGTTAACGTAAAGGTAAATATAGTCCACACAAGCGACGAGATTTTTCTTGCAAGCAACAATTCTCTTGAAAAATACATAGAGGATTTTGACAAGCGTATGGTGGCGGAAGCCAAGGCGTATGAGGCAAGAATGGCTCAGAAGTTGACCTCGACACCTCCGTCCGAGGAGGAAGCAAACATGCTTCCCAGAAAGACCACGTTATTTGATGAAAATGCAGTCGCAACGGTTGAGGACGGCATTTGCAAAATTGGAAACGGAGCTTTTGACATCTCGTCTCCCGAATACGTTTACGGTGAGCCTTTTTCGATCACCCCCACCTCTATTGCTGACATAAACAAGCCGCAAAGAAACATAGTTATCGTTGGTACGGTCTTTGACTATGCACAAGAGCCGAGCCGTTCAGGCGATAAAATGAATATTTCCTTCTCTATAAGCGACGGAAATTCTTCTGTCGAGGTAAAATGCTTCGCAACTCTTGAAGACGCCGAGGAAATTGCCGCAAACGTAAAAAACGGGGCGATTCTGGCTCTTAAAGGCTACGCAAAAAAGGAAATGCGAAAGGACAGAACAGAGGGAACAGATTTCCAGTTCTTCTTTAACAATATCGCGAAGATCAAGAAGCTTTCGAGAGTTGACAATGCCCCCGTTAAACGTGTCGAGCTTCATCTGCACACCCAGATGTCACACATGGACGCGCTTATCCCGCCAGACGTCGCAGTAAAGCAGGCTAACGCTTGGGGACATCCCGCGGTGGCTATTACCGACCACGGAACTGTGCAGGGCTATCAGGACGCTATGCTTGCGTCCGAAAAGCTCGGTCAGAAGGTAATTTACGGTGTTGAGGCATATTTTGTAAACGACACCGCAGGCGCTCTATACGGCAACTACAACGAGGATTACGACGAGGAGACCATCGTTTTCGATATCGAGACCACAGGTCTTTCGGTGAAGAACTGCAAGATCACCGAAATAGGCGCGGTAAAGGTCAAGGGTGGCGAGGTCACCGACGTATTTAATACCTTTGTAAATCCCGAGGTTCCAATTCCCGAAGAAATAGTCCAACTGACCGGAATCACCGATGAAATGGTAGCTGACGCCCCTAAGATTAAAGACGCGCTCGAAGCGTTTTTCAGCTTTATCGGCGACAGAGACACAGAGAAGAAAAAGCTGCTCGTGGCTCACAACGCAAGCTTTGATATGGGCTTTATCCGCTATGCGGCAGCGGAGTGCGGATTTGAGTTTAAGAACCCCTATCTCGACACAGTTGCGCTTTCAAGATACATAAATCCCGATTTGAAAAAGCACAAGCTTGACACTCTTGCGGAATACTATCAGCTTGGAGATTTTAACCACCATAGGGCCTGCGATGACGCGGCTATGCTTGCGGCTATTTACGTCAAAATGATCGACTCAATGCGGGAGCAGGACATCAAGAGCTTTGAGCAGCTTAAACGCGACATGAGCGCAAACTCTAATCCTCTTAACCTCAAACCTTATCACCAGATAATTCTTGTAAAAAACAAGATCGGTCTTAAAAACCTCTACAAGCTTATTTCTTTTGGTTTCTTGAAATATTACAAGAGACACCCCCGTATTCCCAAGACAGAGCTTGAAAAACACAGAGAGGGTCTTATAATCGGCTCAGCTTGTGAGGCAGGCGAGCTTTTCACCGCAATACTTGAAAACCGCCCCGAGGCAGAGATAGAGGAGATAGTAGGTTTCTACGATTATCTTGAAATTCAGCCTATATCCAATAACCGTTTCCTTATCAGAGAAGAAAAAGCCAAGGACGAGGAGGATCTCCGAAACCTTAACAAAAAAATAGTCGAGCTTGGCGAAAAATATAACAAACCCGTTGTCGCGACCTGTGACGCACATTTTCTTAACGATGAGGACGAGCTTTACCGCAAGATCTTGCTTGCGGGTCAGAAATTCAAGGATTACGATTCCGAATCGCATCTTTATTACAGAACCACCGAGGAGATGCTGGAGGAATTTTCATATCTCGGCGAGGAAAAGGCTTACGAGGTAGTTGTAAAGAACACCAATATGATCAACGATATGATAGACTCGGATATCCGTCCTTTCCCCAAGGGTACATTTACTCCCGACATGGAGGGAGCGGAGGAGGATCTGACAAGGATCTGCTACGAGAGAGCAAAATCTATGTACGGCGATCCCTTGCCCGAGATCGTTGAACAAAGACTTGACAAGGAGCTGACCTCTATCATCAAAAACGGTTTTGCGGTGCTTTATATGATCGCTCAAAAGCTGGTTTGGTACAGTGAGCAGAACGGATACCTTGTAGGCTCGCGAGGATCGGTCGGATCGTCGTTCGTAGCTTCAATGGCAGGCATTTCCGAGGTTAACCCTCTGCCACCACATTACTGGTGTCCAAAATGCCAATATAACGATTTCTCCAACCCCAACAAGGTGGGCTCGGGCTTTGACCTCCCCGACGCAAATTGCCCGAAATGCGGCACTAAAATGCACGCGGACGGTCATCACATTCCCTTCGAGACCTTCCTTGGATTCTACGGAGACAAATCCCCCGATATAGACCTTAACTTCTCGGGTGAGGTTCAAGGAAAAGTACATAAATACACCGAGGAGCTGTTCGGCGCTGAAAACGTCTTCCGTGCGGGAACTATCGGCACTCTTGCTGACAAGACCGCATACGGTTACGTTATGAAATTCCTTGAAGAAAAGGGAATAAGTCTCCCTCGCGCAGAGGTAAACAGAATAGTATCAAACTGTGTTGGAGTTAAGCGCTCAACGGGTCAGCACCCAGGCGGTATCGTCGTCGTTCCCAAGGAATACGAGATATACGATTTCTGTCCCGTCCAGCACCCCGCTGATGACCCTAATTCCGATATAGTAACCACGCATTTTACCTTTGAATATCTTCATGATACGCTTCTGAAGCTTGACGAGCTTGGCCACGATATGCCGACCAAGTACAAGTATCTTGAAAAGTATTCGGGCAACACCAACGTAATGGACGTTCCCATGAATGATAAGTCGGTTTATGAGTTGTTTTTGTCCACCAAGTCTTTGGGCGTTTCTCCCGACGATATTAACTGTAATATCGGTACCTTTGGTCTGCCCGAGTTTGGTACGAGATTCGTAATCAAGATGGTTGAGGAAGCGAAGCCGAAATCCTTCTCCGACCTTTTGCAGATTTCGGGACTTTCCCACGGAACAGACGTTTGGACGGGTAACGCCCAAGACCTTATAAATCAAGGCATTTGTAATATTTCCAACGTTATCGGATGTCGAGACAACATAATGAACGACCTTATCGCATACGGTGTTGAAAAATCCCACGCGTTTAAAATAATGGAGTCAGTCAGAAAGGGTAAAGGTCTCACTCCAGAATGGGAAGAAGAAATGGTAGCCGCAGGAGTTCCCGATTGGTATATCGGCTCTTGTAAAAAGATAAAATACATGTTTCCAAAGGCGCACGCGGCAGCGTACGTTATGTCGGCGATACGTCTCGGCTGGTACAAAGTTCATATTCCAATCGCTTTCTATTGCGCGATGTTCACGGTCGCACCCGGCGGATTTGATGCCGAGATAGTTATGGGCGGCAGAAGCCGCGTTCAGGCTACTATCAAGGACATCGAGCAGAGAACCAGAGAAAAGAAAGAGGTCACTCCCAAGGAGCAGGCAAGTATTCCCACGCTTCAGCTTATCAACGAAGCTATGGCGAGAGGAATAAAGTTCCTGCCAATCAACATCATCAAATCCGAATCCTCTGCATTTGTACCCGAAAACGGTGCTATTCGTATGCCGTTCTCGGCTCTGGCAGGTCTTGGCGAAAACGCAGCGGCAAATATCGTTACTGCGCGAAATGAAGAACCCTTTTTCTCTGTAGAGGATCTGCAAATAAGAGCAAAGCTGACAAAATCGGTCATTGAAGTCCTTAGGAATAACAAGGTGCTTGAAGGACTTGACGAGACCGACCAATTAAGCTTCTTTTAAACACATCTGATGCATGATTTTTCTAAAAAGCAAACACAAAAGATGCCCCCGACCGAAGTTTCGGTTGGGAGCATCTTCGTATTAAGAGGCCTTGCGATTACTGCACTCAAAGAAAGCGTCATTATTGATAACTGTCTTTGAGGGGATGTCCGTATTAACGAGAGACGAGCAGTACGCAAAGGCGTATTCGTCTATATATTCAAGACAATCGGGAAGTTTAATGTCAAAAAGCTTTTCGCAAGCGTAGAAAGTGTTATTTTCAATGATCTTAATGCCGTTTGAAAGGGAAATGCCACAAAGGTTTCTGCATCCCTCAAAGCTCGCCGATCCAAGACGGCTCACGGTTTCGGGAATCTTCACTAAATTAAGACTCGGACAGTAAGCAAAGGCCTTTGCGCCGATCAATTCAAGCGAGTTGCCAAAGTCAACAGATGAAAGCTTATCACATCCCATAAAAGCTCGTTCACCGATCTCGGTAGTACTTGTCAGTTTGATTTCGGTCAACTCGCGACACCAAGCAAACGCCTGATCACCTACAAACTTGACCGATGCGGGAAGGGTAACGCTCTTGATCAAAGTCGAACGCAAGAAAGCCTTTTCTTCAATTCCTACTACGGGATAACCTTGAACGGCAGAGGGAATTACAATATGCTCATCAAGACAGTTTCCGATACCGCGCAGAATAGCCACGCCGTTCTTCATAACCGCATATTCAAGACCACGAGAAACCTTCATCGGTGTGACTCCTTTCTGCAAATTGTACGATTGTCGTACTAAATATAAACCTATTTTACACCAAAAACCTATTTTTGTCAACCCCATTTGAACAAATTGCCATTTGGTGGGTTTCTTTGTATATTGAAAATTTGATTTTTTAATATCGTTTTCGTGGATATTATATTCATAATTATCTGAATTTATTACTAATGTTAACCATTTCTTAATTATTTTTTGCTATAATTATTACAGTTATTTATAAAGTTGGGAGAAACATATATGAAAATTAAAGTTGAGATCAAAAAGCTTAATAAAAGAGCAATAATTCCCACATACGGCACCGAATTTTCCGCAGGTGCCGATATTTACGCGCTCCTTGACGAGCCTGTAACTATCGCGCCCGGCGAGACTAAGCTTATACACACAGGACTTGCTATGGCGATCCCCGAGGGACTTGTAGGACTTAATTTTGCCCGTAGCGGCATGGCTACCAAGCGCGGTCTTGCCCCCGCTAACAAGGTCGGTGTTATCGACAGCGACTATCGTGGCGAGGTTATGGTGGCGCTTCACAATCACGGAACCGAGCCCCAGACTATCGAGCACGGCGACAGAGTCGCTCAGATGGTATTCGTGCCTTATTACGCTGCCGAATTTGAACTTAAAGACGAGCTTTCCGAGACTCTACGCGGCGCGGGCGGCTTCGGCTCTACGGGAACAAAATAATTTTGTCAAAATCATTGACTTTTATGTGTTTTGGGGTTATAATTCTTAATGTTATATTTTAATTATTGAGAGGAAGTAAAAATGACTAAAATCGATATATTTTCCGGCTTTCTGGGAGCAGGAAAGACAACTCTTATCAAAAAGCTTATAGAGGAAGCGTACCACGGTGAAAAGATCGTTCTTATCGAGAACGAATTTGGCGAGATCGGTATTGATAGCGGATTCTTGGCAGAGGCAGGAATTAAGATCAACGAAATGAACTCGGGATGCATCTGTTGCTCGCTTGTAGGCGACTTTGCGGAGGCTCTCAAAAAGGTTATTGCCGAATACACTCCCGATCGCATACTTATCGAGCCCTCGGGTGTTGGTAAGCTCTCTGACGTTATCAAAGCGGTCAAGAACGCAGACACCGAGGGTGCAGAGCTTAACGGCTTTACCACTATCGTTGACGCAAATAAGTGCAAGATGCACATGAAGAACTTTGGCGAGTTCTTCAACGATCAGGTTGAGAATGCAGGCTGCATCGTGCTTAGCCACACGGGTAATATTTCCGAGCAGAAGATCGCAGATTGCGTAGATCTTCTCAAAGAGCATAACTCTACTGCTGTTATCGTTTCCACGCCTTGGGATCAGCTCACAGGCGCACAGCTTCTCGAAGCCATGGAACGCAAATCTACTCTTGAAGCAGAAATGAGCGAGCTTGCCGAGGAGGCTCACGAGCATCATCACCATCATCACGGACATCACCACGATGAGGATTGTTGCTGTCACCACGATCATGAGTATAAGCATCAACATCATCACCTCGACGACGGCGAGTGTTGCCATCATGATCACGAACATGAACATGAGCATGAGCATGAGCATCATAACCATGACGATGATCACGAACACCATCATCACGAGCATGATGAACACGGCAACTGCTCTTGCGGTCATCATCACGACGAGCATGGGCATGAACACGAACATCATCACCACGAATATGATGAACACGGAAATTGCTCCTGCGGTCATCATCACGATCACGATCACCACCATCACCACGCCGACGAGGTTTTCGTAAGCTACGGTGCCGAGACCACCAAGAAGTTCAACGCTGATCAGCTCAAAGCCGCTCTTGAGAGCTTCACTGACACCGACAAATACGGAATGATCTTGCGCGCAAAGGGAATCGTCGCTTCCGACGACGGCAGATGGATCCACTTCGACTACATTCCCGGTGAGCCCGATATACGTTACGGCGGCGCAGGTGTCATCGGTCGTCTTTGCGTTATCGGCTCTAAGCTCCATAAGGATGCCGTATCCGAAGCTATCGGCGTAGAACTGGCTTAATTTTCAATAAGGAAAGGCAATCAAAATGGCACAACCTAATATTCCCGTATATCTTTTCACCGGCTTTCTTGAGGGCGGTAAGACACATATAATTCAGGAGTCTATGGCAGACGAGCGTTTCAACACAGGCGAAAAGACCCTTATCATCCTCTGCGAGGAGGGTATTGAGGAGCTTGACGTCTCGGAGTTCAGTGGAAAGAACGTCTATCTTGCAACTCTTGACAGTGAGGATGAGGTTACCGCAGAAAAGCTTGAATCCTGCCGCGAGGGTCACAAAATCGACCGTGTTATTATCGAGTACAATGGCATGTGGCAGTTGGCAACGCTTTACAATAATCTGCCTGCGGATTGGTTTATCTTCCAGAATATGATGTTCGCGGACGCAAGCACGTTTTTCGCTTACAATCAGAACATGAGAAGTCTTATGGTAGATAAGCTGATGTCCTGCGAAATGATAGTTCTCAACCGTACCCCTGACAACATCGACAAGGACGAGGTCCACAAGATCGTCCGCGGCATATCCCGCAGAGCGACCATAACCTACGACTATCCCGACGGTCACGTCGAGTACGACGAGATCGAAGATCCTCTGCCTTTTGACATCGAAGCAGACGTTATCGTTATCGAGGATGACGATTATGCAATCTGGTACAGAGACCTCAGCGAGGAAATGGAAAAATACGACGGTAAGACCGTCAAATTTAAGGGTGTAGTAGCCAGAGATATGAAGCTTGGCAAGGACGCTATCGTTATCGGCAGACACGTTATGACATGTTGTGTTGAGGATATTGCGTATAGCGGTCTCGTCTGCAAATTCAAGTCTAATGTAGTATATAAAAATTACGATTGGATAAATGTTCAGGGTAAGATTAAGATAGAGAAGAACAAGCTCTACGGCAGCCCCGGTCCCGTCATTTACGCCGAAAGCAGTGCATACACCGGCAAGCCCGAAAAGGAAGTCGCTACTTTCTATTAATTAAAAAATCGGAGAAATTTCTCCGATTTTTTTGTTCTCCAAAATAGCGTAACATATCCCCAAATTCGACATAGAATGATATTGAGAAAGCAGTTTCACGGCTTTCTGACAAAACATATAGGGGGAAATATTATGCAAGATAACAGATTTTCATGCGGCCCCGGCATTGGCAAGGAAACTGTTTGTATAGAAACTAACAGAATACTTGACTCTTGCAGAGACCGCGATTGCTTTGAAAACGCAAGGGTTTTTCTGACCGACTTCGGCAAGGAGATCATTGACCACACCGGCACCGTCAGAGTTAAGAGCGCTTGCATCGCACAGACCCATATAAGCCTTGATCCCGTTCAGTTCAACAGAGGATTTTACACCGTCAATATCCGTTTCTACGTTAAGCTGGTATTTGAGGCTTGCATAGGAAACGGTCGTTCTCAGGAGTTTGAGGGCGTTGCCGTTCTCGATAAAAAGGTCATTCTTTACGGCGGCGACTGTAATGTAAGCACCTTCCGCGGCGGCGGAGATTTTTCAGACTTCTGCTCACGAGTTGAGCCTTGCTGCAAGGAAAACAACGTACCCACGGCGGTAGTAGAGGTGGCAGAGCCTATCGTGCTGGGCGTTAACGTTCTTGAGAGCATCAATGATTGTTGCTGCTGTTGCTGTTGCGCTCATGACATTCCTGAAACGGTCGTCAATACCATGAACGGTAACCTTTGCTATGACGAAGACGATGACAGAAGATACCTTGCGGTATCTTTAGGAATCTTCTCGATCGTGAGGATCGTGCGTCCCGGTCAGTTTATAATTTCGGCTACCGAATACGTAATACCCGACAAGGAGTGCATCTCGCCTTCTAATGACGATCCCTGCAGCGTATTCCGCTCTATGGCTTTCCCGATTTCGGAGTTCTCATGCTCGACGACCCAAGCTCAGCATATTCACGGAGATAAGGGCGGCAAATGCGGCTGCTGACGATTAATTTAAATAATCTCAAACAATAAAAATTACGGTTGCGAACCCCAAAGGGACTCGCAACCGTTTTTGTTTATTTGCTAAATCAAAGTGGAGATCTCTATTATGATTAAAATAAAAAAACCTCTATCATTAACTAAGACCTCTAAAAAAATAAGAAAATGATAAAAATCGCATAATTTTTTCAATAAAGTCTATTGAAATTACGTAAAAACGTGATATAATTATTATAGTATGACAATTTTATGTTGTCAACACCCAAATAAAAATAAAGGATTAGGAGATTATTATGAAAAAGGTATGTGTTGTTACAGGTGCAGGTGGAGTTCTTTGCGCAGAATTCGCTAAGGAAATGTCAAAGAACGGTTATGCGGTGGCTTTGCTTGACATCAACGATACCGCGGCTCAGGCGGTTGCAGACGAGATTTGCGCCAACGGTGGCGTGGCAAAGGCGTATAAGACCAACGTGCTTGACAAGGATTGTATTGTAGACGTTCATCAAAAAGTTCTGGCTGAGCTTGGCAAGTGTACCGTACTTATTAACGGTGCAGGCGGAAACAGTCCCAAGGCGACGACTGCTCACGAATATTTTGAAGCTGGAGATGAGAGCCGCGACGATATTTTGACATTCTTTAACCTCAACGAAGCTGGATTTGATTTTGTTTTTGACCTCAACATAAAGGGAGTTCTTCTTCCTACTCAGGTCTTTGCCGCTGACATGATCGGCGAGGAGGGTTGTTCTATAATCAACATTTCCTCTATGAATGCATACACACCCCTGACCAAGATCCCTGCATACAGCTCTGCTAAGGCAGCAGTATCCAACTTTACCCAGTGGCTCGCAGTTCATTTTGCAAAAGAGGGAATAAGAGTGAACGGAATCGCCCCCGGATTCTTCTCCACCAACCAGAACAAGGCGCTTCTCTGGAATGCAGACGGCACTCCCACTGCGAGATCGGGAAAGATACTTGCGGCTACTCCTATGGGACGCTTCGGCGAGGCTCATGAGCTTCTCGGTGTTCTCAAGTTCTTGGCTGACCCTGTTGCGTCATCCTTCGTTACAGGTACCGTCATCCCCGTTGACGGTGGTTTCTCGGCATATTCCGGGGTATAAATATTTATTGACTTGAAAGGTGTAGTAGTACCAAAATCATTACACCAGATTTTCCGTAGAAAATCAAACCCACAAATTAATAGCAAAAATTGTTGCAAGGACTTTTCGTAGAAGATAAAACAAGCGCCGCTATTTTAGCGGCGCTAATTCTGCAAAACTCGCAATTTTGTACCCAGCCGCTACGCGCCTAGAGGCGCATTGCTACAGCGGCGGTGCGGGTTCTAATTCGGGACCCTCTTTGTAGGGCTTTATTTTTAATTATGCCCCGAATTATACAAAATTGGAGTTTTGTTGTAATACGCATATTCCGCTCCGCGGAATAGCGGTGGCGCGATTTTAGACGCTGCGCCCGCACCCGCTTTATGTGCGAGCATAAGCGGCGCACGTTTCTATTTCACGGCTACGAGCTACACGCTACCTGCGCCGACATGCGAGCATCTGAGCCGCCAGGGGCGGCGAAGACGGGCGCTCTTGCTTGCCGCAGGCTATTTCAACGCAGTGGACTAGCATCGCGTAGCGGCGCGAATTTTAAGCGTACTAGCGCGCCGCGGTAACGGCGGCGGCGCGCGCGCCGTCCAAAGGTGGAGCCGATGACGAACGCGCGGAGCAGAGCGCAGACGTGCGTGAGGCGAGGCTTTCGGACACTTACCCTATTAGGGGGGCTATTAGCCGAGCCGGAGCGCACGCCGCGCCTGCGTAGCTGTGCCGGCAGAGGCGGAACTTACGTTAAGTCCAGAGGAGTGATCCTCGCGCGTTCAGACAGAGACCGATCGTAAACGGTAGGACTCCCGTTTGAGCTACGTTAGGGGACACAAAGAATCAACGTGCCGTCGACGTAACCCCCGTAATTCGTCGGCGCCGTGGTCGTGATCTACACGTTAATCAGATCTGGAGGACGTTTCATTCGGGGTGAGATCTCCGCGCTGCGGCGCGGCTCGATGGGGGAACGGTCGGTAAGATCTCCGGGGCAACGTGCCGGTTCGATAGGCTCTGAGGGGGGCAAATCAAGCGCACTGGTTACTCTCTGATCAAGGGGGTAACTATGCGATCCTCAAGGATAAGGGGGACAAATATAAAACAAGTGTTCTATTTTCGACCGTGAGCCGAATGGCTCAAAAAAGGGCGAAAAATAAACACGCGGTTTAAAATAAACGAACGAGTGTTTTATACAAAAGAACGATTTTGTATAAAACACCCTTAAATTCCAAAATTTGACAGTTTTCGACACTAAAAAAGAGGGGATTGCCCCCTCTTTTTTTTAGTCCCAGGGAAGATCGATTCCGAACGGATCTTCGATAACGTCTACGTCAAGCTCGTAGTCCGGCACTTCCGAGCAGATCACGAGGGTGCCGCCTCGAGCGCGTATCCCGGTGACCTCCTCGTCAAGATGATTTCGGACGTTCCTTTCGGAGATCTTCGCGAAAAGCGACCTGCGGCCGCTGCGGAGTTCCACCGGGCATGATACAAAGCGCAATAAGGTTCTGACCGTCATTTTTCCTCACTCCTTTTCGATTTTCAAGTTTCACGTGCGGCAGGATCCTCGCCGCCGAAGATCTTCACGCACGCGTTTTTTGCAGGGATGTGACGGATACGTGAAGCTTCCTATCGGAAGGTTTACGGAGCTGTCACAGATTTGCAGAAAAGGTGTGCTACCGTACCAAAAGCGGCAGAGGGCCGACGCACAGTGGAACGGAATGTAAGAAAAGAGAGAAAAAGGACGGCTACCCATAAATTGCCAAAAATGGGAATTTTTCCGCACGTCTGCAGGCGCGAAATGTGGAAAAATCCGAAAAAATGTGGTGAAACCGCTCATAGGGGGTTGACGTGATCGCCGTCTGCGTGATATAGTGAATTTGCCAAGCGGAGGATAGAGCGCTGCTGGGGAGCAACTCGAGCGCCGTCTTGGCGAGGTGTAAAAGGGTATCCGTGGACTTCACGGGTACCCGATTCTTTTACACCTCACGAAAGCGAAAAACCCATTCGTGGCATTCGCTAACATCATCAAAGCGGCAAAATGCGGAGAAAAAACTCCACGTAGTCGAGTTGACTCCGTTCATCGAGCGTGAGTTCTCGGTCACGTTGTCTGCGTGTCAGGCGGAAGTAGTCCACGATCAGCTGCAGGATCTGACCTTGAGGGATCCTCGTCAGCTTGTTCGCCTGGCGGATGTAGCGCATTGTGTCAGGGCGCAGCCAGAACGAGTGATGCTCGGTCGCGGCGCGTTTCTTTGGAACGTTTAAATGCGGCATGGCGAACCTCCTTTCGTTAAGTTTTGGGTACAGCGTGATACAACGTAGTACCAAAAATATTATATCACATTTCCTTCGGGAAATCAAACTCACAATTTAATAGCAAAATCGTTGCAAGGACTTTTCGTAGAAAGACGAGCTAAGCGCCGCTATTTCCGCGGCGCGTATTCTACAAAACTCGCAATTTTGTAACCTCAGTGAGGACACGCGCCGCGAGGCGCATTGCTACGTCCGAACGGCTTGAGGTGGCTAATTCGGGACCCTCTTTGTAGGGCTTTATTTTTAATTATGCCCCTAATTATACAAAATTTTGATTTTGTATAATTATGTATTATGATAAACCTGCTTCTCTTTTGCGTTGTTTTTGTACAAATGATTATTTTACTATATATTCCTTTACGCTAAAAACAGCCAAATCAACCCTTACTTTGGGTCCATTTATAAAATCTGCCCACAAGGACACCAATCACCGGTTGATTTCGATTAAATTATCTTTTTCTCCTCCATATATTTTTTCTTGGTTGCCTCACCGCCGCGCAGGTGCCGTTCTTCCTTATTTTTTGCAAGAACGCTTTTAACGTCCAGGTATAGTGATTTATTAGTATTCTTCAAGACCTGTGTGACATCCTTATGTACTGTGCTTTTACTTATCCCAAATCTTGTTGCGGTAGCTCTTACCGTTGCATTATTTTCCACAATATACAGTCCCAGTATTACGCAACGGTCCTTACCGGATGCCAGATACATCATTACAGTTACCTCACAGTTATATTTGTTGCATTGGTAATATATATGACATTACGATTACTAAAATACCTTTTTTGGAGTTTTTTATGATAAACGACATTGAAAAATTTGATATTTTTGAGGGTATGACCTCAATTTCAGCTGTAATTAAATCTATCAAAAGCAAATTCAGCGACCGTGTGATCGACACGGTATATTTTGACGAGACTCGCGCAGCAAAAAAGTCCCACGAGCTTAAATTTTTGCAGCACGCCTCTGCCGAACTGGGATTTAAGCTTATAGGCGCCGATGCTGAGTTCATTGACTCCTTGGTATCCGGCAACACACACGGTGGATTTGTAATGCTTTGCTTTAAGCGTTCCTTCCCTAATCTAAATGTTAATTTTTTAACAAATGGCAATTTTTACGCTCTTATTGAAGGAATTGAGGATCCTTATAACTTTGGCTATTCTGTTCGTTCTTTGTACGCGGCAGGTATAGACGGAATAGTTCTTCCCGAAAGAAACTGGATGGAGTTTTCAAGCACCGTCGCGCGTTCCTCTGCAGGCACATCGGAGTTAGCCAATATTGCAATATCTGACCCCTTGGATGCGGTAAGGCTCTTCAAGGAAAACGGGTTTGAGATAGTGTGCGCTGGAATACGCGACTCGGTGTCTCTGTATGATTATAATTTTTCAAACCCTACTATGCTGGTTATAGGCGGTGAAAAGCGAGGAATATCTAGGAAAATACTTGATATTTCCGACGTAACAGTCAGAATTCCCTATGGTCGCGAATTTATGGGTTCTCTTCCCTCTACTTCTGCCGTATCCGTCATGGCGTTTGAAATATCCAAAAAGAAAAATAAATTACGATAAATTTTACAAAAAAGTTGCTATTTGTTGAGTAACAGTACTTAATTTTTATACCCTTTAATGATATAATTTATTTTAATGATTTTAAAATACGGGGCAAGATAATTATGTCAAGCAAAATTGCTTTTATTGGAGTTGGAAATATGGCTACCGCCACCCTTATGGGAATCGCTGCCAGCTCCCCGGATATGTCAAATATCGTATTATTCAACAGACACGCTGAAAAGATAGAAAAATACAGACCCTTAGGCGCGCATATCGCCCTTTCTCTGCGTGAAGCTGTAGAGTGCGCACGCTACGTTATGCTTTGCGTTAAGCCGCAAAGCTTTCCCGAAATCCTTCCTCTTTTGAAAGAGTATAAAAACGTTTCCGAAAAGGTATTTGTTACCATGGCGGCAGGTATCTCTACCGATACGGTTTCCGAAGCCGCAAACGGTGCGCCTGTCATTCGCGTTATGCCTAACACACCTATGCTTATAGGCAAAGGAGTTATTGCCGTTTGCAGAAACGATAAGGTGTCTGACGAGGATTTTGAATACATATGCAACATCTTTGCTTCATCAGGTAGCGTTATAAGAATTGACGAGAGCGAGATGAACAAGATCATTTGCGTCACGGGATCCTCGCCCGCATACGTTTTCATGATGATAAAGGCTATGTGCGAGGGTGCGCAAAAGCAAGGATTATGTGATGGCAAATCAAATCTGAGTGAAGAAGAGCTTGTTAACGCGATCTGCGACACGATAATCGGTGCCGCAGAGCTTATGAAGCATGAATCCAAAACACCCGATGAACAGATCGCCACCGTAGCATCCAAAGGCGGCACTACCGAACGGGCGATCGCGGAGCTTGAAAACTTTCGTTTTTGCGAGGGCATAGTCAGCGCTATGGACAAATGCACCCAAAGAGCCGAAGAATTGGGCAAAAAATAATCTTGAATAAAATTTAATTATATAAAGGATTAGCAAAATTGAAAACCAAGAAAAAATTTAAATTGTTTGATCTCAATCGCGACGGAAAAGGCGTAGAACCCGGTGAAGATACAACCCCCAATCTATCGTTCTTTTTCAAGCAGTTCGGAAGAAAATTTTCAAAGATCATTTCTTTGAACATATTAATGATATTCCAAATAATTCCCCTTTTGGTCTGCGCTTATCTGTATATATTCGCAATGCCCAAAACGCCTTCCCTCTATTATCCAGAGTATGCGGCATTATTTGGAGTCCAAGAGGCGGCGTCAACGTTAGCAGGGTCGCTTAATTTGGGACTTTTATCCTTCCAGTTCCCTTTGCCGACCTACAATAACACTCATATTTATTGGATAATAGGCGGTATTCTGCTCGTTTACGCACTTACTTACGGATGGCAAAAGGTAGGCTCTATATACGTAACACGCGGACTTGTAAGAGGCGATAGCGTATTTGTTTTTTCAGACTATTTTTATGCAATTAAAAAGAACCTTAAGCAGGGATTTATTTTGGGCCTTGTCGACTGCGTGATCATGGGTGTTCTGGCATATAATCTGGTGTATTTTTTCACCGCGCCCTCTAACGGACTGTCCGATTTTATCTACATAATGACCATCGCATTGATAATCATTTACATAGTGTTCAGATTCTACACTTATCTGATGATAGTCACCTTTAACATCAAGCTCATCAAAGCATTTAAGAATGCCTTGATATTCACGGTGTTGGGAATAAAGAGAAACATTCTGGCTCTCATAGGATTGGTTATAGTATCTGCAATCGCTATACTTCCTATGATCCTTCTCGTTCAGGTGGGACTTGGTATAGCCATTGTACTTCCCTTGCTCTATTACCTTGGCGTATGCGCGTTTATTTATACATACGCGGCATATCCCGTTATCAAAAAATATATGATAGACCCCGTTGACAACGGCACTACAAGCAGTAGTGACGGAGAAGATGAAGCCATAGACGACATTGGCGAGGAAGTCGAACAGGAATAAAATTTAGCTCCGAAATCAATAGGATTTCGGAGCTTTTTGTTACGAAATAAGCTCGCTTATCACTACGAATTTATACCCCTTTTCAAGCAAAACAGGTATGAAAAGCTCAAGAGCCTCAGGTGTCGGACTGTTGTAAGAAATATAGTCGTGCATAAGAATTATATCTCCCGACGATACGTGGTCTATTACGTTACGCGCAATTTTCTCGGGAGGAGTATGCGCCCAATCCATAGTGTCTATATCCCAAAGGATAACCTTATAGTCAAGCTGCTTTATAACGCTCTTTACATAGCCGTCTATCATGCCCTCGGGCGGTCTGAATAGCTTTGTTTTACAATCGGTATGGCTATACAGAGCAGACTCGCATTTTTCCACCTCGCTATAAAGAGTTACTGAATCCAATCTGTCAACATGGGGATGCGTATAGGTATGATTCCCTATCTCGTGTCCTCTGCTTATGACCATTTCCATTGCATCGGGATAACGATCTGCGTTGATACCTATTGCGAAAAAAGTCGCTTTGATACCGTATTTGTCCAAAATGTCCAGTATCTGAGGAGTGTATCGTGGGTGAGGACCGTCGTCAAAGGTAAGGGCTATCTTCATAAATTCATTGTCTTTTTTACGGTAGATATCTACATCGTTATCAGAACCGTAATTTTGTGAAGAACCCAATACGTTTACGGTGCATAAAATATTTAATACTATGACAATAATCAAAACAAAAGACACAAGTCTTACTGTCTTTAACATGCTTTTTACCGTTCGCAAAGCTCGTCTAACGTGCCGAAGCGATATCCTTGTGCTTTGAGAGTTATAATGATCTCCTCAAGTATTTGAGCGTTTGTTGATGATGTGGGATGAAGCAGCATCACCTCTCCGTTGTGAATGTTGTCAAGTATTTTCGTTTTAGCTTTTTCAGGAGTCATTTGCTTGTTGTTATCCCAATCAGCGTAAGCAAAGCTCCAAAATACCGTTTTGTATCCCATAGATCTGGCATAGCTTAAAGACGCTTCATCAAATTTTCCTTCGGGAGGACGGTAATATTTTGCAATATTACATCCAATTTTATCGCGGCAGGCATTTTCAAGCAAAACCAACTCGTTTTTAAATTCTTCTGCCGTCTTGTTGATCATAGACTTGTGGGAATAGGTATGATTACAAACAAGATGTCCTTCTTCAAACATACGGGTAACGATTTCGGGATTCGATTTAATAAGATTGCCCAAAATGAAAAATGCACCCGATACATTTTGCCTTTTTAATATATCCAGAGTTTTCTCTATATTGCCGTTTTCATATCCCGCATCAAAGGTGAGATAAATTACCTTGTCCTCGCAATCGTCTCCGTTTTGCTTGTCAATATAGTAACCGTCAAGGGTTTCAATAAACCTAAATTGAGGATCCGCGGACGGTTGCAAATGATCCTTTCTGTGTACGCAATACCAGTTATATTCAACACCGTTAGCTGCGCTGATCGGAATTGCGAAAAGCATTGATAATACAACAAATAATATCGATGAAGGTGTTATTTTGTTTGTCATGGTTTCAACTCCTTTCTCATATTATTTTTCTCAAAAATCTTCGTATTATTTATTCAAATAATGTTGACTTTTTTTTAATGACATGTTAAAATAAAATAAGAAAGTACATTTTATAAGGAGGTGCCGTAGACACTATGGGAACAAAGATCGTTATTGGTTTTTTTGTCGGTGTTTTATGCGGAATAGTTCCCTTGTGCTTTGGCTTTCTTAAAAAAAGTAAATTGTTAGGAATAATAGGTATCTTCGCATCCGCCGGAGCAGGCGCACTTTTCAACGCCCTTGACAAATCACCATTTTCAGCTCTGGTAGTTGCAGTCTTGTTTATTCTCATAATAATAGCAAGTAATAAGCGACGTTCTAAACATACTTCTGACGATAGTTACGATGATCCCGACAGTTTTGATTACGATGAAAGATGAGCATATCCGCAAGCAAACCGCTTTCGGATATGTTTTTTTATTGTAAAAATCGAATTTAATTGTAAAAATCTATATACAAAAAGATAAAAATATGTTATAATATAATTAATTATTATTTATATAAAATATAGGACACACTATTATGGAAAAAAACAACAAATTCAGTAAAAAAAGCAACGGCCATTACAGCAATAACAAAAATAAAGAGTTTTCGAAGCGTTCCCACGACAATCGCGAGAAATACACAAAATATTCCTCAAGAGACGAGGCTTTAGCAAACTCCGAGGATGGTGCAGGTCTTGTTATAGGTAGAAATGCGGTTAGAGAGCTTTTGAAATCTGACCGTGAAATAGATAAGCTCCTGGTTCAAAAGGGAGAGCGTGAAGGTTCGATAGTCGTTTTGGTGGCAATGGCAGTAGAAAAAGGCATCCCTGTTGTAGAAACCGATAAAGCCAAGCTTGACTCTATGGCAGGCTTTGCTCCCCATCAGGGCGTTATCGCAATGGCATCCGAAAAGGAATATTGTTGCGTTGAAGATATATTGAAAATTGCGGAGGACCGCGGAGAAGCTCCTCTTATCGTTATTGCCGACGGCATAACCGACCCCTATAATCTTGGCGCATTGATAAGATGTGCCGAGGGTGCGGGCGCTCACGGAATTATTATTCCCAAGAGACGTTCAACGGGTCTTACGCCATTAGTCTCAAAAGCTTCCGCAGGAGCAATCGAACACATGGCTATTGCAAAGGTGTCCAACATATCAAACACTATTCTCTCTTTAAAAGAAAAAGGAGTTTGGGTATTTGCAGCTGAAGCCGGTGGTAATCCTTATTACGAGACAGATTTCAAAGGTCCTTGCGCCCTGGTATTCGGAAGCGAAGGAAACGGAGTTTCGCAGATAGTAATTGAGAATTGCGATGCTCTCACCTCTATTCCTATGTACGGCAAGGTCAATTCCTTTAACGTTTCCACAGCCGCATCTGTAATTCTCTGCGAGGCGGCAAAGCAAAACAGAACAAAGTAAGATAGCTTCAAAATTCAGCAGAAGGAGGAATCGTTTGTGTCCAAGCAAAGTAGAAAAGGAAAAAACGAGCTTGACGTAATATTGGAGCAGCTTAAAAGATCGTACGGATCAGATTCGTCGGATATGCTTGAAGACGATCTGCTTGAATCTCCTACGAGCGAAGAAGATGCAGAGCTTAACGAGATCTTAGGCAAACTGTTCGCATCCGAAGTTGAAAACAACTCTACCCGAATTGATTCTGAAAACTTCTTACAACCCGAAGATGCTATCGATACGCCTTGCACTTCCGAAGAAGATGCGGCAGCGGTTACAGAAGAAGCGGTACAGGGTGATTTGACGGTTAACGATACAGAAGCTGTTGAAATAGCCGAATCGGAAACTTCTGATGAAAACGAGCTTGGCGAACATAATCTCCCTCAAACTGAAAACGACGACAAAGTAGCAGTAGATAACGTATTAAATATAATGTTTTCCGGCAAAACTGCTCAAAACAAGCCAGAGGAAAGCGGCAACGCTATAGAAAGCATTATCGATGCATCACCCGAAACCGAAGATGCTCCTTTGGCGCTCGAAGATCCCCAAATCATCGAAGACGTTGAAAAAGAAAACGTTACAACGCAATCCTATAACGTTTTGGACGATGAATCTGTGAATCCTATCAACGACGATGATGCCGTTCTGGACAATTATGAAGACGTTGAAGATATTGAGGATATTGAAGATATAAATATTGTTATCGATACGTCAAGCGATGAACCCGATACGGATTTTGCGGTCGAAGACGAAGAATATTCAATATGCGAAGAAAATGCTGAAATATCTAGCGATACGGAGAATGAGATTGAATCTTCTTCCTTTCCTCGCCTAATTCTGTCGCCCTCCGAATATACATCCGACCCGTTACAAGAAACGCTCCCCACACTCGGCACTAATACAGAATTAATCGCTGCACATAACAAGCATCAAAATAGCAAAGTAGCTGACAAGGCGTCAAAGACCGAACAGGAGCCTAAAGAAGAAGCTTTTGATTCTAACGATATTTCTCTCTTGTTAAAATTCGGTTACGATAACGAAATAAGGGCAAAGGTAGGAGATAAAAAGACTCAGCAGATATTGTTGGAGACATACAAAGAATTCACTCCCGATCCTACTAAAAAAATATTCGGATTTTGCGGCAAGGAGCTGACAGACAGAAAACAGATACCCGAGATTAAAGAAAAATATAAGATAAATAACAGGAATCTTATAATTCTTCTGTCAGTTGTTTCAACAATTTCTTTATTAATACTTTACCTGACCTTCTCGTTTGAATTCTTTTCTGATAAAGCAACCAGTTTTCCGGCTTTTCTGTTAATGGAATTTTCTCTTATTTTAGTAACAATAGCAATTCTTTATAAAAAGCTGATTTCAGGATTCAATAAACTGATGAAATTGGAAACAAGCCCCAATACCCTATTTGTTTTTGTGGCTGCCTCATACGTTCTGTATGCTATTTTTTCGCTTTTAGGATTCACCATTTCTTCGCAAGCAATAAATCCCGACGACCTTATGTTGTTCGGATTCTGCGTTTCGTTATATGCGGTGTTATCCTTAGTATCCGACTTGTTGAACTGTATAAAGGAACGCAAAGTCTTTAATATCATAGCGTCCGCCGAAACTTTTTACACCGCAGAAAAGCAAGGAGCAATAAACAATGGTTCCGAGCAGGAATTCATAATTCGTCAAACGAAGCTTATCAGCGGCTATTTCAGAAAAACATCGCAAAACGGAAATCTCGTTATAAAACCAATGTACCTTATAGGCATAGCGCCTATAGTTTCGATCATAGTCGGAATATCGGTGTTTTTTATAACCAAAAGCTTGATGCTGGGGCTTTCCTTGGCTATGATGACTCTGCTTTTCAGCCTCCCGATATCGTGCTTGTTCTCTTCACCTCTGATAAATTACGTACTATCCTGTTGCATGGTTGACAAAAACACTGCGTATATTGGCAATTTGGCACCCCACGAAATGTCAAAGGCGACTGCCTTGATCTTCCGCGACAGTGACTCTTTGGAAATAACCGGATACACTGAAATACACCCCAGCGGCAGATCCGACACAAGCGAATCTCTAAAAATAGCTTACGAGATATTTAATGCCTTAGGCGGTCCTCTTGCAATGATAGGTGCTAAACACATCAAAGACTACAGCGACGGCTCGCACGAGATCGTAATTAATCAGATAACCGATAACGGCATTGACATCTATTTCGATTCGTCAATAAACATATTGCTTGGTGATAAGCAATATATGCAAGCTCACAACATTAAGGTCAAGACCGACACTAATCTCTCAACCGCAACCAAGGGTTCTGACAGATCCGTAATTTTCATGGCGTTTGACGGCATCCCTAAATTGGGATTCATTATCAACAGCCGAATCAAGCCTAAATTTTTAAAAATGTCTGACTCGCTAAATAAATCCGGAATCAAGGTTCGCGTTCAGACCTATGAGCCACAGATCAACGATCTTTATTATGAGCAAAACAAAGGGCGGTCTGTATCAAGCATAAACGTCATCAAGCCCGAGCGCTATGAGTCTGTTGAGCGCCTTGACATGTGCGACGGATGTGTTGTATCCTCCGCGGATTCCACCAGCCTTGCTGACGCTATCTCGTCAAGCTCTGAAATAGCACGTCAAATAAAAATCAATAAACGTATCAATATTGCAACTATCGTCTTTGGCTTATTATTTGCCTGCGCCTTGATCTTATTCGTTGCTCAAGGCTCATTCGAGCTTGATTTGCTGGCGGCAATCAGATCGCATCTTACGTCTGTTTTTAACGCGTTGATGCTGGCGAGCCTAATCCCGGCTGCGATTGAGATCATTCATATTGTCAGAAACAAAAAGAAATAAACTATTGCAACATAGTTGTAATAATGGAGCAACTCTTAAATGAAAGATAATTTTTATTCAATTTTAAAGCAAGTATCAAAGCCCGGACGATATTCGGGCGGCGAATACGGACAGATCATAAAAGATAAATCAACGGTCAAAGCAAGATTTGCCTTTGCTTTTCCCGACACCTATGAAATAGGAATGTCTAATCTCGGTGTTCGCATACTGTACGACTGTCTTAACCGTGAGGAGGACATCTGGTGCGAGCGAGTGTACGACCCGTGGGTGGATATGCAAGAAAAGATGGCAGAGCATAATATTCCTCTTTGGGCGCATGAAAGCAAGGACCCTGTGCGGGATTTTGACTTTCTTGGATTTACCCTCCAATATGAGATGTCTTATACCAATGTTCTTAATATGTTGGAGCTTTCGGATATTCCTTTGCGCGCATGCGACAGAGGCGAAGAATTCCCTCTCGTTATCGGTGGTGGTCCTTGTGCATACAACCCCGAGCCTGTTGCCGACTTTTTCGACCTGTTCAATATAGGCGAAGGAGAAAGCATGCTTGTGGAGATCGTAAAGCTCTACATAAAAATGAAAGACGATGGGACCTACACTAAGGCAGACTTTTTGCACGAGGCAGCAAAAACCATCCCCGGCGTTTACGTTCCGTCTCTTTATGACGTTGCCTATAACGATGACGGAACTATTAAAGCCTACACGCCTATTTACAGCGATATTCCCACCAAGATTACCAAGCGTATCATTGAAGACCTTGACAAGGCTCCTTTCCCAGATTACGCTATAATGCCTTACACCGAGGTCGTTCACGATAGAATAATGCTTGAGGTATTCAGAGGATGTATCCGCGGATGTCGATTCTGTCAAGCTGGTATTATTTATCGTCCCGTCAGAGAAAAGTCCCCAGACATCTTGAACGAACAAGCAAAGTGCATTTTTGAAAACACGGGATACGAGGAGATCTCGCTGGCTTCCCTGTCTATCAGCGATTATACAGGACTTCCCGAGTTAACAGACAAGCTTCTCGATTGGACACAGGAGAATATGGTCAGCTTTTCCCTGCCGTCTCTGCGTGTCGATAGCTTTACCAAGGAATTGATGGAAAAGGTCGCATCGGTCAGATCCTCCTCTCTTACCTTTGCTCCCGAGGCAGGTACGCAAAGGCTTCGTGACGTTATTAACAAGAACGTCCTTGAGGATGATCTTATGAGGGCGGTCAATGTGGCATTCGATGCAGGCAAGACGCAGGTCAAGCTTTACTTTATGCAGGGACTTCCCACCGAGACCTACGAGGATCTTGAAGGCATTCCCGCACTTGCAAAAAAGGTTATCGAAGCGTTTTACGCCAATCCTAACAGAAACCGTGCAAAATCTCCTCAAGTGACCTTCAGCGTTTCGCCTTTTATTCCCAAGCCCTTTACCCCATTCCAATGGGAACCGCAGGACACACTTGACGTCATCAAGGAGAAGCAGGAATTTGTGGGCAAATGCGTTACCGACAGAAAAATAAAATATCAGCACCACGAGGCAGAGATATGCCGTATAGAGGCTGTTCTTGCGCGCGGAGACAGAAGACTTGCTCCCGCCCTTGAATTAGCTTGCCGCGAGGGCTTTAAATTTGACGCCTGGAGCGAATTTTTTGATTATGATAAGTGGATAAGCGTATTTGAGCGATCGGGCATAGATCCCGCGTTTTACGCCAACAGACAGTATTCCTACGATGAGGTGTTACCTTGGGATATTATCGATTGCGGTGTAACCAAGGAATTTCTCATAAAAGAAAGTAAAAAGGCACACGAGGGAACAACCACTCCCAACTGTCGCGAAAAATGCTCCGGCTGCGGGGCTAACAGACTTGGAGGTGAGAGATCGTGTTGTCCGAAAAAGAAATAATTCCCGGTGCAAAAAAGCTCTCCCTACCTATGCTTGAAACTCCCGAAACCGTAAGAATTAAGTTCTGCAAGGTCGGAAATCTGCAATTCATCTCCCACCTTGATCTTCAGAGCACGTTTCACCGAGTTCTCGTAAGAGCAGGGATACCTATGTGGTATACAAAGGGATTCAATCCTCACGCAAAGCTTGTTTTCGGCGTTCCCCTTTCGGTTGGAACCGAGAGCATGTGCGAAATGGCAGATCTTAAAATAGAGCGCAAGATCGAGCTTGACGCGATCAAAAATCAACTCAACGAACAGCTTACTGACGAAATGTACGTGCTTGAAGCCTATTATCCGACCACAAAATTTGCGGATATTGCATACGCTGACTACACTATCACCTTGCACTCGTCGGAAATAAGCGTCGAGACAGAAAAAAACGCGGCAGAGCTTTTCTCGTCCCCGATAATGATGATAAAAAAATCCAAATCGGGCGAAAAAGAGGTGGATATTACCGCGTTTATTAAAAAAATATCCTTTTCATCAAAGGACGGCTCTATGACTGTAAACGCCATACTTTCAGCGGGAAGCACCGAAAATCTGAACCCCGAATATCTTGTTACCGCGCTGAAAAACAGTAGCTTGTTTGGACAGGACCCAGGTAGCAATTACCGAATTATGCGAAACAAGGTTTATGACAGGTATTTAATCGAATTTAAGTGATTTTTTATTGTCATTATTATACAAATTACCGTTCAAATTATGTTCAAATGAACGAAAGTTAGTTTTTTTAAGTAAAACGTTTGATTTTTATAATGTTTTATGATAAAATAAAAATGTAAAATAAAATAACCGTTATTTATTTGGAGGAAAAAATTATGGCAATCAAAATGAGAGTTCTCTGTTACCCTGAGAGCAAGAAAAAGCTTACGGCTATCGGAAATATGATCAAAGCTGAATACGACCTCAGCGTAAACGCAGTTGACCGTATACCTTCCGCATATCCCTGCGACAGAGAAAGAATAGTAATTCTGGCTACAAACGTTAAGGGCAAGCTTCCCGACGATTACAGACTTTACGTAAGAGAGCTTACCAAGGCAAGAGCGCAGAACGTCGCTATCCTCGCCGCAGGTGACGACGAGTGTGTTGAAAAGACCAAAGAGCTGCTCCGCGAGGCAGGCACCAACGTTATCGAAGACGTAATGAAGATCAAGATCGGTCTCTTTGACTCCAAAGTATCCGAAGAAGAAAAGACCGCTATCCTTGCTTGGGTTGAAAAGGTCAAAGCAGATCTTAAATAATTTTTACATAAAAAAATCCGACTGCACGTCGGATTTTTTTATAATTTCATAATCTTTCAAACATCACATTTCCTTCGGAGAAACAAAAGTCTCGGCAGAAGTACAGTAGCTTTCATAATTCTCCATTATTATGCTAACTATTTGATCGGGGGTGCGGGAAGTTGTATCGACGATGAGGTTGTAGTTATTATGGTCAAAATAATCGACGCCGTATATCTGAATAAAACGCTCTCTTTCAACGTTTCCTCTTTTAAGAAGTCCCTGACATGCGTCCTCGATGTTTTCATAATGCTCCTCGGCGCCTCGTTGATTTTTCATAACGCGGCAAGCTGCCTCCATAGGATCGATAGTAAGAAATACCTTAAACGTGTCCTTAGCAAAATGCCAAGCCATTCTTGAATCAAATATAAGCTTTTCGTCCTTCTTTTCAACGGAAAGCCTTGTGACTGTTCCGTCTATCTCCTTATCGAGAGAAGGATCCTCCTTAAGCCTTTCGTTAAGCTCAAGCGTAGTAATGCCAAGACTTCTGGCAAACTCACGGTTTATCGTACCCGTACTAAATATCTGATATCCGTATTTTTCTTTTAAAATGTTGCAGACCGTGGATTTTCCGCTCCCTAATTTACCGGTAATTGAAATAAGCATAAACAAACTTCCTTGATTTTAATAATTTTAATAAACAATAAACCTACCTTCCTTTAGAGGAAAGTAGGTTTAATTGTCTGAATCAACCTCTTATGAGAACAATAGTAAAAGCACCGCCGTTTTCGACAATATATTCGCTCATTCTCTGGTCGTTTACAAAGGTCTTGTTCTGGAGCTTATCGTCCTCAATTAAAGCTGCAACGTTGTGACCTATGCCGTTGGCAAACGCCCAATAGTCACCTTTGTCAATGCTGGCTTTGCAGAATGATGACGTTCCGATCTGAACCAAGGTGTTATCCTGTATAACACACTTCATATTAACCTCAATTGCGAGATAGTCACTAAGGATATTGAGGATAGTGGGAGTCTCATGTCCCTTATAGTTATAATCTTTGGCGTCAATAATAATTTCACCCTTATCATTTGCGACCTGGAACGAAACCGTCATATCATAAAAGTCTCTCTCGGGCAACACGATCTGACTAAGATCCGCCTCGTCACAAGCAACAAACAAGCAACTCAGCATAACGCAAACGAGAACTACTGACAAAATTCTAAAAGCCTTCATCAAACTTTCCTCCAAAAAGGTATTAATAACTAAAATAAATTATACTATACTTTTCAGAGTTTGTCAATAGATATTTTGCAAAATTTGTTATTTATATACTCAATATAATGTATCCGTTTATAAACGATAAGTATGCAAGCCAAAGCACATAGGCTCCTATTATTATTGCTGAAATCGGCGAGATTTTTGTCCAAAACACAAAGCAGATTCCCGCGCATGCAAGGGATGCGATAGCAATTAAGAGCGCCAATACTAATCTTTCCGCCACGAAAAGCATTGGATAATGAGCCAAAAACATCAAAAATGACGCAATAAAAAATATGCACCCCTGATAAGCACTTACTTCCCTTTCTCTGCAAGCATGCTTGGCAAAGATCTCCCCACAGACCATTCCGAGCGCAAAGCCTACCAAAAAATCAAAAATTACTGTAGACAAGCACCACAACCATATCGGGGGCATGATCTGATGCATGCCTATTTTATGCATCAGATCAAAAGGACTCCCCGACGTAAATATAACGGCTATACCGATAACGGCAAAAATGCAGCCCATTATTAAGGAAATATTATTGTTTTTTGCTTTAACAGACATATCGCACCTCAAAAAACTGTGTTAACGGTTCTTAACACAGTTTATGAAGTATCATTCATCTTTATGAAATTTAATATTAAACCACCCGTCATCAAAGGTGTATTCCTTCAATTCCTCATCGCCGTCTTTTTTGACGGTGTTTGGCTTTTTGTAGGTCAGCTTTTGAACCGTATCGGGAACGGCAAAGTTCGTTTTTCCGTATCGCTTGGAATTTCCGTATATCTCACTTACAACATCATCCCAAATATAGACCGACAGATTTCCGCCAAACACCTCAAGATTTTTAGGATATTCGTATCCAAACCATACTCCCGCAAGTATCTCCGGGGTATATCCTATGAAAAATCTGTCGCAGTTGTTTCCGGAGGTGCCGGATTTACCTGCCACCTCAACTTTATTATCAAGAGTTATCTTTCCGGATGCGGTTCCCGAATCCACTACCGTTTGAAGAAGCTTCGTCATTATTGCGGCGCTCTCTCTTGAAATCACCGCCTCCTGTTGTGTCATGTTATCAAGAATTATCCGTCCTGCGGCATCGGTAACCTTGTAATATGAGCGTGTATTGCTCATAATTCCTTCTTGAAAAATCGAATACGCCGCTGTTAACTCACGAAGCGTCACGCCATTGGTCGGCTGCCCCAAAGCTAAAGATGCAGGTCCTATATCAAGCTTTTCATCGAGGTTTGATAGCAACAGCTTATTTTTCAAAAAATTCATAGATTTCTCAGCTCCCACAAGGTCAAGGACCTTTACCGCAACAGTGTTCAACGAATGCTCTATCGCGTATTTTACGTCAACAGGCCCTACGTATTTTCTGTCAACGTTTTGCGGCCATGCGCGACTCTTATCGTTCTCAGCCACAACGGGAGAATCATCGAATTGCGAAGACCAACTTATAATCCCCTTATCAATGGCGGGCGCATATACGGAAAGCGGTTTGATCGTTGAACCGGGAGGACGCTTGGTGTTTGTTGCAAAGCTTTGCAGGCGGTTTCCCCTTTTTTCGCCTATGGCTCCCGCGACACCAAGTATATCTCCCGTATACGGGTCAATAACGATCATTGACGATTGAGCCATATTTCCTTGATCGTCAACAGGAAAATTATATTCGTCCGAATAATACCCTTCAACTGTTTTCTGTATCTCTGCATCCATAGCGGTGTATATCTTGAAACCGCCTCTGTAAAGCATCAAAGAAGCAGCACTTGAAGTTAGTCCGTATTTGGCGCAAAGATCGTTTATCACATCCTCCGTAACCATATCAATATACCAAGAATTTATTTTCTTATTACCGTCCACCGAAATATCAAGATTTATCGGTTGACTAACCGCATCTTCATATTCGTCTTGAGTAATATAATTTTGCTCGTACATACACTTAAGAACGGTATTTCGTCTCTTTATATTGTTTTCCGGATGCTTTATCGGATCATAAAGTGACGGATTATTGGTAATAGCGGCTATCGTGGCAGATTCGGAAAGATTCAAATCTTTTACTTGCTTTGAATAAAAAAGCTCTGCCGCCGCGCCAACTCCTCTGCAACCCTCTGATAGATTGATGACGTTCAGATATTGCTCCAATATTTCGCTCTTGTCCAGATCTTGTTCAAGCCTTAAGGCGGAAAAAGCTTCCAAAATCTTGCGATCAACCGTTATCTCATTTCGTCCCGTAATGTTTTTAACAAGCTGCTGAGTTATAGTGGATCCGCCAAAGCCTCCGTCTCCCCAAACGTAGCTTACAACCGCCTTTCCACTACGAAGCACATCGATCCCGCTATGTTCGTAAAATCGTTTGTCCTCAATAGCGATGAAGGCGTTGATAAGATCGTCGGGAAGCTCTCCGAAGGACGTATATTTATATTTAATGCCGTTATCAAGATAAGCCCCTTCTATTTTTATCGGCACAGCGCATTTACCGTTAGCTTCATCAAAATCAAAGCAATAAAATTCGGTTTTGCCCGAATAGGGATCGGTTTTTAGCAGCTCATCATTAACTCTGCTGCCTGAATACCGAGACAAATAAGCCGCTCCGATCGATATTACGGCGGTTAATGCCAACGACACAACTATTATAGCAATAAGTAAAAATTTCAAAAAACGTTTCATTTTTATTTCCCCTCCGCCGCTTCTGCAAATATATTTTTCCGCAAAATACGAATTATATCGGTTAAAGCTGCAAAAAATACGAGTGTAATTTTTAATTTTTATGATAAGCAGAGGTATATATAGATGAGATTTGCAAAAATGGCTCGGTTTGCTACTGCAACGGCGTTGCTTTCAGCCTCCCTCCTTAGCGCATATTCCAATTACAAAGCTAAAGAATCGTATAATAAAATGAGGTCAAGCATAAACGATCTCAAAAACAGAATATTTGATCTTCGCACTGTCACAAATACGTTAACAAGACAGTTAAAATCACAGAACACGGCTATAAACAACTCGGTTTATTCTGAACAAGACGATATTCAGTCGCAAGATCATGAAATAGAAACACGCTATACTGTTAAGGATCACAACGGCATGGTGGGAGTATATAACGAGGAAAATCTGCTTGTTTACGAAAAAAACATCGTTATTGCATCACTTCCCGCCTCCGACAGACAGGATCTCTCGATTGGAATAAAGGTAAATAGCGACAAAGAGCTTGACACGCTTTTATATGAGCTTGGTTGTATAAAATACGGGAATCAGCAATGCTGATTCCCGTCAGTCTGTCGAAAAACGCCCATTACGCGAGAGCGAAGGTGGGCGTTTTGGTGTATTTGAAGTAAAAAAGCGATATAAAAGCAAAGAAATCGGAGGGATGGTTATCTCTCCACTTTCTTTTAGCAAATTTTTTGAGATTCATGGCAGCAAATTTAAGCCTTACCCAATTAGAGACTTGGGCGAGGCCGCGGTAAGATGTATAACGCATGGCGTGTT
>JAZSRA010000060.1:0-1738 GCA_045538195.1 Eubacteriales bacterium | reverse complement strand
CCTTGACCACCTTGGCGGCAAGTTCGCTGGTAGGTTCGCCGCCCAGTTCCTTGATGCGTTCGGCGAACATTTCGCAGTGGCGCATCTCGTCGGTGGCGATGAGCTTCATGTTCATGGCCAGTTCGCCATAATCCTTGTCGTCAAGGTTATAGTGCTGGTTCATGTACTGATGGATGGCATGGAGTTCCATGCTTCTGGCTTTGTTGAGGGCGGCTATGACATTGACCTTGCGTTCTTCACGAGAGACCATAGGTTTCCTCCTGAGGGTTTTCCTGAACAGTATGCTAATTCCCGGGACAAGTCTATCGACACGGCAGGACTTTTCCCTTGATTTTGCGGAAAGTTTTGGGGAGGGGGCTTGCTCCTGAAAACATGAAAAAAAACTAAAAAGATAGTGTAATATTCTGGACAGTGTCGTCAAAAGAATTGTTTTGTAAATATGGAGCATACTTTTCACTCAAATACCGTATCGAGGTTATGGTTTCAGAGAATTAAACAGGATAAAAGGTTCAAGAAATGAAAAGGACTTTGCAGAGTCGCCAATAGGTAATAAGGCCCATATTGCTCATGCCTTTTTCCAATCGCCAAATATGGCCGACCTCAACGCCGATGAGTTCTGCCAACCTTGCCTGAGTCATACTCATCTCACGACGAGCACGTTTGATTCTTCTTCCCAGTTTCTTCAAATCACTTTTTTCAAGTTCGCTCATATTAGCTCCTATGAGCTCGGCAGCATCGAGCGAAAAGTATGCTGCCGTTAGTTCACCAGTATATGCAGGCTAAGAACATCTCATGGATGCAAGGTTGAAAAAATAATTTGTCAATGAATAAAAGAGTCTTTTAAATCATTCTGATATGAGGTATTCTTTTCCAAAAGGATATACCAATGCAGAATATGTATCACCGACATGACATCAGCGACGAAACGTGGGAACTTTTGGAAAATCATCTTCCCGGTCGCAAAGGCACCTGGGGAGGTAATGCCAGAGATAATCGGCAATTCATCAACGCTGTTTTCTGGATTTTGCGGACAGGTGCACCTTGGCGAGATCTTCCTCCCGATTACGGCGACTGGAAGAATACTCACAGGAGATTCTGTCGTTGGAGGGATAGAGGAGTGTGGGAAAAACTCCTTGAAATTCTTATAGATGAGCCTGACTTTGAATGGCTGATGATAGACGCGAGCCATATCAAAGTGCATCCTCATGCCGCAGGAGCAAAGGGCGGCAATCAGGATATGGCCCGTACAAAAGGGGGCTCAACACCAAGATACATCTGGCCGTGGATGCGTATGGTATGCCGGTCAGAGTACTTATCACTGAAGGTACCAGAGCTGATTGCAGTCAGGCAGAGTATCTTATCGAAGGAATAGACGCTGACTATCTTCTTGCCGATAAGGGATATGACAGCGATAAGATCATAGAAAAAGCGAAAGAAGGAGGAATGACCCCAGTCATCCCTCCTCGTCGCAGCCGTATCAATAGTCGTGGCTATGACAAGTATTTATATAAATTACGCCATCTGGTGGAAAATGCTTTTCTCAAGATGAAGCAGTGGCGTGGCATTGCTACGCGCTACGCTAAAAGAACGGATTCCTTTCTTGCTGCCGTGCAGATTCGCTGCATCGCTCTTTGGGCTAAAATCTATTGACGACACTATCTAGCCAAATTCTTCGAAGCTTTTCATATTGAGATACCGTTCGTTTTTCCATTTTTTATCTGTAAGGTAACATAGGCAG
>JAZSRA010000077.1:0-27050 GCA_045538195.1 Eubacteriales bacterium | reverse complement strand
GACGGTTATCCGCCGCGGCATTGTTTTTATAAACTATATTACTATATTTTATAAATGGTGTGACTTGCACTAAAATTATGCAAGAATTTCGGATACGACACCGGAACCAACGGTTCTACCACCCTCACGGATAGCGAAACGAAGACCCTTCTCACAAGCGATGGGCTTGATAAGCTCAACAGTCATATCAACGTTGTCGCCGGGGCGGCACATCTCAACGCCTGCGGGAAGCTCGATAACACCGGTAACGTCGGTTGTTCTGAAGTAGAACTGAGGTCTGTAACCTGCGAAGAAGGGCTTAGAACGGCCGCCTTCCTTCTCGGTAAGAACGTAAACCTGACCTACGAACTTGGTGTGGGGGTTGATGGAGCCGGGCTTACAAAGAACCTGACCTCTTTCGATCTCGTCCTTAGCTACACCACGGAGAAGAGCACCGATGTTGTCACCAGCCTCTGCCTGGGGAAGGAGCTTGTGGAACATCTCGACACCGGTAACGGTAGTCTGGGTCTTTTCCTCTGCAAGACCTACGATCTCAACAACGTCGGATACCTTAATGGTACCTCTCTCGACTCTACCGGTAGCAACAGTACCACGGCCGGAGATGGAGAATACGTCCTCGACGGGCATAAGGAAGGGAAGGTCTGCCATACGGTCGGGAGTAGGAATATAGGAGTCAACCTCATTCATAAGCTCGAGAATGCAAGCATACTCAGGAGCGTTGATGTCAGAGCTGGTGGACTCGAGAGCGTCACGAGCGGAACCGCGAACGATAGGAAGATCGTCGCCGGGGAAATCGTACTCGTTAAGAAGGTCTCTGATCTCCATCTCTACGAGATCGAGAAGCTCATCGTCATCAACGAGGTCCTTCTTGTTCATGAATACCACGATTGCAGGAACGCCAACCTGACGAGCGAGAAGTACGTGCTCACGGGTCTGTGCGAGAGGGCCATCGGTTGCAGCAACAACGAGGATAGCGCCGTCCATCTGAGCAGCACCGGTGATCATGTTCTTAACGTAGTCGGCGTGGCCGGGGCAGTCAACGTGAGCGTAGTGACGGTTTTCAGTCTCGTACTCAACGTGTCTGGTGTTAATTGTGATACCTCTTGCTCTCTCCTCGGGAGCGTTGTCGATCTGGTCATAAGCCATGAATTCAACGTTACCGTTTGCGAGACCGAGAACTTTGGTGATAGCTGCGGTTGTAGTTGTTTTACCGTGGTCAACGTGACCGATGGTACCAATGTTTACGTGGGGCTTTGTTCTTTCAAATGTAGCCTTTGCCATTTTAAAAATCCTCCGTATAAATTAGATTTTATTTTTTCTTTTTGGTTTTAATTTAATTCCCTTCACCGACTTTCATCGGTGAAGGTATTATTTTTGTGTTAAACTTCCCGTTCGGAGATGAATAATCGATCAAAAATTACTCACCCGATTTTGGAAGTTTCTTTGCCTACTTTCGTTTGCAATTAAACCTCACCATCGTGGGATAAACGTTAATTTTAAACTAACTCCACCCGATCTTGGGAGTTCTTTTGCCTACTTTTCTTGCAAGAAAAGTAGGTTAAGCTTTTGCAGCTCTTGCCTTAACGATCTCTTCCTGAATGGACTTAGGAACCTGCTCAAAGTGGCTGGGCTCCATGGAGTAGAGACCGCGTCCCTGAGTCTTGGAACGAAGGTCGGTTGCGTAACCGAACATGTTGGACAGAGGAACGAATGCGGTGATCTCCTGAACACCGTTGTCGCTGGTATCCTGAGACTGGATCTGTCCGCGGCGGCTGTTGAAGTCACCGATAACAGCTCCGAGGTAGTCGTCGGGAACGATGGTAACGACCTTCATCATAGGCTCGGTGAGAACGGGATCAGCCTTTCTCATAGCCTCCTTAATAGCCATAGATCCTGCGATCTTGAACGCCATTTCAGAGGAGTCGACCTCGTGATAAGAACCATCGTAAAGAGTTACCTTGATGTCAACAACGTTGTAGCCTGCAAGTACACCGGACTGAAGTGCGCCCTGAATACCTGCGTCAACTGCGGGAATGTATTCCTTAGGAATAGCACCGCCCTTAACGTTGTCGATAAAGGTGTAACCTGCACCTGCCTCGTTAGGCTCAACGATGAGCTTAACGTGACCGTACTGACCGGAACCACCGGACTGTCTCTTGTACTTGCACTCGTGGTCAACCTGCTTACGGATAGTCTCCTTGTAAGCAACCTGAGGCTTACCGATGTTAGCCTCTACCTTGAACTCACGGAGAAGTCTGTCAACGATAATTTCGAGGTGAAGCTCACCCATACCTGCGATAATGGTCTGACCGGTCTCTTCGTCGGTGTAGGTACGGAAGGTGGGGTCTTCCTCTGCAAGCTTTGCAAGAGCAATACCCATCTTTTCCTGTCCTGCACGAGTCTTAGGCTCGATAGCAACACGGATAACAGGCTCGGGGAATTCCATGGATTCAAGGATGATAGGAGCCTTTTCGTCGCAGAAGGTATCACCGGTGGTGGTGAACTTCGTTCCGACAACAGCCGCGATATCGCCGCTGTAGCAAGCATCTATTTCCTTACGGTCATTAGCGTGCATCTGCAGGATACGACCGAGTCTTTCTTTCTTATCTCTTGTGGAGTTAAGAACTGTATCACCCGCATTGACAACACCCGAGTATACGCGGAAGAAGCAGAGCTTTCCAACATAGGGGTCTGTCATGATCTTAAATGCAAGCGCGGAGAAAGGCTCCGAATCACTTGCGGGTCTCTCTTCTTCTTCCTCGGTTCTGGGGTTAACACCCTTGATCGCGGGAATGTCGAGAGGAGAGGGCATGAAATCAACGATAGCATCGAGGAGCTTCTGAACGCCCTTGTTACGGTAAGAAGTACCGCAAACTACGGGAACGATCTCGTTGTTGATAGTTGCCTTACGAAGGGCTCTCTTAAGATCCTCAACGGGAATCTCCTCACCCTCGAGGTACATCATCATAAGATCCTCGTCGGTGGAAGCGATTGCTTCTACCATCTTTTCGCGCCATTCCTCAGCGAGCTCTACCATGTCAGCCGGAATGGGCTCAACACGCATATCCTGTCCCATCTCATCGTAGTAGATGTCAGCTTCCATCTCCATAAGGTCGATGATTCCGCGGAAGGTCATATCCTTACCTACGGGAAGCTGGATCGGAACTGCGTTTGCACGGAGTCTGGAGTGGATCATGTCGACAACTCTGTAGAAGTCCGCACCGGTGATGTCCATCTTGTTGACGTAGATCATACGGGGAACTCTGTACTTGTCTGCCTGTCTCCAAACCGTCTCGGACTGAGGCTCAACGCCGCCCTTAGCGCACATAACGGTTACGGAACCGTCAAGGACACGAAGGGAACGCTCTACTTCTACGGTAAAGTCAACGTGGCCGGGGGTATCGATGATGTTGATACGGTTTTTCTTCCAGAAACAGGTGGTAGCAGCGGAAGTGATGGTAATACCTCTCTCCTGCTCCTGAGCCATCCAGTCCATGGTAGCCGCACCCTCGTGGGTCTCACCCAGCTTGTGAGTCTTACCTGTGTAGAACAGTATACGCTCGGTAGTAGTTGTCTTACCTGCGTCAATGTGAGCCATTATACCGATATTTCTTGTATTTTCAAGTGAATATTCTCTAGGCATTTAATGGTCTCCTTGATATTAATATCTGTAATGAGCAAAAGCCTTGTTTGCTTCTGCCATTCTGTGTGTTTCTTCTCTCTTCTTGAAAGCGCCGCCCATGCTGTTCTTTGCATCCATAATTTCAGCTGCAAGTCTTTCAGCCATGGTTCTTTCGCTGCGGTTTCTTGAATAAGCAACGAGCCAACGCAGAGCAAGAGTCTGCTGTCTCTCGGATCTTACTTCCATAGGAACCTGATAGGTGGAACCACCTACACGGCGAGCTTTAACTTCAAGCGCGGGCTTGAGGTTGTCAAGCGCTTCCTGGAATACTTCGAGGGGGTTCTGACCGATCTTCTCTTCAATGATTGTGAATGCATCATATACGATGGTCTGAGCAACACCCTTCTTGCCGTCATACATTATGTTGTTAACAAGCTTTGTTACGAGCTTGCTTCCGTACATAGGATCCGGCAATACGTCTCTTTTGGATATACGACCTCTTCTTGGCACTGTACTTCCCTCCTTCATCAAATTTAAAAAATGAGATCATTGGTACTCAAAAGCGATACTTCTGTAAGTGCGCCTTGTTAACATAAACATTAAAAAGGATAACAGGGACGAACTTAAATATGCTTTATTATTTACCTTTATTTTTCCGCAATTTCAGGATTGCGATCTCCTTGCTTCAAGAATTACTTCTTGGGAGCCTTTGCGCCGTACTTGGAACGGCTCTGCTTACGGTTTGCTACACCCTGTGCATCGAGTGTACCACGAATGATGTGATAACGTACACCAGGCAGGTCACGAACTCTTCCGCCTCTGATAAGAACTACAGAGTGCTCCTGAAGGTTGTGTCCGATTCCGGGAATGTAGGTTGTCGCCTCAAGTCCGTTGGTAAGTCTTACTCTTGCGATCTTACGGAGCGCGGAGTTAGGCTTCTTAGGGCTGGTGGTGGATACCTTTGTGCATACGCCTCTCTTCTGAGGTGCGGGAGTGTCAGTTGCTCTGTTGGTCAGTGTGTTGAGACCTACCTGAAGTACAGGTGCTTTGGACTTATAGGTCTTATCCTGACGACCCTGTCTGACAAGCTGGTTAAAGGTTGGCATTCTTCCTGATTATCCTCCTTTTTAAAATAATTTAATGTTTATATTACAGACGCATAAGAGATGATGCGTAACTGTCAAAATTGATTTGAACGAACTGCTTTTTTGCAGATCGCTCTGTTTTTGGGCGCAAAACACCCATATCGGGCGGTCGCACACGAATTTATTATATCATTGACTCGAATTTTTGTCAAGAGTCATAAGAAACTGATAAAAATTTCTACGTTTTGCACAAAAAACCTGTCAATACACAGTTTATCTTGGTCAAAAATCCCCTTGCAAGATAGCCTGCAAGGGGATTTTGTTGAAATTTGAATATTTTTGGCTTTAATATCAAACAGCTTCGGTCTCTTCAATGGACTCAGCCTGAACGGTGTTGTCACCGTCGGGAGTAGTTCCGTTCTCATCAGCCTTAGCAACGTCGATGTTGTGGTAGCAACCCATACCAGTACCTGCGGGAATGAGCTTACCGATAATGACGTTCTCCTTAAGACCGAGAAGCTTATCTTCCTTGCCTCGGATAGCAGCCTCGGTAAGAACCTTGGTGGTCTCCTGGAAGGATGCCGCGGAGAGGAAGGATTCGGTCTGAAGCGATGCCTTGGTGATACCGAGAAGCACGGGAGATCCCACGGCTTCCTTGAGGTCTTCCTCGCCTGCCTCGATTCTCGCCTTGACCTTGTTGTTTTCTTCCTCGAAATCAACGATGTCAACGAGAGCGCCGAGCAGCATATCGGTGTCGCCGTTTTCTTCAACTCTGATCTTTCTCGTCATCTGACGGGCAATGATCTCGATGTGCTTATCGTTAACGTTACAGGACTGAGAACGGTAGACCTTCTGGGTCTCCTTGATAACGTACTCGTAGACCGCGTCAAGACCGAGAATTCTCATGATGTCCGCGGGAGACTTGTTACCCTCGGTAAGAGCGTCGCCTACCTCAACGTGGTCGCCGTCGTTGATAGCAAGTCTTGTTCCGTAAGGAACGTCGATCTTCTTGTAGTCCTGCGTGGTAAACTCGCCGTTTGCGTTGTCAGCGTGAATTGCAAGCACGTTCATGCCGGGGATCTCGCCGGGCTGTACGTGAACAGTACCCGCAACCTCCGCCATGATAGCGGCGCGCTTAGGCTGTCTTGCCTCGAACAGCTCCTCGACACGGGGAAGACCCTGAGTAATATCGCTTCCTGCGACACCACCGGAGTGGAAGGTACGCATCGTAAGCTGTGTACCGGGCTCACCGATAGACTGTGCCGCGATTATACCGACTGCTTCACCGATGTTAACGGGCTTGCCGGACGCCAGGTCCGCACCGTAGCAGTGCGCGCAAATACCGTGCTTTGCGTGACACTGAATAACTGTTCTGATATATACCTTATCGATACCCGCCTTAACGATAGCGTTAGCCATCTCGTCGGAGATCATTACGTCGTCCTCGACGATAACCTCGCCGGTTTCGGGATGAATAACGGGACCCATGGTGTATCTGCCCACGATTCTGTCCTGCAGAGGCTCGAGAACGTTCTTGTCGTCAAGGATCTCGTTGACCCAAGCACCCTTGGTGGTGTCACACTTCTCTTCTCTGATGATGACCTCCTGAGCTACGTCAACGAGACGGCGGGTAAGGTAACCGGAGTCTGCGGTACGGAGCGCGGTATCGGACAGAGACTTACGGGAAGAACGAGCGCCCATGAAGTACTCGGTGATGTTAAGACCCTCACGGAAGTTGGACTTGATCGGGATCTCCATGGTCTTACCGCTTGTAGAGAACATCAGTCCACGCATACCTGCGAGCTGACGCATCTGGGTCATAGAACCACGGGCTCCGGAGTCCGCCATGATCTTGATCGGGTTGTAGGTCGAGAAGGAAGCGTTAAGAGCTTCGGTAACCTTTTCGGTGGTATCGTTCCAGATACGGATGACAGAGGTGTATCTTTCCTCGTCGGAAAGCTCGCCTCGCATAAAGTACTTGGAGATCTTGTCAACGTCCTTCTGTGCCTTTGCGATATAATCCTTCTTCTCCTCGGGGATAGTCATATCGTATACCGAGATCGAGAAGGAAGCTCTTGTAGAATATTTATAGCCCATAGACTTGATCTCGTCAAGCATATTTGCACAGACAGCGCTGCCGTGCTTCTTTATGCAGTAGTCGATGATCTGACCGAGCTGCTTTTTCTTAACTACGAAATCGATCTCAAGCTTGAAATCGTTTTCGGGAATGCTTCTGTCAACGAAGCCGAGGTCCTGAGGAAGGGGCTTGTTGAAGATAAGACGACCAAGAGTGGTCTCGATGATCTTGCTTCTTACAACACCGTCAAATTCCTTCTCAACTCTTACCTTGATCTTGGAGTGGAGACCGATAACACCGTTCTCGTAAGCCATAACTGCCTCGTCGAAGTCCTTGAAGGTCTTGCCCTCGCCGGGTTCGCCGGGCTTCTCCATGGTGAGGTAGTAAGAACCGAGGATCATATCCTGGGTAGGCGTTGCAACTGCACGGCCGTCCATGGGCTTCAAGAGGTTGTTTGCAGAGAGCATGAGGAATCTTGCCTCAGCCTGAGCCTCTGCGGACAGAGGAACGTGAACAGGCATCTGGTCACCGTCGAAGTCTGCGTTGAACGCGGTACAAACCAGAGGATGGAGTTTTATCGCACGGCCGTCAACCAGCACAGGCTCGAACGCCTGAATAGACAGACGGTGAAGCGTGGGCGCACGGTTGAGGAGGACGGGATGCTCCTTGATAACGTTTTCGAGTGCGTCCCAAACGTCGGGATGTACTCTTTCGATCTTCTTCTGAGCGTCCTTTACGTTAGTAGCCTTGCCCATCTCAGTAAGTCTCTTGACTACGAAGGGCTTGAAAAGCTCAAGCGCCATCTCACGGGGCAGACCGCACTGATAGATCTTCAAGGAAGGTCCTACGACGGTAACCGAACGTCCCGAGTAGTCAACACGCTTACCGAGCAGGTTCTGACGGAAACGTCCCTGCTTACCGCGAAGCATCTCGGAGAGAGACTTGTAGGGGCGGCTGTTAGCGGCAAGAACTGCCTTTCCTCGACGACCGTTATCGATAAGAGCGTCTACTGCTTCCTGAAGCATTCTCTTTTCGTTTCTGATAACTATCTCGGGGGTCTTTATTTCAAGAAGTCTCTTCAGACGGTTGTTACGGCTGATGACTCTTCTGTAAAGCTCGTTTAAGTCACTGGATGCGAATCTTCCACCGTCAAGCTGTACCATAGGACGGATATCGGGGGGAAGAACGGGGATAGTGTCAAGGATCATCCACTCAAGCTTGTTGCCTGACTTTCTGAACGCCTCAACTACCTCCAGTCTCTTGATAAGTCTGGTCTTTTTCTGACCGGTAGCGGTGATAAGCTCGTTTTTAATATCGTGAGAGAGCGTCTCAACGTCGATCTTGGAGAGAAGCTCCTTGATAGCGGCAGCACCCATTCCGACTCTGAACTCGTCCTCATACATTTCACGGTAATCCATGAGCTGCTTTTCGGTAAGCACGGTTCCCGCAACGAGAGGGGTGGAGCCGGGATCAAGAACTACGTTTTCCGCAAAGTAGAGTACCTGCTCAAGCTGCTTGGGAGACATATCCAGAATCAGCGCCATTCTCGAGGGAATAGTTTTAAGATACCAGATATGCGACACGGGAGCGGCAAGCTCAATGTGACCCATTCTCTCACGTCTTACCTTCTTGGTAGTAACGTCGACTCCGCACTTTTCACACTTGCGGATCTCCTTGGAGTGGGAGTTCTTGTATTTTCCGCACATGCAGGCTCCGTCCTTGGTAGGACCGAAGATGCGTTCGCAGAAAAGACCGCCGATCTCTGCCTTGAGAGTTCTGTAGTTAATGGTTTCGGGCTTTGTGACCTCACCATAGGACCACTCTCTGATCATTTCCGGAGATGCCAGACCTATTTTTATAGATGAAAATTCATTATGTTCCACAGCTGTTCTCCTAACTGTTTACTGTATTGAAAATTTTGGTTTCCATGCCTCGGAGGATTTTATGCCGCCGAGACATGGATAAATGTGATTAGTACAGATCCGAATCGTCCTCAAAGGACTCGTCGTCGCCGAACATGTCGTCGGCAAATTCGTCGTCCTCAATGGGATTTCCGTCCTCGTCCTCAAACTGGAAGGACTTGCGAAGCTCGTCCTCGTCGGAGTGTATCTCGCCAAGACCGGGGATCTCATCCATGGGTCTGCCTCTGTAATGAGGTCCGTCGTCCTCGTTGCAGATCGTCGAGAGCTGGATCTCCTCGCCGTTCTTATCAAGAACGCGAACGTCAAGCGCCAATGCTTGAAGCTCCTTGACGAGAACCTTGAAGGACTCGGGAACTCCGGGAGTGGGAATGTTCTGTCCCTTGATGATAGCCTCGTAAGCCTTGCGGCGTCCGTTGATATCGTCGGACTTGACCGTCAGGATCTCCTGAAGGGTGTATGCTGCGCCGTACGCCTCGAGCGCCCAGACCTCCATCTCTCCGAATCTCTGTCCACCAAACTGCGCTTTACCGCCGAGAGGCTGCTGAGTTACGAGAGAGTAAGGACCGTTGCTTCGAGCGTGTACCTTATCGTCAACCAGGTGATGGAGCTTCAAGTAGTACATGATACCGACGGTTACAGGGTTGTCGAATGCCTCGCCCGTACGTCCGTCATATACCTTCATCTTACCGTCGAAGAGCTTGAGTTTCTCCTGGAGACGGAGGCTCTCGCAATATTCGCGGTCAGCCTTCTCCTCAGCGGTCAGCTTGCGGTAGGACTTGTTGCCGTCGGCTTCGCAGATCTCCTCGTAGAGATCCTTGCCCTCGGGATTTTCGTTGGGGAAGAGATCGCGGCAGTAGCCCGCCATCTTAAGACATTCTGCGATGTCCTGCTCGTTAGCGCCGTCGAATACGGGAGTCATGATCTTCCAGCCCAGCTTCTTAGCGGCAATACCGAGGTGAACTTCAAGCACCTGACCGATGTTCATTCGGGAAGGAACGCCGAGGGGGTTAAGACAAATATCAAGAGGAGTACCGTCGGGCAGGAAGGGCATATCCTCGGGAGGAAGAATTCTTGAAACGACACCCTTGTTACCGTGACGTCCCGCCATCTTGTCTCCGACAGAGATCTTTCTCTTCTGCGCGATGTAGAGCTTAACTACCTTGTTAACACCTGCGGGAAGCTCGTCGCCTGCCTCGTGGGAGAATACGCGAACGTCAACTACGACGCCGCTCTCACCGTGAGGAACGCGGAGAGAGGTATCTCTTACTTCTCTTGCCTTCTCGCCGAATATTGCTCTGAGCAGTCTTTCCTCTGCGGTAAGCTCGGTCTCTCCCTTGGGAGTGATCTTACCTACGAGAATGTCGCCCGCTCTGACCTCGGTTCCCTTCTTGACGATACCCTCTGCGTTAAGATCCTTCAGCGCGTCGTCGCCGACGTTGGGGATCTCGCGGGTAATTTCCTCCGGACCGAGCTTGGTGTCTCTTGCTTCGTGTGTATATTCTTCAATGTGGATCGACGTGTAAACGTCGTCTCTTACAAGCTTTTCATTAAGAAGGACCGCGTCCTCGTAGTTATAACCCTCCCAGGTCATAAATCCGATAAGCGCGTTCTTACCGAGGGAGATCTCACCGTTGCTGGTCGCGGGACCGTCGGCAATTACCTCCCCTGCGTGAACGTACTGACCTCTCTTTACGATAGGCTTCTGGTTTACGCAGTTGGACTGATTGCTTCTCTTGAACTTGATGAGAGTGTAGACGTCCTTATGTCCGTCCTCTCTCACGATAGTGATGCTGTTAGCGTCGACTCTCTCGACTACACCGTCGTACTTAGCTACGGCGCAGACGCCCGAGTCAACAGCCGCCTTGTATTCCATACCCGTACCGACGATAGGAGAGTCGGTAACGAGAAGCGGAACTGCCTGCTTCTGCATGTTCGATCCCATGAGCGCACGGGAGTTGTCGTCGTTCTCAAGGAAGGGGATACAAGCGGTAGCAACAGACACGACCATCTTAGGAGAAACGTCCATAAAGTCGACCTTGGAAACGTCAACCTCCATGATCTCGGTCTTGTCTCTTGCGGTTATCTTCTTATTTATAAAGTGTCCGTCCTCGTCAAGGGGTTCGTTACCCTGAGCAACGATGTACTTGTCCTCGACGTCGGCGGTCATGTAAACGACCTCGTCGGTGACCTTATGCTCGATCTCGCCGTTCTCGCCCGCAATGTGAACTACCTTGCGGTAGGGAGCCTCGATGAAGCCGTAGTCGCTGATGCGAGCGTAGGTGGTGAGGTAGGAGATAAGACCGATGTTAGGACCTTCAGGGGTCTCGATAGGACACATACGGCCGTAGTGGGTGTAGTGTACGTCACGGACGTCGAAGGAAGCGCGGTCACGGGAAAGACCTCCGGGACCGAGAGCCGAAAGACGGCGCTTGTGGGTCAGCTCAGCCAGAGGGTTGTTCTGGTCCATGAACTGGGAGAGCTGGGAGGAACCGAAGAACTCACGGATAGCCGTCGCTACGGGTCTTGTGTTGATAAGAGCCTGAGGAGTCAGCTTTTCGTTGTCCTGAGTGGTCATTCTTTCCTTAATTATCTTATCCATTCTCGAGAAGCCGATACGCATCTGGTTCTGGAGCTGCTCGCCCACGGAACGAACGCGTCTGTTTCCGAGATGGTCGATATCGTCAACCTCGCCGACGTCGTGAGTAAGGTTAAGCATATAGCTGACGGTTGCGAAGATATCGTCAACGGTGATGTGCTTGGGACAGAGATCGTTAATTCTCTCCTTTGCCATCTCCTTAATAGCGTCAACGTCGCCCGCACTTGCTTCGATGATCTCCCGAAGTGCCGCAATGCTTACCTTTTCGTTGATGCCGCAGTCCTTGAGGTCAAATCCGAGAACTGCCTCGGGGTCGATGGTATTGTTGGAAACGACCTTGATGATCTCGCCGTTTTCAAGCTCAAGAGATACCTCGTTTACACCGTTTCTCTCAACGGTCATAGCCATCTCAGGAGTAAGTACGGTTCCCTTCTCGTAAAGGACCTCGCCCGTAAGTACGCTAACTACGTCCTCGGAAACCTTGTGGTTCGCGATTCTTGAATGAATAGCCATCTTCGCGTTGAACTTATAACGTCCAACGTTGTAGATGTCATATCTTCTGGGATCGAAGAACAGGTTGTGAAGAAGCTGCTGAGCGGATTCAACGAGAGGAGGCTCGCCGGGACGGAGCTTCTTGTAGATCTCTTTAAGGGACTCGACCATAGGATCGGTTCCGTTTGCGGCTGCAAGATTTTCACTGTCGTCCTTTTCGATGGTCGCAACAAGTCTTGCGTCCTCGCCGAACAGCTTATAGATATCCTCTCTGTGAACAAGACCCAGCGCACGCACGAACATAGTCAGGGGCAGCTTGCGGTTCTTGTCGATACGGACGTAAAGAACGCCGTTGATGTCGCTTTCGTATTCGAGCCATGCGCCTCTGTAAGGGATAATCTGAGCGGCGTAGGTCTTCTTACCCGTCTTATCTACCTCGGAGGAATAGTACATTCCGGGGGAACGGACGAGCTGGGATACGATAACTCTCTCTGCACCGTTGATAACGAAGGTGCCGTTTTCGGTCATGAGCGGGAAGTCGCCGAGATAGATGTCGGAGTACTTTACGTCGCCAGCCTGCTTGTTGGTAAGACGAACGTTTACCTTTAAGGGCGCAGCATAGTTGACGTCACGCTCCTTGCACTCCTCAACAGGGTACTTGGGCTTGGTATCGATAGAATAAGAAATGAAGTCTATCGAGAGATTGCCCGAGTAGTCGGTGATAGGAGAAACGTCACGCAGTACCTCCATAAGTCCTTCCTTGAGGAACCACTCGAAAGATTTCGTCTGGACCTCAACCAGGTTGGGCAGCTCAAGATTAAATCTTGAACGCGAAAAGGACATTCTCGTGTTTTTTCCGAGTTTTTGCTCTTTTACATTGACCATTAAATAAATCACTCCATTCAATGAATACTGGTCAGCACCGAAAAAGCCTTGAAAAATCTTGGATTTTGTCGATCCTTGACCGACCTGCACCTAAAATTGGACAGTGCAAGCGATTATAATGCAGTTTACAATTATATCACTAAAAATCAAGCTTGTCAAGAGGTTTTTGTTAAAAAATTAAAATTTTTTCAGTTTTTTGACAAAAGACCGAAAAAAGCGGAATTTGTATGATTTTCAAAAAATTCCGCAAATTTTGTTTTTTAATTCTTTTACTTAATAAACTTAATAAATAGTTAATATAATTGTGGTAATATTAACTCGGTAAAAAATAAAAAATAAAAAGGAGAAATTTTTATGCTTGAAAATTCTACTATCAGAAGACAGGCAAGAGAGCAGCTTGGCGGCAAGATCTTTGCTACTAATTGGTTGATGCTTTTGGTTGTCGGACTTATGTCCAGCTTGATTAATTCCGTTGCGGCAGGTGTTACGTCCTTCGTGGGCGGAATCGGAGCTTTCGTTATCGCGGGTTCTTTGGCATACGGAATGGCTCGCACCACCACCAACCTGGCAAGAGGACAGGAAAAAATCGATATTCTTGACTTTTTCAAGGGCTTTACCGACGGATTTTTAAGGATCTTCCTTTTGGGTCTTATGACCAATCTGTTCGTAATGCTTTGGAGCCTGCTCTTCGTCATCCCCGGAATCGTTAAGAGTTATTCCTACGCTATGGCACCCTTCATCATGCAGGACGATCCCAACAAAGATTGGAAGCAGTGCATCGACGAGAGCCGTGCAATGATGGACGGACACAAGGCTCAGCTCTTCCTTCTTGACCTTAGCTTCATCGGATGGATCCTTCTCGGTCTGCTCTGCTGCGGCGTCGGTGTTCTGTTCGTAACGCCTTACATTAATCAGGCTCGCGCAAACTTCTATCTTGCTCTCAAAGACGTAGAAGCTTGATAAAACGCAGCAACTGATTTCATAATGAACAAAACGTACGCCCCGAGTACAAACTCGGGGCGAACGTTTTATTTTAAGACATCGCCTCTGCCATTTCGGGGGCGTCGTCGGCGTCCTTGTTGATCTCCTCGGGGTCAACGAAGGTGGGGACGGCTTCCTTGATAGCGTTCTTGATAGCAGGGGAGGTTATATCGTCCTTGGTTTCCTTAACGACCTGCGCCAAAGCCAAAAGCCTTTCCTCGATCTCCTCGCGGCTGAGAGGCGTGTCGTTTTCAATAAATATCATGTTGTTTGAGGTCTTGGTAAGGTCCTCGGTCTTGATGAGCAGCTCCTCGTAAAGCTTTTCTCCGGGACGCAGACCTATCTCCTTGATCTTGATGTCAACCTCAGGCTCATATCCCGAAAGCTTTATCATATTAACGGCGAGGTCGTAGATCTTGATAGGCTTGCCCATGTCAAGCACGAACAGCTCTCCGCTCTTTGCCATAGCTCCCGCCTCCATAACCAGCTGACTTGCCTCTGGTATAGTCATAAAGTAGCGGATTATACGCTTGTCCGTTATCGTTACGGGGCCTCCCTGCTCTATCTGATGTTTAAAGAGCGGTATGACAGAGCCGTTAGAGCCAAGCACGTTACCGAATCTCACCGCCGCAAACGACGTCACACTGTCGGTACGGCTCTGCACGATCATCTCGCACATGCGCTTGGACGCGCCCATAATATTGGTAGGATTGACCGCCTTGTCGGTGGATATAAGAATGAATTTTTCAACACCATACTTTTCAGCCGCGTCAGCGGTGTTTTTAGTTCCGAAGATGTTATTTTTGATAGCCTCGCATCCGCTATGCTCCATTAGAGGAACGTGCTTGTGTGCCGCGGCGTGGAACACTATCTGGGGGCGGTAGTAGTTAAAAATAGAATCAAGACGCTCAATGTCTCTGACCGAAGCTATCTCTACGCAAAGGTCGAGGCGGTCTCCGTATTTTCTCACAAGCTCCTGCTGAATGTCGTAGGCGTTGTTCTCGTATATGTCGACTACGATCAGCTTTTTGGGCGAGCATTTCGCTATCTGACGGCAAAGCTCGCTTCCGATCGAACCGCCGCCGCCCGTGATAAGTACTACCTTATTATAATAATAGCTTGCGGTCTGTATGTTGTTTATCTTCAAGGGTGAGCGGAAAAGCAGGTCATCGATCTCAAAATTACGGATCTCGATTTTGTGCGCGACTCTTTCGCTCCTGTCACGCTTGAAATCCTTTATGGGGATGTCGTACACCTTGAGCTTGCAGGAGGACTTGCTGTAAAACTCGAATATTCTTGTGGCAGTCTCGTTATCCATTTCCGAAATTGCGATGAATATTTCCCTTACGTTATGTTTCTTAATGACTTCGTAGATATTCTCGTCCTCGGGATAAATGGTTATACCGCCTATGGTGTTTCCGCACTTGGCGGCGCTTTTCTCAATAAACATCACGGGCTTGTAGACCGAGTGAGGCTTGTAAAGCAGCTCGTTTGCAAGCATAGCGCCAAGCTGTCCCGCGCCGACGATTGCGACGTTTATCTGACCCATCTCGGAATAGTCGGGGCTGCGGTTCTTCATCTTATACAAAAGACGGTACGCGTATCTGGACGAAAGCTCAAGAACGAGATATAACGAGGTTATTGTAACGAAAAACCAAACTCCCTCGTATATTCTGCAAAGCCAGGAGAAGCCTACCGCCGCAACACAGCCCGTAATATCCGAAATTATCATTTTAAGATAATTCAGAGTTCTTGTATATCTCAGCACCGAACCGTAAACGCCGAGAGCGAATCTTACCACAAGGATGGAAAGAAACAGTATTCCCGAATTTGCCAAAAAGCTGTAAAAATCGTATTTGATCGACTGATCCAACAGCAGGTTGGCGACATAATATCCGGCGGCGATCAGGACGAAGCAAGACAGATCGAAGCAAAGCAGTATCAGCTTTCGTATCTTGCCCGCCAAAAAACTCTTAATATTCATTAAAAATTGACCTCTTTATCTCAATTTTTGCCGTGTAACTAATAAATATTATAACATTGTAAGGAGGATTTGTCAATATCGGTGTAAATTTTTGCGTTAAATAGACATTTGCCAATTTCTACATGATAAAAAACACACGAGGACTGTGATATAAGAGACATAAGAAATTATTTCCAAATAAAAGTTGAATATTTTTCACCTTGATTACAAATAATATCCTTGCCGAATAAAAATAGGTCATTTTAGCTCAAAGAACAGAAATGCTTAAGGAGAATTATTATAGATGAAAGCAACCGGAATAGTAAGACGTATCGACGACCTCGGACGCGTCGTCATACCCAAAGAAATAAGAAGAACAATGAGGATCCGCGAGGGAACCCGTATCTTACAACATTGACTCCGTAACAGATTTTGTGTTGCAATACATAGCGCAGCAAAGGTGTAAAAAGACAGCGGAGTGAAAGACACTCCGCTGTAATAAAAAATATCCTTTAAAACTTTTTATATATACCCCGAAAACAAGGGAAATTCCCCAATAATGTTAACAACGGGTATTGTATTTTTTAATCGGTAATATTATCTACTAAATAGAATTTTGGCAATTCTCATTTTTTCAAGGATTCTTATAATGAAATACAAGGCAAAGGCATATCCAATAGACAAAAAGAATGTAAAAATAAAATTGTAAATAAACATATTGGTGACGAAGATGTTATCCATATTAAAAACAGATAGCAGCTTGTTGAAAATTATAGGCAAATATGCAGATAAAAAAGGAACGGAAAACACATAAAACTGAATAGACTTTTTGCCCATATGACAAAGCGCGGTGCTTATTATGGGCTTTTCAAGTTTTACAACAATATATTTATAGATAATTTGTAATACCGTAATCGCGAATATTGATCCTACAAGCCCAATTAGCCATCTATAAGCATTAATCGATAAAATTTGCGGTATGGAATAATCATTTATTGGCAATATTCCTGTTGTGTATATGAAATGCTTTTTTTCGTAAAATAGCATTAGCACGGGAAATAAGGGCAAACTAACATATTTCATATTAACGATGATATTAGGAATGTCGTCTTTGTATTTTGCAAAGTAAAATCCTAATATAAAGTAAGGGTACATATATATGTTCAGGTTAGTGTTGGGAAACATAGCGACAATTGGAATCGCAACAAAAAACAGGACGATTTGAAGCCAAAGCTTATTGCATGTTTTGCATATAACTGCGCATATTAATGACGCGATTAAAACACTCCACAAAAACCATAACGAGGAAATGTTCTTTAACCATTCTCCTCCGAAAGCAGGAGAAGCGGATCCCTTGAGTAGTGAAAATAATACGGTTGTCACGAAGAAATTGAAAATTGAGCAAAAAACTATTGGTTGTAATAATGATTGCGTTTTGTGAATTAATAAAGATTTAAGGTCGCGTTTGGCAAATGAATAAAAAAACAAATATCCGCTCACCAACATAAACAAAGGCATATGGAACGAATATATAGTTTTAAATACAACGTTTTCAAAAAAATCAACATTGCTATTTGCCGTGCAGTATTGTATGCAGTGCCCCCAGAGCATTAGAAATATGGCAACACCTTTGATCATATCAATAAATACATTTCGTTTCATTTTTCCCCCCCAGCATTTTTTAAATTATAACATATGAACATTCAAAAGTCAAGATTTCAAGTATAAATCCCCTTGTTTTGCAAATAATAGTATTACCTACTATTAAAAACAAGGAGATTTTTGTATATATGAAAGCAACCGGAATAGTAAGACGTATCGACGACCTCGGACGCGTCGTCATACCCAAAGAAATAAGAAGAACAATGAGGATCCGCGAGGGAGATCCTCTGGAAATTTTTACTGACCGTGACGGCGAGGTCATTTTTAAGAAATATTCGCCTATTGGCGAGCTGACCGCATTCGCGGCGCAGTACGCAGAAACTCTGCACAAGACCTGCGACCTCTCGGTGGTGATCTGCGACCGAGACAGTGTGGTAGCATCTGCGGGAGTTTCCAAGAAGGAGTACACCGACAAGCCTCTCTCCGAGGAGCTTGAGACGCTTATGGAGGCAAGAAATCTTTACGTTCGCCGTGACGGCGAGAAGATCTCTCCCCTGCGTGACGGAGGCAGTCACTACGTAAGTAGCGCTATGCCTATCATAAGCGAGGGTGACATCGTTGGCTGCGTCGCCGCTCTTGCCCCCTTTGACAGCGAGACCCAGCCCGAGGCGGTTGAGACAAAGCTCGTACAGACCGCGGCAAGCTTCTTGGGCAGACAGATGGAGAGTTGATAGAATATCAATTAAAAAACGGAGCAGAAGTGAACTAAATGGGGTTCACTTTAAAGCTCCGTTTTTTATATGAATGTCATCTCGTCCAGCCCTCGCCGTTGATCTCGTGAGCCTGATGAATGGTGACGAACGCGTTTTTGTCGTTTTTGTTTATGGTGTTGAGGATCTCGGAATATTGATTGACCTTAAAGGACACCATAAGCATTTTTTTGCTTTTTCCGGTATATCCGCCCGTAACGTCAATGATCGTGGAGCCTCGGTCGATCTTTTCTATGATCTCCTTATTTATCTGCTCATACTTGTCTGTGATTATATGTGCGATGAATGACCGCGAGCTGCCAAGGAACACCTTGTCCACCATCAGAGCCGAAACGAACGCCGACAGTATGCCGAGAAGCGATATGACCAGATTTTGCATAACGAACATTCCGCATATAACGATCGTCGCGTCGATGATGAAGAATACCACTGAGCTTTTAGCGCGCTTGAATATCTTACATATAGCGAACGCTATAATATCCACGCCTCCCGTAGAGCCGCCGCCAAGGAAGGTGAACGCGCATCCCGATCCGACGCAGACGCCACCCAAGAGCGTGGCAAGAATAAGAGCTACGTCACTGTGGGTGTCGTATCCCTTGAGATAGAAAAATCCGCCCAACACCGCGGAGTCCGCAAGACGTATAAAGAGAGACACGCCTATGGGATAGACTACCGTTGATATGAGGGTCTTTAACGCGAACGAGCGACCCAGCACGAAAAGTCCCACGAAGAAAAGCAACCACGTGATCAAGGATATTAACACGTCAAGGGTAAAAAAACCAAGAGCGGGAAGGTATTTAGATATGACGTGGTCAAGGACGATCGCCAATCCCGACACTCCTCCCGCCACAAGATCAAACTGCAGGAGAAATACCGACGTTCCAAAGGAAAGCACAAGAGTTCCGAGAACTATCAGGCTTATATTTTTCAGGGTCGTAAGCACTTCTGATCGGCTGAGCTTTATTTTCATATTATACCTCAAAGCTTATCAAAAAATATCAAGAGCCGTCGCAAGGACAGTTTCTGCTACCTCGTCGGGCGTTCCAGAAGCGTCGATAATCGCGATCCTCTCCCCTCTTGCCCTGAGCTTTTCGAAAACATCGAAGAACATAGCTCTGGTTTTCGTCAGATATTCAAGATTTTCGTATATCTCGGTCTGCTCTCCCCTGCTTCCGATCCGTTCAAGACTTTTTTCGGGAGTGAGGTCGAGGAAAATGCAAAGATCAGGGGTGCGGATGCTTTCGTTTTCAAGATTTAGCGCCGCTACGGTCTCGTATCCCAGCACCGAACCCTGATACGCGAGAGACGAATAGTAATATCTGTCGCTTATGACCGTGTAGCCGTCCTTCATCATAGCTCCTATACCACTTTCGGGATCGGTATTGTGAAGCGCGCGGTCACGGGCAAACATTTCCGCCATTTCAAGCGGAGTTTTCGCTATCTTGCCGCCAAGGGCGGCTCTGATCTCTCTGCCCGAGGGAAGATCGGTAGGCTCGGCAGTGTTCTTACAGGCAATTCCATGTTTCTCAAGAGCGTGCCGCAAAAGATTTATTTGCGTGGTCTTGCCCGCGCCGTCTATGCCTTCAAAAACTATAAATTTTGGCTCTTTATTCATAATATATTATCTCCAAAAGAGAGTTGTAAAATCAAAAATTATTTTTCTCTCCAGACCGTTGGGGAGAAGAGCAAAAGAATGGGGAATATTTCAAGTCTGCCGAGCAGCATGTCAAGGACCAGCACTATCTTTGATACCCAGGTTAAATCAGCAAAATTTCCCGCAGGTCCCACGTCGCCGAGTCCGGGACCGATATTGTTTATGCACGCCGCTACCGCCGAGAAGGTGGTCTCAATGGTCTTTCCGTCACAGATCGCGATAACAAGGAAGGACGCAAAGAAGATCAGCACGTAGGCGACCATATAAGCGAAAACTCCGCGAACCGTGTCGATATCAACGCTCTTTTTCTCGAACATTATCTTATTGATGCGTCTGGGCTGTATCATGTATCTGATCTCCGACCAGGTACTCTTAAATGCAATAACTATTCGGCTTATCTTGATGCCTCCGCCCGTGCTTCCCGCGCAGGCACCCACGAACATAAGCACCAGCAATACGGATTTTGAGGCGTTAGGCCAGAGGTTGAAATCATCGGTTGCGAAGCCCGTGGTTGAAATGACGGTGGACACTTGGAAAAACGCGTTACGGATACCGTCGTTCAAGTTGTCGTAGAGAGGAAGAGTGCCCGAAAGAATGTTGTATGCAACAAATGCCGCTGCGGCAACAACGATACCTACGAACCAGCGAAGCTCCTCACTGAAAAGCGCAGTCAGAATCTTTCCCGTAATAACGAGGTAGAAAAGGTTGAAATTTATGCTGAATATTAACATAAATATCGAGATGACCCATATACAGTATTCGGGATATGCAACTTGACTTCCCGAGAAGGTAGCCATACTGTCGCTCCAGATAGCAAAACCGCCCGTTCCCGCGGTGGAAAACGAGGTGCAGAGCGATTCGTAAAGATCCATTCCGCCGAAAAGGAGCAGAATCGTCATAACGGCGGTAAAAGCGATATAAATGCCGTACATTATCGCCGCGGTCTTTCTGACGGTGGCAACTATCTTGTCTACCTTAGGACCGGGCATCTCGGCTCTCATTATATGCACGAGACGGGATGACTTCATATCCTGCTGAGGCATGATCGCAAGAACGAACACAAGAACTCCCATGCCGCCTATCCAGTTGGTAAAGCTACGCCAGAAAAACACTCCTCGAAGACCCACCGAAGGATCGGCGGGCGACCAGAGCTTTGCGTAGTCTGCCGCCGCCAGAACGCTTGCTCCCGTGGTGGTAAATCCCGACACAGTCTCAAAATAAGCGTCCAAAACGTTGGGGATAATGCCCGATATAACAAACGGCAAGCAACCGAAGGCAGACATTATTATCCAGGAAAGACCGACCACCACAAAGCCGTCCTTGACGCTTAATGCGTTATTGGCGGGCTTTTTCAAAGAAAAGAGTACGCCAAGAAGGAAAAGCGCGCCCATAGGGATGAGAAATGCGTGAAGCATTTTAAATTCGCCGTATATCAGTGACGTGACGAGAGGTAGGATCATAAGCGCGCCCTCGGCAAGCAAAAGCTGACCGACGATATATCTTAACATTTTGTAATTCATAATAAACTATCCCAAATTTTATGCAAGCGTGTCTTCCAGATCGCAGAGCTGGGGGTTGGTGGTCATGATTATAACGCTGTCACCCACCTCAAGAGTGGTAGAGCCGTGGGCGTAAATGACGTTTCCGTCGCGAATGACCGCCGCGACAAGCAGATTTTTCTTCCATTTTATGTCCTTGAGTTGCTTGCCCACAGCATCAAAATCCTCTGCCACGTCAAATTCAAGTGCCTCTACGCGGTTGTCCGCGATCTTGTGAAGCGACTTGATGCCGCTTTTGCTTCCCTTCTCGCCTCTGTTGGCAAGACCGCGAAGATAGCGAAGCACCTTTGCGATTATAAGGAACTGGGGGGTGATGTTTGAATCGACTCCCGCGTCCTCGGAAAGCTTGACGTAGGTGGGAGAGGCGATCTTGGAAATGACCTTTTTAACTCCCTTGGAGCTTGCGAACATAGAAATTATAAGATTGGTCTGATCATTTGCGGTCATTATGACGCATGCGTCGGTGTTGTCGATGCCCTCCTCGTCAAGGAGATCGGGATCGGTGGCGTCGCCGTGTATTATGGTAGTTCTGGGGAAAAGCTCCGCAAGCTGCTCGCATGCGTCGGCATTCTTTTCAATTATTTTCAGCTTGTAGCCGCTGCCAAGCTGAGTCGCAAGGTAACGGGATATACGTCCGCCTCCGATAAGCATAACTCTCTTTAACTGCTTGCCCACAAGACCGATCTTCACGAACAGATCGTTTACGTCCTGACGTGAGCCTGCCAAGGAAATGCTGTCGCCCGCGTTTATGACGAAATCACCGCCGGGGATAAAGACCTGCTCTCCCCTGACTGCGGCGCAGATAAGAGCGTTGGTGTTGTATTTGTTTTTAAACTCTTTCAAGGGAAGACCGACAAAGGGGTGACCTTCGCCGATGTGTATCTCCACGACCTCGACCTGCCCCCCCGCAAATTTCTCCAGCTTCATCGCCGCGGGGAAGCGTATCAGTCTCGCCGCCTCTCTCGCCGCCTCATGCTCGGGGTTGACTATCATGTCGATTCCGAGATTTTTACTCATAAAGGACATCTGTTTGAGATAGCGAGGATCGCGCACGCGTGCTATTGTGTGCTTTGCACCAAGCTGCTTTGCCACCATACAGCAGAGCAGATTAAGCTCGTCTCCGGGGGAGACGGCGATCACTACGTCGCTCTCAGGCACTCCCGCATCCTTTTGGACGTCGATCGACGCACCGTTGCCCGTGACGCCGAATACGTCGTATTTATTTACTACCGCGTTTACCGTGGCAGCGTCCTCGTCAATGACGGTCACGTTATGGCCCTCGGAGCATATAGCGCCGACCAGTGTGTCTCCTACCGAGCCGTTTCCGATAACTACAATTTTCATAGCATTATACAGCCTGCTTTTGCAGGCAACCTCTTTTTGCAGAATTTAACAAATATAGTATAACATATATAAAATTAAAAATCAATAATATTTAAAAAAAAGCCGCAGCATCGGTCGGGAGCGTATATGTTGACATGAATGTAAATGTATGGTATAATTAGCATAGTGGTAGTCTCCCTGAATGTGTAGATCGATTGGCAGACTAATATCATCATGAGGTAATATTATATGAAACTAACAACAAGAAGGTTTTTTGCAGCATTTATAGATTGGATGCTTATTGCCTTTGTTGGTGCGATTGTTTTGGAATTATTGCAAATGACAGCGCTTCAGCCAACCATAAAAAGTTACATCACTGTTTTCTTAATTGTGATACTAGTGCTTGGCAAAGACATAGTTTTTAAAAATGCCAGTATCGGCAAAAAATTATTTAGGCTTCGTGTTGTGTCCACATCCAATAGCGATGTAACTAGTATAGGTAGATTAATCTCAAGAAATGTGCCACTGGCGTGGGGATTCCCTATCGAATTTATTATGTTTTGGCGCGGCAAAAAACGCCTTGGAGATATTTGGGCAAAAACAGAGGTGATAATATGGAAAAACCCAAAATGAAAATTAGCTCAAAATACATTGTTTTTATTATTGTATATGCCGTATCCGCTATAGCTCTTATCATTACCACTGTTATAGGGTGGACACCTGTTTTTAGCTTTTTGTTCTTACTTTTTTCCGCGGGTTTCGGGTTTGCGTCTTTACGTCTCTCCAACAAAGAAAAATTAAAGAGATGCACAGAATACGCTTGCGGCAAAATAATACGTGTAGAAAAAGCTATCACAAAAACCATTAATCACTCATATTTTCCTGTCGTGAAATATGTTGTTAACGGGAAGACGTATATAAACACCTACGACATTGGAAGAAGCTCTTTTAATTACAGGGTCGGAGACGATTTCAATTTGCTCTATAATCCGGACGATCCCAACGAAATAACGCAAGAAGACGAAGACTTGGACAGAGCCAGTAAATGGTATGGCATAGCTTCAGCAGGATTTATGCTTTTGATAATACTCATGTGCCTTTGGTCAATTGGATATGAGTACTATATGAATGCAGGTATGTAAGCTGTTGCTTTTTCATACGGCATAGGAGTAGGTCTTTTTATAGAATAGTCGATTATATTATAGATCAATGGTAGAGGAGAACTATGCTATATGAAAAATAAAATATTAAATTATTCGCCAATAGTTATTTCGGAAATATTGATGATAGTTTCGTTTTTCTTGCGTAACGGAATCTCGGGAGGAATGTTTCTTTTTTCAGGCATTATGTGGATAGAGGCAATATTAGCATTAAAAAAGACACGTGGTGCTAACCCCCTTAAAGCTTGGTTTAGTTCGAGGGGAAAATTAGAAACATTAAGAGTCATCTATATGTGTTTATATGGCTTCTTTTTTACAATTGGAACTTATTGTTTTATTGCAGGATTGCTTTGACACAATACAGTTCAGATTACTATTGCTCTCTTTTTTCGAGGGGCAGGGTTAATTCCCTGCTCCTCCTCTGGTTTTAGCCAACTATATACTTATGATAACTATGGGAAAACGGAGTCGATAAAGGCAGGAGATAATACCCTTGCCACTTATACCTACAACACCTATAACGGCAAGAGCAACGTATTGAGCAAAAAATATCGTTATGCAAAACAAAAAAGCTTCACCGAGGGGAATCCTTTTGGTGAAGCTTTTTTCACGCATATTTTACAACTCAAACGGCAATAATGCAGACCGTCCGAAAAAGAGAGATTTAAGAGCTGCTTTTTACGCGTCCGTCCATTCCCAGAAGCTCAAAGAGCGAAATGCCAAGGGCGTCGGCAATTTCATCGAGAATGGCTATGTCGGGACAGGATCTTCCCTGCTCCCATTTGGAGACCGCCTGCGCCGTTACCCCGACGCGAGATGCCAGATCGTTTTGGGTAAGTCCTGCGTCACGTCTTGCATTTGCGATCTTCCTGCCCAGAAGATTTGTGTCTATCATCTGCTAACTCCTTGCGCAACTCGCTCACGCGCATCTCTGCAACAGCGCGCGCGATCTTTGAGGATAAATCGCCGCAAAGAGCCTCGGCAAACAAGGCTTTTAGTTCTTGTTTTACCTTAGACCGACTCCGAGGCGAGTTTGCAGTATCCATAGCGTGTAGAAATCATAAAATTCGCCTCCTTTTCTTTGAAATTTCGTCTTTGCGGGGTCTCTGCCGCTACAACGATATTTTTATTATAATACTATAAACATTAATTGTCAATAAACCTTTGGTTGATTTTTTGCGTGTCTTACGTCGCTTTTTTTGAAAAAGCTTGGCAAAAAAGAGTTAGATTTGTGATATGGCTAACTTTTCTGTCCGCGGCGACAGAAAAGTTGCAAAAGAACGCCGCTTAAGGGGGATGAGAACTCTTTTGAGATGTGTCCTCATCCCCCCTTAAGTATCCCCCTCGGGAGTAAAATCAAAGTTATCTGGTCAATACGCTCGCTGATTATGTGCGTTTGATTTTTGTCAATTTACAGAGTTAAGCAAGCCTTGTTTTTTTCACAGGTATGTGAAAAAAAGGCGCCGAACTTATTTTGCGGCTCGAACCACGAGCCTGCTCCTTGCGGATAAACGAAGCTATCCATTTATCAAAGCTATTTGGATTTCCTTCGCTTGTCTTAATTTAAATAGCTCCGCACTACGGAGCGCGGCATAAAATCGTCATTTTTCTTTCACATTCCTGTGAAAGAAAAAGATAAAATTAACCTTTAAGTAGAGCAAAAGCGAAGCCTATCGGATCTATTAACTGTAACCAAAGAGTGTTTTTGTGCAACAGCTTGGGGGTTTCTTAAGGGGGCGACGGGTGCATCCCAAAACAGCACTTGTCGCCCCCTTAAGCGGCGTTCTTTTGTAACTTTTCTGTCGTCGTGGACAGAAAAGTTAACTATATCATAAATCTAACTTTCAAAAACTGCCGATTATCGCGACAACAAACACAGTTGCCAACAAAAGCAATCCGCCGAAGATAAACGCTGTCACGCCGCGCACGCTTATTTTGACATTTTCATAAATATTTCTTTTCTTGAATTCTTTCATAAAGCTCTCCTTTCAGCCTCTATTGGCTGATCAAAAATCATTTTCTTACAAGATATTTTCTCATATCCACCGCGCAGGCGATAAGAATGATAAGACCCTTGATGATATACTGCATATTTGCGTCGATGTTCAGCGCGGTAAGACCGACGAAGATAAGACGGAGAAGCACGACACCCACGATAACGCCGCCAACCGAGCCGATACCGCCAACGAATGACACTCCGCCAATAACGCTGGCGGCGATCGCGTCAAGCTCGTAGTTAAGTCCCGTAGCAGCCGAGTTGGAGCCGATTCGCGCCGCCTCGATAAATCCCGTAACACCGTACATGATACCTGCCAGCATAAAGACGAGCATAATGACTCTCTTTACGTTGACACCCGAAACGTTTGCCGCGTCGGGATTCGATCCTACTGCAAACATATTCTTACCGAAGGTTGTCTTATTCCAGATAAACCAGATCACCGCCGTCAGGGCAAGCGAATACCAGACGAAATTGGGAATGGGGGTCTTTCCGATCGACAGAATACTGCCGTTTATAAAGCCCGTGTAGGACGGGTCAAGACCCGATATCGACTGACCGTTGTTGTTTCCGATGTTAAGATACATCAAAAGCGCGCCGTAGGCGATCAGCTGGGTGGAAAGTGTGACGATAAAGGGGTGCAGGTGGAATTTAGCCGTGCAGAAGCCGTTGATAAGTCCGATGATCGCGCCTATTGCCAGAGCTATCAGCAAGACCAACGGCAGAGGCAGAGCGGCAAGAGACGGAAACATCTTTCCCGCATATCCCGTCGCTTGAAGCAGAGACGCGCAGACGCAGGCGACAAGACCTACGATACGTCCTGCCGACAGGTCGGTTCCCGTGAGAATGATTGCTCCCGCGATACCCAGAGCTATTGGCAGGTTCGCCGCAGAGAGCGAAATGATGTTGACGATAGACGCCGCGGACAAAAAGTGCGGGCGCAAAAATTGTATTACCACGACCGCCGCGATAAGGAAAATATAGAGCGAGTTGTTTATCAGAAATTCCTTGATAAGCGCTCTTTTTTCGCGCGCGTCGGCCTCCTTGATTTTTTTCAGTAACGTCATAATGATACCTTCCGTTTTTGTTGTTTTATGTGTATTGGGTGGTTATCTTTCCCGTTTTAAACCTGAGCCGTCTGTAATCTTAACTATCCTTCTTGAAAGTTTTTTGGAGAGCGCGAGAACCTTTTAAGTCGGATCGTAGCCATGTCGTTCTGTGGGCCAAGGAGTTGGGTCTAGTCATTGTCTTCCTAAGACCGCTTGGCCTCCGACTTGTGGTTATCTTTCCCGTTTTAAACCTGAGCCGTCTGTAATCTTAACTATCCTTCTTGAAAGTTTTTTGGAGAGCGCGAGAACCTTTT
>JAZSRA010000137.1:0-13000 GCA_045538195.1 Eubacteriales bacterium | reverse complement strand
CCTGCGGTGCTGGTACAGCACGTAAAGGATAGGGCACAGCCCGGATACATAGTTCTGATGCACGATATTTATGAATCAACGTGCGAGGCTGCGCTGGAGCTGATTGACTGGTTCTGCGATAACGGCTGGAGGCTTGTCACGGTTAGTGAACTGTTTGATTTTGAAAACCGCGAATTCTCCACGGATATCTTCAGTATGAAATATTGATTCCCCTTGTCGATAGGGGAAATGAACAAAACACGGCGTCGAAAGATGCCGTGTTTTGTAAAAAAATGGAAAAATGAAGAAATCAAAAAAACTTTTGAAAAAACTATTGACAAATTAATTTTGTTGTGCTATAATATCACTCGTTCCGAAAAACATTGGGTAGATGGAAGGCACACGCCTCTGTAGCTCAGTTGGTAGAGCAGAGGACTGAAAATCCTCGTGTCGTTGGTTCAATTCCGACCGGAGGCATTTTCCCCCAATGTTAATTTTATGCCATGCGGATTTAGCTCATTTGGTAGAGCGCGACCTTGCCAAGGTCGAGGTGGCGGGTTCGAGCCCCGTAATCCGCTCCAGTTAAATAGAGCGGTATGGCTCGAATGTAGCAACGCTTGCGTTGCGTAGACCGAGCCCCGTAATCCGCTCCAACTATGGTGACGTAGCCAAGTGGTAAGGCCCCGGTCTGCAACACCGTTATCCGCCGGTTCAAATCCGGCCGTCACCTCCAATGCGTCTTGACAAAAAAGATGCCAAACAGAAAACCCGAGATTGTCTCGGGTTTTCTTCGTTTTTTGCCGTTTTTCTCACTTTTTTAAAATTCGGATTTTAGTGAAAATAAAAAGATGCCAATCGGCATTTTTGAGCAAGAGAGTAGAAGTGAACCTTTACCGTGCCTTTTTAGGGGAGATATTTGCGATTTTTCATCGCAGGTATCTCCCTTTTTTCATTATTTTTAAAAAACTTTGTTAAAAAGCCAGATCGGTTGAAAAGTTTATAGAAATATGGTATAATAAACTCACCGATAAATAAGAATTTGTAGGGATGAAGATAATGATTGTTCTAATTACAGGCGCATCGCATACAGGCAAAACGGTACTTGCTCAAAAATTGCTTGAAAAATATAAATATCCATATCTATCAATTGACCATCTGAAAATGGGTTTAATTCGTAGCGGAAACACAGAACTCACCCCTATGGATGATAATGAATTAACCGAATACTTGTGGCCGATTGTTCGTGAAATGATAAAAACTGCTATTGAGAACAATCAGAGCTTAATTGTCGAGGGTGGATATATTCCGTTCGATTGGCAAAATGAATTTGACTCCGAATATCTTGAAAGCATCAAATATTTCTGCCTTGTAATGAGCGAGAAATATATCAGAAACCACTTTACTGACATAAAGAAATATGCAAATGCCATTGAAAATCGTTTGGATGATGAATGGTGTACAATGGAGAGTGTATTGGCAGATAATGCAGAAATGCTAGTCCTCGCACAGAGGTATAATTTGAACTATATACTCATTGAAGATAAGTACGAAATCAATATTGATTTATAACGAGAAATTCCAATTTGTCGGGTTGATTTGCTAAAGAAACGGCGGCATCTTTTTCGTAAAAACTTTGATTTTGAAAATGATGCTACTAACCGCCCAAACGGCTGAAAAATAATTGTCAAAAAATTTGAAATTCCTTATAAAACAAGGCTTTTCGCCATTTTCAAGGTGGCATCTTTTTTGTCAACACGTCTCAAACAAAAGAGCACTGCGAGAGCAGTGCTCTTTTGTTTGGAAATGAAGCGCGCTTACGCGCATGAAAAATGAAGCAGGGCTTCGCCCTATGAAGCGAGCCTTCGGCACACGGAGAAATAACATTGCGCTTCGCTTCATGGCGCGGGCGCGCCGCTTCATAGAAGCCGTAAGGCTTCTGCTTCATATTCGCGAAGCGAATGCATCATTGAAAAAACAATGGATTTATGTTATACTAAACCCAGAAAGGCGGTGGGGCGATGAAAAAAATATACTCAAAAATACCTGCAATGATTGGCATGTTGGTTACAATGATTGGTGTGGTCTTGTTAATTGGCGCGTTTATTATATCAAATAATGAAGTTGAACCGGAAAGTGGTGTAAGTAGATCTTTCGCTTTAGCCATATTGGCTCTCATAACGGCATTGTGCAGTTTGATTTTCTATCTTATAGATGCTGTTCTTTCTGTGATAAAAGTATTTAAGAATATTAATCCTGTCTTTAATGGAATTTTGGCATTGGTAATAGTTGTCACTATTCCTGTTATATTTGCGAGAAACAATCTTCCCGATATTAGAATCGCTATATGTGCTGTGACGATTTTTGTTTTTGAAATTATATCTGTCGTCAAGCATATCAAACTGATGATAAATGACAAACAAAACATAGGATAAAAACAGTTGGCATCTTTTTTGTCAACACGCGCCAAACAAAAGAGCACTGCGAGAGCAGTGCTCTTTTGTTTGGAACGATGTGTTCCGCAAGCGGAACATGATGTGCACTTCGTGCGTGATGACGGCTTCGCCTTGTGATGTGCGCTTCGCGCGTGAGGATGCGGAACACATCACATCACTTTGCGCCGCAGACGCAATACATCACTATGGCGAAGCCATAACATCACTTCGGCGTAGCCGATACATCACTCTTTACAAACCTTTAAAATTATGCTATAATGTAATCGAAAGCGAGGTGCTACTATGGCTGAATCTAAACTCCGTGAATTATCAATGGAATTATCCGTAGATATTATTAACCTTGTCAAATACTTAAAATCGAATCACGAGTCCGTTATCGCTAATCAAATCGGTAGAAGCGGCACATCAATCGGCGCAAACATTCACGAAGCATAATACGCACAAGGCAAAAAGGATTTTATATCCAAACTTGAAATAGCACTCAAAGAAGCAAGCGAAACCGGCTATTGGCTTGAACTTTTGCAAAAAACGAATTATATTGATGCTCAACAGTACAAAATTCTTTCTGATAAATGTGCGACTCTCCGCGTGATGCTTGTTTCCTCTTGCAGAACAGCGAAATCAAATATTGCTAACAAATAATTTTCAAAATCTTATCTGGACTTTCGGCTTCCTTTCGGTATAATGGTGTTACCAAACCGAAAGGAAGTTTTTATATGGAATACGAACTCAAGCATTATTATCGAGTAAAATACGCCCTTGTCCTCGCGCGACAAAGCTTTCTCAAAGATCCGCCCAAGGACGACTTTGAGAAATACGCCAAAAAGGTGATCGACCGCGCATATTTCATCATCCTGAATAAAATCGACGAGCTTGACGCACGAATGAAAGGCTTTTGAATATTACAAGGAGAATATTGAAAAATATAGGAAATTATGATATAATACAATCAGAAAGGCGGTGTGAGTATGTTGCTACTTAATTATGATTTTTACGATATACATTCTGCAATAACTATGTTACGAGCCAAACCGGAAAACGAATATAATTTCGAAGTGATAAATGCTGTACTTGACATTTTAAGGACTCCCCAGGCAGATAATACAATAGACGATAATATTATTCGAAAGAAATTGAGAAAAATAGAAAGCATAGATCAAGACGATTTTCGATGGGTATATGTCGATAACATTTATACGTATGGTTGGAAGGTCATCAAAGATGAGGCTTGTTACTCTTTTCTCGCAAACGGATTTCAGATGATGCTTGAATATGCAAAAGCAAGAGACTTTCAGCGTCTTGAAGATTTAGCAGATGCATTACACAATATCCCTATCTTTTTCGCAGACGGATGCAAGAATTTCAAAAAGGCAGTGAAAATTCAATTTACGCATTACGATAAAATCTACAAGACCAATTTGCTAAAAGAATTATCAAAATAAATTGGCATCTTTTTTGTCATAATGAGCCAAATATTTCCGCGAAGGTATATTGACAACTTTGCGAAAATTTAGTATAATGGGTATAATAAAAAACGAGCTACAAGGAGGATTTAACAATGAAAAAATTTTTGGCTCTTACCCTTGCGGTCGTAATGGTACTTTTGCTTGTCTCTTGTACTTTTGTTCCGTCCAATAAAGACGAACAACCCGATGACAACAAAAAATCGCCTGAGCTTTCCCGCGGCATCATTTAGGGTGACATTTACACATCTGAATATCTGGGCCTTACTTTTACAAAGCCGGAGTCATGGGTATATTCCACCGACGAAGAGATTGCGGCAGCGATGAACTTGGGTGTGGATATGTTTCTGGGGGAAAACTTCAAAAACGCCTTGGAAAACAACCCATCTATATACGATATGATGGTAGTGGACATAATTACGAGAAGCAATATCAACGTAGGATTCGAAAACCTCTCCAAAACATTTGCTACCAACATCACCGTTGAGCAGTATGTTGAAGCACTTAAAACTCAACTTGCAAATGTATCAGGTATGACGGTCACCTTCCCCGATTCTCTTGAAACTGTAAAGCTTGGCAAAACCGAATTTGCAAAGGTTGATTGCACCATCACCGTTCAGGGAACCTCTATGAAGCAGGTATATTATCTGAAGAAGGCGGACAAATTTATGTGCTTTATAATCGCAACCATCCCGAGCGGATACACTGTAGAGCAGATCGAAGCAATGTTTCGGTGATCGGTATATTTAGCGATCCGTTTTCAAATGGACCGAGTCATTGACTCGGTCCATTTGCCATTTATCTTCCTACGTTACCGATCTCAAATGCCTGTTTTTTAAGCATTTTCACTATGCATATTGAAATTCCCCCAAAGTATGCTATAATAAAATCAGAAAGGCGGTGGCGATATGAAAAAGATTTTTCTGATACTAATAGCAACTTTTATTATTTTAACTTGTTGTTCGTGTTCGAAAGAACGCACCGATATTTCTGACTATCAATATATGTATGACGGTATGGTCAAAGAATGGAATAAACAAAGCTCTCCCGATCGCGATACTTTGTTGGGATTTGGAGGGTATCTTTACAATTCTCACTTGCTTCTTTTTCCAAGAGAAACTCCTTCAACCCTTGAAGAATATTATTTTCATTGGACACCCGGTATCGACGTTGATGGTTATGCTATATATTTTTCTTGTGCTTTGAGCGAGGATAACTATATTGCTTTTTCTGATAGTTTAAAAAATTTCAAATTGCAGAACGGTGAAAGAGAAATTGCTCCTGTATATGATGACGCAAATTTTGACTTTCCGACTTATATTCTGCAATGGACGGAAGTGAATAAAAAATGGGAAGTATTAGAGTATGTCATGCTCGACAACCAGAACCGCACTGTTGTATTCGTCTACACGATGAGCGAGCTTGAATATATCGAAAAAAATTCTGCTTACAATGTCACTCCGACTGAAATGCATTTTCTTGATGAAAACTTCTCCATATACGATAATTTCGAAGACAGTACTTATGATATCTCGTTTTTGAAGTGTTTAAAGTAGGCATCTTTTTTGTCAACTCGTGCCAAAACAAAAAGCACCCGATCGGGTGCTTTTTGTTTTGGAGGTGACGATTTTTTGATATAGCTGCTCGAAAAGAATTTTATATTTTATCTGATATACCGATAAAATAATCAGCACTTACTTTGTAAAACTTGCAAAGCTTTATCAAGTCATCGATTTTTAGTTCGGCTCTGCCATCTTCAATGTGACTGTATCCTTGCTGTGATTTATTGATTATCTGTCCCACTTCTTTTTGTGTGAGATCTCTGTCCTCTCGCAGATTTCTCATTCTTATGCGATAATTCATAATCAAACTCCTACATAAAAGTATATTTTATGTAAAAATTTTATCACACTCATGATTTGAGTATTGACAAATACTCAAAAGTTGAGTATAATTAAATTGTAACCAATCGGAGTTTGTGTTTTTCGGTGGGCAAGGCTTCGGTTGTGTACACTTTTTAATTTAACTTTTGGAGGAAAAGAAATGAGAAAAACACTATCAACTATTATGGCATTTTTGGTGATTGTTACAACTCTGATCTCAATATTTTCATTTTCTGCATCAGCCGCAACAATAGGAAAGACTTATAATGTTGTGAATAGAGTTGAGAGAAGTACAAAGGCAAGAGTAACATACAATACAGAATATTATACTATCGAAAATGGAAAAACTATAAAACTGGATGCCTTTTTTGGCAACGATCTTATTGGCGTTTACAAATCAAACGGCATTAAACTCAGCCGAAGCAATTTACTTAAACAAGTTAGATTTGATATTCACGTTTATGACCAAAAAGGACGATGTGTAAATTATAAATATGGTATTTGCGATAATGGAAGCTTTAAAGTTATATCTAATGTTAAAGGGATAAAGCAAAGCGAATATAGAGTTAAGGTTACAGCCTATATTTCTAGTTATAAAACTTTGGTGCTTCGCTCAGGCGATGATGCAAATCTTGCAATGAGTTTGAAATATATAATCAAATAATTGTAATGTTAAGTACACCGAAAATAAACTTAAATTACGCTCTTGATATCTTTTTTTGTCAAGAATATCCAAACCAAAAAGCACCCGATTGGGTGCTTTTTGTGTTAATAATATTCACAAAGTTCAAAGCTTTGAAAAACCGAAGCTGTTGACCAGAGCATCGATCTTCTGTCCTTGCTTGCAAAGAGGACATTCGTGGGACGGATAGCTGGCGTAGTCGCCAAGGTCCTTGGGGTCGAATACCGAGCGAACGGGGTAGCCCGCGCACTCGTCAACGGTGGCGAAGATCGCGCAAACTCCTGCGACCACGCCGTTATAGTATTTGATAGCCTCAATAGCAGCCTGCGCGGTATATCCCGTAGTGACCGATGCGGCAAGGATCAGCACGTTCTTGCCCGCGATCATGGGAACGATATTATCGCGGAAGAAAAGCTGGCTTCCCGAAGTGTGTTCGGGGGTGACGACGTAGATAGTCTGATGGGCGTTAAGATTGGTAAAGTTACCCTTGGTCAGCTCCTCGGCAACGAGTGTTCCGATGACCTGCGTTCCGTCGAGGCAGAGAATAGTGTCGACGATAGTGTTACTGTTATAGTAGGATACCAGCTCCTTTGCCAGAGCCTGTGCCTCGGAAAGACGAGCCTTTTGAGTAGTCACGTCGATGTAGTAGTTGATATGGCTATGGCTGGTTGCAAAATGTCCCTTTGACACGCGCAAAAACAGATTTTTGTGCTTGGTTCTGATCTTGGTAGTATTGACTGTTGGCATTTGAGTCTCCGTTCTAAAGGCGTTCCGTTTGAAACACCTTTTTTTTTATTCTATCACAAAAGACTCGGTTTGTCAATAATTAATTTGACGCATAATTCGCGCAAGCATGACAACCTGCGAGCCTTTAAATAATTGTAATCAATATTGATTGACACAGATGTTGACAACGGGGCGGTCTTGTGTTAAAATAAATTGCGGGAAACCGTATGATTTTAAGAAAAGACCCTTGGAGGTGGATATATGAAGAAAATACTGATATTTGCGATTTGCCTGTGCCTTCTCTCGGCGCTTGTGGCTTGCACCGCTAATGACGACAAAGATTCGGATTTGGGCAGTGAGAGCCAAACCGTTGATACGTCAAGCGGCAACGAGCAATCTGAATCCGAGAGCGTCGAGATAAGCGCTGACCACGCTCCCGATTTTACCGTTGTTAATTGGGATGGAGAGGACGTAAAGCTCTCCGACCTTTTTGGAAAGCCTATCGTGCTTAATTTCTGGGCAAGCGGATGCGGTCCTTGCAGAAACGAGATGCCCGATTTCCAAGCAGCTTACGAAAAATACGGCGACGACGTACAGTTTATGATGGTCAATTACATCGGTTTTTTCGGTGAGACGGTCGATAGCGCCAAGGAGTTTGTTAACGGTCAGGAGTACACCTTCCCCGTGTATTTTGACACCGACAATTCTGCCGCCGCGACCTACGGGATCTATTCTATCCCTCAAACCTTTTTTATAGATAAACACGGAGAGATCGTGGCTTATGCCCAAGGTATGATAGACGAGACCTCTCTCGAAAAGGGAATAGGTATGATATTGGACTAAAACGCCACTGCACAACGCCCGCGAAGCAACTTCTTGCGGGCGTTTTTTATCTAAATGCCGCTCTATAATGAATAAATTCCCTTGACAAAGAAAAATGGGTATGATAAAATATAGTTAACAATAAGCTTATATTATAAGCTGTATGAAAATACTTTGTTAAAAAATATGGAGGGGCCCGAATATGAAGATAGTACGCGGCAAAAGCTTGGGAGAAGTGCTTAAAATGTCCGCTAAACAGGACAAAAAGCCTTCGCGTCCCAGCTTTTTCTTCAGAACGCTGATAAGAGCTTTGTCGATCCCCGATCTTGCTGCGACCCACTTCAAATATGAGAAGATAGGCATGGAAAAGCTCTCAAAGAAGGAGCCTTGCCTTATCCTTATGAATCATTCAAGCTTTATCGATCTGAAGATCGTAAACCGCATCTTCTATCCCAGAAAGTACAATATCGTCTGCACATCCGACGGATTTATCGGCAAAAACTGGCTTATGAGACAGATCGGATGTATCCCCACCAAGAAATTCGTCACAGAGGTCAGCCTGCTTCACGACATGCTTTACGCCGTAAAAAGACACAATTCGTCGATACTTATGTATCCCGAGGCAAGCTACAGCTTTGACGGTACCGCGACCCCTCTGCCCGAAAGTCTCGGAAGATGCATAAAGGTGTTGAATCTGCCAGTTGTGGTGATCCTGTCCGACGGCGCGTTTATGCGCGATCCCCTTTATAACAATCTTCAGCTTCGAAAGACCGACGTTTCTGCGACGGTGGAATATCTGATCTCGCCCGAGCAGATCAAGGAAATGCCCACAAAGGAGATCAATGCCCTCTTAAAAGAAAAATTCTCGTTTGACAACTGGAAGAATCAGCAGGAAAAGGGAGTTAAGATAACCGAGCCTTTCAGAGCGGATCATCTTAACCGCGTGCTTTATAAGTGTCCCCACTGTCTTGCCGAGGGTCAGACCGAGGGCAAGGGAACAGAGCTTGCCTGCCGTGCGTGCGGCAAGAGATATGAGCTTAGCGAGGACGGCTTTATGAAGGCGATAGACGGCGAGACCGAGTACCCACACGTACCCGATTGGTACAAATGGGAGCGCGAGTGCGTGCGTCAGGAGATAATCGACGGAACTTATAAGCTCGATATTGAAGTCGACGTCTTTGCTATGATAGATACCGAGTGCATCTATTCCGTGGGCGAAGGACGTCTTACCCATGACCGCAGCGGATTCCGTCTGACGGGATGCGGCGGCGAGCTTGACTACGTTCAAAAGCCTCTTTCGTCTTATAGCCTTTACGCCGACTATTATTGGTACAAGCTTGGCGATATGATCTGCGTGGGCGACAAAAATATACTTTACTATTGCTTCCCAAAGAATTGTGGCGACGTAGTGGCAAAGACAAGGCTGGCAACAGAGGAGCTTTATAAGATAGTTCGTGCCGAAAAGAGAGTGGCAAAGACAGAGGACTAAAATTTATGATTTGAATTTTTACCGCCCCGATACGCATGAAGCGCGTGTCGGGGCGCGTTTGAATTTATCTTGGCTGATTAAAAGATACATACAGTTCTACAATAATGAACGTATCCAACTCAAAACAAAACTGACACCACTTGAAAAGCGATGTCAGTTCGTTGCCTAATTTTTTGTGTTTTTTACCATAGAGGTGTTTTTTGTACTGTCCGCACAATTGGGGCAGGTTCAATCGGAAATGGATTTTTTGTTAATTAATCAATAACGATATCCGCCCACACCAGCGCGTGGTCGTTCATCCAAGGCTCGGCAACACGGTCTGCCGCAACTATCTTAATGTTGGGCGTTACCATAATGTTGTCAAAGGGACAGGGCGAGGAGTGGAAGTCGATAATGGTATCAAAGGTGCCGAACTCACCGCCGTTGGCGATGGAAAATCCTGCCTCTTTAAATCTTCCGAATTCCTCATCGTAGAAGAGTGTGTTACTTAGCTTTTTGCCGTCGTCAGCGTAGTCTTCGGGATTGAAGTCGCCCATTATAATGCAGTATTCCTGAGACTTCGCGAACTCAAGAAGCTGTCTTATCTCCTCGGCGCGAACGTTCTTGTCCGACCAGTCGAAATGGAGACAAATAAGAGTGATCTCCTTGTCCTCCACGGTCAGCTTTCCCGTAAGGAACCAAGGGTGGCGGTATTTCAAGTCTCCCGTGTACTTGATAGGCTCAACTTCTGAAAGACCAAATCGTGTAAGGAAAGCCTTGCCGTTGTAATTTCCCGAGTAATTTCTCGCGTAATTTGGCAGAACTGACGAATAAATAGCGTCAAAAGCCATCTCACCGGTCTCGTTGTTGAAGCACTTTACGTCCTCCTGAAGTCCCCAAAGGTCAGCGTTTACTTTTTCCATAACCTCACGGAAGGCCTTGCGCGATGCATCGCTGCCGTGTTTCATGTCTCTGCCCGAATAATCGCCTACGTTGTAGGTCGCAACCTTTATTTTGATCTGTTCGCTCATATTAAATTCCTCCCAAATAAGCTTTAATATATTTTAACACAAATATTTTTGTTTGTAAAGAGGTTGTCCGTTTTTTATAAAAAATCTTTCTTGACAAGCTCGTAAATTAGGATTATAATTATAATATAAATAAAAATGATAAGTATTATGAAGACATATATTATCCAACCCTACTATTCATTCGACGAATCCGACCTTCAGACTTGCTTTGACTCGATGATAGCCCACCTTGATTCTATTGGCGATGACGCGGACATTATCGTCCTGCCCGAGTATAGCGACGTGCCTGCCGATTGCCGCGGCAAGACCGAATTTCACGCTGCGGTGAAGAAGTACAATGAGTTAGTCAAGCAGAAGGCGGTCGAAGCTGCAAAGCGTTCTCACGCAATAGTTTTTGTCAACGCCGCTGACGAAACGCCCACAGGCTACCGAAACACCACCTATGCTATCGACCGCAAGGGCAACTTCGTTGGTAAGTATTATAAGTCTCACCCCGCGCCAAGTGAGGTCAAGACCGAGCGAGAGGGCGGTAATGAGCTGGACGTAAGCTATAGTTACGAAAGCAGAGAGCCTTACGTCCTTGAGCTTGAGGGCATCCGTTTTGGCTTTATGACCTGCTACGATTTCTATTTTTACGAAAACTTTGCGCCCTTGGCGAGACAGAATATCGACGTAATAATAGGTTGCTCACACCAGAGGACAGACACCCACGAGGCGCTGTCGATCATCAATCGCTTTTTGTGCTACAACACTAACGCGTATCTTATCCGTTCGTCGGTCTCGTTGGGACTTGACTCGAAGATCTGCGGTTGCAGCTCGATCATCGCCCCCAACGGCGACGTGCTTGTCGATATGAAAAGTGATATAGGTGTTGCCTCTGCCGACATCGATCCTCACGCAAAATATTACAAGGCGGCAGGATTTAAAGGCGCTCAAAAGGCGCATTACGAATACATAGAGGAGGGCAGACGCCCTTGGCTCTACCGCAACGGCGGAGCAAGCGTCGTTCCTTTCGACAAATATATGCCTTATCCGAGGCTTTGCGCCCACAGAGGATTTAATACCGTCGCCCCCGAGAACACCATGCCCGCATTCGGTGCGGCGGTTGCTATGGGCGCACAGGAGATCGAATTTGACCTCTGGGCAACAAGTGACGGCGAGCTGCTCACCGCCCACGATCCCAATCTTGAAAGAGTTTCCAACGGTATCGGCAACATCTGGGATCACACTCTTGCCGAGCTGAAACAGCTTGATTTTGGCGTGAAATTCGGCGAAAAGTATAAAAATCTGCGTTTGCCCACCTTTGAGGAGATATTGCAGAAGCTTGCGGGCAGAGTCATTATGAACATTCACGTCAAGATCTGGGACGTGGCGGCAAGCGATCACTACATCGAGAAGATCGCTGCGCTTATTGAAAAATACGATTGCGTCAGACACGTTTATTTTATGTCCATTAATACCGAAAGACTGATTAAAATGCGAGAAAGATTGCCTCACGCAGGCTACTGCCAGGGCGCAGGCAACGGACATGAAGATATGGTAAAGAAAGCTATAGAGCATAAGCTAGATAAGGTTCAGTTTGTCTCCTGGTATCCTTACGATAAGTCGATGATAGATGAGTGCCACGCGCACGGTATCAGATGCAACTTTTGTCAGGCAGATACTCCCGAGGAGGCAAAAAAAGTTCTTGAGATGGGCGTAGACTGTGTTTTGACCAACGATTTCCATAACGTAAAATCAGGTTTGGAGTAATTTTATAATAAAAGATTTGAGTAGAATGAGGTATTATTATGATCCTTGGAATAGAGCTTGGTTCGTTCTACCAGAATTAAAAGCGTGCTTGTAAATAAAAACGGGGCGGTAATTAACGGCGAGCAGCACGTAGGTCGGGTGGCGTTTATGACCACGCTCTCTGGCTACGTCCACTATAAGCTCACAGGTGAAAAAGTGATTGGAATGGGCGATGCCTCGGGTATGTTCCCATTAAAAAAAGGCAATTTTGATTAAGATAGGTTGACAAAACTCGACAATTTGTTGAAAAATAAATTCAATGTTGATATAAGGCTCGAAAATCTGCTTCCTAAAATACTTCCTGCGGGCGAGATCGCAGGCAGACTTTCAGAGGAGGGAGCAAGATTTCTTGATCCCAGCGGATCGCTTTCGTGCGGTCTCCCCGTCTGTCCTCCCGAGGGCGACGCAGATGAAAACGCTCTCTTTGAGCGCTATATGGAGCGTTACAGTGAGGCGATCGCTGCCGAGCGTGTGGCTGCAGACATGCTTAAATGAGTAGGCAGAAGTTTATTCGATTTTTGGCTCATTACAATGAAAAACAGGAGCAACTTTGTGGCTCCTGTCAGTCTGTCGAAAAAGTCACTCGAAAGGGTGGCTTTTTTGCGTAAGATGTGATATAATAGAAGCAAGAAAAAGACAGGCGGTGAAAGAATGTTAAGTAGAGGACAAAGCGGACGAGAAATAATGCAAATGGTGTGGCTT
>JAZSRA010000085.1:0-98259 GCA_045538195.1 Eubacteriales bacterium | reverse complement strand
TGAATCTCAAAAAATTCGCTAAAAGAAAGTGGAGAGATAACCATCCCTCCGATTTCTTTGCTTTTATATCGCTTTTTTACTTCAAATACACCAAAACGCCCACCTTCGCTTCCGCGTGATGGGCGTTTTTCGACAGACTGAAGGGAGCCTTTGCTCCCTTTTTGTTTTTCGACAGATTTTTTCGTATTTTGTCATTCTTTTTCAAAAGATTTTGCTTTTTAGTTATAAAAGACAAATTATTTTGGAAAATTTTGGTAAAAATCACTATTGGTAATTTTTGGAAATAGTATTGCAAAATTTTCCAATTTATGGTAAAATATAACCGTAATCAATAAAAATATCTTTCAGGAGGATACACAAAAGTGGAATACACAACAAAAATACTTATTGCCGACGAAAATTCGTCCGGGCGCGCCCTTATAAAGGACTGTTTTTTGCGAGCGGGATGCCGATACATAGAGGAAGCTGTCAACGGAGAGGATGCCCTCGCGAAAATTGGGCGAATCCACCCCGATGTTGTTATAATCGATATATGGATGTCAAAGATAGACGGACTCAGCGTGGTCAGAAGCGCTAAATCTCTTTCCTACGGAAGCGACAAGCCTCCCGTGATGATAATGACCTCCCCTATTTCCAATCAAAATATCTTCGTACAAGCGCTTCAGGCAGGCGCGGAGCTTTGTCTTATCAAGCCCATAAATCAATCCAACCTTATCGAATACGTTGACAGTATGCTGAAAAATCGCAATCAAAGATCTGAATCGGCACAGGCAGAAAAGAACGAAATCGCAGACAACACACCCGATATTGAGGCTCAGGTCACACGTATCATTCACCAGATCGGTGTTCCCGCCCATATCAAGGGCTATCAGTACCTCCGCACCGCTATCCTCCTGACAGTCAAGGACTCCGACATCATCAACTCCGTAACTAAAGTCCTCTACCCTTCCGTCGCAAAGAAATATCAGACCACAACCTCGCGTGTTGAAAGAGCAATCCGCCACGCCATCGAGGTCGCGTGGGACAGAGGCGACGTTGATACGCTTAACTCTTATTTCGGCTACACAATACAGAACAACCGTGGAAAGCCCACAAATTCTGAATTTATCGCGATGATTGCTGATAATTTGAGGTTGAAATATAAGCTTTATTAATATTTACATCTCAATTAAACAACCAAAAAACCTCTTTCCCTTTTGAAATGTTTTGAAGAAGAGGGGGTGTGGGGGAGGAGAAACTTTTTCCTTGAAAAGTTTCTCCTCCCCCACTATTGTTATAATTAACTTAAATAAGTCCTGTATTTACGAAGCTATACTTCCAGGTGAAGTAACCGGTGTTGAAATTATTCCAGATGCAACGCTCCTTATAGAAGGAGGAGGGGCTGACCGAAAGCAGCTCGCCGCCTACGTGGTGGTGAGGACCAAGCAGGTTACGGAGGTTGTTAACGATAGTCAGCTCGACCACGTTCTCGCCAACGGTGAGATAGTCGGAGAGGTCGATATCGTAAGGCGCCCACATAGTAGTGCAGACGTACTTACCGTTGACCTTGACGCGAAGCGCGTTAAATCCGTTCTTGACAAAGGAAAGCTTATAATCGGTGCTATCAAGCTTGAACTTCTTGGAAACGGTAAGCTCACCCGAGAAGAAGCTGTAGCCGTTCTGTTCAAGATTTTTCAGCTCGATCTCCTCCGCAGGCTTCACAACGCTGAACTTGCCGTCGAAGAAATATGCGTTGTTGGGGATGGGCTCGAATACGCCCTCCGCCTTGACCGCAAAATCACCGACGAGGTACATAGCCTCGATCTCCATATCATAAGTCAGCTTGTTCTTTTCGGACTCGAACTTCTTGCTCTTTTCAATGTTCTCAAAGGTATCCTCGGACTGCTCGATCTTGGAGAAGAACTCGATCTCATTGAGACCGACCTTCGCGTACTTCTGGATGTCAAGGAGACGGAATGAGCTGTCGCGGAAGTATCCGCAATCGGTCTTGTCGATCTCAACACCGTTGACCTTAACGGTAAAGATCTCGGGGGTCTCGCAAGCAACGTAAAGCTTATCGGAAATGTATTCAAGATCGACTTTAAAGAGGCAACGAACATCAACGGGACGGTGAAGCTCGGTGGTTCTGGGAACGACATTCAGAACGTAACCGTTCTCCTCCTGAAGCTCGCCGTCAAACCAGTAATCGCACTTGTCAAGAGTAAGCGAGTTGTACGTAGCTCCCTCAACCTTCCAGTTGCCGCTGATGTCAAGGGCGGTCAGGGTCTTCTCTGCTTTTTTAGGAGCGCTGGGCGTGCCGTCGTCGATAACGACAAGGCTACCGTATGCTGGGAAGGTATATTCGCCGCAGAATTCAACCTTTTCACCCGTTGTAATGTCGATGGCGTAGCTTCCCTTGGTGATAACAGCCTTTTCCTTGCTATTATGAGAGTTTACGAAATAGTACATCTTGAAGTCGCCGAAATCACGCCAGGTATAGGTGATCTTCTCGTTGTCGATAATGGGGTTAGCTTCAAGAGTGGAAATATCGGTCACGATCTTACCGCCGTTAGCCTTGAACTCGTCCAGAAGCTTCTGGGTGTTCTCCATAAAGGTTATGTATTCGGGGAGAACTACGGTGGTGTAGGTCTGCTGACCGATTATCAGCTTATTGCCCTCAACACGTCCATGTCTTTCCATAAGGGTCTCGTCACCGAGATGGAAAGGAATATGCTTTGCTTCGAGAGCAAGCGTAGCGTTAACAAGCGAGTTGTTATAATAGGTTATATCCTTTCCGTCAGGCAGGGTGTTGTTTCCGCAGTTGTAGGTGATCCAGCCCGAGGTCATATTGTGCATAAGCAGCGTGTCAAACTTGATCTCACCCTCAGCAAGAAGCATACCCACGCGGCTCATTGCGTCATTAAACACCTTGTAATCTGCCCACCAAGGCTGCTGAATATACATTGCGGGCGGATAGTCTCTCTTACGTATTCCTCTGTTGGAATATCCCTCAAGGTGCTGACACATAAGGTTGATACCGCGTACCATCATCCACTCGTAGTTTCTCTTAAGCTCGTCGTGACCGACGTTGTGACCGCAGAGCGCGAATGTCTCGGAAAGGACCTGCTTTCTGCCAACCTGAGCAGCAGTAGAAGCCACCTGATGGTGAGTAAGACAGGGACCGATATTTCTGCCCAGCCAGTCCATGCCGGGGATGGTAAGATACTCATAGTGAGGCATACAAGCTCCGTTGGTGATTAGCTGCACTAAAAGGCTCTCCTCAAGCACCAAATGACCTGTAAACTGAAGATCGTGGTCGAGACACCAATCGTAGATCTGCTTCATAAAGCTTGCCGAGAAAAGGTCGGTGACAAGCTTCCAGAATTTAACTCTTACCTCCGCATAGCCGTCGATTTCAAGGAAAAGGCAAGGCAGAACTTCGCAGAGATCCTCGTCGTATCTCTCCTTGTACTTATCGATAAGAGTCAAGCTCCACGGAATACCGTTTCTCGAGATCTGAGGCTCGTCGGTGAAAAAGCCGTCGAAATTAGAGCCGTATCTTTCGTAATAAGGTTCGTAGATTTCATTTATAAAGTCAGCGATAACGAACGCGTCAAGAGTATCGACATAGAATGGGTTCACATCATAATAGAAAAGATAGTTGCCAGTGGTACAGATAATTCTGTGAGGCTCGATTTTGGATCTGTCGCCGTCTGCTGACATAATACGGAGATATTTCTGCCAATATTTCTCGCCCTTGCCGTTGACCTTACCGCCTCCAAAGCCCGAGGGCCAGCCGTTCTCGTCGTAAGCCCAGGCATGCATGCCACGCTTATTACACTCCTCTATACAAGCGCCGATGTTCTCAAACCACTCTTCGCCCATATACTCAGTCTGCAGACCTCCTCTGGCGTGCATAAAGTATCCGCCAAGACCTGCCTCGTCCATAAGTGCGGTCTGACGGAGAGACTCGGCAACGTTTAATTTCTCGTTCCACGACCAAAAAGGCACGGGACGGTATTTTTTGTCAACATTTTTAAAATCCATAGCTTAGGTCTCCTTTGCTTTTGGGTTAGATTTTCTTTTCAGGGCAAAGATTTTAACATACTTTACCATTTATTTAATTATATAATATAACGCGGTCTTTGTCAATGACTTTTACCGCATTTTAGATAACTTTTCTATAAAGAGGCAAACAAAAATGGGGGATATCCCCCATTCCTATTTTTTCTTTTTCTTATACTCGCTATAATTTTTATACTTTTTATTGCCTAAAAATACTATATCATTTTTTACTATTATAGATATAAAATCTACAAGCCAAACACCTGAAAAGATTAACAACACAGCGAAAAATCCCAACGCGTATCCGTATTCTGATACAGATAAACTACCTATAAAATTAGCAAATATCACAACATGCAAAGCTTTGCCTAATGTAAGTTCAAGCAAACCAAACAAGCAACCAATTACTGTATTGCTTGAAAATCTGTATAGTGAACCGTATATGTTAAATAAAACCGTTAGGAATATTTTCCAACCCTTTCGCATTCTCCTTAAGCCTTTATTAAGTTCTTCTCGCATCGTTGGGTTGGTTGACGGAGTGTAGCTCAAATCATATTTCTTTGCTTCTTTTACCGTGTAAGTGTCATTATATTTATTATAACTTACTTCCCATTCTTTATCGGACATAGTACCTCCATATATCAAATTGATTCGTTTGATATGTATTTACTTAGTTGTGTATTTTTTATATTTTCACACTCATTAGTGACTGCTTTAATGCTTTCTATCAAATCTCTTTCTATAAACTCAACACAATAATTACACTCTTTTAGAGACCTTACAACATCAGGCATTGTGTTTTGATACACTGAATAATTCCTTTTTATATATTCAATATTGGTTGAAATTCTTCCAGCATTTGCCTCAAATTGAAATTGCTTAACCGCTTCTAGTACAGAGAAAGCTTTTCCTGAGTGTATATAAGAAAGTATCATATTTATGCTAGCAAAATCACGACACGAAGAAGGAATATCCAGTTCATCACAAAGCAAAATGTATTTATTGTTTAAGTTGGCAAGTTCATTAGCTGCTTTTTGAAATTCTATTTCATAAGCTTTTGTTCGAACCTTAGCATTATTTTGGTAGGTTTGGTATAATTGAAGGTCGTTTTGATATTTAGCAGATGCTCGATTAAACTGCTCTATCTCGATTTTATTACATTCATTTTGATTTTCCAATTTCTTGCAGTCCTCTATGTATAGCTTATACGCCATTTTTCTCGTATGATATATCGAATAAGGCCAACTTAAGAATGCCAAAAGAAGTGGAATCCAAAATATAAGCAAACCGATCACCGTACTAGCAAGAGACAATCCCACAAATATAGCATTATCTCGAAACTCACCCAAGCCCGAGCCCTGAGCTTTTGCTAATTTAACGTACTTTTCTTCGTCATAATCGGGTATTTCCTTATATGAATATTGGATTTCCCGAGGAGCAACAGGTTTAGGCACCGAATCTTCAATTTTACTAAATATTTCCCCTTTTCTACGATTTAACTCTTGTAATACATAAATTTTTTTCTGCAATTCGCAGACTTCTTTTATTTTTTCCATATAAATTCACCTCCATAACGCAATTATACACCTAAGGTTTAAATTTGTCAACCCTCAGATGGTTAAAATTTGCTTTAAAATTTAATATAATTAATCTAAAGATTAATTGGAGGGATCAAAAATGGAAGAATTATTAAAATCAATAGGTAAAAGAATAAGTGATTTGCGCAAAAGTTCTGGTTATACGCAGGAACAGCTTGCTGAACTTATGGATGTTTCAATTCAGATGATATCTAATCTTGAAAGAGGCAATAAAGCAATAAGAATAGATAATTTGCTAAAGATAAGCAAAATCTTTAGTGTGAGCACCGACTATATATTAATCGGTAAGCAAGCCGAAAGTGAGCTAGCAGACAAGCTTAATAAGCTTTCGGAGAGAGATTACACGATGATATGTCAAATGGTAGATTTCTGTATTGAACACAATGAATAAAACAAGCGGTTGCTTATAACCTAAAGGTTTAAGCAACCGCTTGTTTTGTATAAAATCTTATTTTTTCATCGCAAGCTCTACGATCTTTGAGCAAAGCTCTCCGTAGCTCATTCCGTTCGCCGCCGCCATCTGGGGCAGAAGGCTTGTGGGGGTCATTCCGGGGAGAGTGTTAGCTTCAAGACACCAAGGATCGCCGTTCTCGTCAACTATGTAGTCAAATCTTGAATATCCCGAGAGCCTAAGCGCCGAGAAAGCAAGCTTGGTCTGCTCTATGAGCGCGTTTTTGATCTCATCCGAGATCGGCGCGGGACAAAGCTCGATCGTCTTGCCCGCTTGATACTTGTTTTGGTAGTCATAAAATCCCTCTGTGGGAATGATCTCGATTGCGGGAAGGACCTCGCCGTCAAGCATACCGACGGTCAGCTCTCTGCCCTCAATCTTTTTCTCAACAAGGATATTGTCCTCATACTTTTCAGCCTCGCAGAGAGCCTTTTCAAGCCCCTCTCTGTTGTCTACGATAGAAATACCAACGCTGGATCCGCAGGAGCAAGGCTTTACAACACAAGGATAGCCGATCTTTTCTTCGATAAGAGCGATATTGCCGTCCTTCGCCGAAAAATAGAGCCATTCGGGGGTTCTGACACCCGCGCCCACGAACATCTTCTTAGAAATATCCTTGTCCATGGCAAGGAGGCTGCCAACGTATCCCGAACCCGTGTATTTTATGCCGTAATTATCAAGTGTCGCCTGAAGCTGACCGTTCTCTCCCATAGCTCCGTGAAGTGCCAAAAACACAACGTCTGCGGCACGGCACAGCTCTATTATTCCGCGACCTATAAGCGCCTCTCCGTTACCGCTCTTTTCCTTGAGCGCGGCAAGATCGGGAACGGTGTGATCTACTTTGTATACAGGCTTAATCTCACGGTTAAAGGGAGTTTTTTCGTTCAGATCCTCGTCTCTGATACCAAGATAAACGTCGGCAAGACAGACGTTATGCCCCTCTCCGATCAAGGCGTTGGCAATAAGTGAGCCTGACGTCAGTGATACGTCTCTCTCGGGGGAATATCCGCCCGCTAATACTGCTATGTTCATATAGTTCTCCAATTTAAATTGTGTTTTTGTAATTGAAATTTTGATTTATCTGTGAGTTTTATTTGTGTTCATTTTCTTCCTACGGCGGAAGAAAACGAACCAAAGAAACGCATTTATTGTTCATTTTCTGTCACCAGCGACAGAAAACGAACCAAAAGAACGCCGCATAGGGTAAAGAGGGTCTTGTTCGAGAAAAAGCGAACATGCCGCTTTTCCTCGCCCTGCGACATCCTCTCTCCCCTATGTACCCCTCTCTCCTGTCGGCATAGCCGACGAAATGGGTTTATTGATTTTAAAGAAGTGAAATCCTTCTTATAATTTTGATTTGTAGCCGTGATCTTATTGTAATTTTTTGCTTTGTCGCGGAAGCGACCTTTCCCGAAGGGAAAGCCTATTTGAGGCAAAAAGTTTTATATGGTTGTAAGCCGTACTTTCCTATATCAACCAATGGGGTTGGGGTCACGGGGGAGGGGATGTCGTGACGAATAAAAATGCGGCTTGCTGCTTTTTTATTCGTAAGACCCTCTCCTGCCCCCGTGCGGCGTTTCTTTGGTTCGTTTCTTTTCGCCGAAGAAAAGAAATGAACAATACAATGAACAATAAATCGCGTTTCTTTGGTTCAGCAAATGCTTGCATTTGCGAGCCGATCAATCGCTAAGCGATTGTCGGCAGGTTTCATTTTCGCTGGTGGAAAGAAATGAACATCTAATGATCGCTAAATTGCAATTAATCATTCTCTAAAATTATATGCACCTTCCGTCACTTACGCAACAGAGCCGCGCGATCACGACCGCCAAGATCCTTGTAGATCTCGCAATCAAATCCGTTTTCTTCCGCGATCCTTCGCAGCTCGTCGGCTTGGTCAAAGCCAATTTCAAAGAGGAAAAAGCCACTGTCATCAAGATTTTTGGCAAAGTTTTTGACGATCATGCGATAAAATATCAGACCGTCCTGTCCTCCGTCAAGCGCCGCGCGAGGTTCGGCCTTGGCTTCCTTTTCAAGAGTTTCTATCACGTCTGTTCTAATATAAGGGGGGTTAGAGATTATAGCGGCGTATTTTCTGTCTCTCAGAAGGTCGCCCTGCAAAACGTCACCCAAAATTGGTGTAAATCGCTCCGCGACCTTATTGTGGACGGCGTTTTTCTTCGCCATTTTAAGAGTGTCGGGGTAAAGCTCGTAGGCGTCTGCTCTTGTATCGGGACGCAGATCAAGCACGGATATCGAAATACAACCGCTTCCCGTGCAAAGGTCGGCAAATGCCGCTCCCGCAGGCAGAAGCTTGGCGGCAAGCTCAACCACAGTTTCGGTATCGGGTCTCGGAACGAGACAGCTCTCGTCAACGAAGAACTCGCATCTCGCAAGCCACCACTTGCCGATAATATACTGCAAGGGATATCGCGCACAACGCTTTTCTACAGCTAAAGCAAGAGCATCGGAAGAATATTCTCTGTCCTCGAAATAATCTCCGCAGATCTCCTCTATCAGTATTTGGGTCTCCAAGCAGTAATTTTCTATGCCGCTCGCCTTTAATCTCTCGCGAATTTGCTCTGCAGTCACATCTTTTCCCCTTTATAAATATACTATATTATAGTATAGCAGATTTTTTTGTTTTTGGAAAGAGTTTTTTGACAAAAACTAAAAAAAATAACCGCAACGCTAAAAATTCAAATTAAATTCAAAAAACCTACAGTTAACATATTTAAAATTATCTTGACATAGAAACGATCAAATGGTATAATATACGTAGTAAATCGTCAACATTACATATATCAAGGAGGATAAAACCATGTTTGAAGTTTTCAACACATCCGAACCCGTAGTTGTTCACGAAAAGCCTAATTACGGCAAGGTCATCGCCATCACCGCAATTACCGTAGCGGTAGTAGAGGCTGCTGTTATTGCCGCAATATTTATCATCAAAAAGGTAAGAGATTCTAAGATCGAAAAACCCCATCACGCTTACGACGACGGATTTGACACAGTCGCAAACGTAGACGAGGTTGATGTTGAGTTTGAAGAATAATTTTCTTAAAACGTCTTCGGTTCGTTTGAGCCGAAGACGTTTTGTAAAAGCGGCATAAAACTAAACAATGCAAATTCCCTGCAAAAAGGCTTATATCAACAGCGTTAAACGTTGATATAAGCCTTTCTTCACGCCGCCCATTTTTCAAGCTCGGCGTCAATTATACCCTTGATCATATCGGATATTTCGGGAACCCTCATATTACAGTATTTTTCATAAGGAACGGGCGGCAGATATATAACCTTTGTAGTTGCTTTTTTCAAAGAATTTTTACCAAATACCTTATAAGAATCCACTATAACCACGGGAACTATGGGACATTTTGCGTGTATCGCGCACAAAAAGCAACCCTGCTTGAACTCCGCGGTTCGATTTCCTTGATCCTTTTCGTATCCGCCCTCGGGAAAAATCAGATAAACTCTGCCCTCTGTGACCTCTTTCGCGATCGTCTTTAACACTGTTATCTGTTGACGCAAGCTCTCCTTGTCAATTCTTTGAGCGCGCAAAAGCGAGATAAACTGATCGGCAATAGGCAGTTTGGAGCGTTTTTTGTCCATCAGAAGCGTGCAGGGGCGATCGTGTCCTGCAAGGATACCCAAAGCGTCGTATTTCCCTTGATGGTTTGAAAACATTATGTACCCTCCGTTGCCTGAAGGAATGTTTTCAACGCCGTAATGTTCGGTCTTGACGCGAGCCGCTCTCTGAACCTTTGAAATAAGCTTTCTCGCAAGTGCGTAACACTCCTCCTCGGAATATTTCTCGAGGTGTCTGCCATAATGCGCCATTTTGGGTACGTAGTATATTATATTAAAAAAGTTAACTAATATCACGAAGCAAAAGCGTAACATTCGATCCTCTTATCCAAAATTTTATTTAAATCAGAGCTTCTCAGCCATGTAGTATATAAATTTCTCGGTATCCTCCCAACCGAGACAGGGGTCGGTTATTGACTTTCCATAGATTCCTTCGCCGATCTTCTGACAACCCTCCTCGATATAGCTCTCGATCATAAAGCCTTTGAATATATTTGCTATATCCGAGTTGAGAGCGCAGGAGTGAAGCACCTCCTTGGCGATCCTCACCTGCTCCTTATACTTTTTGCCAGAATTTGCGTGGTTGCAGTCAACTATAAGCGCGGGGTTTTGAAGCTCTCTCTTTGCGTACTCGGTGCAGAGATGCTCGATATCCTCATAGTGATAGTTAGGCAGAGACTCACCGTGCTTGTTTACGTATCCGCGCAGGATCGCGTGAGCAAGAGGATTTCCGCTTGACCTGACCTCCCATCCTCTGAAAAGGAAGGTGTGTGCGTGCTGCGCCGCAGTTATTGAATTCATCATTACCGAAATATCGCCACCCGTGGGGTTTTTCATTCCTACGGGAACTTCGATTCCGCTTGATACCAATCTGTGCTGCTGATTCTCCACTGAACGCGCTCCGATAGCAATATATGACAGCAGGTCGTAGAGATACTGATAATTTTCGGGATAAAGCATCTCGTCGGCGGTAAACATTCCCGTCTCCTCGATGACCCTCTTGTGCAGATGTCTGATCGCGATGATTCCCGCCAGCATATCGGAACCCTTGTTAGGGTCGGGCTGATGAAGCATACCCTTATATCCGTCGCCCGTAGTTCTGGGCTTATTGGTGTATACTCTGGGTATGATAATTATTTTATCCGACACCTTTTCGCTAACGCGAGCAAGACGGGTGACGTAATCCATCACCGAGTCCTCATTGTCTGCCGAGCAAGGACCGATTATAAGCAGCTTTTTCTCAGACTCACCATTGAAAACGCGTGCGACATCTGCGTCAAAATCTTTTTTCTTTGCCGTCCATTCGGCACTCAAGGGATATTTTTCTCTTATCTCTATGGGCAGAGGTAATTTTCTGACAAATTCCATATTTTCTCCGTTAAAGCATTTCTAAAAATTATAATAAAACATTTTAGCACCAATATATTAACTAATTGTTAAAGTGAGTGCGTTTTTTTAATTAGTTTAAATATTTTCTGCGTTCATAATTGAATTAACGAAATTTACAAACAGCCTTCTTGATTTTTGTAAATAGTATCCACCGATGCCGGACTTGCCTTACGTAGCTCAACGGCTGCCTATAGCAATCCGATGGGTGACCGAATGTCCCTTTAAAAAATGTAATACTCAAAAGCCTTCCGCACAGGTTCACGTCCTATCGGAAGGCTTTTATTATTTTAATTAACAGAATTATTCCTGCGAAAGCGACCGCACCGCAGCACGGATCTCAGATCCCGAATATCCCATTCTCGCAAGGGAGGCATACATTCGATCAAACTCGCTTTTGTCCGATGGAATGTCTCCGTACTTTTTCTGTATAAGCTCTGCACAGACAAGGGTGAAATCCACGCTATCAAGAAACTCCAAAGCGCTTTCAAGCGCCTCATCCGAAAAGCCCTCCTCACGGAGCTTCAACAACACTCTCTGCCTTCCCCAGCGCTTTTCAACCAGTATCTGCGCTCGTCTCATGGCAATCTCATCCTCCTTGACAAATCCGCGAAGCCTCAGACATTCAATGGCATCGTCGCATACGTCACGGGAAAATCCCTTTTGAACAAGCTTAATTTTCAGCGACGCATAAGACGAGGGGGTAAACGCAAAGGACGAGCAAGCCGAGATGTACGCACGCGCGACGTCGGCAAAATATTCAAGCTCAGGGAGTAATTCCTCGTCTATCATTCCAACAGCAAGTCCCAGCTCCTTGGCGTGGTTATTCATAACGGTAAATTCTGCTTCTTCCCTGCCTGACGGATTTGAAATGACAACTCTTACCGTAACCTTTTCTCCACCCGAGGCAGAAATTGAGGTTATTCTCACACCGGTCTCGTCCAAGGGGCGCGTGTCATCACCGCGTTCCAGCTTCGCCAAAAACTCCTTTGCGTCTCTGCCAAAGCCGACCTTATTACTCATCGTCCTCTATGGTGCGGATGTCGAAATCGTCATCGTCGCCGTCAAGCTCAAAGTCCTCCTCGTTGAGGACCGAGCCGCCCATACTCATCTCTCTTACCTTCGCCTCGATCTCTGCGGCAAACTCGGGATTATCTTCAAGCAGTCTCTTGACGTTATCCTTACCCTGAGCCAATCTATTTCCGTCATAAGAGAACCACGAGCCGCTCTTCTTGATAATATCCATCATAATAGCAAAGTCGAGGATCTCGCCCATGCGAGAAATTCCCTTGCCGTAAAGAATATCAAACTCCGCTACGCGGAATGGGGGAGCGACCTTGTTTTTAACTATCTTACACTTAACTCTGTTACCGTAAATGTCGGTTCCGTTTTTAAGCTGCTCGGTCTTTCTGATATCAATTCTTACAGACGCGTAGAATTTGAGTGCGCGGCCACCCGTGGTGGTCTCGGGGTTACCGTAGATAACGCCCACCTTTTCGCGGAGCTGGTTAATAAAGATTACGATACAGTTGCTCTTGGAGATAACCGCCGCAAGCTTTCTCATAGCCTGTGACATAAGGCGAGCCTGAACACCCACACTGGACTGACCCATATCTCCGTCTATTTCGGTCTTGGGAACGAGAGCCGCAACCGAGTCAACGACAACGACGTCAATAGCACCCGAGCGAACGAGCGACTCGGTGATCGAAAGCGCGTCCTCGCCGCAATCGGGCTGAGAAACAAGCAGATTCGCAATATCAACGCCAAGAGCCTTTGCGTAAACGGGGTCAAGAGCGTGTTCCGCGTCGATAAACGCCGCTTCTCCGCCGAGCTTCTGCACCTCTGCGATTATGTGGAGCGCAACGGTAGTTTTACCCGAGGACTCGGGGCCAAAGATCTCGATGATACGACCTCTAGGAACACCGCCGATGCCAAGCGCCATGTCAAGAGAGAGAGATCCCGTAGAGACCGCCTGCACCTCCATATGGGTATTCTCGCCAAGCTTCATAATAGCGCCCGCGCCAAACTCGCGCTCGATCTGCGCCATAGCGGTACTTAACGCTTTTTTCTTGTCTTCCTTGTCCTGTATCTCGGTGACCTTAGCTAATGCCTTTTTCGTTGCTGCCATAATAATCTCCTTTCCGAGTTATATGGGGTTCCACCCCATACCCCGCTTAAAACCTTTTGCAAAAGGTTTTAAGAATTCCAAAAACTTCAATAAAATTGGTTTAAATTGTAGCCGCTTTGTTATTTTAAACGGCTTTGAACTAAAAAGGGGCGCGAAATCCCCTTTTTGGGTGATTACGTGCTTATTATACACCCTATTTGGGCGTTTGTCAATAGGTTTTTGAAAATATTTTTCCGATTTTGGCAAAATTGCGCGATTTGAAATTTTGAGTTTAAATATCAATAGTCCAAAAATTCCGTTTTCAGAACCAAAGACAAAAATTGACGAATTGTCATAAAGCAATTATTTCCAATACAGTAACAAATAAGGCTTTTTGTTTTCGCAAAAATCACAAACAAAACTATTATATTCAGCATAATTTTATATAAAGTGCATTTTAAAAAATCGAAAATTTCTATTGAAATGCAGATAAAAATATGCTATAATTAATCTATTATTTTAGCTCGTTAAATCGCAAAAGCGTTTTAATGACTTTTTACGCGAGGTATTTATTATGGAAAAGATGAAGGTCGGCGTCGTTGGCGCCACGGGTATGGTCGGTCAAAGATTTTTGACCCTACTTGAAAACCACCCCTATTTTGAAGTCACCGCTCTCGTTGCTAGTGCAAGAAGCGCGGGCAAAACCTACGAGGAAGCTCTCGACGGACGTTGGAAGCTCTCCACTCCCCTGCCCGAAAAATATAAGAAGATGGTTATTATCGACAGTGACGACATTGAGACTGTCAAGTCTCTCTGCTCCTTCGTTTTCTGCGCGGTAAATATGAAGAAGGACGAGATCAAGGAGCTTGAATACGCGTATGCCAAGGCAGAGCTTCCCGTTGTTTCCAACAACTCGGCTCACCGCTGGACTCCCGACGTTCCTATGGTCATTCCCGAGATCAACCCCGAGCATCTTGAAGTCATCGCGGCACAGAGAAAGAGACTTGGCACTAAGCGCGGATTTATCGCAGTTAAGCCCAACTGCTCTATTCAGGCGTACGTTCCCGAGCTGACCCCCCTCCGCAAGTACGGAATCAAGGAGGTCGTCGCTACTACATATCAGGCTATATCCGGCGCGGGCAAGACCTTTAACGAGTGGCCCGAGATGATCGACAACATCATTCCCTACATCGGCGGCGAGGAAGAAAAGAGCGAGCAGGAGCCTCTGCGCGTTTGGGGTAAGGTTGAGAACGGCGAGATCGTAAAAGCGACCGATACCGTTATCACTACCCAGTGCATTCGAGTTCCCGTTACCGACGGTCACACCGCGGCAGTATTCGTAAAATTCGAGAACAAGCCCACCAAGGAACAGATTCTTGAGGACTGGAAGAACTTTAAGGGACTTCCCCAGGAGCTTGGTCTGCCCCACGCTCCCGAGCAGTTCATTACCTATTTTGAGGAAGACAACCGTCCTCAGGCAAAGCTCGACCGTGATATCTACGGCGGCATGGGCGTAACTGCGGGACGTCTGCGCGAGGACGTGATCTATGACTACAAGTTCGTAGGTCTCTCCCACAACACTCTCCGCGGTGCTGCGGGCGGCGCGGTCCTCATCGCAGAGCTTCTCTACAAGCTTGGATATTTTGATTGATTTTTGATATACGCAGGGAGGGGCGGAGAACATTTTTGAAAAATTGTTCTCCGCCCCTCCCTTCACCCTCCCCACCTCTCAAAAACTTTGAGGAAAAGGGGAAAAATTTTTTGGTAGCGTTATTTACGATGCCATAATATACAAAAAACACGAGAGCGAAGGTGGGCGTTTTTCGGCTGACTGAGGAGAGCACAAGTTCAAAAACCTGTGCTCTCCCTCTTAATTGTTAATTAAAACAACGAGCATTGGCTATTGATGACTGCATATTATATTATTGGCTCATCTCGAGTACAATTGGATCTGTTCTTCCACAGCGAATGCATTTTCCATAAAAATCATTCCAATTTTCAGCGTGTGATTCATATATGGTTTCGTCACAAACTGAACAATACCCACTGTGGGTTGACGGACCAGTATCGGTCCATCTGGCACAATTGTGATTGCCAATTGCACTAAACCCACCCTGTAAAATAAGCGAATAAGGAGTAAAATACACGGTAGTATTATCTGATGTTTTATGTCCATGGTGCACACCACAAAATGCATTTCCCGCTAAATACGGACCGCCGCTATCGCCGGGTTCACTACCTCTACCTCTTGTTATAGATACTTTTGTCATTCCGGAAATAGTCATGTCCGTTCCTGGACTTATGGAAACATTTGTTGCCGTCACTGTCCCATAGCTATAACCAGTCTTATATCCATATTTAGTCACATATGTCCCGACTGCCGGAGAAAGATACGTTCCACCGGTTATCGTAATCAAACCGTCACTCGAATCACCAATTTTATGCGACAACAGTTCCTCGCTAGTTAGCTCAATGATGGAATAATCTCCAGCCTGTTCATCTGTATATTGTACATCAACGACTGTCCCTATCTGAGAGCCATTCATTCTAACCGCAGAACCAGTTGCTGTGTTTCCGTGTCCACATGTTACCAATGCGCTACTTCCATCAAAATAACCACATGTACCGGCAGATCGGGGTGAAGTCCCAATCGCAATCGTACTACCGCCAATAACAGGATCGCTTGTCGTCGAAGTATATTCTCCTTCCTCAATGACGATTTTGGGAGTCGAACTTCTAAATGAATAGCTCTTGATTTCTGCAACTTTCGTATCCGCAGAATCAATATCATTAGACACAACTCCAATGATTATATTACCAGTTTCCACCTCTACATACCAATGAGTTACTCTAATCCCTTGTTCTTTTAGTTCTGCAGCAGTACTATCTGCATAATCTTGAATACTTGCTTGAGAGTAGCTTCCATATTCAAAGATAATCGCATTTCCATAATCGGACAAAATTGCATCCAAGATTTTTAATTCCTCAGTGGTAGGTTCAACAAGGATTATGTGAAGAACATTATCCTCAATATAACATCCACCAAAGTAATCCGGGTATTCAAGCACCCATCCTTCGGCAAAAAAGTATTGCATCAGAACTTCGTTAGCTTCCACTGCTTGTTTCTGTGCCGAAATTAGCTCACCAACCGCCAATTCTCGTTCAGCTGCGTTGGCACTAACACCAGGCATGCTACAGAAAAGCATTACCATGCTAAGAATAACAGCGAAAAGGCGTATTTTGGGGGATCTCAGTTTCATAAGAAGCTCCTTTCACGAAAATAATTTTGTTTCTTAGACTAAACCAATTAAATGATTGATTATCTCGATTTGTTCTTCGGTCAGTATATACCCGTACCCGGAATCTTCCAGTCTAATGACACCAGCTCCTTCAAGATAGCGATAAGTTAGATAGGTGTTATCCTCCATCGCTACAACAATAATACAGGTTTCTCCATTGACCAAACTGCTGAATTTTATGCCTACAGTGTGGTTTCCACCATGGGCAATACCTCCATTTTGATTAATCCATATTTCTCCCTCCTTAAATTGATTTTTGAATTTTTCGAAATAATATTGATTCAATTCTTTTTGTGTGTGCGGTTTGTCGAGAAGTGATAATAATCCAATAATATCATCAAAATCGGACACTGTTGAATCTATTTGTTTTTTTGTAGTTTCATTATCTACATCTCGAATTTCCACGTGGGTGGCTTTGTTCTGCAAGTCTACGATCAAGTTTTTATTGTCATTGGGCATATATCCGTAAAATGAATAAACATAAAATGAATCTTCCACTGGAACTATGACCCGACTTTTATTTTCATCATTCGGAACATATTCATAGGCATATACATCCAATGTTGTTTTATTATCGAATGATACATACCCCACGACAGCACCAATGTTTTCTTTTGTCGCTTTTTCTGACAGTTCTGCATCAGGCAAATAGAGTTTTCCACCAACGCAAATTCCTTGTTCGACAGTAAACTGTGAGTCGGGATTATTGTTTGTAACAGGCGGAATATCGGGACCATTCGGATCGGCTCCATTTTGAATTTGATATACTGCCATAATAGATACCACAAGCATTAGACAGAAACAAGCAGCCATTGCCCCCCATCTCAACCCAAAAGTTTTAATATTTTTAGACTTCTTTATTTTAGTTGTTTTTGCATTTTTCAAGCACTCATCGTCTACATTGTTAAGTGCTTCTAAAATATCATAGTTTGTCATTGAAAGCCCTCCTTTACGAGCATATCGCGAAGTTTCTCTCTTGTTCTATAAAGCATAGATTTCACCTTACTTTCCGAAAATTCAAATTGCTTGCAAATGACTTCAATCGAGTCCATATACCAATATCGGCACAGGAAAACTTTTTGCTCTATTTCGGGCAATGAAATTACAAAAGCATTTACGACTTCGGACAATCGCTTTTTTTCATACTCTTGCTCAATTTTTTCATCACTGGCTATGCAATCCTGCAATTCGTCCAAAACTAACGGCATTTCGCTTCCACCGCGTTTTGCTGCATTACGGTGTCTAAATTTATCAATAGATAAACGGCGAGTAATTTTACCGAGAAATGTAGAAAGAATGGACGGACGGTGCGGTGGAATGGTATTCCATGCTTCATTGTATGTATCGTTTACACATTCTTCCGCATCTTCGTTGTTATTGAGAATACTATGGGCTATCGAATAGCAATACTTCTCATATGTTTTTGAAGTTTCGGTAATTGCCTGCTCTGATCTCTGCCAATACAGTTCAACAATACTTTTATCATCCATCCGTACTACCTCCTTTGCGTTTATTCAAGAGCTCTTCACCTATCTACTCGTAAACCGTTTGATTTCGTTGCACAAAAAATTCAAATTTTTTGAAAGACAAACCGCAACCTTGTGAAAGCTGCGGTCTATGTGTTATTAACTTTGCATCTTGTTTTTTTGATAATGGTTATATAATTCTTTTGCTTGAGTTTCGCATGTATAAATATCAATCATATTACGCCCCATTCACAAGTATATTTGCTATCTAAACCATCCAGCATATTGCTGGATATAAAATTCTATAATATATTATACCGCAAAATCTTGAATATTTCTACCACTTTTACCAATTAAACAGAAAAAGCGGGAGTACATCTTTAAAAATGCACTCCCGCTGAAATTTTATCGTTCCCAACTGTCTCGACTTTTATTCTTGTTCTGTTTCTGTTGTGCCTGCTGTTGCTGTTTCTGATGCAGATATTCACGGATAGAGTGTGTTGCCGCTTCCTAGTGGAGCAGATTTACCACATCACGTTTACTGTCGTGCATCAAATAGGATCGTATTTCTCACCGCAGGCGGCTTTTAAACGGTCAATGGCAGAGCGTTACTTTTCCTCACGGACAGCAAGCCGTGTATTCATCAGTTCGGCGGCATCCATACCGGTGGCTTGCTTTTTCAGCTCAGCGTACTGTATCTGTGCAGAGTCAAAAAAGGCTAAACGATATGTATGACACATTGCAAGAATTTGCACTTGGTAATACCACCACAAAATTCCCCGAAGAAGACTTGAGTATGATTCTTCCGCTGTATGGTTTGATAAAGATGGGAAAAGCCTAAAAGGATGGACAAACCCTGCTATATAATGATAGTGTGAAATTATCTTTGTTTTCTCTGTCGCAAATTTTGACAAGTGAAGCATATGAGAAACCTCCATCACAAACATTTGTCCATGATGGAGATTTCTCGTCCTATTCGGTTTTGGGTGATTTCTCCGATAAGAATATCACGCTTTTCTTGCAGAGCTTTTTATTATCACTCCTCTGTCGCATTGACAACGGAGTCTGTATTTTCTTCGGTTCCGGCTTCGGATTCATCCTCGTCCTTATCCCTGATTCTACGTTTCTTCTTCTTTTCGCCGTCCTCGTCTTCATCCTCGTCGTAATCATCATCGTCCTCGTCCACAGGCTTGGGCTTGACGGTTACGAAGGTGGATTCAATTCGGTGATCGGCAACCGATTCGACCTTGATCGTCAGGTCATCGGTCTCAAGATCAAGCTGCGCGCCGTCGTCGGGGATCTCGCCCAAAAGTCCGAAGATATATCCGCCGAAGGTGTCGCAATCCTCTGTATCAAATGTGATATTCAGCTCGGCAGCAACCTTTTCAAGGGAAGCAGAGCCGAGGATCTTCCACTCGGTCTCGCTGACGTTTACGATCTCCTCGACAACTACGTCCTCCTTGTCTCCCATATCACCGACAAGCAGTTCAAGCAGGTCGTGGATGGTGATAACACCGCTGGTCCCGCCGTATTCGTCTACGACGATAGCGAAATAGTTTCTGGTTTCCTTCATATTGGTGAAAAGCACGTCTGCCTTCATGTTTTCGGGAACGAAATAAGGCTTTTCACTCGCCTTTGCGATAGCGTCCTCAGTGTTTTCGCACTCTATACGGAAGAAGGTTCTCGTATTAAGAATACCGATAATATCGTCGGCATCCTCGCCGCAGATAGGATAATATCCATGTCTTGACTGAATGATCTTCTCTCTCCACTCTTCAAGAGTATCCTCGCGGTAGAGCATATCAACGTCACGACGGTGGGTACAGACCTCGGAGATAAGAATGTCGTCAAATTCGAAGATGTTCTGTATCATCTCGTTTTCCATACTATCAATAGCTCCCGCCTCGCTGGAGGTGTCGAGCATAATTCTGATCTCCTCCTCGCTTGCCGCTTCCTCCTCCTCGTTGGGGTTGATCCCGAACATACGGAGAATGGTGTTGGTAGTCCCGGTCAGTATCCAGACCAAGGGAGCGAAGATAAACGATACGAAGCGGATAAATCCCGCAAGACCGAGAGAGAGCTTTTCTGCGTTCTTTATTGCGATCTTCTTAGGCACAAGCTCTCCGCATACTATGCTGAAAAACGAAAGCACAAGCGTAATAAGAATAACGAATACTTCTTCGGGTACCGCGATACCGTTGCCTGCTATAAACGAGAGGCTGTTAAACCATACGGTAATATCCTCGGCAAAGGCATCTGCCGCGAACGCGGATCCCAAAAATCCCGCCAATGTGATGGCTACCTGAATAGTGGACAGGAACTTGGACGAGTCCTTGGTAAGCTTTTGAAGCATTCTTGCTTTCTTTCTCGTCTTTTTGTCGCCTTCCTCTACGATCTTTTCAATTCTTGCCGAATTTATTGACAAAAATGCCGCTTCGGCGCTTGCAAATATGGCGTTTAACGCTATAAGAACAACCTGTAATAATATAGGCACTATGTACTGTTCCATTGTAATGACTCCTGTTTTTCCTTTTCAACAATAATATTTCGTAAATTTTCAAAAATTTCAAAAACGCAAAAAAGCATAGACCCTTCGCCGTCTCCTATCATTTCAGAGACTTGACCTTAGGCTATGCCGCACGATTTATGAAATATAATGAAAAACACGTACAACAGTTACATTACACATACAAGTAGTGTCCGTACTATCGCCGTCATCCATCGTAAAATACCTTTCCTTTCGAATTATTTTGTTCATAATAACATAATACGTCCCAAATGTCAAGAGAAAAGCGGTCTTGTTAACTCTTTATTTACAGTTTCGATGCAAAAAATTCTCGTTTTAAGCATTCAGTGCAATAATCCGTCGATTTTTTGGTAAAATTTTCCGTAAACTTTGCAAAATTTTTATTAATTTACTTGACATTTTCTCTGCAAAATGGTAAAATAATTAAGTATAAGGGAGTAATCTGCGCGAAAGCGTAATAAAGTCAACAACACAGACGGGTCTCCGCCATGGCTTTATTCTAAAGGATGAGACTTATCTGCAAGAGCGGATAGGTCTTTTTTTCTAAAACAGATCTCCGCGAAAACAAAAATAATTTAAAAGGAGTTTTCGACACAAATGAAAGAGTATCTCAGATCCTCTGCCGAGGTTATCGAAGAGGTAGCCACCACCAAGGACGGTCTCACCGCCGCTGAAGCCGCTGCCAGACTCGAGAAAAACGGCAAAAACAAGCTCGCCGAGGGCAAGAAGGAATCCCTCATCGTCAAATTCTTTAAGCAGTTAGCAGAGCCTATGACCATCATCCTTCTGGTGGCTGCGGCTATTTCAGCAGGAGTGGAGATCTACAACGGATTCCAGCACGGCTTTGAATTTCCCTCCGACGTTGTCATCATTCTCGCCGTAGTTCTTATCAACGCTATTCTCGGCGTTTTCCAGGAGAGCAAAGCAGAAAAGGCAATCGAGGCACTTCAGGAAATGTCCAAGGCACAATCCAAGGTAATTCGTGACGGCAAGATGATCAGCATCCCCAGCGAAGACCTTGTAGTCGGTGACATAATCATTCTTGAAGCGGGCGACGCAGTTCCCGCAGACGCTCGAATCATCGAGTGCGCTTCCATGAAGATAGAGGAAGCGGCGCTGACAGGTGAATCTGTTCCCGTAGACAAGAAGGAAGAACCCCTTACAGCCGGAGATAACGGTGACGTTGCTCTCGGCGACCGCAAGAACATGGTATTTATGGGTTCTACCGTGGTTTACGGACGTGGCAAGGCAGTTGTCGTTGCTACGGGTATGGAGACCGAAATGGGTAAGATCGCAGACGCTCTTGCTCAGGCTGAGGAGGGCAAGACTCCCCTTCAGATCAAGCTCGCAGGTCTTTCCAAGATCCTTACCTACCTCGTTATCGGTATCTGCGTAGTTATCTTCGGCGTTCAGCTTATACGCGACGGCATCGGATTTGAGCCTATCCTCAATTCCTTTATGATCGCGATTTCCTTGGCTGTTGCGGCTATCCCCGAGGGACTTGCAACCGTCGTTACTATCGTGCTTTCTATCGGCGTTACCAATATGTCCAAGCGTAACGCTATTATCCGTAAGCTTACCGCAGTTGAAACTCTCGGATGCACACAGATCATCTGCTCCGACAAGACCGGTACACTTACCCAGAACAAGATGACCGTCGTTGACTACTACGGCGACGACGAAAGCCTTCTTGCAAACGCTATGTCCCTCTGCTCCGACGCAGAGTTTGATACTGAGGTTGGCACCGCAGTAGGCGAGCCTACCGAGGCGGCTCTTGTAAACTATGCAGAGAAGCTCGGTCTTTCCAAGAACGATCAGAAAAAGCTTCTTCCCAGAATCGGTGAGGTTCCCTTCGATTCGGGCAGAAAGATGATGTCCACCGTTCACAAGACCAAGGACGGCGTTCTCATTCAGTTCACCAAGGGCGCTCCCGACGAGCTTCTGAAGCGTTGCACCAAGGCTCTTATTGGCGGTGAGATCGTAGATATGACCGAGGAGATCAGATCTGATATTCTCAAGGCTAATAAAGCTATGGCAGACAAGGCACTTCGCGTTCTTGCTGCCGCTAAAAAGGATCTCGCAAGTGAGCCTGCGGCTTATGAATCCGAGACCGTTGAGTGCGATCTCTGCTTCGTAGGACTTGTAGGTATGATCGACCCTGTTCGTCCCGAGGTAAAGCCCGCTATCGACGAGTGTCGAAGCGCAGGTATCCGTCCTATTATGATCACAGGTGACCACAAGGACACCGCAGTTGCAATCGCTACCGAACTCGGTATCATCACCGATGCAAGTCAGGCAATTACAGGAGCCGAGCTTAACGAGATCTCCGACGAGGAGTTTGAGACCGCAGTTGAGAATTACAGCGTTTACGCACGTGTTCAGCCCGAGCATAAGACGAGGATCGTCAATGCTTGGAGAAAGAAAGGCATGGTCACCGCTATGACCGGTGACGGCGTTAATGACGCCCCCTCTATCAAGAACGCAGACATCGGCGTCGGCATGGGTATCACGGGTACCGACGTTACCAAGAACGTAGCGGACATGATCCTTGCGGACGACAACTTTGCGACCATCGTTGCGGCTGTCGGCGAAGGAAGAAGAATTTACGACAACATCCGTAAGGCGATCCAGTTCCTGCTGGCATCCAACCTCTCCGAGGTTCTTACCATATTCTTCGCAACGCTCTTTGGTTTCACCATTTTCGCTCCCGTTCACCTGCTCTGGATCAACCTTATCACAGACTGCTTCCCTGCTCTGGCTCTCGGAATGGAAGCTCCCGAAGCAAGCATAATGAAGCGCCGCCCGCGTGACAGCAAGGAAGGCATCTTTGCAGGTGGGCTCGGATTTGCGGTCGCTTATCAGGGCGTTCTCGTAACGATTATTACTATGGCATCTTACCTTATCGGTCGTTACGTGTTGGTTGCCTCCGATCCTCATGCCGCAGGTCTTGTAGGCGAGGCTCTTGATGCATACGGCGCACAGGTTGGAACCAGCATGGCATTCCTTACCCTTTCTCTCTGTGAGATCTGCCACGCCTTCAATATGAGAAGCCTCCACGGCTCTATCTTCACCATGAAGAAGCAGAACCTCTGGCTCTGGGGGGCAGGAGCGCTTTCCTTGATACTCACCACCGTAGTTATCGAAGTTCCCTTCCTTGCAAACGCGTTTGAGCTTGCTCAGCTCGATCTTCCCGAATACGGTATCGCATTCGCTCTCGCTATTCTCATTATCCCGATAGTTGAGATAGTCAAGATCATTCACAGAGCGGTTGACAAGGCAAAGGAAAATAAGATCAACGGCTAAAATTGAACAAAACAAAAACGGACTTCAAAGTCCGTTTTTGTTTTGTTATTTGATTAATGACAGATACCTATGCGTAATATGAAGATCCTCGTCCATATCGAGTCCGTGCGAGCCGCAGCCTCCGTCGATCTCATGACAACCGTGATCCATAGCAAACCCGATAAGCGCGTTATGCTTCCAATTTGACCCTATCAGCTCGCAAAAGGTTGCAAAAGCCTGATCGTTTGCTCTCAGTTCCGCAAGCGCCTCTATGCTTTCGGGCCCGAATCGGTGCATCACGCTGTCGTAATTTCCGTTATATATACAGATCAGATCGTATTTGTCTTCAAGGATCAGCTCACACGCCTTGGCATTTATCTCGGGGATCGTGTCATAAACGTAATAATCCATTTTCTTCTCAAGGAATATATGCGCCATGCTGCACTCTTTGTCGCCAACGATAACACACCTCTTGCCTGCCCTTATCATAGCGTCGAAAAGAGTGTCGATCTTAATGATAGGCTTTTCGTATTTTCTGATGCCGTGAAGTTCGGGCTGAGCGCCCGTATACATAGTTCCAAAGCAAACTGGAGTAACGGACGGCATCACCGTCTCGAAATCTATCTCAATATCTGTATGCGAAATCGTTTCTTTGAGCAATTGCGGGTATTTACGATAGACCCACTCGCCGATAGCGTCGGGATTATACATAAATATTCTGTCAACACCGCGCTCCCCGAATTTTTCATCAATATACGCTTTGAGCGTGGGATTCGCCTCAGCCGCATATTCGGGTGCCTCGATCTTCATAGCATACGCCAGAGAGGCGCAAAGGGTGTCAAGCGATCTTCTTTCAGACATAGTTCTCACCTTCAAGCAGTAAACCCTGCATTCCTTAATTATTTTAGCTTAATTTTGCCGAAAGGCAAAATCATACATAATGGAGTTAATTTTCATACCGATCATATCCAATAATCTTACAAGTTTATTATACTACCCCGTGGCTTCTATGTCAATGTTTTTCCAAAAAAGTTGTGGCTTCGGTTGACTGTTTTTCGATTAAGTGATATAATTTATCTATACTGAAAAAGGCAGGTGAGCGGTATGAAAGCATCAATATTACTTAGCGGACAGCTTATTAGCTACGATCTCCAAAGAAAAAAGGTAAAAAACATAAATATCCGAATAAAGCGTGACCTCACCGTGGCGGTTTCCGCCTCTCCACGTGTCCCACTTCAAACAATTGAAAAAATTTTGACCGAAAAATCGGATTTCATTCTTTCCGCTCTTAAAAAGTATGAACGTCAGCGTGAAAGTGCCGGTCTTACAGACATAGACGGACAAAGCATCACTGTCTTTGGTAAAACATTGCCCATAACGGTTATCTCAGGCAAGAAAAACAATGCGGAGATACTCCAAGATAGCTTTGACGTCACTCTAAGGGACGTAAATGACAGCTCAGCACAGAAAAAAGAGATATCAGCAGCTCTTGACGCCCTCTGCCGCGACACGGTCATGGAAATCTGTCGCGAGGTCTATCCAAAATTCTCAAATCACACCGCCGACTTCCCCACCGTCAAATTTCGTCACATGAAGACCCGTTGGGGCAGTTGTAACTACAAAAAAGGCGTCCTTACCTTCAATTACGCCCTCGTACACGCCCCCATTGACTGTATCGAATACGTGGTCTATCACGAATTTACCCATTTTATACACCCTAATCATTCCAAGGCGTTTTACGCTGAGCTTTCGCGCCACGTTCCCAACTACAAGGAAAAGAAAAAACGGCTTGAAGCCGTCACTATCTTCTTAAATTGAGTTTCTCAAATCGCGTCCGTCAACACTTGCAACAAACAACTTAAAACATTTCCTGCTCTTTGAAAGGTTTTGAAAGAGATGGGGGTTTGGGGGAAAGGGGCTGAGTCATTTAGATGCAGAAGGCGTGGTTTGGTTCTCGTAGGCGTACGGGGGTACGTCAGAGAGCCAAAACGCGACTAAAAAGCCACATAAAATGGGGAAATCCGCCGATAAATCGGCGGATTTCGACATATAAAAGTTAAAAACTATATTTTTAAACCTAATTTTGTCCTTGCTTTTTTTAAGTGGCTTTTGTTCTGCGCTAAATGAAGCAGCCCCTTTCCCCCAAAAAATCTTATTCATCCAATTCAATATAATAGGTCACGGGGCGGAAGCCGTCGTTGCAGCTTACCATCGCCGAGTACGGGTCCTTCATCCAGCCGTCAAAGAAGTTTCCTCCGCCCTCGGCAAGGGTCTTGACAAAATCGTACATACATCCCCACGCTACCGAGCAAAGTCCCTCGGGTTTTTCCGCGTTTACCGACACGAAAACCTGCCCTATCTTCATGTCACAGGGAGCATCAAGGGGATTTTCGTATCTTTCCATAAGGTCGGGATATTCCGTCCGCCTAATCACGGTGATCTTAACCTTTTTCATATTATTTTTCACTCACAAGCCTTTCTATGGGCTTTCTCTTTTTCTCGCGGAGCTTGTCATCATCGGCGGCGTAGCCGAGGGTAATGACCAGACGCACGGGCTTTGAAAGATCGCATATTTCGCGTATCTTTTTGTCGTCAAGCCAGCCGAGGATGCAGGTGGAAAGTCCCTGCGCCGTCGCTTCGGCGGTGATATATGCGGCGAGGATACCGATGTCAATAGAGCGGTAATCGTTGCCCTTCACCTTTGCTCCCAGCGCGGCGCTGGCAACGTAATCCTCCTCGGATATGACCATCAATATCGGCGCGTCTGCGGCAAACTTGTTCATTCCCATACCCATGACTGCCTTTGCCACGCTCTGAGCGCTCTCGCCGCGACAGACGGTTACATGATAGGGTTGACCGTTACAAGCCGACGGAGAAAGCCTTGCGCTCTCCAAAATGGCACTCAGCTTTTCTTCCTCTACGGCTCTCTCTGCGTTATATTTTCTGCAAGACTGCCTGTTTTTAGCTATTTCGCTGAAATTCATTTATTTCACTCCCTTTCAAGCTCTTTTGCCACGTTCTCCATGCCCATAAGCTTCACGAGATCTCCATAGCTTTTATCGTATTGCGCCTTCGATATTGCCCCCTTGGAAAGAAAGGTATCGAGGGTCTTTTTCTGCTCTATAAAAAGCGCTTTTTTCTTTTCGTCCATTGATCTCTCCAATATCACACAATGAATTTTTTAAACTCTCGCAGTATCAAAACAAGATCGTCATCGGCATAATAGAAATGCCCCGAGCCGTGGAGTTCGTACACCGTAATGCATGGATTATTTTTCAAAAGTTTTGCAGAGCGGTTGGAGACCATTTCGTCACGTCTCGACTGACATGCAACGCAGGGCGTTTTCAAACGTTTAAGATTTTTTCTTGTCTCGCTCATTTTTGCGAAAAGCTCAAAATACCGCGGTATCCAGCCTATGTAGAGAAAAATATTACTTGAATGTACTATTCCGCAGCAGCGTTTCGCCGCCACTATGTCAACGTCCTTCTCTTTGACCTTGTTAAAATATACGTCCATTGCCGTCTTTAACATTCTGGGTCTGATCGATAGCCGCAAGGGTGATTGCAGATAAAACATTTTTACGATCTTTTCGTTGCAGATCGCCTGCTCCATAGTAAGAAGCGTTCCCATAGAGTGCGCGACCACGTATATCTCGTCATGACCTTTCGCAAGGTCGTCGACCGCGCCCTTTACCTGACCTCTCCACTTTTCCATTGACGCGCGCGAAAATTCCGCCACGCCCTTGCCGTGTCCGTCAAGAAGAAGATTCCAAACCGACACGTTCTCGGGAAGATAAGACATAAGAAAATCAAAATGGTCAGGCGTTCCAATAATTCCGTGAACGAACAAAAACGCTCTTTTCGATCCTGATATAATTCTTTTATATTCCTTGTGATCCATTATCTCACCCCCCCCTATGCATATATTCAGTATAGCATAAAATTCCGAATTTTGCAACAGTTACACTCAAAGTCAAATATTTTTAACTTAAGCGCAAAAATTTGCCGTTATCGGGAATACTAATAGAGCCAATCAAGGTAATCTATTTTAAAAAAAGGAAATTAAATATGGCAAGAATTATTATTATCGGCGGCGGAGTTTCGGGGCTTTCCGCAGGGATATACGCGCAAATGAACGGCCACAGCGCCGTAGTCTGCGAAAGACAGGCGGTGGCAGGCGGCAATCTCACGGGCTGGAGACGCGGCGATTATGAGATAGACAACTGCATACATTGGCTGACAGGCACTAATCCCGCCACGTCGACCTATAAAATGTGGGAGGAGCTTGGCGCTCTCGGTGACGTAGAGGTATATCAAGGCGACACCCTTTACACCTGCCGCAAGAGCGGCAAGGAGTTATCCTTGAATAAGGATTTAAATCGCTTTAAGAACGATATGCTATCTATCTCTCCCGAGGACAAAAAAGAGATCTTGTCGCTCGTTGCCGCCATCGAGCTTATGCAAAGGCTTTGCTCTATCGGCGGAAAGAATCACAACGAAGGGCTTGACGGCATCAAAAGCATTTCGCGCTTCCCCACCCTTGGCAAATATTACTTTCTGACCGCCAAAGAGCTTTCGGAACGCTTTAAGCACCCTCTGTTGCGAGAATTTATCGGCACGTTTTGGGGAGACGATTTCGGCGCACTTGCGCTCATATTTGTTTTCGCTCATTTCTGCGGCGAAAACGGCGGCATCCCTAAATATGGCTCTCGCGGAATGGCGAGACGTATGTCCGACCGTTTCAAGTCTCTCGGCGGCGAGCTTCTTTTAAGTAAAGAAGCTTCAAAAATAGTATGCGAGAACAAAAAAGCAAGGTCGGTCAGATTTGCCGACGGAACCGAGCTTGATGCCGACTACGTGATAATCACCACAGACCCCGCCGTAATATTTGGGGGGATTTTGGACGCTCCCATGCCCCCACAGATCAAAAAAATGTACGACGACCCCCGTTTGAAAAGATTTTCCAGTGTGCAGTGCGCCTTTTCCTGCAGATCGAGCTTTCTTCCCTTTCGCGGCGACTTAATTATCGAGGTTCCCAAAAAGCATATTAAAAATCTTGGATATGACAGACTTGTACTTCGCGAATTTTCTCACGAAAAAAGCTACGCACCCGAGGGAGAGACGGTAATTCAAGCTATGGCATTTTGTGACGAGACACGCTCACTTAAGCTTATTCGTCTCCGAGATCAAGACAAAACCGCATACAACAAGGAAAAGCAAGGCTTTGCCGACGCGGCGGCAAGGCTGATCCAAAAGGAGCTTCCCGAGCTTGACGGAGAGTTAAAGCTCCTCGACGTCTGGACGCCCGCCACCTATCACCGTTACACTGACTCGCAGATCGGCTCTTATATGAGCTTTATATTGCCCTCTAAGGCGATTCCCTCCCGTAAGAGTAATCGAATAAAGGGCCTTTCCAATGTTATTCTGGCAACTCAATGGCAACAGTGTCCCGGCGGTTTGCCTATTGCCGCCTCGGGCGGCAGAGCTGCAATAGCAACAATAAACGTGCTTGAAGGGCGTGAACGCTCGGTAAAAGAGCCATTCTCTCCCCCAAAAGCCGCAACAGAGTCAAATTTTTCGCATTAAAACCATAAAAAAGGCTACCGCCGTGGCGGTAGCCTTGAAAAATTATTCAATTTTTACTCTACGTCAAAGATGCTTTAGCCGATATTATTCAGCCGCGGGAACCTTAACATTGGTGAATTTAGCAATCAAAATAGTTTGACCGTTATTAGTTTGAGAGTAGAACTCAACGGTAACGCCCTCCTGACCTGCGTAATTCGAGAGATTAATAGCAGGATACATCCAGTTACCTTTAGTGCAGTCATTCTCGCCCTCTGTGGTAAGATCCAATCCTTCAGCTATCCCTACAAGAGCGTCGCTATCCCAGTCCGAAGCTGCTCTTTCCTCTTCGTCAGCGTTGCCGTCCTTATCAGTAACGCGGATCATGTAGTTCTTGGTTCCGCTATCTGCGATAAACCAACCGGAGAAGTTGATAGAAGTAGCACTCGTAAGAGGTGTTCCCGAAAGGTCAAGTTCCAATACCTTGTTGGCAGCATTATCGACTGAAACAGCAGAACCGTTTACAGTAACACTATTGAAGTGAGCTCTGAAATTTGGATTGCTTATAGCGGTGATCTCTTCGGAAGTATAGATAGAAATAACGTTGGGAGTCGCTTCAAGACCAGGGTTGTTTGCGGGAACTGCGCCGAATTCGACCTTGACGTTCTGACCGACATATTCATTAATATACGCGTAGATTCCGCCAGTGAAAAATACGTTCGCGTAGTAATCTGCTAATCCGAGTTGTGATCCCTCAATTGCTTCTATGTAAGCGGTGTCTCCGTCTGTGAGATTGGCAATAGGAGAGCCCTCCGTAACAGGTTTCCATGCGCTGACGTTGCCGTCTTCGTCGATAACTCTGTAAACGTAGCGTTCAACACCGCCGTTAACAGCTGCCCATCCCTTGACACAGACCTTATACGCGCTTGTTTCAGTGATTTTACTATTAAGGTAGTAGCGAACCTGGGCTTCTCTTACCTCTGCCTGACCTTCGCATACGGTGCAGAGCTTTGCTTCGTAGAGCTTTCCGTCTGCGTTGCCGTCATTCTCGATAACAGGAGTCCACTTGGCATCGTCAGCGATGCTGTGACCAAGTGCTGGCTTTTCTACGTATGTGGTGTAGTCACATCCGGAGCAGGCTTCATATGCATCCCAACCAACTTCTGTACAGGTGGGATCCTTTGCCTCATAATTTTCAAGAGCAGTATGTGCTGTTCCTAAAACAACTTCACAAATCGAACATTTTTGGGAACATCCATCAGCTATCGCCTCGTGAACACAGTAGATAAGCTCAAAGGTTACGGTACCCTCGGGAGCGTTAAACTGGTCAGCGGGGTCGTAAGTATTAACGCTTATCTGAAGAATATCACCCTCGTTAACATTAATAAAGCAAGGGTTAACAACGGGATCGGAATCAGACCACTGGCTATCGCCGTAGATTCCGGTGGTAAGATTGTTCACAACATAAAACCAACCATTATCACTGGTTATCTTCATAATAAGAATTCCCTGCTCGGTTGCAGTGTATGTGAAGAAATAACCCTGAGATCCTGCATTGATATCAGCAGTAATCTCGTTGTCAAGAGTTTCAATAACCACGGGGTTGTTCATATCTCCTACGGGGTAGGAAAGCACGAGTTCATACTCTGCGTCTGCTTTGCCATCGTTTGTAATGGAGAAGGTGCTGGGTGTACGCATCATCATGCTGCCGTATACAACCTCAACCTCAACGCCATTAGCGGTAAGGATCATTCCCCCGCTTATATTGTAGGACTCGAAGTAATAAGTCTTACCTGCAGGAACCTGTACGGTTGCAGTTGCCTCAGAATAGCTTTCGTTCCAAGCAAATTCGGGATAGAGAGGATTGTCCTTGGTTTCGCCGGGGTCGGGATCGGGTACGATATCGGACTCGGTGTCGGACTCGGTGTCGGACTCGGTCTCAACTAAAGGAACCTGAACATTGGTGAATTTGGCAATCAGAGCAATTAGGTTGTTATTGGTTTTAGCTAAAAACTCAACGGTAACAGTCTGCTCTGAGTAATCCGAGAGATCAATAGCAGGATACATCCAGTTACCTTTAGTGCAGTCTCTTTCGCCCTCTGTGGTAAGTCCCAATCCTGCTGCTATTTCTACAAGTGCAGAGCTACTCCAGTCCGAAGCTTCTCTTTCAATCAAGGTAACAGTGCCGTTCTCGTCGGTAACGCGAATAATGTAGTTCTTGGTTCCGTAATCTACGATAAACCAACCGGAGAAGTTGAGAGAAGTTGCGCTCTCAAGAGGCGTATCCGCAAGGTCAAGTTCCAATACCAAGTTGCCACCATTAGTGACTGAAACAGCAGTTCCGTTTACAGTAACACTATTGAAGTGAGCTCTGTACGGTCCATCATATTTCACTTTGGGAACCTGAACGTTGGTGAATTTGGCAATCGAAGCAGTTTTGTCGTTATTGGTTTTAGAGCAGAACTCAACGGTAACAGTCTGACCGTCGTAATCCGAGAGATCAATAGCAGGATACATCCAGTTACCTTTAGTGCAGTCCCTTTCGCCCTCTGTGGTAAGTCCCAATCCTGCTGCTATTTCTACAAGAGCAGAGCTACTCCAGTCCGAAGCTGCTCTTTCAATCTCGGTAACGTTGCCCTCCTCATCGGTAACGCGGATTATGTAGTTCTTGGTTCCGTAATCTACGATAAACCAACCGGAGAAATTAAGAGAAGTAACGCTCTCAAGAGGCGTATCCGAAAGGTCAAGCTCCAATACCTTGTTGGCACCATTAGTGACTGAAACAGCAGTTCCGTTTACAGTAACACTATTGAAGTGAGCTCTGTACTGTCCTTCGTATTTATCAGGGTCAGTCTCGGTGTCGGACTCGGTGTCGGTATCCGTGTCGGTATCGGTATCCGTGTCGGTATCGGTATCGGTATCGGTATCCGTGTCGGTATCGGTATCGGTATCGGTATCCGTGTCGGTATCGGTATCGGTATCGGTATCGGTATCGGTATCGGTATCCGTGTCGGTATCCGTGTCGGTGTCGGACTCGCCGCCGTCATCGGATTCTGTCGTGTCGCCACCCTGATCGGTGGTTGTGCTTGAAGATTCTTCGCTTTCGCTCGATCCAGTACCGGAACCGTCAACTACAGGCTCATCTGTACACGCAAAGAGCGAGAAGACCATTATTGCCGCAAGAGCGACAAGAAAGAATCTCATTGTTTTAGTGATCTTCATAGAAAATCCCTCCATAAATTAGATTATTGAGGTGTACCAAAAAAGGATGCACCTTAATGAGTTAATTATATCACACAGACTTTAAAAATGCAAGCAAAATTGTTCGTCAATGATCAAATTCGCCATTTTCACCTATTATCGGATATGTATTTTGTGCATTTTGACATCAATTAACATTATTATATGATGAAAAACCGCCGAAACACAGCTGTGCCGGAACGAACACGCAATTATATTCACTTTCATAACGTTTAGAATGTTTAAAATTATGATAGTCTATGCCAAGGTATAAATGGTATAAATGTAGACAAATATTTTGTTGATACGTATTGACAAGCCTGAGCTTTTGTGATATAATACTTAAGCATCAAACGCCAAAGTAAAAAACGGATTGAACTTTCTTGTTCATCTTGCATATTTTTACTTGCTTGGAGGCATATCGAAGCGGTCATAACGAGGCGGTCTTGAAAATTTGCGAGCATAACGGTCGCAAAAACGCGGAAAAGCCTTGTAAACACTGACTTTTCGGGCACTCCGAAAGCAACCGAAAACAGCATTTCTAAAAATATTTCTAAAAAAATTGAATATCCGATGATTTCTGCCTGACGGCAGTTCATATACGGAGGGATATCGAAGTGGTCATAACGAGGCGGTCTTGAAAACCGTTTGGGCACCCGCCCACAAGGGTTCGAATCCCTTTCCCTCCGCCATTTAGCGGCTAAAAACCGCGTTAGCCGCAAGGGATACCTTGCGGCTTTGTTTCTTCAATCATACTTTCGGGAGGATTATTTATGGAAACAAAAATTGAATCTACTTATGTTCGAGATGAAAAATTCGCAAAAGAATATTTTTCCTATCATTCCTATAAGCGCCCTTCAGGCATTATTATTACTGTCATCTGTATATTAGCCATTGTAAGCGGGGTCATAAATGTTTTTGTAAACAACGAATATTTGGCTATTATTAGCATCGTGCTCGGTATATACCTGCTTATTTTACGAGTTATACGTGTAAAAAAGAGCATTAAAATATCTCTCGAAAGAGACAAAGAAAGCAATCACGGCAGTTTCGTATCGGTACAAAACTTCGTAACAGAAAATTCGATAGTTGTAAAATCGTCGTCAAACGAAACAGGTACTGAATATGAGATGTCTTGCATTGAAAAGGCATACCGATCAAAAAATTATATTTATTTAATAACCAAAGCTAAATTAGCGATTGTTTTCGATGTAAATAATTTTTCAAAAGGAACCCCCGAGGAACTTATTGAATTTATGAGCCAAAAAGGTATCAAAGTCAAATAATATCTCAAAACACAGCCCCACCGTAATGGTGAGGCTGTGTTTTGCTTTACTCCTTCTCTACAAACAGCAGTATCGTATTCATATGCCACGTCGACTTATGGACAATCTCAAAGGCGAAGTCGCCGACGAGAAATTCCACGAGGGCACTCTTTGGCACGATATACTTTCCGTTTATCCGGACGGCGAAGATGCGCTTCTGCTGAATATATGCGAGTACCGTGTTTTTGGCGTAGCCCATAATGTCGGCTGCCTTATCTTCGGAGAATGCATCGGGAAAGTAGCGAAGCCGCGTTTCAACGTGGTCTCTGAATGCATCTCGGCATTCGTCAGCCACCTTGATATAGCAATCCGCGATTCTCACGGTATCCACCGGATGATGATTGTGGATCACCACCGTTTGCTTCGTCGGCTTGGCGTTGAAGATCCCCACGGGGATCTCCTTGCGCCTCTCGGCTCGTTTCTTTTGCAGATAAGCTTCCACATCCTCAAGCCGTATGGCATATCGATGTGTCTTAGTGGGGCGGATACGGCACGGAATGATGCCGTTTTGTAGCATCCATGCCGCCTTGCGTTTGCTGATATGCAGCATCTTGTAGAGTTGCTCCAAGGATATTTCTCCCTCTTGTGTCATCATATCAGCTCACCTCGCTCTCTCCGTCAGCAAGGAGCTTGCCGAGCTTCATACCTGCCTCACCCGTTGCGTTAGCGTCGAGGTGCGAATAGATGTCAGCCGTTGTACTCATGTTGCTGTGGCCAAGGTATCTCTGAATGACCTTCATGTTCACGTCCAGCGATACGAGAAGCGATGCACAGGTGTGTCGAAGGTCGTGGAAGCGAATGTCTCGCAGGTTGTTCTGTTTGAGAAGCGTTGGGAAGTGCGCCGTGATATAACTTGGCTTGATCAGCTCACCGAGGGGATTGACGCAGACCATGTCCGCATATTTTTTGCTGTAAGACTTGCGGAACTGCTTGCGGTATTCCTCCTGACGCTCTCGGTGTTCAAGCAGAATCTCTTTGAGTTCCGGAATCATTTTGAAGCTTCTTCGTGAGCTTTCGGTTTTCATCTCATCGCTGATCACCTGCACCATCTTACCGTCGCGAACGACTTCCAGCACCTTCTGACCGATGAATATCTTATCGTTTTCGAAGTCGATGTTGCTCCATGACAGTCCAAGGGCTTCGCTACGGCGCAGACCGCAGTAGACAGCGAGTACGATGGGGATATAGATGACGTCTTCCTTGGCTTTTTCAAGCAGAACCTTGACCTCGTCCACCGAATAAAACGCGCCGACAAACTTTTTCACCTGCGGACGCTCTACTCTGTCCATGGGATTGTATTCGAGAATCTCTTGGCGGATGGCATACTCAAAGGCAGTGTGAAGCAAGTTATGGTAGTGAAGCACCGTCTGCTCGCTGTCACCGTCCTCGCGCAGGTAATCGTAGAAGCCGTGGATCAGCCTCGGCTTGCAATCGGCAAGGGTGATCTTTGTGTCGAAGTATTTCTTCATTTTTCCGTTGACTCGGCTCTTGTATCCGTAATATGTTGACTCCTGGATCTTGTGCTTATGAACCTTGTCGAGCCAGTCATTAAGGAATTCCAGAAGAGGATATTGTGTGGGATCGTCGTAGCCGTCGAGATAACGCTTGTACTGCGCTTCGAATTGATTCTTCGCCTCTCGCTCGGCTTTGTTGATAACCGACTTGGGAGAGCCCGAAGGCACGCCCATGCCTACCCATTTGGTTTTGTGTTTTTGCGTGATGGGGTCCTTGTAGCTGACCACCAGATACAGCATGCCGCGCTTTTCCTGAACGCTGCCCGAGATGTCTTTATCAAGTTTCTTTGCCATATCAGCTTACCTCCTTTTGATTTTTGGCAACACAAACAATATCACAAGGAGTAGCCAAAGTCCAGTGCTGTGGGTTCGAAGTTACATTTACAACACAATTTTCTCCATTGAGTTTTCTTTCACCTCGAACGTATTCCATCAAGGATTTTTTCGAAACTCGATATTCTCGTCCGACTTTTTTTGCATAAAACTTTTCGTCGCGAATCAATTTTGAGACAAGCTTGGTGCTGACATTCAAATATTCTGCGGCTTGTGCAAGGGTCATAGCGTCGGGATAACGGCGAGCGTCACCGCGCATGGGCTGGCAATAATGATTGAGATTTACGTTCATTACAGCACCGCCTTTCTCCGGTTATAAGCCACTTTTTTCTCGACAAAATTTGAAACTTTTTGATCTGAAATCGAGAAAAAGGCAGAGAGAAAATCGACGGTGTTGCAAGGATTTTTGCTCAAAAATTCAATGATTTTTTTGAATTTCCGAGAGCAAATGAGAGAGTTTTTCTGCGAATTATTTGAAAATTTTTTCATGAAATTACCTCGTTTTTACAAAAGATTTATCGTTCAAAGTTGAAAAATCAGCCCAAAAACATGCGAACACGCGAAATTTCATTTGTAACACGCGAAGTGGCGCGGGCGGATTTCCGACATCTCCCGAAAGCTCGCTAAAGCTCGGTCAATCTCGCGAAAGCTCGGTCGGCGTTGCCGGCCGATGTGAATTCTGCGAGCCGTTGGGCACGCATTTATCCTGCTTTTAAATCGGAAACCCGAAATCGTGCTATTTTGCGGAAATTTCGCGAGACAGCGAGACAGCCCAGAAACGGCACGTGGTTTGTCACGTTTTCCCCACTCGCAAAGTTGAAGGAAATGCAAGCAAATACAAGCATTTACAAAGCTTTTTGAAGGTTGTCACACTGTCACATGCTTTGGTTGATTACTCACCGTAAATGTTTTTGACCTCTGATTTTTTGATGCACATCACGCGACGGCGGACGTTACCTCCGTACCGTTTGGTGTATGTGTTCTGACCGTTTTTGACATAGATGATGCCTTCCTCGGCAAGAGCCTTGGAGAGTGCTTGGGGCGAGACCGTAAAGTTTACGTTCTGTCCCTCGCAGAATTTCATCACCTGCTTGAAGGCTTGCTCGAAGAATATCTCATAGTATTCTTCGCTCTCATAGCCAACGCAACCCGACACGGGATCTCCTGACATATTCGGCCGCATGAGCCATACCTCACCGCACTCGATCATCGCCATAAGCTTGCGGATGAAAAGGTGGGTAGGTCTGTCTTGCTCGGTGTAATTTCCTTGTTCTTCTGCCAATGAAAGAATGATCTTTTCGAAATCCTTACGGTAGATCTCAAGGTCTGCGCTCGGAAAGCAGAAGGAAAGAAATCGAATATAGTAGTCGAACCCGATGCGAAAGCACGCCACGGTATCTGCCACTCTTGCGTGAACCTTTCTCCCGATCTGCTCGCGGCACTCGCCGCGGTATCGGTCATAGGTTCGCTGAAGGTCTGTGACAAACTCCTTTTCGTTTGCGAGGAACGTGTCTGCAAGCCAATCGGTATAAGCCGAAAGGCATCGTCGGAATACGCCGTCGCTTGCGAATTTTTGAACGTCGGAAAACAATTTCAGGTCAAGACAATTCGGATTCATCTCCAGAAAGAAGAGTCTTGCCGTGGTGGATTCTCCGATGTTCGGTGTGCTTTCAGCGGTGATGATAGCGTTACCCCTCGGAGGGGAAGCATCCATCAGTTGCGCTTGGCTGTTCATTCTGCTTCGGCCTGCTCGGTCGCCGTAGCCACGACAGATCACCTGCATGACCGAGCGCATGGTCGCTTCATCTCCTTTTGTGGAGGGATGATAATCGTCCACGCAGGTCAGCACGTCCTTCAGCGCGTTGCTGTTCTCAATGATACTGTTGGCAGTATCACGGAAGGACATAGGCATATCCGTTGAGGAAAAGTTGCCGAAGAAGGACAGAAGGAAGGCTGCGTATGAGGTCTTCATACTGCCTGTCCGTCCAACGATGGCAGGAATGAACTTTGGTTCTCGCTCGGCTCGTCGCAAAAACTCGTTCAGAGGCGAGAGAAAAACCAATGCGAGTGTTGGGTAGAGCAGCTCACGGGGCGCGATAGGAACCTGCAACAGTCCTGTGAGAACCGCATAGTCGGAGTCGGTTGCACCGTCCTCACGTAGGTAAGAACGTAACTTTCCGCGCAGTATTACTTCGCAGGAGGGATGACCGGGAAGCAGATAATTCCACCTGCCGTCGATCTTTTTCCAGCCCGTGTAGCCGCATTGCACACGCCGTTTGGCGTTCCCCGTAGTAGTCTGCATAGCGTACCGTAGCTTTTCTCTTGCGCCGTATTGCGTTCCGATGATGCAGGATGCATCCCATTTGCTGACGACCCAGTTCAGAGTCAAAAGCTCAGAGGAGTCAACGTTTACGGTCGGAAGTATTCTTCCGTCAACCATAAATCCTTTGACAAGGTAATTCTTTTCTACCGTCTTTCCGTTATCGTATTCGATAACAGAATCAATGATCGGCAGAAAATTGCTGATGAACCGATACTCATCTTCTCTATGTGAAAAGTCGCGGATGTATAATCCGTCAGTGAGAAGAAGGAAAGGTTCGGGGTACGGACATTCGATGTTGTTCAATGATTTGGATTTTTGAACGTTATTCATTCGATATTACTCCTTTCTTTGGATGTAAGATCGAATGTCCGCTATATATATCATACTGCTTTCGCAGGTATGACCAAAATAAAAAGGGTAAGCATCAGAACAAGACAGAGGGGAACCTCTGTGCTTAAATCTGATACTCACCCGATACAACAGAATCTCTTGGCAACTTGCCGCGCAAGTTGCGCGGGCGTCCAAGCGATCTTCAGTCCATTACTCACGTAACGGACGCCCGGATTCACAGCCGGGAGGATGGCTCACTTTCGATTGTTATTTATCGTAACGAAACCCTTGTTTCACCACTTACGATTTCAATTTGTATTTCGTGTGAATACTTGTCATTGTCATAATGTTTAAACTCTTTGAATGTATCGATAAGCTTTTTTGCGTACTCTCCGAATTTTCTTTCAATCACTTCCAGACCGATAATCTCAATGTGAACAGGTCTCCCCACCATATCGGTAAGACAATCCCACAACGCATCTAAACTACCACCATAGTACTCCGGAAAATTCAACGCCTTTTGAATAATAGGGTGTACTTCCATATAGTATGTAACATTCGAAAAATCTATTGTATATAGCTCTTTAAATTCGTACATAATTTTCTCCTTAATTTGTTATTTCATAAAATGTCTGATAGTGATCATAGCTTGCAAAAATCAATCCATCATTAGAGAACAATATTCTATGACGACTTCTAAAGCCCCGTCATAATTTATATCCGCCTCATACCAAATACGCCCATTAGCTTGCGGCAATTTACCATCTCTATTTTTATATACATTTCCACCTATCATACTCGTGGGCAATACATCGTCTAAGTTGCCTTTCCAACTTACCCAACCGGCGCTTTTGGCTACTTCTTTGGTTACATAGTAATCGGGTAATTTCCAGTATTTCATCAAATATACATCTAAGCCGTTTATACCTTGATTGGTTGCTGTTCCTGCATTTTTAGCTCTCATAGGAACATATTCACATTGACAATTTTTATGTGCATTTACTTCGGTTTTGTTTTCAAGTGTTGAAATGTCAACGATTTTCCCATGTTGTTGCGCACAGTACAAACAGGTAAATAAGGTTAATTTGGACATCCAATTTGCCCATTTTAAGCTATCACCATACAATTCTCTATCTTGAAGTATATTATTAATTGCAGTATCAATTATATTTTTTTCACTCATACATTCTCCTTTTATTATACTATAAAGTTGTTAATAATTCAATCACTTTTGAACATTCAATAGGCATTCCTTCTTTCTAAAATGAAATAAAAAAGGTGAGCATCAGAATAAGACAGAGCTTGGCTCTGTGATAAATCTGATACTCACCCTGATCTCCCGAATTCACAGCCGGGAGGATGGCTCACTTTCAATTATCTATTACTTCGTAATATTACATCGTAACGATGGGAATCGCTACGTAGCCCATTGCCACTTTGGGCTTTTCAATCACAGCGTACATGGATTTGCATTTCGCGCATAGCTGTGTCTTGCCGTGATAATTCTCGTCGGCAAAGATGACGCGAATGTCTTTTTTGTCCCGTCCGTCATCAGAATAAACGACAGCGCGATTGCAGGAGGGACAGAAGCCAATCGGTATTTTTCGGTTATTCATAGCATACTCCGTTATCTGATATCCTTGATGACCTTCAAGGCGATGCCTTGAACCGTCAATTCTTCGGGGTAATAATCGATTTTATCTTCGGTGTAAGTGCTGTTTTCAGCGTGGAGGCGCGGTCTGCCGTTTTCCCAGAACAAACGCTTGAGGGTATTACCTCTCTCGGTAAGGGCAACAACCACATCGCCTGTGCTGGCGGTCTCGGTCTTTTTCACGAGAATCAAATCACCCTCGTCAATGCCGATATCCACCATGGAATCGCCGTAGGCTTCAAGAAGGAAGCATTCTCCGTCAATCCATTCTTCGGGAACGGCGAGGTAACCTGTAATGTGTTCCTCTTGCTCGTCGGGTGTTCCGCAGACGATCATACCCACAAGAGGGATCCTGCAAAAGTTGCAACGCATCTTTTTCTGCAATGGCGCGTCCAATGTCTTCTTGCCCGAATAGGAAATAAGTCCACGCTTTTCAAGCTCCAATATGTGTCTGTACGCCGTGGACTTGACCATACCCATGTAATCCATGATGTCGGCAAGTCCGGGGGAAGCACCGTTATTCTCTCTCGCGTACTGCTTGATAAACTTTGCGAGCTTATTCAGTTTTTCTTCACTCATGACTCTCATAACGACACCTCAAATCCATATCGGAACTCTTTGTTCTGTTATTATAACATATCGTAAACGGTTTGTCAATAGGTTTTTGAAACTTTTTGTTTCGTTAATTTCCACAAACCGTTTTCTTTGACTTCAGCGGTCCAGTTTTTGATTCTCCACCTCCCCCGAAAATATCGCTTACAGGTTTCTGAAAGCGTGGGTACACCTTGGGTTTTGGAGGCGCAAATCGTTTCCGAGGGTAAACGTACCACCCCCTATATTAAATCTCCAAAACAGGGGGTGAATCCCCTGTTTTGGCACATACTTTGCGCGGAGGCATACTTGCTTGGCTCAACGCTAAAACCGCCACACGGGCGGTTTTGGGCGGTCACACGTGGGTTATTGCTTGTATCGAAAATACTATAAAAACGGAAATTTCGTTTTTATAGTTCCAAAAACGCTGTTTTTAGCACGAATTCGAACCATAAAAACGATTTTTCCGTAATTAACTATTCTTCCTCACCCAATGGCAGAAGGAAGGATTCAGCCATCAACTGCACTCCAAGTCGGAAGCCGTAGGAGAAGGCATCGCGCTCGGTGATACTGTGCATCTCGTTCATGCACTCCTCAAACTTTTCCAGCGTTTCTTTCTGCTTGTCCGTAAGCGTGCCGTCCAGTTCCTCGCGATTCCGGGCGACCAGCTTCAGCAGTTCTTTGAGGCGCTTGTCACCGCGAGTGCATTGCTCGAAAGGTGAGATGTTGCCGTACCATAATTCGTCAAGCGTTTTCATCAGAACCTCCGCATACAGAAACGGTGACTGCATCCCCGAGTTCTTCCTCGGCAATACAGTCACCGTTCTTTTTCATTTTCTCTACAGCAATCAAGGTCTGACGGACAATTTCAAGCTCTCGGAACGTATGCGGTGCCGCTATGAATTCATCTTGTCGAGCAAATACCTGCTTGACCACCTCGCCCATGACACCATACTTGTCGCCGTAGAACAATTCTTCAACCGTAATCTTTGCCATATGTGTTACCTCCTTGGCTTTTGGTAACACACAATATACCACAGAAGAGAGTGGAAGTCCAGAGAAAAACTGAAGAGTTATCAATTAAGTAACAAGTCATGCACAGAAGAAAAAGGACGGCTCGCGCTGAACCATCCTCTTATGCTTGTTTTGTCATTGTAGTAACTGAAAACTACTCCTTTTTCATATGTATTTGTTGCCTTAAATCTTCGCAAGCCAACAATAAATCATTGAATCGTTCGGTGTCATATGAAGAATCTCCTTGCTCTTTTTTTGCTCGAAGTAGTTGAATCGCATCATATAATTCTTTGATTTTTTGATTTTCACTTATAGGGCGGTAGCTAAAGCCGAAACGCTTCACCATATATTTTCCAACAGATGTTTTCCCGTCAATATTTCCGTCAGGTCTTCTCTCTAAGTGATCATCGAATTCATCGGTTGTAGGATCTACATATCCTTTCTTGCCATCATCTGTAATATTTTTTGAAGGATCCTTACTTGGCCAATCGCTTCTTTTTTTGTTGTTGCAAACCTTGCACGCCAAAATAAGATTGCTATACTTATTTTCATATTCTGGATATTTCTTTTTTGGTATAAAGTGTTCTATTTGGCTATCACAAAGCGTTGCCTTAAAATGTTTTCCGCAGTATCCACAAATGCCGAAAAAGTCTTCCTCTAATTCGGCCTTGTGCATTTTCCAATTTGTTATTTCTAAGGATCTTCTTTTGATTTTTAACGTCCCGTGTACTCTCATATTTTTATTGTTCCTCAGTCAGTTTCTTGATGCTATCCAAAACTTTATCAAGCTTTTCGCCCAAAGAAGGGGTTAAAAGCATCGGATTAATCTCATCGATCAAATCATATGCAAACAGAATCTTATAAAGATTAATCAATCGTTGTTCTTCAATAGGCGTCAATCTTTCTCTATTATTGCGTTTGAATATCAGAGATTGATATTCATCAACATTGAGGGAAAGTCTTTTGTGAAAAACTGTAATCAAATTAACAATAGTTTTTATGAAATCAGCATACTCCGGACCATCAACATCATTGGTCATTATATCTCTATCTAATATAAGTGCATTAATTACCGTATTTTCATTTCTACTGTCTGCAGCAAAACTTGTTAAAATGATGGATGGAAAATCAGGTATTTCAATATTCAAATATCTAACAAGAGAATTTCCGTCCACCAACTCTTCATGGTGAATTTTTGAAAGATCATAATCAATAATAATCGCATCCAGTTTTTCACTAAGAATATATTCTCTTAGTTGTGCTTTTGTTTCAATATCGGATACCTTGACCAATTCGATATTATGATATTCAAAATCCACCTTGTAATTATCATATTCTCGGTTTTCGTCATCAAAATAACCAATTCGATACGTACACATATATATCACCTCTAAATTATTATATCGATATAGAAGCCGCTCTCGGATTTTATATTTTTAGTTAAATCTATTTTTCCCTTATAATCCGAAATTATGTTGTTTACAATCCACATGCCTAAGCCTGTACCTTGTTTTTGACCGTTCACAATATCTCCTGTGACCATTTGCTTCAAAATAATATCCGGATTATCCTTAAATTCGGGCAATAATCCCTCCCCGTTATCTCTATAACTAATCTTTATTTTTTCGTCGGCAAACGTCACAGTTACAGATATTTTTTTGTTTGTGATATTTCCTCGCTTGAATGATTTGAACGAATTGGAAATCAGATTGTGAAGAATCGATTCGATTTCATATGGGAAGCAAACCAAATATATTTCTTCTTCGCTAAAAAGAGTTTCAAATTCAATATCATCACCTAAAGATTTTTTCCAAGACTCAATACATTTGGATACAAGGTCGACTACATTCACTTTCTGTCGAGTACGTTTGTCTGCGCGAGTACTTCCAATAGTAACTTGGAACCAAGATTCAAAGTCCTTGGTAACACTACGCACTTCATTTATGGAAGCAACTGCTTCTTCAATATTGTTTCTAATTCTATACGCCTCGCTTGCTCTTTTTGAGTTCATCTTGAGATCATGAATCAAAGCCCTAATTTCATGCATATAGGTATTAATTGCAATACCTGTAGTTGCCAAGGAGCGCAAAAGTCTGTTTTCATCTTCCAAATCGCTGATTTGAGCCTCTTTGCCCTCTATGGCTTTCTGAGCGTCCTCTACGTGAACATATTCATCATCTTTTTCTGCCTTTTCCGACTTTGCTCCTTCTTTTTCTGCGTTTTCTTCTTTTGATTTTTTATATCTTTCATATTTATCCTTAATATCATTTTCTGCCTTTTGAGACTGATTATCTCTATCCCACAAATCACTCAATTTGCGCATAACGCTTTGACGATCTGATTCCAAATATGAAAGAATGCTAACAATTAATTTTTTGAAAAGCTCAAAGTCTTTATCTTCAAAAATACCTTCTCTGTTAGCCTGATCATTCAATGTTTCATTAAGGCGAGAAATATTGATTTCACCAATAACTTGCGAAGAATCGGCTGTCCAATTACCAAACTTTGAACCTACAGGATAAGCCGAAACATAATGACGCGCAGATAAAAGTAGCCAATCAAATTGAGGAGTCCCGCTTTCACCATAAGGTCTAACACGGAATCCATCCCTGTAAATTTTTATTCCTCCATATTTTTTTATCAGAGACTTACGATGCTCAAAAGGTTTGTAATAATACTTTTGCTCATTTTTTTCCTGAGCTACGATTTTATAGAAGCAAATTTTACCGGAGAAAGCCCCCAACCTATATGGAGTGTCATCAGTAATACCCACATGGAGTTCTTTCACGTTTTTGTGAAAAACTATAGGTTCACCATTAAAATAATCCTTATCCTTGTCATTAAATCCGGCATTGTTGATAACGTAATCAAATTTTGCACCGAATTCCACTTCGTTTCTAAATACACTTATTTTAACATCGCCATTTTTTGAAACATCAAAGTCTACGGCATAATCATAGGATGTCAGCAGTTCAGAAACAATTCGAGCTTCATCAGTTGTAGTTTCTTTATTGTATAAGTATACCTTGAATGAATTGCTAAGACTTGGGGGGATTAATGATGACAAATTGTTTTTTAATCTTTTAAAAAATGTTTCATCCCAAGTATCGCGCAATTCGCTAATTTCAAAAACTGTTCCAGTTTTGAAACCATTCACAACAAGATTTTTGAAATCATTGTTTCCTATTTTTTCAAAAAGTCCGCTTTCTACAAAATTCGAATTTTCCAAATCAGCGTATACATCATTAATGTTTACACCTCGGACAAATTGTTCCCAGTTTACATGCCAAATTATATGATTACCGCCATTATATGTATACATGGTGCAATCCGCACCTAATCTATCTAATGCGAATCTTCCGATACCTTTAGCACCAGTCTTAATTCTGCCTTTTTCAGATTTTAGTTCAACATCTTTATCGGAGAATCCTATGGACATCCAGTGCTTTTTGACAATGTCCTCATCCATTCCGCAACCGTTGTCAACAATCCATAATTTTTGATTATCTACATCATAATAGAGAGCGCAAAGAGTAGCATCAGCATCATAGGCGTTTTTTATTATTTCAATAATGGCGCCATCCGATTTAGAAACATTTTCTCGTCCAATCAATCGGGCCGTATTTGCATCAACATTAAAAGGTATTTTAGCCATATAAAATCTCCTTAATATCTATATTCTTCTACGTCTTTGGAAGAAATTCTGATGGAATCACCGCTAACTTTCACGCCTTTGGTCAACAGATATTCATAGAATCTTTTTGTCTGCAATATTAACTTTGCATCATCTAATGAAGCATTGTCACGAGGAATGATATATATTCCTGAATACGGTACAACACTACTATCCAAGTCATACACTCTTACAACTTTAGTTATTATCGTGGAAATCATTAATTTGCGTTGATTGATATGCCTTAACGCCTGAGAGCGTCCATATTCATACCACTGTGCATTTTTGTCTGAATCCCTACTGGTGAGAGCTTCCTTTTTTGAAGACATAAACGCCATTAATTTGGGATACTTTTGGGTGATCTCGTCTTCTGTATAATTCTTTAACTCGTCATTCTCGTAGTAATATGGAAATATTATTTTTTGCTTTATTCCAAACTGTTCTGATTTAGGACTTTTTGTTTCTTTTAGAGCTTCATCTTCAACATCAATATCCAAATCCCCTTTGTCATTAACAGTATGAATGAAAATTTTATTTGCCAAAGTCGCTATACAATTTGATGCCTTAAAAGAGTCTCCAAATCGACGCTCTCCTGATTCAATGTAAGAGGTGAAGTTCCATTTGCCAGACAACGATTGCTTTTCAATAACCGTTTCGTTTTCTATTTGGTTTTCATTCATCTCCTGATAGATCAAAACGTTTGATTCATTACCTTTTTCATAGATGGTAATGGCAGGAGTTGTTAATACCTCGTCGAAAACATTTGCAGCAGAGCAATCAACGATGTGTGTCAATTCAGACTTGATAGTGCTTCTCAATGTTTCAGCAAATACTGTTTTAAACATGTTTGCCGGAGTTATCATTGCCATTTTCCCATTGCTTTTTAGAATCTGCAGTCCCTTTTCTATAAATGCGTATGAATAGTCGAATTTACCAATACTGCAAGATTTGAAATTTTCTTTGGTTTTTAAGCGCGCATCTTGATCAAGGTCCAAATACGAAATGTACGGTGGATTACCGATAACAAAGTCAAACTCACCCTCAATGTAAAGACCGTCTTGACAATGGATGTTCCACTGAATATCTAAAAAGCCAAAACGTAGTGCTACATTATTCAAATTTTTAATGCAATCATCAACCATTTTAGGATCTATATCATAGCCAAATATGCATGATTCTAATTCTTTTTTTATGGTTTTATTATGTTTTCTTGATTTCTTGGCATCCATAATAAATCTCTCAACTACTTCAACCAAAATGTTCCCCGTACCACACGAGTTATCAATTATCTTTTTTCCAAAAACATTGCTTGTATAATCAATTTTATCAAGCATATATTTAACTATATGTGGAGGGGTAAATATCTGACATTTGCTTAAATCCATTTTTTCTCAATATCCTTTGTTCTTCATGTGCTATTGGAGTATTATTTTTTGTTTTATACCCCAAGTTTTTGTCTGATATCATTTAACCACTCGCCATTATATTTGAAATAGCGTGGACCTGCCAAAGGACTTTTCCCGCTTAACTCACATGCAAGAGCAGAAAGAGAAAGAATGCGCCCTTGATAGTTCACATGTTTTTCGTCTGCAACAGTGCATGTAATTCCCGTTGCCTCTCGCGCGTTCAAATAGAATTCCAATGTTGCTCCGACGGGTATATTACACATAGCAAAAGTAAAAGGAGCCAATCTTTCGTTTCTTTCGGCCACAATTTCTTGTGCTGTATCTTCAGCTGCAATTTCATCTTCGCTTGGCTGTACGAGCGTAAGTTTCTCCGTACAACCATGTATTTCGGCAATTGCTTCGAGAATTGAATAAGCATCCTCGGGCGTCATGGCATAGAATTCGCGAACACGTTTTTGACCATTAAAGTTGTCAATCGAGCGCAGATTGGGATTCAGCTTGTCGATTATAGAATGAATCTTCAAGTCCGATAGGCGAGAATTAACCTCATATGTAGCGTACACGCGAAAAGCAAACGGAATACATTCGCTTCTGTTCAGCTGATTTAATCGCTTGTGAATATCATCTGCATATCCGATTTTTACATATTCGGGAAATGACGGATTTGTAAGAATATAAATTACACCTTTTTGTTCCATATTCACCTCTATCAAAGCCCTTTTACAATCTCCATGAATTCATCATGGGAGTATACGCCGGGATAGTCGGGAGACTTTTTATCAAATACCATGAAGTAACGGAAGCGCTTATCGGTATTGTTTGACCATGCATCACCAATCTTGGCCTTCAACTTGGATTCCTCGTTTTCGAGGTAGTCGCCTTTAGGTTCAATAAGCAGAATTCTTCCGCTTTCGGTCATCGCGATGATATCGGGATACGCGTTGATAGAGCCGTTGATGCAGAATCCAAGACGGGAGATGTTACGATGCCACCACTTAATGTTATCAAGCGCGGAGAGTTCCCAAACAAGTTTGATTTCCTGCTCATTCATATCTTCCTCTGCCGTATAGAGTGACTTGGGAATAATCGTAGTTACACTTATGGGCGAAATAGAGGATGGGAACTTATAATTCGGAACACACTCGATCTTATCTTGGCTTAACCACAAATCGAATGTTTTCTCAGCGTGCTCAGCTAACAGCGCCTTAACCTTTTCTTTTATCTTAATGATGTACGGATACGGAGATTTTTCCAAATCTGCGATCTGATCCTCGGTCATGGATTTGAGCACTCTGTCGATGTAGTCCTGCAATTCCTTGTCGTGAATACAGTCCATTTTGGATATCGCCTTAATGATCATCCCCTTGCAAATAGCCAATCTCTTTTCGGAAGGCTGAGAGTTGAACATTTCCTTGAAATATGCACTATCGTTGGCGTTCATTCTCCACGCTTTCGGAGCAGGGTTCTGTCCGTCATCCACGTCAACACGGAACATTTCGGCATTCACGGAGGAGAAGTCAATAACGGTGTCCTTATCCCTGAGCGTGAATCCTTTTGCCAAGTGTTCGGGGCGCAACAGCTCATACGAGTTTTCCGAGAACATGTTAAAGCCCACAACCTGCATGAACTGCGGAATTTCAATCGCAGAAGCCTCGTCTATAAATTCATCGTTTATACGATATTCGGACATTTTATCGCGCACCTCCTCGGGAGCCAGATTCTTTGCGGTAGGCTCCATATTTTCAATTGCGGCATCATATGCCTCACTTTCCGCAATAGCGGTTGCAAACAGTTCATCATTTTCAATGGGATCAACTGTTTCGGTATCCTTTGTTGCGGCTTCAATTTTAGCCATAACCTCCGCAACGTCAACTTCGGGAAGGTCATCTTCTACAGTATCGGTTGCATCGAGAGTATCTACGGGCTGAACATCATCCATTGTCAGTTGCACAGAGGGTGTAGGAACAACAGGCTCAACATCAGCTTCCTTCGCATAATAGTCCTTGCTGCTAAAGCCTGCGGCGTTAAGTCCTTTGACCACACGCTCGAGTGTTGCATGAAAATCGTCGGAAGAAGTAATGACATACGAAATGTTCAACACCTGATTGGTATTCTTATGAGTATTGGGCAAACGGAGAACTCGTCCGAGAATCTGCTCTACATCAACTGAAGATGTTTTATTTGCTACAGTAGCGAGAACATATGCGAAAGGACAGTCCCAGCCTTCTTTCAGCGCATTGACCGTAATAATAAAACGGATCTGGCAAGAAGGAGACATCAGATCCACGTTCTTCAATTCGTTCTTATCTGCCGTCTTGATAGCAATTTGTTCCTCGGGAATGCCGAAATCCATCAACTGCTTTTTGATCTTATCAAAGGTCGTGCTTTCAGCACCCACTTTAGGCTGTGCTTGGAACAGTACGATAGGACGGATATATCTGCCGGACTTCTCCTGTTCCTTGATAGCCGCGGCTTCCAGCTTCATACGAATACTGATAGCATCGCCAAACACATCGGTCTGTGCTTTACGGTTATATACGATAACGGGAAGCTTGACCATATTTTCTTTCTTCAGCGCGGTCGCATCTACGAAAGATATAATGTTGCTACCTTTTTTCGGTGTAGCGGTGAGATCCAACACAAAGCACGGATTGAAATTATTAAGCATCTCAATACTCAAATTCGATGTTGCATGGTGACTTTCGTCCACGATGACCACGGGGTTGAGCTGACGCACTACCTGAATCAGAGCCGTTTCATCGGTATCCTCCAAAAGCACATCGGAGTTAGTATTGTATTTTGCAAATGCGGCAAGATTACCGTTTTCCTGATACGCTTTACGACCGTCTTTTTTGCTCGTGCGGAAAGAGTCGTAGCTCAACACGAACACCGACAGTTGTTCCGTGACAGATGTAGGGTTAAAATTCTGACCGTTCAAGAGCTGTTCCTTTGAATAGACCTCTACACGGTTGCCAAATTCCACATCGAGCTTTTGACGGTAGGGATGATCGGCAGAAGAAAGAGCAGTTAAGGTCTGCGACAAAATCGCATCGGACGGCACGAGCCAAACAACAGCCTTTGCACGCATATTTGGCATTGAATCAAAAATAGGCTTGATCGAGTTGCACGCAAGGAAGGTCTTACCACCACCCGTAGGCACTTTAAAACATACGTTGGGCACACCTTTGAGCACATCGTTATAATGGGGCATACCGTTGAGACCGACCATGACGTTCTTCTCGTTCCAAAGAGCCGTATATGCCGCGCTGGCACTTTGCTTTTCGAGCAACAGTTCAAGATAGCGCAATAGGTCTTTTATTACATTTTTCTGATATATTTTAAGTTCCATCAAACAGTTTCTCCTCTCGGGACTTCTGTGGGAAGGTATGGTAGCAACGCCGCAATAATTGCATCTTTTTTCTCTGTTTTTAAAAGATTAATAACAAATTGACAGTACGCGTCATCTTTAAGTCCAAAATAGTGGCCTATCGTTTTCGAAATTTGTTTTTTATTAAAAACGCGAAGAACTTGTGCATAATTACCACTATTCAATGCGCCTTTGAATTTGGTTTCTTCTTGTGTTTTAATATCGTCATATTTTATTGATGCAAGTGTAGATTCCAAAGTGGTTTTGGCTTCAGCTTCGTTCTTTTTCGATATTTCAGCACAAGTTAATTTGTATTTTATTTGAGCTACTACACTTTCGCATATTTGCCCTGTGATTTGATTGGCAAACCGTTCTTCAACAACATATTTCTTTATATCAGCAAATACTTTTTCCACATCAGTAGCAAGATGCGTTGCAATGAGCCGAAGGAGTTCTTCAACCAAAAACAAATTTTCAACTTCTGCCACATTAATTGTGTATATGTTATCTTCCTTGTATTTTTCGATTTCATAATCACAACGGAAATCGCGATCAATAATACCGTATACAGAACAATGGTGCAGAGCAGGACTATTCTTAAATGATTTTGTGCGTGCGATTACTTGGGTACAGCTACCACATGGTACGACATAATAATTGGGATAAAGAACAGAGTACAATTTGCTATCATAGCTATCCTTTTCACCCTCAACAAAAAGAACATTTTTGCGGTTGCCCAATATATCGAGCAACAGTTCTTCGGGAAGTTCGCTATTTTCAAGTTTTTCAAACTGCCAATGTGTGCCGTCAAAATCCTGCACCCATATTTTATCGGCGTGGCTATGCAATGCCGCGAACTGTGTATCGTGAGTAATATAAATAAATAAACAATCTTCTCGTGCTTTTTCCAAAGCAATCCACAGACGATTCATAATAGAGCGATGAAGGTGAATTTCAGGCTCATCCATAATAAGAATCTTGTTTTTAGGCACACATAATACCTGTGCTGCTAAATATAAAACCGCACGTTCTCCATCACTCATTTGATTAGCAGAATATTTCTCGATTCTCCCACCTTTTTCAAATGTAGCATAAAATTTGGAATCTTCGAGTATTAGACTCCTTTGTGGAAAAATTTCATTCCATATTTGTTGCAATTTGTCTATTGATGTTTCGATAACATTGGGCTTTATTCTTCCTTCATCTTGTGCTTTTTTACATTCCAATACGTATTTGTCGTTTTCGTTGTTTTTTAATGAAATGAGTGCTGCAAGCACATCTTCAAAATCAGAAATAAGCGTTGTAGTATATGATTTACCATGATTCCATCTTTGTGCCTTTTTTGCTTTAAAACTTTCTAATTGGCTACCATAAAAAACCAATTCTTCTGCTTGAGCATAGTTTTTTAAAGATATATCTTCGTTAAAATTTAAATCTCTTTGTGCGCTTATACGGTGGACTTTTTCAAAACACTGTTGCTCAATCCATGCACCTAATTTACTTTTGCCGGCACCATTAGCGCCGATGATGACTACTGCATTGGATTCTGTTGTATAATCTTTTTTTGCCCCAGTTGCATCGGGCAACCAATATGTATAACTCATATAGTCCCTCTTTAAACTTTCGCTATATCTCTCGGTATTTTCTTGAATGTGATATTCCACTTTTTGAGTTCCTCGTCGGAAATGGTGCATAGGTCGGCGTAAATGATATATCCCGCCGCCTTGGTTTTTACGGTTGAGAGGAAATCATAATCAAGTGTGGTGATTTCATCCTTCTTGTAGTAGAAGTAGTAAGCGGTGTCACGGCTCGTGCCGAGGCAATAAGGCTCGTCCGTAGAAACAGCATCCGTCATCGGCTCTTTCGTTTCGGTATACCAAATGTAATCGCGGATTTTTGCTTCGCCGACATCTTCGTTCAAATTACCATCGGGAAGAAGCAATGTGTCGCCGAGGTCGTAGAAGCTAAAGTTGCCGCCTGTTCCTTTGACTGCATTTTTACCTTCGCCGTAGCCGTTAATGACTCTTTTCACACGTTCGGCGGTAATGCTCTCGGCATAATCCATCATTTCTACGAGAATGAATTTGCGATTTCCGTTATCTGCCTTATTCATATTAAGAACGGCTTGGGCGGTAGTGCCTGAACCCGCAAACGAATCAAGTATGATTGCCGATTCGTCATTTGCTATTTGTATAATGCGTTCAATAAGTTGGACTGGCTTTGGAAAATCAAATGACATATCCTCCTCGGGAAACACAGCTCTTACATCGCGAGTTGCCTTCTTGTTTCCCTCGAGATCATCCCAAAGATTTGACACGGCACGTTTCTTGTCCTCAAGGTAAAATTTCTGATACACTTGCCATTTGGTTTCATCACCATCTGTAATTTGCTTCCAATAAATGCGATTTTCTTTTTTAAAATATTCATATCCTTCGGGATTACAAATCCATCTACTTTCATAGCCTGTTGGGCCAATAGGATACACTTGTGTTCCGTCGGGAGCGGTGATAGGAAAATACATATTTGGGCGATCTTCTCTCCGGTTTTCTCCACCTGTTCTGCGCAATGGTCTTATCAGGAAACGCCCGTATTCATCCTCCATATCATATATTTTAGTATCTTTGTCTGTCAAGGGAAGTCCATCGATTGTAGCCGAGGAGAGTTTTTTTGCATACACCAAAATATAATCGGATTCTCCGACTATAGCTCTATTGACAACGCCCGTATGCGTTCCAGTAGGACGCGTTATTACCGAAATATAGTTTGATGATCCAAAAATTTCATCACAAATATATTTCAAACTATATAGTTCATTATCATCTATACTAATAAAAATAGCACCTTCATCTGACAACAATTTGTGAAGCAACTTCAAACGTGGATACATCATGCAAAGCCACTTATCGTGACGCGACAAGTCCTCGCCCTCTTTGCCGACAACCTCACCGAGCCATTTTTTGATTTTGGGATCATTGACATTGTCGTTATATACCCATCCCTCGTTGCCGGTGTTGTAGGGAGGATCGATATAGATACACTTCACCCGTCCTTCGTACTTAGGCAGTAGGGCTTTCAGTGCTTCCAGATTATCACCGCGGATAACCATGTTCTCGCTACCGTTGTCCTCGTCGTGCTGACCGTTTTCGTCATAACTGTATTTTCTCTCAAGAACGCGAAACGGCACGTCCTGATGATGATTGATTACTTTTTCTTTTCCAATCCATTCAAGTGTTGGCATCGCTGTTCTCCTTTTTTGCAAATTCCGCAACCATATATGCTCTGATCGCATCACGTATCATCATAAGCGCATTAAACTTGTGCTTGTATGGTAAATCTTTAAATTGAATGTTACCAGACATTCCTCTGGCTTTTTTAGCAGCGCGAATGAATGGTGCATATTCTGCATTTTTAGAAATTTCATCATGAAGTTGATCTGCGTATCGATTGAACAATTTTGAATTGTGTAACAATTCATCAATTTTGCGAACAGTGTCCTCGGCATCCTTTATTTTCTTAGCTTTATCAACTGTATGCAATAAATCAGAGTTCTTCTTTTCTTCGTATGCTTCCTTCAATCTATCTATCGCCATTTCGGGACTCATAGTGTGGTACATCAGATAAACCACTTTCATCGTCTTGGCAGGGGCTTGTTTGTAGATCTCTCGGCTGCTTTCACCGGTGTAAAAATTCCAATAACGGTAAATGTAACCTGTCCAATAGAGTGTTTCTTTGTCATAGATCTCACCATCCTTTGTGAGCCCTTCTGCGAGTTCATCTTCCATACGGGAAAGGATATACGCCTTGCCTGCCCACTGCACATGATGGAACTCCTTATCCATATCTGCCGATACCTGCGAGGTCATAAACGCCCTGATAAAGGCTTCGCTGCTATATCCGCGTTCTGCCGCAAGTTCAAACAGTTGACCTTGCGTATCGCACAATGTTAGTTGTAATGATTTGCACATATCATTCACCCTTCAAAATTTCGTCGAAGAATTTACCTTCTCGACGGTATTTAACCTCGATTTCTTCTGCCAGAGCAATTCCTTCTTTTCTTCTTTCTGCACTCATATCCTTGAGCAACGAAAGCTCCAACTGCGACAGAGGTTCTTCCTTCAAAATCTTAATTTGCTTACATGCCTTTTCACTGATTGCAACGTATTGCTTGCCAAGATCAAGGGCAGAGAGGCAATTGATAAGGGCCACGTCGGTAAGCGTTTTGTTGAAGAAACGGGAAAGCTCGGTATACATACGATCGTTTGCAATGTATCCGATGATCACATCATAACCGTCAGCCATGTGTGCATATTTTTCGTAAATAGGTGTGCCTTTGGCGCTCTCCATTTCTTTGCGATAATAGGCAATAAGCATAGCCCAATCCATACCGATCTCAACGGTCAACACCTTCAGTCCTGTCATATCAAGCTCAACCGTATAGAACTTGGGTTTGTCTTCGTTGCACACGAGCGTAAGCGGTTGAAGCGTATTTGTACCCATATAGAATCCTTTGCCGAAATCGCACTCGCCGCGACTGATGGGTGCGATATCTCCCTCGATGCCTTTCTTGGAGCCGTGATAGAGAACGAGCTTATTATCAGTATTAGCGTGTGTCTTGGTGTCTATGATAAGCTGCGCAACGTCAATTGAGCGTTCCTTACAGAAGTTATATAATTGAGTCTGCGCCATGCGATTTGGCAGAGTTTTACCATTCTCCCAACGGTTAATGGAAAGAGGCGTAGTGCCAAGTGCCGACGCAAATTGTTCTTGATTCATATTGGCTGCAAAGCGGATAGCTTTAATCAAATCTTTCATGATATACCACCTATCATTTGTAATCACCTATTATTATATACTATGATAGGTGATTTGTCAAGAGGCGTTGGTGGATTCTTCAATTTATTAGCTAATTTTTTCAATCACCCCAAATCTACTGGAGTATTTTTTCAGAAGGGGGATAATTGCCCGGTGTTTATCTTTGATTACTCCGACGCAGTTTTGGGATAACGAAGCTGTTGGAATCATATTATGCTGAAAGGCACATCTCCCGAAAATATGCATAATTCGCGTTTTGGACTATCCAGAAATATGCATTATTTTGATTTTCCAATATACTAAAATATGCATAAGCCTTACAGTGGGGAAGCACCTCGTCACAATCATTGTTCGCTTTATGTGACGAAATCTACTTGAAGATTTCCCTGTTCTATGCTATAATATCAGCAGAAAAGCATGTGGCTGTCCCTGACATGCGGCAACCACAGCCACACAAACGGGTATGCATTTCTAAAACAATTTCTAAAAATTTTTTAGAAATATTTTTAGAAATCGCTATGCTTTACAGTACGGGGATTTTTCGAGGTTCGAACAAAAAAGAGCCGAAAACCCTTGTAAATACTGGGGTTTCAGCTTCTTTTATCGTCTGTTATCTTCGCGCAAAATCCGTCAATTTCCGATGGGTTATTGTGCCTTGAAAAACGTTTGTCCTTTGGACACGTGGGTTCGAATCCCACACCCTCCGCCACAAACCCTTGAATAACCCAGTGTTTCAAGGGTTTTCTGTTTTTTCTGCCCTTCACTAATAAAAGGTGTTCGAAGTATTTCTAAAACAAAAATCGGCAAAAATAGCTCATTTTCCATAGGAGTTTTTAGAAAGTAATTCTCCGAAAAACCAGGATCCACAAGGCTTTTGCGAGGATTTCAAAAACTATTTTAGAAAATTCTCGTGTGTGTAAATCTCCGTTCAATTGTAGATACCTTTGTGAGTTTGAATATGTTGATATAAAGAAAAAACTTAGAGTCCCGAAGGGCTCTCTCAGATTACTGGCAAAGGGTTCAGAACCGTAGTTCTGAACCCTTTGCCAGTAATCTGGATCACCTATTCAGGTGGTGTTTTGGTTTGGCGGAGGCATAAGGTCAGAGAATTCCTACACCAAAGCCGCAGGCTTTTCGTAAAGGTTCTGAATCTACGCAACCGCAAGCGGTTGCTCACCGTGTTTTGTTATGCAAAACTTCGCCTCTTGCCTGATAATTAAATGCTTTTCCCATTATTTTGCTTGATTTTGTTATTCTTCCCTTTCCGCCCAATTCCCTCTACAATACCGATGATCTGTCCCGAAAGTATCACGGTTAAAAGCGAATAGAGGATCTCCGTCAAGGGAATATAAGTCAGCGACAGGGCAAGCACCGTCAGATCGGAGATAAGATACACCCATCTGACGCCGATATTGGTTTTGCTGGATATGCTCATCGCCAATGCGTCATCTCCGCAAGGCGCGCCGCCAAATCTTACGCAAAGTCCAACTCCCACGCCCACAAAGACTGCTCCCAGAACCGACGCTGCAAGTCTATGGTCGGCAATAGCAGGATAAACGGGACCTATGCGCTCAAATATCCAATAGAATCCCGAAAAAGACAGGCAACAGACCACGCTGTAAGCAATAAAATCCTTACCCAGAGTTCTCCAACCGATAAAATAGCACACTGCGTTAAGGACGATAGAGGTCAACGCAGGAGATATGCTGAACCAATGATCAAGAAGCAGTGTAAGTCCCAGTGTGCCGCCCTCGGTCACCCCCGAAAACGAATGGACGTTAAAAAGCCCGAAGGCAAGAATCGCGCCTCCGAGAATCAAAAATATGCAATTTTTAAGCTTTATATGCGGTAAAACGCTTTTAAAACTACGGCTCATTTCAATCATCCTCCGTTTCGGTCTTATTATAGCACAAGGCGTGGATTTTGTCAATGATAACCGACAATCTCGATCCAATCGCTTCAATCTTCAAAAAGCACTTGCATTTGCCCGAAAAGTATGGTATACTAAATGTAGTTAACACATTTTTGAGGAGGTTTGGGATGCACATTCAGGAATCGGGCGAGATGTATCTTGAAACGATACATGTTTTATATAAAAAAACAGGTGCCGTCAGGGCTATCGACGTTTGCGAGTATATGGGCTACAGTAAACCCTCAGTCAGCCGCGCTATGGGAATACTGAAGAACGCGGGATACATTGAGGTCGATAAGCACGGCTTTATCACCTTGACCGAAAGCGGTCTTGAAATAGCTGACAGAATGTACGAGCGTCACACTCTGCTTACAGGTCTTTTGGTCAGCCTCGGAGTTGACGAAGAAACCGCCGCGGACGACGCCTGCAAGATTGAGCATCACATCAGCGAAAAAAGCTTTGAAGCGATCAAAAAATTCGTAGAAGCAAGCAAAGAATAATTAAAAAAATAATCAACAAAAATGTGGAGAAATTGGCTGTCTCCACATTTTTTAGTATGATCATTTATATCACTCTCCAAAAGTGGTGTCAAGTCTATCCAAACCAAACCGTCGCCAAATAAGCCGTAAACATTCTGCTTTTGTCTCATTGGATAAAAATATACCAAAAAACGCCGAGGATATATATTCCACGATGTTTTTTATTTTGCGTCAAAACCCACTATTAAGGATCGGTATTTATTCAACCGTTTCTCGTTTAAATTCCAAGAAATGCCGCGCCGACTATGCCTGCATCGTTGCCAAGCTCGGCAATTCGGATTTGCGTTTTATTATCAATGAAGTCTCCGCCGTATCTTTCCTTGTCAACATAGGGGAATACCAGATCGATCAAGAACTGTCCCTCGCCCGAAATTCCGCCGCCGATGGAAAGCACCTCGGGCTGGAAGATATTTATTATGCTTGCAAGACCGCTTGCAAGGTACTTAATATAGGTATCAACTACCTCTTTAGCCGCGGCGTCTCCCGCTCTCATGCAGTCAAATGCGGTTCTCCCGTTGACCTTGCCGTGTTTTTCGACGTAATCGGTCATAGCGGTAGCTCTGCCGTTTGCTTTGCACTCCTCGATCTTCTCCTTGGTCATGTTGATGAGACCGGTAGCCGAGCTATATGCCTCCCAGCAACCGCGTCTGCCGCATCCGCACTGTCTGCCGCCTGCCTCGATAACGATGTGACCAAGCTCGGCGCCTGCGTAGTTAGAGCCGGAAAAGACCTTGCCGCCAATGATAACGCCGCCGCCAACTCCGGTTCCGAGGGTTATCATGACAGAATTCTGAGTTCCCCTCGCCGCGCCTGCGACCGCCTCACCCCACGCCGCCGCGTTTGCATCATTTTCAACGTGTATGTTTTCAATACCAAGTCTCTTGCCAAGCTCTGCACAGATCGGGAATTTACGAAAAGGCAGGTTGCAGGAATACTCAACGATACCGTCGGTGTGGTTAGCAACACCCGGCGACGCGATACCGACAGCTTCGATCTCGGAAAAGTCGATGCCCGCCTCGGTGCAGATTTTCTTACAGAGTGCCGCCATATCGTCCATAATAAGGCTCGCGTCTCTGTCCGCACCCGTAGGAACGCTCATTTTTTTTACTATCTTAAATTCATTATTTACAATTGCAGCGGCAATATTGGTGCCACCAAGATCGATGCCTATACGATACATTTTTTACCTCTGTTTTGTGTTTTTTCAAAGCATAAATCTGAAACTTTATTATATGAGATTTTTTGCCTTCTGTCAAGCACTTAATCATTAAACACGAGATTTCTCCTTTACGCGCTTATATTTTTCACAAACCGACGTATTCCGTCGGTGATATATTCAATATTTTCGTTTCTCGCCACGATGTCATAGCGGGTATGTATTCTGGGTGTGTATAAAAGACCGCTTCTCGCGCGCTTACTTGCCATACATCCCACTCCGCAGGGGAAATTTTTGTAGTCGGAATTAGATTCCGATCCCTTCATGGGATAAAAATGAAGCTCGAAGCTCTCCGATGGCATAAAGCTCTCTTGAAGCAACGAATATTCAGCCTTCTTTTCTGCATCCTTCATGGCTATGAAAATAATATTCTCGCCGTTTCCCACGCAGTCAAAATTTACGACAAGCTTGTCCTGCATTTCCGTCTTATGGTCCTTGAAATACGCTTTTGAACCCTTTTTGCCCTTTTCCTCGTTGTCAAAAAGGATAAACGCCGCGTTCTTCATCTCATCTTCTCCGAGATTATCGATAATTGACATTACCGTCGCTACTCCCGACGTATTATCGTTGTGATTGTGCTTGTTTTCAAAGGTTCGGAACCCAAGAAAATACACAACGTAATATATTACCAAAAAAATCCCCAAAAACGCACGATAGCTGCCAAGAGCCACCGTTCCCAAAAGATAACCTCCGCCGAACGCCAAGGCAAGTATGAAAACTATCGGCGCAAACTGATAAAGCCAGAACACCGCCTTGTTTCTCGGTATCATAATGTTCGGGAAAACCGACGCCGCGGGCGTGTCAAAATGCGCTGTAAATACCGCCTTTGCGCTCAAGGGGTCGCCAATGACTATGTTCTCGTTTTTACCGTCCGAGGTCTTTTCGATCCTTGCAGCAAAGCCTCTCTCCTCAGCCTCAGAGATAACGAACTCACTGAAAGCCTTTTTTTGATTATTGCTTTTTCTCACCGGATACTTTTCGTTTAATTCCTCAAGTCTTGTCATAGGCTCTCCTTTTAAGTCTAACAAAACGCTCCAACGCTATCCTTTGCCTCGGTCTCGGTCTCGCTGTCGCTTTCTGTGTCGGACTCAGCGTCTCTCTGTGCGTCGATCGCCTTTTGTCTGTATTCTTCAATTATTTTTGCCAGAAGCTCAGGATCATCGGTCATGATACAGTCAACTCCAAGCTCAATAAGCTTGCGCATATCGTCCTCATCGTTGACAGTCCAATACTGTACCGCGATATTTCTGTCGTGAGCCTTATCAACTATCGACTGCTCATCAAGAGACAGCTCGATTCCAAGATCGTATTCTTGAGGGATCTGCAGGCAGGCAAAATCACCGTCCGCAAAGAGATTGACACCAAGGAACTGGGTAGCGATAAACGTAGCCGCAGTACCCGTGGACGCGCCTCTGAGCAACTTGGGGTATTCCTTCTTCAACTTTTCCGACACTTCATCGTGGAATGTACCCACCACGACTCTGCTCATATATTCAGGGTATTTATCCAACGTCTCGTAAAGCGTTTCACAGGCTTCGTAACCAAGCTCGGCGCTGTTTTTGATCTCAATTATAAAGAGAAGATCGGGGTGAGTTGCATAAAACTCCTCAAAAAGCTTGTCTACGGTAGCTATCTGCAAGCCAAGCTCGGCAAGTTCCGCGGCATCTGTCACGTCTCTGTAAATATACTCCCCGTTTTCATCGGTAAAGTAATATCCGAAATTATACTGCTGAAGCTCCGCAAGTGTCATATCCTTGATATAGTGTCTGTTTTTCTCGTCAAGGCAAAGCTCCTTGACCTCCTCCAAGGTCATATCTCCGTTTACGTTGCAGTTTTCGTCTATGTACGAATTATGGCTATATACCAAATATCCGTCTGCAGTAATATAAAGATCGCTTTCAATTATGTCAACTCTATATGTATTTACCGCTTCCTTAAACGCGAGCATCGTGTTCTCTGGGTTACAGTCTCCGCCTCCCCTGTGAGCGGCGATCATGGGAAGCTCGCCCTCCTCAACGACAAAGGGATTAGGCTCCTCATTTTTAGGGGGAGGAATAATATTCACAATCGCCAAAAATACGATGACAGACGTCAGCACCGCACCCGCTATCTTCCAGCCTCTGTGCTTTCTCATATTGAATGCCTCGACGATCACGGGCTTCGATCTGTTCCACACCGCTCTCGCCGATGCCGTTATTCTTTCTCTCTTGCCGCTAAGCGTCTTTATACCGATGGCCGCAAGCAGGATCAGATATGCCGCAAGGCTGAATGCCGCAATATAAATTATTAGGCAGAACGGGAACGGAACTACCTCTTGCACCATAGAATACACGGGCAGAGATCCGGGCAGGTGACGGCTGATATAGAACATATTGAAGCTATCCGTTTCAAGTAGTCCCGAATAGTAAGCAACCTCATTGAGTATCGACGCCAAGGTAAGGCAGGACGCAAATACCGGAATTGCTTTAAGTATCGTCTTATGTTCAAGCTTGACGTACTGGGTATAAAGCAGATATATGCCTATAACTATCATCGAGCCATGACATACCATGGTCTGTATGTCGATACCGATCATTCGTATAAATACGTCTCCGGGATACACCATAACGCATATTCCCGCGAACATTGCGTACGTGGCAAGATAGGCACAAAACGCGTCGTGAAGCTTGCCCTTTTTCGTCAGTCCCGCAAGCAGACCTATATACATAGGTGTGGAGCAGAACTGGAAAGGAAAGGCATACCAGCTATAATCGGCGGATATTCCCGTTTCGGTGACCGAGAAAGTAAAGACTATCTGCTTATAAATTTCGAGCGCGATAACGGTCAGAGCAGTAATAAGCACCACCATTCTTACTCTTTCGGGCTTATCCTTTCTGTGAAAGACGCAGAGAAGAACCGTTGCCGCGGCGGTTATGCCAAGCCACAAGAAATGATACCAGCCGTAAAGGGTCGGCGTCTCCATTTCGAGTTGTAGAATTTTCAATACCGTTTGTAAAAATTCCATTTTTTGATCCTCCTTGTGAGAGTTTAACTGTTTTTATGTCAGACCTTTCTCTTGAAATTTCCGAAAACCTCGTTGACCTTCTCAAAGCTTGCGAAGGTGTCGGGGTAATTTTTGATTATCTTCATCATCTCTCCGATCTGACGCTTGTTGATGATGCAGACCAGCATATATCTGTCGGCATCGGCATACATTCCGTGTACCTTCATGGACGTAACGCCGTGCTTCAGCGTCTTCATCAGCTCCTCACTGAGTTCTTCGGGGTGAGTGGTAACGATCTCAAACTTATAGCCGTCCTTGATTCCGCCAAGACCGCGATCCACAACCACGTTTGCGATAAACAGGTTCAAGAGAGTACACATTACGGGCGTGATCTTTATTCCGTAAACGAAAAACGCGATAAATACTACGCTTGCATCCATAGCAAAAGAGACGAAGGCAACGTTAAGATCGGGTTTCGCTCTTTTAATAAGCGCCGAAATCCCGTAAGTTCCGCCGCTGGCTCCAAAATGACGTAGCACCAACGAAAAACCAAAGCCGGAAATAACACCGGTCGCTATTGCCGCAAATATCACGTTGAAATCTTCGCCGTTATTCGCAAAACAGTAGGGCTTAAATCCAATAAGCGCATACAGCTTTGGCAGAAAGGACTGCACTAACAGATATATGCTCAAATAAAGTCCTAATTTCTTATTTATCAGCGCGCTGACAAGCACGAATATTGGCAGATTGAACGCCACCATAAGCAGCGACCAGTCGATCGTGTAGCCCGATAGATGATATGTAATAGTCGCCAGACCGCCAACTCCTCCGGGTGCGAATCCGTTGCTGTTCTGAAAGAAAAAGTATGCCGTTCCAACAACGATTCCCGCCGCTATGGCGAAGAAAAGGTCAACAAATATGCTTTTTACCTGTGAATTGTTTTTCATAATGATTTCTTTTACCTCCGATCAACATAGCACCGGTCAAGATTAAGCAAATAAGTTTTTTATCTATAAAAAGCCTTACCAAATAAATGGTATAAGTCTGTATTTTACCCGTTTTTTGTACTCCGCGTAGCCTTCAAGTCCGTCGGTCAACACCTTTTCCTCATTAAGTATGCGTATAATGATCACGACGGGATAGCTCACCATTGGGATAAGTCCCCAAAAGGATTGCAAGATCAAGGGGATCGGCAAAAACATCAGTAACGTCGCAAGATACATCGGGTGGCGAACAACACCGTAAAGCCCCGTATCTATCACTTTCTGACCCTCTTGAACCTCAACAGTTCTCGACAGATATGCGTTCTCTCTCATGACCTCGGCGTAAATGCCGTATCCGATAAGAAACAGCACCGCCGCCGCAATCGTTACCCAAAGCGGAACGCTTGACCATGAAAATCTGAAATCAAAAGCAGAGATCAGAAATCCGCCCAAAAACGTCAAGCCCGAAAGCGCCACAACACCCCTCTGGGTCGCCTCTTTCTCCTTGTTGTTAAGTCTTTTTTCAAGGAGCGCAGGAGCCTTTACGAGCATAACGGCTCCCATTATCAGCATCGGCAGGAAAAGAACGCCTAAAAAGAGCCACGCGCCGAAATACTCAAATGTCCACGCGGGGATAAATAGTAAAAGTCCTATGAAAACTATGCCGAAAATTAATTTTGTCAATGCATTTATCAGAAGCTTCATAGTGGTGCCTTTCATGATTTTTCGATTTTATTTCATCAACAAACGACATTTTCCATATGTGTAAAGACTGCAAAGTGGTATGTTACACATCGAAAACAACAAAATGGTCTCCTTTTCCGGGAGGCAAAAATCTCCATTCTTCGCATTTTCGTACAGATGGGGTAAAAGTCTCAAAATAAACTCCGTTTGTAAAATCAACACGTAAATCTCCAAAAGGATTTATATCGAAGCTTTTAACAGTTGAATTTTCAAAATACTTTCCAAAGTCGTGTATGGCAACATCAAAAATACTTGATGTTGCGGTAATTTCTTTTTGAGAACTTTGTTCATCATAGTTGTAGTAACCGTCATTTAATGATTCATCATGAGGCAAGTAAATATCCCTGGATGCGAGTAGTATCTTTTCTTCTTTCACAAAGCGCCAAGAGGTTTGAATATGAAATCTATACTCGGGAATAACACGCCCTTTTTCATCCTGCACATCGTTGCCAAGATTGAAGCAAAGCATATCTATACATCTAAAAATACTGTTAAATTTTGATCCAATAATTCGTTTCATTCTTGTTCCTTCGATATTTTAAGACCAACTGTTGTAAAATGAACTTTTGAGTTTTTTCAAAATTCGGATTTTTCCTTATGCGTTTTCCTTTGCCGTGGTGATAGAGGCGATGAGTCTGCGCCGTATTGAACCGCATTTGTTTCTTAAATCTTTATATGCCGGTTCGGTCATTTTGCCTTTTCTGATAATCAGTTCAAGCCAGTATTCCGTTTCCGAAGACTCTTTCAAAGAGATTTCTAATTTGTTTATAAAGTCGGCTTTGCTCTGTGCATATTTTGCTTCGTGAATATTTGCACCAATTGATGAAGAAGAGCGTACTATTTGATTTACGTAAACCGAACAACCTTTGATTTCGTCACACAAATCAGATATTTGAATTGCAAATTCAATTGCGTCCTCTCGAAGTTGGTTTTTATTATCCATGGTTTTTCACTCTCTCTTTTATTCTTTGTCGATATGTTCGCCGTAGGCGAACTCGATATATTTCTCACTACGCTCGAAATTCGATATATGCTCACTTTGTTCGCATTCGATATGAATATGTGCCACTTTTGCCCCACAGGGCATATCGAGTTGCGAAGCAACATATCGAGCCGAAGGCTATATCGAGTGACACGCAAGTGGCACATATCGATGTTGAAACTATTGTTTGCAGAGACAAACAATAGTTTCAACATGCCCCGTACCGGGGAAAAGATCAACCGGCGTAACTGAGCCTATTTTATATCCCTTCTCCGCAAACCAAGCACAATCGCGTGCCAAAGTATCGGGATTACAGGAAACGTAGACTATTATCGGCACTCCAAGCGAGTCAAGATAGTCAACAAGCTCGCGTGTAGTTCCCTTTCTTGGCGGATCGATTATGACCACGTCGGGACAAAAATCGCCAAGGGTGTCCTTCGCCGTCGCCAAAAGTCCGCGGGTGTCCGACGCATCGCCGCAGAAAAAGTAAGCGTTCTCTACTCCGTTCAGCTTTGCGTTTTCCTTCGCGCACTCCACCGCCTCGTCAACTATTTCAACGCCGACGATACGCGCGGCGTCCTTTGCCATAGAAAGTCCGATAGTTCCCGCACCGCAATAAAGGTCGGCGACCGTCTCTTTTCCGGTCAGATCTGCCCTCTCCTTTGCCAAGCCGTAAAGCAGCTCCGCGCCGTCTCGGTTGACCTGATAGAACGAGCCTGCCGAGATCTTGAATTCGAGACCGCAAAGCTCGTCGACTATATAGTCGTTGCCCCCGATGCACTTAAATCGCTCACCGAGGATAACGTTCGTATTCTTCTTGTTAAAATTCAGCATGACCGAGGTCACCGACGGGAAATTTTCAACCAATTCCTCTGCAAATCTCGCGGCACAGGGCAACTTGTCCCCATTGATAACAAGGCAGACCATTATCTGTCCCGTCTTTTCTGCAATTCGGAGATAAATGTGACGCAAAACACCCTTGCCTCGCTCCTCGTCGTAAGCCTTTATCTTGTTTTTTTCGGCAAAATCGGTAACGAACGCCACGATCTCTCCAAAAACCGTCGGCTGAAGCAGACATTCCTCGCAAGGAATGAGATTGTGGGTTTTCGTCGCAAAAAATCCCGCTCTGACTCTACCCTGCACCTCACGCACGGGGTACTGACCCTTATTTCTGTATCCCGTCACGCGCTCGGTGTGTGCCGTGTCAAGCACCTCCACCTCGGGCAGACCCGCCTTGCGGAAAGCGCTTTTCACATAGTCGCGCTTCAAAACAAGCTCATGCTCGTATTTAATATTTCTGTAAATGCAGCCTCCGCAGGACTGTGGAGCCTTGCAATCCTTCGCCCTCAGCCCGTCGCCGTCGGCTCGGTTGGGAGAGCTTATAATTATCTTTTCAAGCTTGCCCACAAAAAAACTGGAGGTCACCTTGATGATCTTTGCCGTCACGCGGTCACCCGTGACCGCTCCCTTGACGAAAACCACCATTCCGTCATTGGTCTTTCCCACACCGCATCCAAGATTGTTGAGATCGGTTATTTCAAGCTCGATTATATCGTTTTTCTTAATCACAATAGTACCTTATACGTAAAATTCTTTTCCGTCGTCAAGTCTCAGACAGCCTATCGTTCCGCCTCTCGCCTCACCGCAGTCGATAGCGATAGAGCCATTGCCGTAGAATATCCTGCCGTCGCCGCCGTTCTCCTCGGTAGTGGGCGTGTGACCGACGATCACAGTCACATCGTCGAAATACTTCTTTGTAAGATCCAAAGGTTCGGTGAAGAATGCCTTGGGCTTCAGACTTTCAAGGTCGATGCCCTTTTTAAAGCCTGCAATACCCGCGTGAACAAGAAGATACTTCCTGCCGCCTACCTCGGTCTCCTCGTAAATGGTCATATCGGTAAGGTAATCGATAATTCCCTCTTTCATTTCGTCGTCAAGTGTGCGGAACGAATCAAGAGTTGGCTGACCGCCGTCCTGAACCCACTCGGTCATAGCCGTGATAAACTTCTTGTCGGGAGTATCGCCGGATCTCAGCATTTTATCAAATCCCGAAAGCATTTTGAGTGCGGTATAGTCGTGTTCGCCCACGATGGGATACACGTTGTAGCGCACGCTGAGGTCTCCGATAAGCTCCATGCTCTCGTCGCCGTAGTCAACAACGTCGCCAAGTATGTACATAAGGTCGGTATCTTTAAATGCGATAGCCTTCAAAAGCTGCTTGAATTTCGTATAATTTCCGTGAAGATTAGCTACTACATATACCATATTTTTGTCCTCGTTTTCTTAAAATCAAAATTCAACAATCTTGTTTGAGAAGACCACCTCTACCGCGGCGTCGGGGCAGAGCTTTTTAACGGTCTTTTCAAGAAAGGAGCAAACCGGAAATTCCGTAAAGAAATGTCCCGCACAGATAAGATTTACGCCAAAATCCGATGCGGAAAGCTTCTCGTGATACTTCAATTCTCCCGTAAGGAACGTATCAGCGCCCGCCTGAGCCGCGATAGCGATCTCGTCGCCTCCCGAACCGCCTACAAGAGCTACTCGCTTGACGCTCTTGTCTGCCGAGCAGACCGTCATGTGCGCTTCTGTAACGCCCTCCCCCAAGGAGAGCTTATCTTTGATATACAAGGCAAAATCCATAGCAGACATTTCATTTTCAAGCTCGCCGATACGGCAGATTTTATCATCACCGATGATCTCAACACTCTTAAGTCCCGCTATATCCGCAAGAATATCGTTCACTCCGCCCTCCAATGCGTCAAGACGGGTATGGAATGACATGGCGGCAATATTATTCTTCGCCAGCTTCACCGCACGCGCTCCGTCAAAGGTCAAAGCGTTCACGTTTCCAAGACCGCCGAAAAATAGCGGATGATGTGAAATTATTACGTCGAAGCCGTCTCTCGCCGCCCTGTCAATGACCTCATTTGTCGTGTCAAGAGCGATAAGCACACGCTCAACCTCTCTGCCCGGTTCGGGACAGCTTTCAAGTCCGTCCTTATCCCAAGGGCAGGAAAGTGACGTGGGTATTATCTCGCACAGTTTATTGTAAAGTTCAATTACCGTCATATTCAAAAATTCCTTTCAAGGTATGATCTAAGCTCGTCAACCAAGCTCTTTTCATTCTCGGCACCGCTGCCCGCACGCGCCCTACCCTCGATCCTCGTCTCAAGGATGCGGATGTTCTTGCGGATATACGCCTCGGTTATCTCGTCGCCCCGTTCAAGATTGATCCTGCCGATAAGCGCTTCCGCTTCAGTCAACTTCTGACGTTTTCCGCTATATTTCGCGCAAATTATGCGATATATGCGGTCGTCTCTGCCGCCGTCTCGGACGATAGCCTCGTTTGTTACCAAAAATCCGCTCTCGGCAAGATATTTCGCAAGAATCTCGGGGTGTGTCATGGGTTGAAGCACAAGGGTTATCTTCTCGTCTCTCACCCACTCCGCTTTATCAAGGATTGAGACGATAAGCTCGCCGCCCATACCCAAGATCGTTATACAGTCGGGTCGAAAATCCCAAGTTTTGTCAAGTCCGTCGGCTCTCACGGCGATGATTCTGCCGTCAAGCCCGTTTTTATGTATGTTGGCGACCGCCGCCGAAACGGGACCCTCGTTTATGTCCGACGCCAGCGCAGATTCAATTTTATTTTCCAAGCACAGAGAGATAGGCAGGTAAGCGTGGTCGCTGCCGATATCGGCAAGTCTCGACCCACGTGGAACCATATCCGCAGCCGCGCGTAATCTTATATCAAGCACCATATTTTTCCCTTTGCCTTCGGCGACCTACTTTTCTTGGAAAGAAAAGTAGGCAAAAGAACTTTCCTAAAATGTCTATATGTAAACTCTAAAACTATTTATCGTTGTTTGCCTATGTCAAACTCTATAAGCAAAAGAACTTTCCTAAAATTGGTTTATCTTAAAATTAGTGTTTATTTGTAAATATAAAAATCATTTTCCCGTCCTTTATCCGACCTCAATGTATCAACATGAGAGAGGGGGATTCTTAAGGGGGAGAGGATGTTGAAACGATCAAAAATGCGGCTTGCTGCTTTTTTGATCGTGAGACCCCTCTTCCCCTTAAGCGGCGTTTCTTTGGTTCGTTTATTGCCGCTGATGGCAAGAAATGAACACAACAATTACTTGCTCTCAAGATACTTATTGATCTTCGCCACAAGCTCGTCCGCATCGGTTCCATGCACCGAGCAAGCCTCTTCAATAGACTCACCGCGAGAAGCAGGACAACCGAGGCAGTGCATTCCGATCTCAAAGAAGAACTCTGCGGTTCCTCTGTCGTAATCGAGAATATCACCAATAATCGATTCCTTAGTTACCTTCATTTCGTTTACCTCCTTAAAGAATATATTTTTACAAATACTATTATATATCTTTCAACTTAAAAAGTCAATAGAAAAGCTATATATTTTAGCCTTTGGCAAATATTTTATGTCTTTTCCGAAAAAGTATTCAAAAGACGAAAAAAGCTCTTGCAAAATACGTAAAATTGTGGTACAATATATAATGAACAAATATGTGCATAGAGGAAAAAAAATAATGAAATTCAATATTTAGCGTAGGTCCTCCCACAAACCGATACAACAATAAATATAGATAACTTTTGGAGGATAAATAAATGATAATAGCACTTGAAGAAGCAAAAAGAAAGCTTATAGATATGCGCGGAGATATAAAAGAGCTGGGCAACGCTCTACGCGTCACCGACCTTAAAGCAAAGGCGGCAGAGCTTGGCGCGCAGACCCTTGATCCCAACTTTTGGAGCAATCCCGACCAGGCAAACAAGATAACTCAAGAGATAAAGCAGGCGCAGGATACCATCGACGACTACGAAAAGCTTTGTTCTCGCCTTGAGGACGCTATCGCGCTTGCGGAAATGGCGATCGAGGAAAACGATGATAGCTTCGTCGATGAGGTCGAAAGTGAGCTTGCCGAGATAGAGGCAACCGCGGAAAAGGAAAGAATCGCTGTCCTTCTATGCGAGGAATACGACAAAAATAACGCCATTGTCTCCTTCCACCCCGGTGCGGGCGGAACCGAGGCGCAGGACTGGGCGCAGATGCTTTACAGAATGATAAACCGCTGGGCAGAAAAGGCAGGCTTTAAGGTCAAGCTCATCGACTGGCTCGACGGCGACGCCGCGGGTATCAAGTCGGCGACTATAACCGTCGAGGGTGTTAACGCATACGGCTACTTAAAGAGTGAAAACGGCGTTCACCGTCTCGTCCGCGTTTCTCCCTTCGATGCAGCAGGCAGACGTCAGACCTCCTTTGCGTCGATCGAGGTAATGCCCGAATTTGAAAACGTCGACGCGGTAGTTCTTCGCGACGAAGATCTCGAGATCACTGCTCACCGTTCTTCGGGCGCGGGCGGTCAGCACATCAACAAGACCGACTCCGCTATCCGTATCGTCCACAAGCCTACGGGAATCGTTGTAGGATGTCAGACCGAGCGAAGCCAGCTTCAGAACAAGGAGACCGCTCTTAAAATGCTGAAGGCAAAGCTTATGGAGATCAAGCTCCGCGAGCGTCTTGACACTATCGAGGAGATCCAAGGCAACAAGACCAATATTGAGTGGGGAGCGCAGATCCGTTCCTATGTGTTTATGCCATATACTCTCGCAAAGGATACGAGAACAGGATACGAGGACGGCAATATCCAGTCTGTTATGGACGGCAATATTGACGGATTTATCAACGCTTATCTCAAAATGAATGCGAATAAATAATTCAACAGATAAACGAAAAATCTCCTCGCGATGCGAGGAGATTTTTCGTTGGAAAGTAATGTTTTAAATTTAGATTTATCTATGGGTTATTTATGTACTTTTCTTTCCACGTCGAAAGGAAAGGACGAAAAGAACGCGATTAGTTGTTCATTTCTTTTCTTCGGCGAAAATGAAACCTGCCGACAATCGCTTAGCGATTGATCGGCTCGCAAATGCAAGCATTTGCTGAACCAAAGAAACGCCGCATAGGTGAAAGAGGGTCTTGTTCGAGAAAAAGCGAACGTGCCGCATTTTCTCGCCCTGCGACATCCTCTCTCACCTATGTACCCCTCTCTCCTGTCGGCAGAGCCGACGGAAAGAGCTTGTTGATTTTAAAGAAATGAAATCCTTCTTATAATTTCGATTTGTAGCCGTTATCTTGTTTAAACTTTTTAGACTTGTCGCGTGAGCGACCTTTCCCGAAGGGAAAGCATCTTTGAACTTAAATGTTTTATATGGTTGTAAGCCGTGTTCCACTATATTGACCCTTTGGGGTTGGGGGACACGGGGGAGGGCTGTTGAAACGAATAAAAACGCGGGTTGCTGCTTTTTTATTCGTAAGACCCTCTCCTGCCCCCGTGCGGCGTTTCTTTGGTTCGTTTCTTGCCGACGTGGGCAAGAAATGAACAATAAATCGCGTTTCTTTTGTAACTTTCTTGCAGCTGGTGGCAAGAAAAGTACATATAAGAAATCGAGTTCTTTGGTTCGTTTTCTGCCGACGCGGGCAGAAAACGAACATATAAGCCTCACCGCTAAATTGCAATTTACAGTTTTTTTGCAAAACAAAAGTCCTCTTATCACGAGGACTTTTGTTTATGCTATTCATCAATATTTCTCGAATCTCTGAACCTCGGTGACAAATACGATAGCACCGCCCACGGTAACCTCCGAGGGGAACTGATTATATATGCCTGCGGGCATTTCTGCGGGAGAAACTTCTGGAACAACTTCCCTTCTTCTCTTGCAGTTGCTATGGATAATTTCAAGCGCCTCGTCAAGTCTCGCGTCCTCAACACCCATAAGCACGGTAGTATTGCCCGCGCGCAAAAATCCACCCGTCGTCGCCAGGCGGGTATGCTCAAAGCCCTTTGCAGCCAAAGCCTGACAAACTCTGTTGGTATCCTTGTAGTTTACTATCGCAGTTATCATTTTCATGATCAGACCTCTTTCCGATTGAGATCAACAGCCGATCTCAAACCAAATCTCATTTAATATGTATTCATTTTAACATATTTTTTATTCTTTTGCAAGCGTTTTTTATCGAAAACGTATATTTTTAAAAATAAATAACGGGATGCCGAGGGTGAGCGCCTCTGCATCCCGTTATTTATGCTATCGCTACCGTTGGGTTAAGACGGAGCGGTATTAGTTTTTTCGTAGAATTACTTCTGCATACCGTTGAGCGCCTTTGTGAACTGGCTCTTTTTGTGAGCAGCGGCGTTCTTGTGGATAATGCCCTTGGATGCGGCAACGTCGATCTTCTTAGATGCAGACTTGTAAGCAGCCTGTGCGCTTGCCATATCACCGGAAGCAACTGCAGCGTAGTACTTCTTGATCTCGGTCTTCATCGAGGACTTGAACATCTTGTTCTGAAGAGTCTTCTTCTGAGTAACTTTTACACGCTTCTTTGCGGATTTAATGTTCGGCATTTTCTCAACCTCCATAAGATTTTTAGATAATGCACGGCGCGCCCTCCGTCTGAGAGGGTACATCGGGCCATACCGCCGCATACCCATATATAATATCACATTTTTTTCACAAATGCAATACTTTTTTCAAATTTTTTTATTTTTTTTGATTTTTGTTATATTTATCCAAAAATATCAAGGATCGTAGATGGTATTTCTGCCAAAAGGTCACTTGCGACCAGTGAATACTGTCCTATACCGCGCACCGCAAGATCTCCGGCAAGTCCGTGAAGGTAGGCTCCCGCCGCCGCGCGGAACAATATCTCGCTTTTTTCGCCGACACCGCCGCAAATCTCGGCTCTTGCCAGCAAAGCTCCGATAATGCCCGCAAGAATGTCTCCCATTCCTGCCGTAGCCATGCCCGCGTTGCCGCTTTGATTTATATACGACGTCTCGCCGTCACTAACTACCGTGTTATGATCCTTTAAAAGGCAGACTATTCCCTTTTCTTTGGCAAACGTCCGCGCTACTCCCTCGGTGTCCGAAAGGATCTCAGCTATGGTTCTGCCCGAAAGCCTCGACATCTCACCAGGATGCGGAGTTATGACCGTTATGCTTCTCTGCTCCGCGGATAAAAGCTCCCAAAGACCATCGTCCTCCGAAAGGATATTCAAGCCGTCGGCATCTATCAGCAAAGGACAGGAAACGCTTTTCAAAACCGTTTCGACGATCGCCCTCGACGTCTCGCTTTTTCCAAGTCCGCAGCCAAGCACAACTGCATCGCTTTTTTTGACGGAAAGAGCAAGTCTTGACATCACCGTCTCATAGCTTTCGTCATATCCGTAAAGGGAAAACACAGCTTCGGGCATCAAATACGCAAGCGCAGCGTAATTCTCTCTTGGGGTAAATATCTCAACTATCCCCGCGCCTGTCTTATATGCCGCGCACGCTGAAAAATACGCCGCGCCGCACATGGAAGCGCCGCAAGGATCGTAAGAGCCGCAGACTATAAGCACCTTGCCCATATCTCCCTTGTTGATTCTGTCGGGAAGTCTTGGGAAAAGCGGTGCCAAATCCTCTTTGATCAAAGACCTTTTCATCATTTCAGCTTAACAAACGAGACCGATTCCACGACAACGTCAACCACGGGACGGGGAGAACTTGCATCTCCCGATACCTTGCAGGCGGCGATCGCGTCCACTACGTCCATTCCCGCAAGCACGTATCCAAAGGTAGCGTAGTCACCGTCAAGCTTCAAGGTTTTCATATTAGTTTGATGAACGATAAAGAATTGAGACGATGCCGAATTATTCATTCCGCCTACTCTCGCCATAGAAACAACTCCGCGGAAATGACGAAGATTGTTAACGTGACCGTTAAACGTAAATTCACCCTTTATAGTGTCTGCCGATTTCTGAAACAGAGAGCCTTCCTTTGAAACAAATCCGCCGCCCTGGATCATAAAATCCTCCATTACTCGATGGAAAACCGTTCCGTTGTAAAAGCCGCTTGAGACAAGCTTTTTAAAGTTCTTGACTGTCCCTGGAGCTACGTCGTCTCTTAGAACCAGAACGATATCACCGTAGTCCTTGACCTTTATAAGCACGAAATCGCTTTCTCCATCATACGCCTCAAAATCTTCGGCACTCATTGAGTCGATCAGCAACTCCACCTCTTTCATATTTATATTTGTTCCCTTGCCTGTTGCAGACGTATCACAGGAGATCTTTTCAGACTCCAAGCTGCAAGAAAAGAGACATAATGCCGCAACGCAAGCAAGTATTGCCGCCATAATAATTTTTCCTGTTTTTTTCAAGATCAATATCCGCCTTTCAAATTTATATTAACTATTGTATCATTTGTCGATAAACTTGTCAAGAATAAAATAATAACAAAGAGATAATTCGTTCCCGTCGGTCATAATCTTAAAGTATATAAGGCTCAAAGCTCGCCACGGACGCGGACAACGAAAGAAAAGAGGTCGATCATGGAAAACGATTACAGAAAAGCCGCAAATATAACGGTTATAGTGGCAGGAATAATGCTGTTTTCCTGGTTTTTCTTCAAGTACGCCTTAGGAGCGTTCATTCCCTTTTTGCTTGCCGCCGCCATAGCCGCAATCATTGCGCCTATCTCCGACAAGCTGTCAAAAAAGCTGAAAACGCCAAAAAAATTGACGTCTGCCGTGCTGGTCATTCTGTTTTTCGCCGCCCTGCTTGCCTTGGCTTATCTGGCAGGCTACCGCCTGATAACCGAAGCGAGTAATCTTATAGACAGACTGTCTGCCGACCCCGAAATAATAAGCAAGACCATAGAGGCAATAACAGAACGTCTTGGAAAGTTAGGCTCGCGGTTTGGATTTTTAAGCCAGCTCTCCGAATCCGAGGCGATACAAAAGCTGGGGCTGGATCTCGACCGACTTCTCTCCGACGCGCTCAATTCCCTTATGTCGTCACTTACCGGCGCTCTCCCCTCCGCGGCGGTAGGCATCCTGGCTAAGGTTCCCGAATTTTTCCTTTTCCTTGCGGTACTCGTCATTTCTTCATTCTACTTTTGCACCGACCGAGACGCTCTCACCATGGCGCTCTCGTCTATCCTCCCTGACAAATGGAGCGTAAAGCTTCCCCTTGTGAAAGAAAAGATATCAAGCACGCTTCGAGGATATCTCAAGGCGTATCTTCTTATAATGCTCCTGACCTTTTGCGAGGTCTTTCTGGGTCTCTCGATACTTGGTGTCAATTACGCCTTTATCTTAAGCATAATTATTGCAATCGTTGATATTCTACCCATTCTCGGAACGGGAACGGTGATCGTGCCGTGGGCGCTTTTCTCTCTGATCACCTCCGACTACAAAATGGGTATCGGTCTCCTCATTCTTTACGCAGCGGTGTCGGTGATCAGACAGGTAGCAGAACCCAAGATCGTAGGCAACACCCTAGGACTTCACCCTCTCGCCACCCTTGCCTCGATATATATAAGCGTGAGATTTATCGGCTTCTGGGGCATCTTTATAGGACCCGTAATTGCTTTGCTGATCTGCAATTTTTTCAAAAGTGACGAATACCCGGACGAAAAGGCAAGAGCGACAGTCACCGCAGAGCATAAAGAAAAGGAATAAAAAACTTCCGTCAGAAATGAAGCACGTGGGGCTGTTCATTTCTGACGGAAGTTTAATTTGTTATTCAGCTATGCTGCAGATAATGTCCGCGCATTTTTCGATCCCGATAGCACCGCTGTCAAGCACGATATTGTAATTCTCAACAACTCCCCACTCACGCATGGTAAAGGAGCGGTAATACACTCTGCGTCTTGTGTCCTTGTCGTCAATCTTTGACTCAACCTTTTTTCCGTCGTCACCGTAGATATCAAGAATACGGCGGGCGCGAAATTTAATATCGGCGCGAATAAAGACGTTGAGACAATCGTCGCGGTCTCGCAGAATGTAATCGGCGCCTCTTCCGATTATGACGCATCTTCCCTCCTCCGCTATACGCTTGATGACCTCGCTTTGAGCTATATGGACACGGTTGGCAACCGATGCGCGACTGTCAGCGCCTGCATTTATGGCGATCGCGTAAAGAAAGCTATTCTTGTGAGTTGCGTATTCGTCATACTTCTCAACTATATCTCGGGCAACGCCGCTGGATGCAACCACCTCGTCAATTATCTCCGCGTCGTAAAATTTGTAACCAAGCTTTTCCGCCACCAGCTTTCCGATAGCTCTGCCTCCGCTTCCGTACTCGCGGCTAATAGTAATAACGCTCTTCATCAAGAAACACCTCCTAAAGTCGTTTTTGTTCAAATCAAGCATAGCATAATTATACCATCTATCAAAACATTTGTCAATAGCTTACAGATAAAGGGATCTTTCAGAAAAAGCTGCTCGTTTTCTTGTCCTAAATATCTACATTAGGTTTATTTTTCAACAATTTGTTTTTGATTTGCCGAAATTATGACCTTTTTGTCGATAAGTTTTTTTCGTCGAAGGGTGTCGCGCAAGGAAAGATCAAGTAAAAGCAGCCAAAAAACCGCTCGCAAAAGCGTTTTTTTGGTCGTACGGTTTAAATTGACATCGCTTTTGCGGCTTTGGTATAATTTCGGTAGAGCTTGCAGACGCCAATCTCGGCACACGCCGAAAGCAAGAAAGGAAGGAAAAAGCACATGAAAAGAAAAATAATCATTATTCTGGCGGCAATAGCGGTCGCTTCGTTGCTGCTCACCGCATCGTTTGCCGCCTGCGCCAACCTTACGGCGAAAGAACCCGCGGGCAGCGATACCGAATCAAGCACCCTCGAGCTTCCCACTCACCTCTCCCCAGATGAACCGCAGGGATCGGCATCCGATACGGATAGTTCACTTGTAACCGAGGATCCCACCGAGGAGTCGTCTGATACGGCGGAAAGCGGTGAAGAATCCGACACCGTGGATAACGAAAGCTTCGAGACCGAGGAGGTCCCTGCCCCCTCGCTTGATTACGTCAGCCACGGCAACGGCACCTGCTCCGTTTCAGGCATTGGCAACATAACCGATTCCTACATCACGATACCGCTCCGCAGTCCCGACGGAGACGTAGTTACGTCCATTGAAGAAAAGGCTTTTTGCGGCAACGAATTTATCCGCGCCGTAGAGATTCCCTCCACCATCTCTTATATAGGCGACATGGCCTTTTCAGACTGCCCTGAGCTTGTATATCTGTCGGTCGACAAGAATAACAAGACATTCTGCGACGTGGGAGGTATTCTGTTCACTGCGGATATGACCCGTCTTTTGGCATACCCGTCGGCAAGCGGCGCTTCCACCATCTCGATCCCCTCATCGATCATTAAAATAGCGCCTATGGCGTTTTTCGAATGTAACAATTTAAAGACCATAGAATATCAGGGTACGGCAGCTCAGTGGAGCAAGATCACTATTGAAGAAATGAACTACGGTCTTTTTGTGGCCTCAATAATCTGTACCGATACCGCCAAATAAATGGGGGCAAATTTAACCCCAAGCCTTGACATTTATCCTAAAAAATGCTATACTGTTTTTAAACAATATACCGTAGCGGCGGCAAGGAAAGGATAAATATTATGTACGGAAAAAATGTATGGCTTATAGCCGACGGATTTATGAGCGACACCGAAAAGGGAGATCTGGTCAGCCACGAGGCTGTCTGCGTTCTCAACCTCTCGGGCAAGGACGCCAACATCAACATCACCCTTTACTTTGAAAACGACGAGCCTATGCGCGGAATCCACGCGGTCTGCAAGCACGAGCGCACCAATCACATTCGTCTTGACAAGGTAATTACCGACGACGGCAGAAAGATCCCCAAGAACACCCCCTACGCTGTCTTGGTCGAAAGCGACCAGCCCGTAGTAGTTCAGGCTTCCCGTCTCGACGTATCCCAGCCCGAATACGCGCTTATGACCACTATTGCATACTGATATCCATAACAAAACACGGGAGAGATTTTATATCTTTCCCGTGTTTTGTTGTATTATTATTTGTCCTTACGGCAATATACTCATATGTTTACAAAATTCCCCAAAAAATCACCAAAAAATCAAAAATACCTATTGATTTATAAGGGAAACCGTGATATACTGTTATAGTAAATACTTTTTCCGAGGTGGACGAAATGACAGGTGCAACAAGAAGACAGAATATTTTAGCAGAGCTGAATGAAGCGACAGGACCTATTAACGCGACCAAGCTGGCAGAGATGAACGGCGTCACAAGACAGATCATCGTCGCTGACATCGCGCTTCTGCGTGCGGCAGGTAATAACATCCGCGCCGAACACAGAGGATACGTTCTTGACAGAGCGTCGGGCGAGATCAGAAAGAAGATCGTTTGCAAGCACTCCAAGGAGGGAGTGATAGACGAGTTTTACGCTATCGTAGACAACGGCGGCAAGGTGCTTGACGTTCAGGTAGAGCATTCTATCTACGGCGTTATTTCAGCGGATATGTCTATTTGTTCAAGATTTGATGCAGACGAATTCGTTCGCGAGGTCAGCAACACGGGTGCGGCTCAGCTTTCCGACCTGACAGGCGGCGTACACGTTCACACCATCGGCGTGAAGGACGAGGAGACCTTCAACCGCATTTGTGCAAAGCTCAAGGAACTCGACATTTTGGTTCAGGATTGATATAAAAACTCAAAAAGCAACGGCGTTGTGAGGCTTCTCATAAGGAAGTCGGCAACGCCGTTGTTTTTTATTTTTACCATCTGTTAAATTCGGACAATTCAAGTCCCTCGTTGTTCTCCAGCGCCCAGTTGACCGCCCACGTACCGGGGAAGATCAAAAGGCTGTTGCCTCTGACATCGACCACGCGGCGTGTGTCGCCCGAAAGGGTAAGGTTTTTGGGGTCGCAGGGACATTTTTCGATATACCTGATCTGGTCGTGGGGGAGATCCATTCTCGAATACCCAACGCCGTATTCGCTCTGCATTCTGAATTTCAGAACGTCGAACTGAAGCAGACCGACAACTCCGACGATAACTCGCTCCATACCGCTGTCGGGCAGGAAGAATATCTGAATAGCACCCTCCTCGGCTATCTGCTCCATTCCCTTCTGGAACTGCTTACGCTTCATCGAATCTATCTGCTCAATGACCGCGAAATGCTCGGGAGCAAAGGTGGGAATACCCTTGAACTGCACCTTAAGCGGCGGCTCGCAGATAGTGTCGCCGATCGAGAAGATACCGGGGTCAAAAACACCGATAATATCGCCTGCAAAAGCTTCTTCAACGACCTCTCTCTCCTGTGCCATCATCTGCTGGGGCTGGGAGAGCTTTATCATTTTACCGGGACGGACATGAAGGTACTCCTTGCCCTTTTGGAATCTGCCCGAGCAGATACGCATAAACGCGATTCTGTCGCGGTGTGCCTTGTTCATGTTAGCCTGAATCTTGAACACGAATGCGGAAAAATGCTCGTCGAAGGGATCGACCTCTCCCGATATCGTCTGTCTGACGAGGGGAGCTGTGGTCATTTTAAGGAAGCTTTCAAGGAAAGGCTCGATACCGAAATTGTTAAGCGCCGAGCCGAAGAAAACGGGAGAAAGCTTACCCGAGCGAACCTGCTCAATGTCAAAATCGTTGCCCGCGCCGTCAAGCAGATCTACCTGCTCACAAAGAGTGTCGGCAAGGTCTGTTCCGATGGTCTCGTCAAGCTTTTCGCGATCGGTTATATCACATTCGATGGCGCGGAGCTTTTCTCTGCCGCCGTGAGAGGTTGAGAAGGTAAGAATACACTTCTTCTCGCGGTCGTAAACGCCCTTGAAAGTCTGTCCGCAGGAGATAGGCCAGTTCATAGGGTAAGTGCCTATACCGAACTCGGTCTCAAGCTCATCAAGGAGATCGAAAGGATCGCGTGCCTCGCGGTCAAGCTTGTTTATAAAGGTGAATATCGGGATATTTCTCGCCGCGCAGACGCGAAAGAGCTTTCTGGTCTGAGGCTCGATGCCCTTTGCGGCGTCGATGACCATTACCGCCGAGTCAGCCGCCATAAGAGTTCTATAGGTATCCTCGGAGAAGTCCTGATGTCCAGGGGTGTCGAGGATATTGATACAATATCCCTCGTATTCAAACTGCATGACCGAGGAGGTTACCGAAATACCTCTTTGCTTTTCAAGCTCCATCCAATCGGAGACCGCGTGCTTATCTGTCTGCTTTCCCTTGACCGAGCCTGCGGTCTGTATTGCGCCTCCGTAAAGCAAAAACTTCTCGGTCAGCGTAGTTTTACCTGCGTCGGGGTGCGAAATTATTGCAAATGTACGTCGTCTGTTTATCTCTTGTCTTAAATCTGCCACTGTTTACTCCAAAATTATATATTTATTCTGATTTTTGCCCAATTACAGTAATTATACTATAAAAAAGGAGTTTTTGCAATAGCTTTTAAGCATTTTTTGCTGTGATTAAGCGTTTTTCGTAATCACCGTCACCTTTTTGCATTGCTTTTTGCAGTATTCTATAACGCTCAAGGTTCCTCTTGACGCCCCGTCCCAAAACGCCAGCACCTCGTCGGCGTAGTCGACTATCTGATTATTGCGAACGATAGGTGCGCCTCTTTTATATCGGTTATAGTCGGGCAGAAAGACTGTCAGCTTAATGCTGTTTGCGTTTGCGTATGACTCCGCATCGCTATCAATTCCCTTTGCGCCGCCCGAGACGATCTCACTTACGTTTTCGGGAAGATATTTTTCTAAATTATCAACATGAAGCCCACGGGAACCGATTATTGCTAATTTCATTTTTTGCTCCTTAAAATATATTGATAAATTGCAATTTATCTGTTGGTTTTATACTAACTTTTCTTGTCATCAGCGACAAGAAAAGTTACAAAAGAAACGCCGCTTAAGTGGAGAGGGTCTCACGGACAAAAAAGCAGCAAGCCGCATTTTTGCCCGTTTCAACATCCTCTCCCCGGAAGTATCCCCTCTCCTGTCGGCAGAGCCGACGAAAATAGTTTATTGATTTATAGAGGTGAAATCCTTCTTTAAATTTCGAGCTGTAGCAGTGATCTTATTAAAGCTTAAAGCTTTGTCGCGAAGCGACCTTTCCCGAAGGGAAAGCCTCATTAAAATTAAAAGTTTAATATAGCTATAATCTTTATTCCACCTCATCAACCCATTGGGGTTGGGGGACACGGGGGAGGGGCTGTCGAGGCGAATAAAAATGCGGCTTGCTGCTTTTTTATTCGTAAGACCCGCCCCTATCCTCCCGTGCGGCGTTTCTTTGGTTCGTTTCTTGTCGCTGGTGACAAGAAATGAACATAAAACTCATAGATAAATCAAAATTTAAAAATTTCTAACAAATGCATTTTCCAAATAAAAAGTGCGACGACCGAAGCCATCGCACAAAAACGCAGACTCCGATAGTCGCCAAACCAATTCAATATAATGCTACACAAACATCACGTGAATAAAGAATCTGCATTTTATCAAATTCTATCACGTGATTTTTTCCCTAAAAAAGGTATAGTTATCCCACTACACGAAAAAATATATATTAAATTGGTTTGGCACTATCATTTTACCACGATTTTATGAGAAAATCAATAGCTTTTGCAATAATTGCGAAAAATTCCCGACGGACTATAAAAATCCATCGGGAGATTTATTAATATTAAGGTGTTTTAATAATCAAAATTCATCCTGTTTACCCACAAGCTCCTCAAGCCGTTCGACGGTGTATTCCGGATATGCGGTTCTGTAGTGGACATAAAGCAGATCTCCTTCGGCAAGTCCGATGTGACCTTCGCCCGCATCGGAGTTCTTTATAATTGAAACTATTACGCAATGCGGAGGCCAGAGTATGTCGCGCACCTCATGTCCTATTACAAAAGAATCCTTTTGCACGACAAGCTCGACCTCGGTCTCGATCATCTCTCTGCCGCGGTTACGATCCGCTATCTTCATTTCAATAACGGTGTCGTTGAAGGAATGGATGCCAAAGGTTTCAATAACGGCAAAGGCGATAGCCACGCCTATTGCTATCGGGAGAAAATTTGAAAGACCCGAAAGTGCTTCAAGAGAAAAGGCGAGTGCTGTGATCGGTACGCGGGATGACGCCGCAAGAAACGACACCATACCGATGACTACGGTTATAACGTAGTATTCATCGGGCAAAATGCCTGCCGCAACAAGTCCCTTTCCGCAAAGCGCGCCGATCATCGCTCCAATGGCAAGAGACGGAATAAAAAGACCTCCCGTAATGCCCTGTGTATTGGCAACCATAATCAGAATCACTCTTACGAGAAGATATATCAGCAAAATATAACATACGCCGTAACCGTCCACAAGCTCTTCGATAAGATGATGACCCGTTCCTACAAGCTCCGCGGAAATGACACCGACAAGAGAAACCGCAACAAATATGATGACAATTCTCAACACGAAAGGGATCCTGCGGCCATATTTTTCAAGAAGTTCGCCGACTCGTTTATAAGTTTTCGTAAAAAATATGGCTACAATTCCGCATATGATACCAACAACAAGCGCGCTCCACATATACTGCACGGGCATAACCGAATTGATCGAAAACCCGAAAAGCTTCGATGACGTTCCGCTCACCAAGCATAAAAGCTCCATGGTCAGCGACGAAAACAGCGTAGTCAGTGAAGCCGCCATAAATATCATTGGAGTAAATCGGCGGTGCGCCTCCTCAAAGGCGAAAAATATACCGGTCAAGGGAGATCCCGTAGCCGCCGCAAAGCCTGCGCAGGCTCCTCCGGTCATAACATAGCGACGCCACGCTCTGTTCTTTCTGCCGAGAAATTTTGAGGTCAACCCGCCTACAAGCGTACCCATCTGCACACTGGGGCCCTCTGTACCAAGTGGGACTCCTCCAATATAGGTCAGAAGCGAGGACACGAATATAAGCGGCAAGCTTATTATCTTTTGAATCGGCACCTGACCTCTAAGGGCCGCAATCGCGCTGGGTATTCCACCGCCGCGGCAATCTGGAAAATATTTGAGAATGATAGCCGCGAGAAGTCCGACCAGCGCCGCTCCTGCAACAAGCAAAGGCAGAAATGCGGGGACATTCCTAACAAAGCCGAATACCGCTACCGACAGATCAACGACCACGCCCGAGGCTATTTTGAAAAGGAAGATGACCGCGCCCGTGAATACTCCCGTAACGAGGGAGAAAAGGAGCAGGGGCAACAAGGTCTCTTTTATATATCTAAATCCGTTCTTCTTCATATTTTTTGTTATAATCCAAGTTGTTCTAACATCGCGGAAGCATTGGTGCCCAATTTTTGAAAACCAAAACCGTCCGTAAATTCTTCTATCATTCAGGAAGTTTTTTGCCAAGCTTTTTTCAAAAAAGCGGAAATGGCGTTCCCTGCTTCCCCTTATCTCACAAAATTCGTCCTTGCGGGCTTTTCTCTTTCAGGCAGACCGTATTTTTCCTTACCGAGGGCGATAGACTTCATCAAAAAGACCATATTGTGGGCAAGGGTTCGCATCGTCTGGAGACCCTCGGGGTCGTTCTCGACCTCACCGGGAATCGCTCCGTGGATACTGTTCCAATACTGGCTGGTCGCCATAGCCATTCCGCTGATAGTGAAATATTTATTAAGCTGGTCAAACGCAGACGAGCAACCTCCGCGGCGAGCAACAACTATTGCCGCGCCGACCTTCATTCTCTTGTCAAACTTGGTACTGTAAAAAAGTCTGTCAAGGAAAGCAACAAGGGTCGCCGAGGGAGCGGCATAGTGGACGGGACTACCGATAAGTATTCCGTCGCACGCCTCAAGCTTTGGAGCGACCTCGTTTACGAGATCGTCGATAGAGCATTTCCCCATCTTTTTGCAAGCCTGACAAGCAATACAACCGCGGATCATTTCTTTTCCTACGTGGATATTTTCGATCTCAATTCCCTCTGCGGCGAAGATCGCCTCCGCCTCGGCAAGCGCGCGGGCGGTATTGCCGTTGTTCTTGGGACTTCCGTTGATAATAAGTAGTTTCATATAGGCTCCTTTCGGCTCTGCTTGGTTGGCAGAGCGTTTTCTATTTGTATTCTATTCAAGTATTCTCAAGCGTGTCAAGCAATGCGGCACAACCGTCGTATATGTCGCGATATGCCACTTCAAAACGGTCGGTGTACCAAGGATCGGCAACATCACCGCCGCGGGCAGTGTAGTTCATTAGCTTGCGGATCTTATTTTCGGGGTCTCCACCAAGCATTCTTTGCATATTGGCGATGTTTCGGCTATCCATACCGACAAAAAGATCGTATTTTTCATAGTCAGACTTTTTAAGCTGAACCGCTCTTTTGCCGCTGCAATCGATACCGTGTTTTTTCAGCTCGGCACGAGCGGGAGGATAGACCGGATTTCCCACGCCCCCCCATATTTCCTCGGTGCTTGTGGCACTTGACGCAACCGAATATTTGTGTGCGAGATCTCTCTCGGTTATCATTTTTTTGAAAATAAATTCAGCCATCGGACTGCGACAGATGTTGCCGTGGCATACAAACATTATTTTATACATATATTCTCTTATTTTTATTTAAATTCGTCTCTGTGAGCCTCGAAAAACTCGTGATATATCCTTACGTTTTCAAGCTCGGTCCATTTTTTTGCCGTGACGGGAATTGAATCGAGATCGTAGACCTTTGCTCCTTTCATGGAAAGCAAAAAGGGCGAATGGGTGGATATTATAAACTGACATCCGTAAAATCTGACCGAGTCCTCTATGAACTGTCGCAGCTTTTCCTGCAATTTTGCCGACAGGCTGTTTTCAGGCTCATCGAGTAGATAGAGCGCGTTTTCCTCGATCTGTTTTGTGAAATACAAAAATGCGGTCTCTCCGTTTGATCTTCCGTCAATCTCCCGAGGCAGTCGGCGCGATACGTAATCGGATTTGGTGCGTCTTTTGCTCTCATTTCTCCGCTTGAACTCCTCAAGATCGTTAAGGTCGCGGAGCAGATAAGTCTGCTCTCGGCTTCGGTCATATTCCTCAAAAAGCGATTCGCGGCGACGGTCTACCCCCTCATTTATGGCACGAATGTCAAGCAAAGAATCGAAAACGCCGTCACTTGTAATGATCTTACTTCCTTTTGGAACGTTTTTGCCGTATGCAAGCTCATAGTCGCAAAAATTCAGATATTCCTCGATAAAGGGTGTATTATTGAAGGGCGCTTTCCTCTCTATGCCAAGCTTTTCGGCGATCAGATTGAGGATCGTAGATTTTCCCGAACCGTTGCCGCCGTAGATTATTGTGATCGGCTCAAAATCAAGGCGGTCAAGTCCTTTTTGCGGAAAGATCTTGAAGGGATAGACGTTGGTCTGGGAATAGCATTGCATATCGGTCTTGCCGAAGCTCCATAAATAATCTATCTCTTCCCTCTCACTTGCCAGCGTAAAGCTTTCAAGATATTTCACAAGTCTTCCCTCCTTCTATCTTATTTTATTACAGTATATCACATTTCAGTGCAAAAAGCAATATTGACAGATAATATATTTCTTTTGGGAAGTTCTTGAAAAGGGTTGGGGGTATGGGGGAAGGGGAAAACTTCTTTCAAGAAGTTTTCCCCTTCCCCCATATTCAAAATTCTTATCTATTGTTAATTATCTTGGTGAGTTCAACGGGATCAACGATTTCGTTGCCCTTGTAAACTCTCATATTGCCCGATGCGATCTCGTCGATGAGGATTACTTCGCCGTTGTTGTAACCGAACTCAAACTTGATGTCCCAGAGGTCAAGGCCGAGGGTCTTTAAGTCGTCGGCAACGATCTTAGTGATAGCAAGGGTCTGAGCTTTAAGGCTCTCAAACATCTCGGGAGTCATAATTCCGAGAGCTACGAGACCTTCGCCGGTAACCAGCGGGTCACCCTTCTCATCATTCTTGAAGGTACACTCAACGTAGCCGCCCTCAAGAGGAGTGCCGTTCTTGATGTACTCGCCGTAACGACGGATAAAGCTACCGGTTGCTATAAGACGGCAAATGACTTCAAGTCCGTTACCGCCCTTGTCCTTACCGAAGCACTCTGCGGGAAGAACCTCCATGGTAGCGTTTTCAACGTCAGCGGAGACGTAATGGGTCTTAATGCCTGCCTTCTTGCAAAGCTCGAAGTAGTATATAGAGGTCTGAAGATTAGCCTTGCCTATACCATCGATGGTAAGTCCTACGCTGTTCTCACCGGGATCAAACACGCCGTCTTTTCCCGTGCAGTCGTCCTTGAACTTAAGGAGAACATTGCCGTTGTCAAGCGCGTAAACGTCTTTTGTTTTACCTTTGTAAAGCAGATTCATAATTACTCCTTTTTCCCTCGGATATCCGTAGGGTGTCCGTTAATTTACGGTACCGAAAATATTACTCTATTATTATACTATTTTCTTGTGTCTCTGTCAAGAAAAACTTACAAAAAATGCGTAGAAAAGCGACGTTTTCAGTCGGTTTTTTATCGTTATTTTTCACAAAAGGGAGAAATCAACCGAGAAGCACGTCGAAAACGAGCATCAGACAGAAACCGATAAGCAGTGAATACGTTGCTCCCCTCTCGCTTCCGTGGGCATGGGTCTCAGGGATCATCTCGTCGCTGATAACGTAGAGCATCGTGCCGCCCGCAAACGCCAGAGCGAATGGCAGTATCGCCGCCGAGATACTGACCGCAAAATATCCGAGGAGCGTTCCAACCACCTCCACAAGTCCCGTACCGAGGGCGATAAGAAAGGTTCGTCTCGGTTTAACTCCCGCCGCAAGCATAGGGGCGATTATTACCATTCCCTCGGGGATATTCTGCAGAGCAATACCGCCCGCGATCAGAAGCGCCTCGTTCGTATTTCCCGAACCGAATCCAACGCCCGCCGCTATTCCCTCGGGCAGATTGTGTATTGCTATCGCCATTACGAAAAGCAAAACCTTACTTGCCTTTGCGTTATTTTGATGATCCTCAATATCTGTTCCAACCATTTTATGCAGGTGAGGTACCAGCTTATCGATCAGATTGAGACAAAGCGCACCCGCAAAAACTCCTGCCACCGTCATAAGCAGAGACAGAGGCGTACCGAATTTCTCTCCATGTTCCAAGGACGGGATTATAAGTCCAATCACCGCCGCCGCAAGCATAACACCTGCTGCAAAAGCCAGCACTATATCGCTGAATCTGTGTGAAATTCTCTTAAATATAAATCCTATGACCGCCCCCACGACCGTGGCTCCGCCAACACCCAAGGCGGTCAAAATTACCATATCCATAGAAAAACCTCCCTGCTTTGATTTCTTTAATCTAATACAATTATACCTTACTCCACAAACAAAGTCAATATTATTTTTGCCGTTCTGTGATCAAGTCACACTGCTTTTGCATTACAAAAAAGGAAGACTTTAAATAAGACTTCCTTTTGATAGAAATATTACTTCATACACTTAACCAGAACTGCCTTCTGCGCGTGGAGACGGTTCTCCGCTTCGTCGAAGATCTCGTCGGCATGAGCCTCGAATACCTTTGCGGTGATCTCCTCCTCACGGTGCGCGGGGAGACAGTGAAGCACCATAGCGTCGGGCTTTGCGACTGCCATAACGGCATCGTTGATCTGATAGCCCTTGAATATCTTCTTTCTCTCCTCTGCCTCGGATTCCTGACCCATCGACGCCCAAACGTCGGTATAGAGTACGTCTGCATCCTTTGCGGCTTCAAGAACGTCTGTTGTCCAAGTGAACTTACCGTTCTCCGTTGCCCATTTCATTATCTCTGCGTCAGGGGTGTAGCCCTCGGGACAAGCGACGGCAACCTCCATTCCCGTCTTGATACCGCCGACGATAAGCGAGTTCGCCATATTGTTTCCGTCACCGATATAGACCAGCTTATTGCCCTTAAGCACGCCTCTATGTTCGCGAATTGTCATAAGATCGGCTAAGACTTGGCAGGGGTGGCAGTAATCGGTAAGACCGTTGATGATCGGGATGCTTCCCACCTTGGCAAGCGTTTCAACCTCCTCCTGAGCGAAGGTGCGGATCATAATACCGTCAAGGTAGCGTGAAAGCACGCGAGCGGTGTCCTCCACAGGCTCTCCGCGACCGATCTGAAGGTCACGGGATGAAAGAAAGAGCGCCGAACCGCCAAGGTCGTACATTCCGACCTCAAAGGACACACGGGTTCTGGTAGACGATTTTTGGAATACCATACCCAGTGTCTTGCCCTTAAGATGGTGATGCTCTATGCCGTTCTTCTTCTCGAATTTCAGCTGATCGGCAAGGTTCAAGGTCTCAATAATTTCTTTTTCCGACCAGTCGGAAAGCTTAAGCAGATGTTTCATAGTTAGTGTTCCTTCTTTATTTTTTCTCTTCTTTTCTTGAAAGAAAAGAAGCAAAAGAACTTTCCCAAGGATAGTAGACAAAGCTGACTGCTTATCCTTGAAAATAGGGATGATTTGTTACAAAATATATCTTCTATCGGGTTGAAAGTAATACTAAATCGTTATTAAAATATTATTTCAGCGCGTTTTTCAGAACTGTTATTGCTTTTTCAAGATCTGCCATAGGGATGTTAAGCGCGGGGAGAAGTCTGACCTTATTTTTAGCCTTAATGACGAGGACTCCATTCTCTCGGCAAGCGGTAATGACCTCGCTCGCGTCCTTTTCGGTCTCAACGCCTATCATAAAGCCCATTCCGCTGACACTCTTTACACCCTCGGCACAGCCAAGAGCGGAGAAAATATAATCGCTTTTTTCTCTGACCTCCGAAAGCAGCTTTTCGTCGATTCGCGAAAGGATACTGATCGCTCCCGCGCAGGAAACGGGGTTGCCTCCAAAGGTAGAACCGTGCATACCAGCACCGAGAACATCCTGAACCTTTTCGCCAAACATAGTTGCTCCGATGGGCAGACCGCCTCCAAGGCCCTTTGCGGTACTGACGAGATCGGGTTGAATTGCGAAATTCATATATCCGTAAAGCTTTCCCGTCCTTCCGTTACCCGTCTGCACCTCGTCGGCGATAAGGAGCAGATCTTTCTCTTTTGCAACTGCTACAAGACCGTCAACAAAATCCTTTTGGAGAGGAAGAACGCCGCCCTCGCCCTGAACTGATTCAAACATAACGGCGCAACACTTGTTTTCCTCGGCAAGTCGCTTCACGTCGTCGATATTGTTAGCCTCTGCGTGAACGAAGCCCTCCGTAAGGGGCAAAAAGTCCTTATGGAACACGTCCTGTCCCGTTGCCGCAAGGGTGGTGATGGTTCGACCGTGGAAGCTATCCTTCAAGGTGATAATAGTGGTGTATTCCGCGCCCTTATTGATCTCTCCCCATTTTCTCGCCGCCTTGATTGCGCACTCGTTGGCTTCTGCACCGGAGTTGGAGAAAAATACCTTTTTCATTCCCGTTCTATCGCAAAGCATCTGCGCCAAGACCGCGCAAGGCTCGCTGTAATAGAGGTTACTTGTATGCTGGATTCTGCCCAATTGGTCGGTGACCGCCGCGATCCACTCGTCGTCAGCAATTCCGAACGTATTTACGGCTATTCCCGTGCCGAGGTCGATATACTCTTTTCCCTCGTCGTCAAAGACACGCGATCCCTTTCCCGACGTAAGCGCCAGAGGAAAACGGCCGTATGTCGGCGCTACGTATTCTTTATCAAGCTCTTTTATATTTTTCATTTTATCTTACTTCCGCTAACAAACATAGTTCCGATACCCGCGTCGGTCAGAACCTCAATAAGAATTGAATGAGGAATCCTGCCGTCGATAATAAAGACCTTATGCACTCCGCGGCGTATAGCCTCAATGCAACAGTTGACCTTGGGTATCATTCCGCCGCTGATTATGCCCTCTTTCATAAGCTGGGGAGCTTCACTGACCTGAATTTTGGAGATCAGCGTGGATGGGTCGTTCTTATCACGCAGTATTCCGTCAATATCGGTCATAGAGATAAGACTTTCAGCTTTCAGCTCGCCCGCGATCCTTGCCGCGGCAGTGTCCGCGTTGATATTGTAGGTATTACCGTCGCAGTCGTAGCCAACGGTAGAAATTACGGGGATATATCCCTTTTCAAGGCAATCAAGAATAGGCGTAACATTAACATCAGTTATCTCGCCAACGTAGCCGTGTACGTTGTCAAGCATTTCAGCCTTGATCATATGGCCGTCGATGCCCGAAAGACCTATAGCCTTACCGCCCTTGTTCTCAAGGAGATTGACAAGATTTTTATTGATCTTACCCGCAAGCACCATCTGCACGATGTCTACGGTCTCCTTGTCGGTGACGCGGAGTCCTTCGATAAACTCGCTCTGCTTGCCGACCTTTGAAAGCATCTCGGTGATCTCGGGACCGCCGCCGTGTACCAGCACTACCTTGATGCCGATAAGCGACAGAAGCACAATATCTCCCATGACCGCTTCTTTGAGATCGTCGTTTATCATAGCATTTCCGCCGTACTTCACAACAATGATCTTATTATTATACTTCTGTATATAGGGGAGCGCCTCGGTTATGACCGCCGCCCTCTGCGCATGTGTGATTTGCATTGTTCCAAATCTGCAGAAAAATCTTTTTAAAAAAGAGTTTTCCTGCACCTTTCCAAAAACTTTAAATAAGGATAGTTGATTATTAGACAGTTTATTTATCTGAATGGGATCGATTTTCGAGCAAAGCGAGAAAAGCTACCTCAACGTTTTGCGAAGCAAAACATATCACTCGCCCAAGTCGAATATCACGCTCTGCTCCGCAGAGCATATCACTCGCGGCACCGCCGCGAATATCACTACTTAATGTCGCTTGCGACATTAAGTACGGTAGTCTCCGTTGATCTTAACGTAATCGTAGGTCAGGTCGCAGCCCCAGGCTGTCGCCTTGCCGTTGCCGTCTCCTACGGAGATGATGATTTCAATTTCGGGTTCAAGAAGTATTTCTTTTGCTATCTCCTCCGAGAAAGGCACACCTGAGCCGTTCTTGCAGACCTCGACTGTTCCCTTTGAACTCTTGAAAGCCACATCGACCTTATTTACGTCAACGTCAGCACCGCTGTAACCGATAGCGCAAAGCACACGTCCCCAGTTGGCATCGGCACCGAACATAGCCGCTTTGAAAAGAGAGGAACAGATAACGCTCTTTGCCGCAATAGCCGCGTTTTCGTCATCGCAAGCTCCGCTGACGGTACATTCGAGAAGCTTGGTAGCTCCCTCGCCGTCCGCTGCGATAGAACGGCAGAGGTAAGATGTGACTGCGTGGAGCGCCTCGCAGAAATCGTCGTAATCCTTGCCCTCTGAGGTGATCTCGGCGTTCCCTGCAAGTCCGTTTGCGATAACCGATACCATATCGTTGGTGGATGTGTCGCCGTCGATGCTTATCATATTAAAGGACTTTTTAATGTCCGTGCGAAGTGCCTTACATAGCATTTCGGGAGCGATAGTACAGTCGGTGGTAACGAAAACAAGCATAGTTGCCATGTTGGGATGGATCATTCCGCTTCCCTTGGCAATACCGCCCATTTTGCACTTAACGCCGCCGACTTCAAACTCAAATGCTATCTCCTTGGGCTTCACGTCGGTGGTCATAATGCCCTCGCAAGCATAATGGGAATGGTCTCCAAGGCCTGCAACCAGCGTGGGAATACCGTCAGCTATGGGCGTGAGATCAAGGGGCTGACCGATAACGCCGGTGGATGCTACGATAACGTCCTTTGCATCAATTCCCATTTCCTTTGCAAGTATCTTGCAGGTCTCTTCTGCAACCTCAACACCGTTTGCGTTGCAGGTGTTAGCGTTTCCGCTATTGCAGATCATAGCCTGTGCGTATCCGTCGGAAATATTGCTCTTTGTGACAAGCAGAGGCGCGCCCTTGACAAGGTTCTGCGTATAGGTCGCCGCCGCGCTTCCCTTTACCTCGCTGTAAATAAGCGTGAGATCACGCTTAGTTTTATTTTTGCGTATTCCGCAGTGAATTCCGTTTGCAGTAAAGCCTTTTGCGGCGCAAACGCCGCCGTTTATCTGTGTTATCATAAATTGGTTTCCTTGTAAAAATTATATTTCTAACCCTTCGGTCTTATCTGTACCGAGGACAAAATTGAGACATTCAACCGCCGCGCCCGAAGCACCCTTGCCGAGATTATCGTACATAGCAATAAGCAAAATCCTGTCGGCGTTGCCCGCAACAGAGATCTGCATAGAGTCCTTGCGAGAGAGCTTGGCTCCCGATACAAAACCGCTTTCGTCAGCACACTCAACGTAGGACACAAGCGAGGTGTTGTATCTTTCGGCATACGCCGCCTTTATGTCCTCTGCAGTAAAGCCTACGTTCAACTGACTTGCGAAAATCGGCACGGTGACCGTCATTCCGCTATAAAAATCCGAAACGATAGGACAGAATATGGGTTCGTTTGAAAGTCCCGTGATGGCTTTCATTTCTTTCAGGTGCTTATGTGTCTGACCGAGGGCATACTGACGGGGAGCATCAAAAAGCTGACTTCTCTCCTCGCTCTCGTATTCGGCGATCATCTTCTTTCCGCCGCCGCTATACCCCGTGATCGAGTGGCAGGTCAGGAGCGTGTCAGGGGAAATTAATCCCTTTTCAATGAGGGGATAGACTAAGGCGATAAACCCGCTTGCGTGACAACCCGGCACTGCGATCCTTTTGGCATTTTTAAGCTTTTTTTCAAGCTTGTCCGAAAGTTCGGGAAATCCGTAGCACCAGCCGTCAAGAGTTCTGTGGGCGGTGGAGGTATCGATAACCACCGTGTTTTCGTTCTCGATCAGCGACACCGACTCTCTTGCCGCGTCGTCGGGGAGACAGAGGAAGGCAACGTCGGCTTCGTTAAGCGCGCGTTTTCTTGCATTTGCGTCCTTTCTTTCCTCGTCGGAGAGGACGATAAGCTCTATATCTTCTCTTGCTTCAAGTCGCTCGTATATGCGGAGACCCGTGGTACCCGCGCGACCGTCGATAAAAATCTTTTTTTTCATATTTTCAACTGTGTTCTTACTACATTTATCTGTTTTTCAACCGAAACGACGCTTGTACCGCCTTCGGAAATGCGCTTTGCCACGCAGGTTTCAAGGGAAATTTCGTCGTAGAGGTCGTTCTCAAATATCTCGCTATGTGCTTTATATTCTTCAAGCGAGAGGGCATCGAGGACGGTATGCTTCGCGATACACTCGGCGACGATCTCGCCCGTGATCTTATACGCACTTCTGAATGCCATTCCCTTTTTGGTGAGGTAGTCGGCGAGATCGGTGGCATTGATGAAGCCCTCCTGCGCCGCCTTATACATCTTCTCGGGCTTGGCTTTCATGGTCGCCACCATAGGAGCGAATATTTCGAGGCACATAATTACTGTCTCAATCGAATCGAACATCGCCTCCTTGTCCTCCTGCATATCCTTGTTGTATGCAAGGGGGAGACCCTTAAGGGTGGTCAGGAGCGCCATAAGGTCGCCGTAGACCCGTCCCGTTTTACCGCGGACAAGCTCTGCCATATCGCTGTTCTTCTTCTGGGGCATTATAGACGATCCCGTGGTATATGCGTCATCAAGCTCAATATATCCAAATTCCCAGCTCGACCAAAGAATTATCTCCTCGGAGAAACGGGAGAGGTGCATCATAATGATGGCAAACGCACTCATAAGTTCAACGCAGAAATCTCTGTCCGAGACTCCGTCAAGGCTATTCTGCGCTACGCTATCAAAACCGAGGAGGTCGGCTTCATATCGGCGGTCGGTGTTATAGGTCGTACCCGCCAGAGCGCAAGAGCCGATGGGAGAGACGTTCATTCTCTTAACCGCATCCTCAACTCTCGCCATATCGCGGAGCAGCATCTGGGCGTAAGCCATAAGGTGATGGCCAAAAACGATAGGCTGCGCTCTCTGCAGATGAGTATATCCCGGAACTATATAGCTCTTGGTCTCCTCTGCCTTATCGCAGATGGCAACGATCAGCTTTCGGAGCAGATCTGTGACCTTTTCGCTCTCATCACGGAGGTACATTCTGATGTCAAGCGCCACCTGGTCGTTGCGGCTTCTGGCGGTATGAAGTCTCTTACCCGCCTCGCCGATACGTGCAGTCAGCTCGGACTCCACGAACATGTGAATGTCCTCGGCACTCATATCAAACTGCAGCTTTCCACTCTCGATATCTTCAAGGATCGAAAGCAGACCGTCAATTATAGTCTCGCTGTCCTCACCGCTTATAATGCCCTGCTTTGCCAGCATCTTCGCGTGAGCCACCGAACCCAATACATCTTGTTTATACATTTTACAGTCAAAGCGTATCGACGAATTGAAATCGTCCGCAAGACTGTCCGTTACACCGGCATTTCTGCCTGCCCACATTTTTGCCATTTTTGCCTCCGGCGGCTTAAACCTTTTTGAGAAAAAGGTTTAAGAATCCAAAAACTTTTCAAAAATTTGTTTGTTTATCCCATTTTGTGCATCTTTTTGATGCCGTATAAAAAGCATAATATGGGATAGCATAAACTATCCCAATATTATAGCCTTATCAAGCAGATAAAGACTTATTTGTTGTTCTTCGCATCAACCATAGCTTGGACTTTGATCGGAAGACCATACAAGTTAATAAATCCTGCGCTGTCCTTCTGATCGTAGTCGGACTCGCCAAATGTTGCGATCTCCTCGGAGTAGAGGGAGTAGTCGCTCCATACGCCTGCGTTGATCATATTACCTTTGTAGAGCTTGAGGCGAACCTTACCGGTGACCTTCTCCTGGGTCTTGTCAACGAACGCCGCAAGAGCCTCGCGGAGAGGGGTGAACCACTGTCCGTTGTAGACAAGCTCGGCATAGGTAATAGCAAGCTTTTGCTTCTCGTGGAGGGTCATCTTATCGAGGCAGATGCTTTCAAGCACGCTGTGAGCCTTGTAAAGAATGGTTCCGCCGGGGGTCTCGTAAACGCCGCGGCACTTCATACCAACGAGACGGTTTTCGACGATATCAAGAAGACCGATTCCGTTCTTTCCGCCAAGCTCGTTGAGGTCGAGGATGATCTGCTTTGCAGACTTCTTTTCGCCGTTGATGGCTACAGGAACGCCCTTAACGAAGTCAAGTTCAACGTAGGTAGGGACGTCGGGCGCCTGAATGGGAGAAACGCCCATTTCAAGGAAACCGGGCTTTTCGTACATAGGCTCGTTGCCCGTGTCCTCAAGGTCAAGTCCCTCGTGGGAAAGATGCCAGAGGTTCTTATCCTTTGAGTAGTTGGTCTCACGGTTAATTTTCAAAGGAACGTTGTGTGCCTCCGCGTAGTCGATCTCTTCTTCACGAGATTTGATATCCCACTCACGCCAAGGAGCTATAATGGGCATATCGGGGCAGAAATGCTTGAGAGTCAGCTCAAAGCGAACCTGGTCGTTACCCTTACCGGTACAGCCGTGGCAGATAGCGTCAGCCTTCTCCTTGATAGCGATCTCAGCAAGGCCCTTTGCGATGCAAGGACGCGCATGGCTGGTACCGAGAAGATATTCCTCATAAATAGCGCCGGCTTTCATGCAAGGGATGATATACTCGTCAACGTACTCTTCGGTGAGGTCGAGAACGTAAAGCTTGGACGCGCCGGTCTTCAGCGCCTTTTCCTCAAGTCCTTCAAGCTCGTCTGCCTGACCTACGTTACCGCTGACAGCAATAACCTCGCAGTTGTTGTAGTTCTCTTTAAGCCACGGAATGATGATAGAGGTATCAAGTCCGCCCGAGTACGCAAGCACTACTTTTTTTATGTTTTTCTTGTCCATTTTCAACTCCCCTTCGCAAAATTCGTAAATTTTGCAATTTTATTCATTTGTTTTGCATAATATTCATCAATAAAGAATGGTTATGCGGTATTTTTGTATATTATACACCCTTTTTTGCATTTTGTCAACATTTTAGAGATAAAAGTAATGACAATATTTTGTGTCATCGCTTCGCCGTTTGTGGACGTTTTGCACAAAAACGAATATTATTCAAATTTTGTGTATTTTTTTCACTTATAAAACACGATATTTTGTATTTTTACTCTTCTGTAAACGCCGACGTTTTTCTCATAAAAAAATAAGCTTTACTAAATAAGTAAAGGGGGCCGCCGAAGCGCCCCACATAAATTTGATTATGTTTCGTTATATAAAAATACTATTATTCAGTAGTCGGAACGTCGTCTCTGTCATAAAACTGTAGAGCTCCGTTCATATACGCTTCAATATCCTCGTCTACCAAAACCACTATTCCGTTAGACAAAATATAGCTTCCGTTTATGGACATCTTGGTTATGTTTGTCGGCCAAACGTTTGCAATATCACCTAACAGATCAAGGGATCTGCCGCATCCAATACAAACGGCATATCTTCCGTTTACAATATCGGAGCTTTTGACAAAATGCGCCTCTGTCGTAGTATACCCGCAGCGGCACGATTTGAAATGATACGTACCATTTTTACTCCAATACGAATATAAATGATCGGTATGCTCAAAACCACACTCGACACAGCTACCCGAGCTCCATATATGCTCTTCTAAGAAGGAATAGCTCAAACCTGCAACATTGTTTGTTATCAAATAACGGCGTTCACTCGCTACGTATGTTGCAGAATAATCTTGTTCAACAATATCTGAAAATGGAGCAACATATCTGCAATACTTGCACTTATAATAGTCCTTGTTCCCGTAGCTCGCTACCGCCATCATATTACCGCTTGACAAGGAATGATTATTATTACACGCGCCGTATGTATTGTATGTATACCCGCTTAAACTACTGACATACTTTACTCCGTTGCAAATTGAGCATATCAATTTATATGTTCCGTCACTTTGCAAGCCGGCATTTAGCCACTTGTGATCGTTATCGGTGTGAAATCCTCTCGTTATTGCTACTCCAGCGATGTCTTTATATGTAATGTCAGAAGAACGAGCTGACATAGGACTGCCATATCCCATCAGGATTTCTTCATGGTGGTCGGTTGCATCATCTGCACCGCATATCGCTTCAACATCAACATCACTTAAACCCAACACATGACCTAATTCATGCGCGCCGGTTCTTTCCCTAACTACACCAACATCATCGTTAGGCACTGAGCCGCCGTAATAAAAGTAATTAACATTTACCTTCATAGCCCATTTGGACCAATGACTGTGCGCTATAGTTCCAATCTTTTCTATAAAATTATATCCACTTTTTACACATGTTGATGCGACACTATCACTGTTTTTGGGATAAATAATTATATTACTGTCCGCTGCCGTAAGTCCTTCTACAACATTAATTATTTTGTTTTTGACTATATTTCCGGTGGAATCGTCGTAAGAATAAAAATATACATTATTCCATTTTTTCATACTGTTTGCATACGCGAGTTTTATGTCATTAGCGACGGCTTCAGAAACATCTGTCGTCCATGAATATGTTCCATCTGCGGATGTATCCGCAAAATAATACTTAATTGTAGTTTCTTCATGGCTAAAATGAGGACATGAAACAATCTGCATAGTATTTTTATTATACCTGTTTAAAATGTACCAAGCTTCATCATCACCATTTCCGGTTGAACTTATACAATCATCATAACCAACTTCTAACATAGAACTATGTGCGTATACTTGTATAAAACCAAATGCAGAAAAATTCACCAAAAACATGAATGTTAAAACCAATGATAATAATTTTTTTGCCATTTTCATACTCATGACTCCCTTTTATTTCATTATCGCATTCAAAAACTCCTCAATTTCAAAAATGCCGTAATAGATCTTCTCTCCTTTGGAATTTGTAATAAAATATTTGTCGGTTATCATTATTTCTATCAGTTGATCGTAATAATTTCCAAATACGCCCTTAAAATCTTCTTTGTTTTCCACATTTTTCGCATGTTCTGTATGATCGTATACAATGTAATTACACGAATCTAATTCTATGCAATACATAGCCGAAAAACCATGGTAAATATGACTCCAACAAGTATACACAGTGGGAGCATCGGTTGAATTTAAATATATCATTTTGTCGTCAAACGTTATACTTTTTGCTGTATTTACTCCGTCAACAAAAATCGGAGAGTAAACTTGGAAATACTCAACTTCAGGAATATTTCTATCATCATACAAAATGTCAATGCAAAGCTTCGTTTTGTTTATTTGGATCGCTACCAAAAGCTTTGTATCATTATAATATTCAACAATATTTTCTTCGTTGATAAAGCCTACCCAAGTGTATTCCGCAGCACAACAATAGAAAACATCCTCTTCCAAGTGTTCGGGCGAATAATATGCGCAAACATAGTAATATTTGTCGGGATCAAATTCTATCTGCAAGGGTTGAGCACCTCTATTAATTTGGTCTATTTGGTCTGTCATTTTAAAGTACGTATCAGGATGCGACAAATTAGCGCCTATTTCTTCGAGATAATCGATCACAGCCTCTACCAAATCCTCCTCGGGAATAAACGATTCTTCAAGCGTCTCCTCGTCGGTGCTTTCTTCCGTTGTTTCATCACTCGTTTCAATGGTTTCAGATGTCGTTTCTTTCACCTCGGCAGTGGTTTCGTCAGTCTCCGAAGTCTCTTCAATTGACTCGGCGATAGTAGTCTCGGAGCTTTGGGAGGAAGTTTCTGTTTCTTCTTCGCAACCGTAAAAAGCAAAAATACAGAGAAGAACACCGAATATTATAAACAGTTTCCGAAGGTTCATTTTCATAGCAGATCTCCTTTCCGCCGCTCTGCGGCATAAAAATATATTCAAAAGCGCATAAAGACGGTATGTTTCCATAATCCTTATTCGCCTGATATTCTGATATGCTCAATTATGTTCAAATAGTATTCGCACGAAGCACTCGCAACTATGTGAAAACATCTCGGCAACAATAAAGCTTTGCGCATTTACTGTCTGAATACCGTTTTTCTTACAGCTATTATACTGTACTTATATTATAGCATACATGGCATATTGTGTCAATTCTATTCTTATCTTCAAAATTCGACACATTTTCCGAGTTAAACTCAAACTGTGTACCTCGGTTTTCGTTTGTATTTCGGGCTTTCACCCTATAAGTCGCTCTTTTTTGGGGAAGGTTACAAATTTTAATGCTTTTTTAAAAATTCCCATGAAAATTTTATTTCACGTAGTGATGATCCACTTTTTTTGAAAGTTTTTGAAGTGGGAGAGGGGGTGTGGGGGGGAGGGGGGAACTTGTTTCCAA
>JAZSRA010000116.1:0-6584 GCA_045538195.1 Eubacteriales bacterium | reverse complement strand
GGAGCAAGTCCGAAATTGGAAAGAAGATTATTCAAGATAGTACCGCCGCCATCGTCGTCAGCAAACGGATCTATACTGTCTCCTGCTATCACAAGCTCAATTTTCAGTGTGCGAAAACGCTTAGCAGTGACAATCTCAAAGCTTGTACCGCTATTTAGTGAGTCCAAATACTTCAACAGTATTTCCTCTACGGAGAGGCGTATCCGCTGTACTTCTTTTGAAGCAACCTTTTCATTTGATAGAAAATCGGTAACGGTTTTACTTGCCTCATCAATATTTGTGAGATTCAATTCATATTTCGTCATTGTTCGGTCTGGTATCTATGTATAGCAAAAATCAGCTCATACAAAGTTCCTTTCGATTCTATTTATTTTTGCGTCTTTCTTTTGCGATAAAGCGTTATTTTTTCTTTCACGATCGGGCTCAACGTTTGAATTAGGATTACCACAATAAGAACCAATCCTTGGAAGGTGTTCTGTATATCCGGACTCAACGAAGGAATGCTCACGATGATGAAATTGATCGCCGTATAGGATAATGCGCCAAAAAAGACACCCAATATTTTTCCTCGTCCTCCTGCCATATTGACTCCGCCCAAAACGACCGCAGCAATTGCATACATCTCATATGAGGTACCGGAGGATGCGGGAGTAACGCTGCCGATCTTGCACGCTTGAATGAAGCTTGCAATACCAACCATAAGTCCCGCTATAACGAAAACAGATACTTTAACACCGCTTACGTTAATTCCCGCAAGTCTTGCTGCCTTTTCGTTGCTTCCAACGGCATAAACACTTTTGCCGTACTTCGTATATGACATCACAAAGATGAACAACACGGTCACGGCGATAAACAGGAAGAATATGTACGGAATTTGGAACGTGCCGAGGCGGAGTCCTCCCGTTCCGAATTTCAATCGTATAAATTCATAGCTCGGCATATCGTCAATCATTGCAAACAGGCTTGAGGATGAGCCGCTGAGCGTGGAATCAATTTCACGTACTGCCGATAACGTCAGCGAACGATAGATCAGCATCGTGCCGAGCGTTACGATGAAAGACGGCATTTTTGCATATCCGACAAGCACACCGTTGATGAGTCCACACACAAGACCGGAGCCCAATGCGGCAAGGAACATCAAAAATACGTTTCCACCCGTCGCATTGTAGGTCATAATCGTGATACCGGAGCAAAGCACCAAAGAGGAACCGAGGGACAAATCGATTTGACCTGTGATAATCACCAACGCCATACCGATTGCCATCGTACCGACAACAACCGAGTTTTGACTGGATAAAATTGCGGAAATATGACCGGGATTGAATTGGTTTCCGTTCGCATTGATGGTTATAGCATAAACGATCAGAATCAATCCAAACACAAATGCGTAGCTATATTTGCCACAGCAGGTCGTTGCTTTTTTCAATACTGAATTGAACGTTAATTTCTTTGTATTATTCATATCACACCTCGCAGGTTTCTTTCGTAGCAGCGCCGGTCGAATACATCATCACGTCACGCTCGTTGATTTCATTATGAGAAAAGATTTTCGCTATGCCTCCGTCGTAAAACACCACGCAGCGATCCGAAACCTTTTGTATTTCCGGTATCTCCAAGGAATTTAGTATAACGGTTTTTCCTTCCTTGGCAAATCCGAGAATCAACTGATATATTTCCGCCTTTGCTCCAACGTCAACACCTTGCGTCGGATTGTCGAAAATCAAAATATCAGCCTCCGTGTTAAGCCATCTTGCAAGGAATACCTTTTGCTGATTGCCTCCGCTTAACGAGGTTATGGATGCTTCGGGTGAATCGGATTTTATACGAAGCATTTTCTTTAGTATATCAAACTTATTTCTTTCGCGCTTGGTATTGATAATGTTTTTGGGGAAAGAGAGAGTATGCTCGGCGATCTGACAGTTCTCAAGAATCGTCATATCGGCAATCACAGAGTTTTCCTTTCGGTCTGAGGGGAGCATAGCAACTTTGTTTTTCATAAAGCGCTTAATGCTGCCGCTTACCGCTTTTCCGTGAATCTCGACCGTACCACTATGAATCGGAATTGCTCCGAACATTGTTTGCAACACTTCACTTGCTCCGCTGCCTGCAAGTCCGGTCAGCGCAACGATCTCGCCCCTACGAATCGACAAATCCACGTTTTGAAATCCGTTTCCCGTAAGCTTGCTTATTTTTACAACAACGTCTCCCAGTGGGCGAGGCTGATAAACGTCCTCATCTGCATACTCGCGACCTATCATATCCGATGTAATGGATCTCGCATCGGTATCACGAATATTACCGCATGAAACGAACTCTCCGTTTCTGAATACGGTATATCGATCTGCAATTTCAAAGATTTCGGGCATTTTATGAGAAATGAAAATAAAAGATATTCCTTCGTTTCTTTTCTTTTTCAAAATTTCAAACAGTCGTTTGATTTCCTCATTATTCAAGGTCGTGGTCGGCTCGTCCAATATTAACAGCTTGGCATTTTGGTGAAGTGCTCGGCAAATCTCCAAAAGCTGTTTTTCTCCCGGCTTCAGTGAGGATACCAATTCAACAGGATCGATATCAATACCGAGACTTGAAAACAGTTCTTTGGTTTCCTCAATCATTTGCGTCTTTTTTAACACGCCAAAGCAATTCTTTATTTCACGGTTGAGAAAAACGTTTTCATATACCAGAAGATCATTGATTACACTGAGCTCCTGATGAACGAAGGCAATCCCTGCCGCCTGCATTTGCCGTATAGACGGAAGAACGTAGCTTTTTTCGTCAAATTCAATTTTGCCTTTGTCGGCATGAATAACTCCCGTTAAGATATTCATCAAGGTTGATTTTCCCGCGCCGTTTTCACCGAGCAGGGCGTGAATTTCTCCACGTTCAACATCAAGATGTGCATCTGTCAGAGCATTGACTCCGCCGAAAGACTTATATATACCTTGCATATGTAACAGATTACTCATGCAACAATCTCCTAACATCAGTTTTTACGCTTTTGTCCTCTTACTTAGCGTGTCCCGTAAATCCTTCGTATTGGCTCACGTTGTTCTTATCTACGATCCATACGGGCTCATACTTGCCGCTGCCGACTTCATAAGTCCAGTTGCCGTCAAGATAATCCACCATATATCCAACGACGTTCATCATCATCTTCGGAGAGAAATAGACGGACATCATATCATCAAAATATGTGGTGGCAATAGCGGATTGCGAGGATGCTCCGCTTATCACGTCGTATAATTCCTGCATACCTCCGATTGCGGAGATATAAACGTCCATATTGGCAAGATCGTTCTTCGTAGCATCGGACAGCGAATTACCTTCAAGCAACCGCATAACGCCAAACGTCATTTCATCATCCATCGAATAGATAAACAGCTTACCGCCGTTACTTTTCGCATCAGCCGTAATATCAGTCAGCTTTTGCTCCAAATAGTCGTAGGCACCGTCCGCGCTCCAATTACAAACGACCTTGTAATCGGCGCACAAAGCATCTATTTCCGCTTGAGACCAAATCTTATTCGTCTGATAAGTCTGCTTCGTATGCTCATCATAATATGACAGCTCGCCCTTTAAGAATTGTTCAAAGCCTTCCTGACGGCGCGTGCAGACCGTACCGTTATCACCGATCAGCGTAATCATCGTATCTCCGGGGAGCATTCCTTTTTGCTGGAGCCAATATGCAATTCCGGCTCCGCACTGCCAATTGTCACCCGAGGCATTCAAAATAGCATATTTGTCGGGACCTTCAATGATTCGGTCAAACGATATGAACGGAATGTTATTTACGATCAACGCTTCCTGTCCGGCTTTTGCAGAGCCCACCACCGCGAAAAAGACGACACCGGCAGCGTCGCCATTCGCTATGATCATTTGAACCAGATCGACCTGCTCCTCGCCCGTAGACGCTGGCATATATACTGCCTTATACTTTCCCGCAGCGTTGATCTCGGTTGCTTTTTGTTCGGCGTATGCTCCTGCCTGAGCAGTCCAACCGTGATCGGGCGTAGGTCCTAAAATGTATATGGTTTTGGCGTCTTGATTTACACCGCAGCCCGTTAGGACGGATAATCCCATAACGGCGATCAATACAAGAGCTAATATCTTTTTCATACGGCTCTCTCCCCGATATCAATCATAAAATTCTAACCATATTGTTTCGCATAAAAGCCAGTGCTTTTGCGTGAACAATCTTTGCATTTATGTAAGACATACCCATCATTTCGGCAATCCGCTTGAGCGTAAAGCCCTTGTAGTAATGCAGGATGATCAAATCCCTCTCCCGTTCGGAGAGCAATTCAAGAGTATCCGCAAGACAATCAAGAAGCTCGTCGTTTACAAGCGAATCATCGGGAAGCATATCTATCCCGATTTCGTCCGAAAATTCGATATGTATTTTTCTCTTCTTAAAATAATCAATAACCGTGTTTCTCGTAATCGTGTAGATCCACGTAGATAATGACGCTTTTGAAGGATCGAAGCTGTCGATCCTTTGATAGACCTTCAAAAACACCGTGGAAACGGTATCCTCTACGTCGTGCTCGTTTGCGAGCTTACCTCTTACGTAGGCGGTTACTTTGTCCTTATAATCAAGATATACTTTATCTTGGTCTATATTCGTAACACTACTCATCGTCCGTGTCACCGTCTTTTTTGAGCTTGCTTTGGTCGTCGGCTTCTCCCGCCGCGCTGACAAGCTCCAGCATATCATCCGAAAGCGGAGCGGCGTTATAACGGCTTTCCGTATCCGCGATCATATCCGCTATTCTTTTGTTGTTTGCAAAGCGCTGATAATCAAAAAGCCGTTTTAACGTTTTTTCCATAGTTATTTCTCCATTGGGCTTCTGTTCGTCCACCCATTCATAAGTGTTTCGATTTTTTCGTAATATCCCTTGCCGAAAAACAGACATTTCGCAAGGTCAACGCCCATCTTGTCTCCCGTGAGCGTTAATGCGATCGCGCGGCATCCTCCAGCACAATGCTTGAAGTACGGGCAATTTCCGCACTTTGGATTGACTGCGGCAAGCTCACCTACCGTCGTGCAAACCTCGGAAAGATACCGTCCGCACTGCAAAAGACTCTGTAAGCCGTCGCTCTTTACGTTACCGAGGATATCACCGTGCGCCTCGTAATATCCCGACATTTGCATACAGGGATATACGTTGCCGCTTGCCGCAACTGCGATCATACCGCGATTGCCGCGACACACGGGAATTGAGTCTCGGTACTCACCGATACCGCATTCTATCGGGCGCATACGGTAGGAACGACTGTTCGGGAAAATTGACATAAATTGCCAGACGTCTATATTCATTTGATGCCTGTACGCAATATACGCCTCTGCAAACTCAAGCATAAGGTCGTAATATTCCTCAAGCTCAAGCGTCGCGCCTTTGGCATTTTCGTTCCATCTCGGAACCTCGGTGGTGCGAATGATACGCATTTCATACACACCCATTTCGTCAAGCAGCTTGGCGGTGGGGAGCATAGAATCGATATTCCGTCTGTGCACATTGGTCTGTACCTTCACGCGAAAACCGTTGTCAACGCAGAGCTTGATAGCACGAAGCGCGTCTTCCTCAGCTCCTTTTCGATTTCTCAGCCAATCGTGGTGTCCGAGTCCGTCAAAGGAGATTTTAATAAGAGGATAGCAGCCGATGGCTTTCATTCGGTCAAGAGCCTCCTGCGTGATATAAAACCCGTTGGTGTTAAGCTCCTCCACGAACATATTCCGTAGGTAGATACCCTCGATGATCTCAAAGAAATGCTTGTGGCACATGGGTTCACCGCCCGTAACGGTAAATGCGTTGATGCCGCACGCCTGCGCCTCGTCGAGCAGCTTCTCGGCTTCTTCAAGCGTAAATTCGCTCATCAGCGGAGAGTTGTCCGAGGCGTTGAAGCAATGCAGACAGTTATAGTTGCATTTGCCCGTGATCATCCAGTTCATTGACGGAAAATAACGGTTGTCAATATTCATTTTTTGCCACGGATCAAGCGTTCTTTCTCCCTTATCGCAGGAAGAGATCAAGCCTTTCCGCATCAGTGTTTTTGCAAGCTCTCCGTCCTCAAGCTCGTTTTGCCCGTCGCAAAGAGAAAGAAACTCAAATTCTTCCTTCGTCAATCTCTGCGCGTCACGCACTCCTTTGATATAATAAGCGAAGGGCGTGCGCCACCATGAACGGAGAGCGATATGTGGGTTTAATATGTAGTGCATATTACTATTTAGGTAGATCCGGGAGCGACAATAGTCTGTTTACCGGATGCCGCGTCATATGTATATTTGCAGCCTCAGTAGGGGCATTGAATGGTAAGGGGAGTAGTGCTGATAATTTTTATCTCGCTCTCCCGGTTTCTCAGACTGCAGAACGGACATTCCCTTGTGCCAGTATTAACCGGTCTCATTCCACCGGATACGTTTTCCAGCTCGTCGTCTTCAATGGGCCAGCCGCTTTCTTTCTTTTTTTCTTCCTTCATATTACATCCGTCCTTTCTTATGTCGTAATCAAGATGTCCTTGGTTGCGGTATTGTTACACCGTCCTGACAAATTGCCGCCATCATACCAAGTGCAATGACCGCAACA